>JBBSHE010000024.1:0-44157 GCA_038253325.1 Propionibacteriales bacterium
CTGCGCGGCCGCCCCTCCCGTCTGCGCTGACCGGTCCGCGGACTCCGACCGTTGTGGACAGCGGTCGACGCACGAACGGCATTGCTGGCACGCTGACCCCGTCCCCGGTCACGGTCAGGAGGTCGGCCAATGCGCCCCGTGCTGCGTCCCGGGCTTCGTGTCCTTCGGCGCGACCCTCGTCTGGTCCAGGTCGGGCTGGATTGGCCAGGCGTGGTCGCGGTCGCTGATACGCCCGAGCTCCGCCACTTGCTGCACCGGATGGACGGGTCGCGGACGGCCGCCGGCATCGTCGCCATGGCCGACGCCGACGGTGTCGACCGGGCGACGACGAATCACCTGCTGGCGACGATGGTCCGGCTTGGCATCGTCGTCGACCAGCCTGCGACGGTCGCCGGCTCGCAGGGACAATCCGCGTCGGCCTGGGCGAACGCATGGCTGGTCGCGCCACCCCATGTGACGGCTGGCGAGCTGGTGGGGCGCCAACGCGCTGCGCGCTACTGGGTGCACGGAGGCGGCGCGGTCGCCGACGCCGTACGCGCGGCGCTCCCAGGCCGACAGCTCACGCTGCACCCGAGTGCCGCGACGGTGTCCATACTCGCGGCCGACCACGAACCGGACCGGCTGGTCGTCGACGAGCGGCTCCGTTCCGGTCAGCCACATCTCGTTGCACACGTACGCGACACCGTCGGTGTCGTCGGACCGTTCGTCGACCCGGGTGCGTCGGCTTGCCTTCGCTGCGTCGACGCCGCCCGAGCCGATCTCGACCCGGCTTGGCCGATCCTGGTCGCGTCGGCGACCGATCCGCCACCGACGGCTCCTTCCTGCGAGGAGGCGTTGGCCCGACTGGTCGGCGCGTATGCCGCCCGCGAGGCCGTGCAGTGGGCGACGGGGCTTCCGGTGGCGTCCGTCGGCGCCACGATCGACATCCCGCTGGGGCCCGAAGGCCCGGAGCGTACCCGGTTCGAGCCACACCCCTGCTGCGGCTGCTGGTGGCAGGGCCATGCCGACGAACGGACGCAGGCAATAATGGGCGCATGACCTCCATTCCGCGCAAGACGGTCGCCAGGACCGCGAGGCTGGCGAGCCTGCCGCTCGGCTTCGCCGGCCGCGCGACCGTCGGGCTCGGAAAGCGGATCGGTGGTGCGCCCGCCGACGTCGTGATCGGGCAGGTGCAGGAGCAGACCGCCGCCCAGCTGTTCAAGGTGCTCGGAGAGCTCAAGGGCGGCGCGATGAAGTTCGGTCAGGCGATGTCTGTGTTCGAGTCTGCGCTCCCCGAGAATCTCGCTGCCCCGTACCGGGCGACGCTGACCCAGCTGCAAGACGCGGCTCCCCCGATGCCGGCGTCGACGGTGCATGCAGTGATGGCACGCGAGCTCGGCGCTGGTTGGCGCCGATGGTTCCGGTCGTTCGAGGACGACCCGGCCGCTGCCGCGTCCATCGGCCAGGTCCACCGAGGCGTCTGGGAGGACGGTCGTCCGGTGGCCGTCAAGGTGCAGTACCCGGGTGCGGGGGATGCGTTGATGAGCGACCTTCGCCAGATCGCCCGTGCTGCCAAGTTGTTCAGCCGGCTGACTCCGGGCATCGACGTCAAGCCGCTGGTGGAGGAGCTGCAGGCCCGGATCGCCGAGGAGCTCGACTACGATCTCGAAGCCGCTGCGCAGCGAACATTCGCCGACCGGTTCCGAGGCGACCCGGTGATTGCCGTCCCCGACGTCGTCACGAACTCGACCCGCGTTCTGGTGACCGAGTGGCTCGAGTCCAACCGCTCGCTGGCACGACTGATCGTCGACGGATCGCCGCAGGATCGCAGCACCTACGGTGAGGCGTACGTACGCTTCCTGTTCTCCGGACCGGCACGCGCGGGGCTGCTGCACTCCGATCCCCACCCCGGCAACTACCGCATCCTCGCGGACGGTCGGCTTGGCGTGGTCGACTACGGGCTGGTAGCCCGGCTGCCTGACGGCCTGCCGCAACTCATCGGCGAGGTGTTGCGGCACGCCGCCGACGACGACTACGACGCCGTTCTCGACGGCATGCGCCGCGCCGGTTTCATCAAGCAGGACGCCGACATCGATCCCGAGGAGCTTCATCGCTATCTCGGTCCGTTCGTCGAGCCCGCTCGGACCGAGACGTTCGCGTTCAACCGAGAATGGATGCAGATGCAGTTCGCCCGGCTCAACGATCCTCGGCGGCCCGACTTCTCCACGATGCTGAAGATGAACCTGCCGCCCGAGTACCTGCTGATCCACCGGGTCTGGCTCGGTGGGATCGGTGTCTTGTCCCAGCTCGGTGCCCGGGCACCGTTCCGGCGGATCCTCGAGGAGGAGATGCCGGGGTTCGCCGCCTGACGAGCCGGACGCTGTGGGCCTTTCGGACCAGACCTCGTCGGGCCCTCGGACAGGCACCTTGACAGGAAGAGTGCCCGGTCCCCGTCATCGGGTCCCGGGCACTCTTGCCCTTTCTCGCTCGCAGCTGCGAGCTGCTCTGCCCTCCCCGCACGCCAGGTGCGAGCAGGTTTCCACGCTCACAAGGTACGAGCGAGGATCAGCCGCGCGTGCGCGGTCGCGCGATCGGCCCGACGCCGCAAACGCTGGACGCGTTCGAGGCTTCGGCCGCGGTTGAGGAGGCGCGCCTGTTCGATGCGCGCCTCGATATGGGCACGCGCGACATCTTCATGGATGAGATTCATCTTGGTGCTCCTTGTCAAAGCAACGTCTGTTTGCATGGTTGGTTCCTCTTGCTGTTGGCCTACGCCAGCGATGCCGGTCACGCGGCCACCTCGCTCTTGCGTGGTCGACCTCGTGGACGCTTGCGGGCGACGACGGCTCCGGCAACGAAGAGCTGACCGCCCCAAACGCCCCATGGCTCCCGACGCTCGAGTGCGCCGTCGAGGCACAGTTCACGAACGGGGCAGTCGAGGCACAACGCCTTCGCCCGTTCGACATCGGCCGGAGCCTCGGCGAAGAAGAGCTCCGGGTCATTCAGCCGGCAGGGCAGGGTGCGCTGGTCGATCTCCGGGTCCGCCTGCGCGGCGAGCACGTCGAAAACGCTGATTGTCATGAGTCACCTCCATGTGACCACTCGTTGGTGAACGGGAAACGAAAAAGCCGCGGATCCCTGTCGGGTTCCGCGGCTTGGAGGTGGCCGGTCAGCGATCTCTCTAGACCGGCGGACTTCCAGCACGGATACCCGGGGACACACCCTTGACGAACATCGGCAGATCGATGACGTACCCCTGGTGGAGGGACGTGGCGACTGTCGAGCAGCGAACGGGCGTCACCGCACCAAACGCGACGGGGGCAGCGCTGATCTGGGCGCGCTCGGTCGCGTTGGCGGCGGTTGCGGTGATGTTCATCGTGGCTTGCCCTCCTCTCGTCAGGCTCGGAGCTGGGAACTCGTTTCTGAGGTCCGCCGCCGGACTGTCCCGGCGGCTAGAGCAGACTACGCGGATCCGTTCGGGCCATGCAATCCAATTAACCCGGAGTTCGGGGTGTTGTGTCTGAACCGTGACCATCCTGGATGGCGGCTCCGTCGTTGACGAGCGCGAGTACCTCGTCGCCGTACTTGTCCAGCTTGGTCTGCCCGATGCCCGGGACCCGGATCAGCGCCGGCGGATCGACCGGCCGCATCTCGGCCAGCGCGGTGAGGGTGGCGTCGGTGAACACGCAGTACGCCGGAACCGACTCGGACATCGCGCGCTCGCGTCGCCACGCGCGCAGCGACTCGAACAACGCCTCGTCGTAGTCGACGGGGCAATCGACGCAGCGTCCGAGCTTTCGTTCCGTCGCGTCACCGAGTGGACGTGCACAGACGCGGCAGTGGGCGACCGTCCTCGCCGCCGAACCCTTGGCTCCGCGGCCACGACGTGTACGGCGCTCAGTTCCGGTACCGCTGTCGACCAGACCGTCCAGGAACCGCGACGGGATCCGCGATGCCCTGCCGCCGGCGTTTCGGGCGGCGGCCCAGGAGATCGACAGCCGGTCGCGCGCCCTGGTCATGCCGACGTAGAAGAGTCGCCGCTCCTCGGCGACGGCGGCCGGCGTGTCGGCGTACGAGATCGGCAGCGTTCCCTCGGTGACGCCGACGAGGAACACGACCGACCACTCGAGGCCCTTGGCGGAATGCAACGTAGCCAGGGTCACCCCGTCGGTGGCGGGAGACTGTTGGGTGCTCATCCGTCGGTCGAGCTCGGCGACGAAGTCACTCAGAGGTGACTCGGATGCAGCCGACGCGTGGTCAGCCGCCAGCTTGACGATGGCTTGGAGCGACTCCCAGCGATCGCGTACGCGGCCACGGCCGGCCGGGGCCACCTCCGTCCAACCGGCCGTGCTCAAGACGTCCTGCACGCTCGCGACCAGGTCGGCCTGGTGCTCCTCGATCCGCGCCGCAACGCGCAGCAACGTGACGGCTTCCCTCACCTCGCGGCGCTCGAAGAAGCGTTCGGTGCCCCGCACGACAAACGGAACCGAGCGGCGGGTGAGCTCCTCCTCGAAGTTCTCCGACAGCGCGTTGACTCGGAACAGAACCGCGATCTCGCGGGCGGCTACGCCGTTGGAAACCAGCGCAGCGATCTCGTTCGCGACGAGCTCGGCCTCCTCGACCTCGTCGCCACATCGGTGGAACGTCACCGGCACCGAACTGGCCCGGGTTGGCCGCAGCGTCACGGCGCCGGATCGCGTGTCGGCCGACATCACCTGGTTCGCCGCAGCGAGTATCTCCGGCGTCGAGCGGTAGTTGCGAGTCAGCTCGATGCTGGTCGAACCCGGGAACGTCTTGGTGAAGTGGAGCAGGTAGTCGGCTCGGGCTCCCGCGAACGAGTAGATCGTCTGAGCCGGGTCGCCGACCACGCACAGCTCGGACCGTTCACCGAGCCACAGCCGCAGCAGCGAAAACTGCAGCGGGCTGACGTCCTGGAACTCGTCGACGACGAATGATTGGTACTGGCGTCGGAACTGCGACGCGACCCGGTCGTCCGCGCTCAGCACGCCGACCGCGCAGAGCAGCGTGTCTTCCATGTCGATGACGTGGCGGTCAGCCTTCACGTCTTCGTAGGACCGGTAGATCTGCGCGATCGACGCAACGTCGAACCCCGCCAGCTGACGTCCGGCGGCGGTCGCCAGGGAAGGGTAGGAGTCCGGGCTCACGTTCGAGACCTTGGCCCACTCCACCTCGGACGCGAGGTCGCGCAGCTCACTGGGACTCGCCTTGAGCCGCGATCGGCTCACGGCCTCGGCCACCATCGAGAGCTTCGACTCCACCAGCCGCGGAAGCTCGGTGTCGTAGATCTGAGGCCAGAAGAATCGAGCCTGTCGAAGGGCGGCTGAGTGAAACGTCCGCGCCTGCACGCCATCGACACCAAGCTCGGCCAGCCGGGTCCGCATCTCGCCCGCGGCGCGGGTCGTGAACGTCACCGCGAGGATCTCGCTTTCGGGGCACGCGCCGGTATGGACGGCGTACGCGATCCGGTGGGTGATCGCGCGAGTCTTGCCGGTTCCGGCGCCTGCCAGCACCCGGACCGCACCGTCGAGACAGGTCGCGACGGCGTGCTGCTCGGGATCGAGACCGGTCAG
Source organism: Propionibacteriales bacterium (assembly GCA_038253325.1). Taxonomy (GTDB): domain Bacteria; phylum Actinomycetota; class Actinomycetes; order Propionibacteriales; family Nocardioidaceae; genus JBBSHE01. The sequence continues at coordinate 5,571 of JBBSHE010000024.1, forward strand.
CAGCTGCTCGCCGGACACGGTCGGGATTGTCATCGCCGCCCAGCCTAGACAACGGTCCGGACATCGATGATGTTGCATTGGTGCCGCGCCCGTTCCCGCTGGCGTGGCGCCGCGACGCTGCCGGCGGCCGACCCTGGCATGGCAGATGGTCGCCTAGCGCGCCGATTTGCCCGCTTCGGGCGACCGCTTGCCATGCCAGCATGGGAAGTTCGAGCCGACGTCGGCGCGGACATTCCCGTCCACAGATGCGTAGTGGTCTACCAGGAACCGGGGAGCGGGCCGCCGTACCAGTCCTCGACGAGCGCCCGGGCGATGGAGACGCCGCCCGGGAGGAGGACCGCGCCGGTCTCGGCCGCCTTGAGCATCTCGCGTCGGGTGAACCACCGGGCCTCGGTGATCTCCTCGCCGTCGACCTCGAACGCCGGGTCCGGCGTGTGGGCGAAGAAGCCGAGCATCAGGCTCGACGGCAGCGGCCAGGGTTGGCTGCCGACATAGACGACGTCGTCGACGACCAGGCCGACCTCCTCTGCGACCTCCCGTCGTACGGCCGCTTCGAGCGACTCGCCGGGCTCGACGAAGCCGGCCAGGGCGGAGAACCAGCCGTCCGGTCTCTGAGCGTTGTGGCCGAGGAGGACCCGGTCGTCGTCGTCGACCACAAGCATGATCACGGCCGGGTCGGTCCGGGGAAAGTGTGAGCTGCCGCAGTCGAGACAGCGCCGGGACTCACCGCCCCCGACGATCTCGGTAAGGCCGCCACAGCGCGCGCACCGCGGATGCGCTCGATGCCAGTTCGCGACACCCACCGCGTGCACTGCAAGGCTCGCCTCCCATGCCTCCAGCCCGCCGAACAGCTCGCGCAGGCTCATCGCCGCCCGGTCGCCGAGCATGCCCGGGATGGCGAGAACCAGGAAGTAGACGGCGTCGCCGACCCTGCCCAGCAGTAGCCGGTCACCCTCCGGGGCGTCCCCGGTCGACAGGTACGCGAGCCCACCCTGCGATGTCACGGCAAGTCGGCCGCGTTCGTCGGCGACGAGCACGCGCGTGGTCGCCGCCTTCCAGGCGCTCCGGTGGAACTCGGGATCACCCCGCTGGTGGCTCAACCGGTCGTGGAGGTCGGTGCTGAAGTTCACCTTGGCCAGCGGACGTCTCTCCACCATCGTGACGATACGCGGAGGTCGCCGTGATCCGACGGCTCCCGTCTCGGTCCGCCCGCAGTGGTTGACTTCACGTCATGGCGAGGCGATTCGAGGTACGGCCGCTGGATGACGACACCTGGCCACACCTCGAGGAACTGTTCGGTCGGCCGGGCGGCTCCATCGTCCGCGGTTGCTGGTGCATGTACTACCGCCGCAGCGGGACGGCAGGCGAGCAGCCGAAGGCACCCGACAACAAGGAGGCTTTGCATGCGCTCGCGAGGAGCTCGTGCGCGCCGGGTCTGCTCGGATACCTCGGCGGCGAACCCGTCGGCTGGGTGTCGCTCGGCCCTCGGGCGGACTACGCGAAGCTGCAGCGCTCACCGATCATGAAACCAGTGGACGACCTCCCTGTGTGGTCGGTGGTCTGCTTCTACGTCGACAAGGCGCACCGCGGCGTCGGCGTACAACGCCGGTTGCTGGCCGGTGCCGTCGACCACGCTCGCCGCCATGGCGTTCGCACGCTCGAGGCGTACCCCGTCGACAAACCGGAACGTAGCCACGCCGACTTCATGTTCTTCGGGTCACGCAGCCTTTACGAGCATGCCGGGTTCCGAGAAGTCGTCCGGCGCTCACCGACCCGGTTGGTCATGCGGCTGACCCTGAGGCCGCGCCGGCGCTCCGGCCCCGGCACCTGACACAATCGCGCTCCAACTCCGGCACCTGACACAATCGCGCTCCGGCTCCGGCACCTGACACAATCGCGCAATGCCCCTAACCGCCGACACCTGACACAATCGCGCAATGCCCCTAACCGCCGAAGAATCGCGGCTGGTCTCTGCGATCGACGCGGACGCGATCCGGCGGGACCTCGAACAACTGGTTGCGATACCCAGCATCGGCGGCTCGCCCGCCGAGGTGGACGTGATGCGCTGGGGCGCTGAGCGGCTGCGCGGCCTGGGCGCCGGCACCGACCACTGGCGCATCGATCTCGACCAGCTTCGACAGGCGCTGGACTTCCCCGGAATGGAGGTCGCCCGGACGGATGCCTGGGGATGCGTCGGGACGCTCCCCGGCGACCCGTCGACGACGCCGGCGCTCGTCCTCAACGGCCACTGCGACGTCGTACCGCCGGGTGATCTCGACTCCTGGCACGGCAGCGACCCGTACACGCTCCGCGAGGTCGACGGCATGCTCTGGGGCCGCGGTACCTGCGACATGAAAGGGGGGGTCGCCGCGATCCTCGGTGCCGCGGACGCCGTGCAGGCGTCCGGGATGAGCTGGCGGCGTCCGCTGGCCGTCCACCTCGTGATCGGCGAGGAAGACGGCGGGATCGGTTCGTACGCGACCGTGCGCCGAGGCCATCTCGGCGACGCCTGCGTGATCGCCGAGCCGACCAACCACGCAATCATCTCCGCGAATGCGGGTTCGCTGACGTTCCGGCTCCGGGTTCCTGGCCTCGCGACCCACGGTTCGACCCGCTCGCAGGGGGTCAGCGCGATCGAGAAGTTCGACGTGGTCCACCGGGAACTGCGGCGGCTCGAGGCCGAGCGGAACCGGGCGACCGACCCGCTGTTCGCCCATCTGGACCTCGGCTGGCCGTTGTCCGTCGGCACCGTAGCCGCCGGCGACTGGGCCAGCACCGTACCCGACCGGCTCACTGCGACTGGGCGCTACGGCGTGCGACCCGGTGAGACGATCACCGAGGCGATCGCCGTCTTCGAGGACACCGTCTCGCGGGCTTGCGCGACCGACGCCTGGCTCGCCGAGCACCCAGTGACGGTCGACTGGCCTGGCGGCATGTTCGCCCCTGCCGGACTGCCGCCGGGCCACGCGCTCCTCGCCGATGCGCAGGAGACGGTGGCCGACGTCGTCGGTGCTCGGCCGCGCGCCGAAGGCGGGCCGTACGGCTCCGACCTACGGCACTACGCGGCCGTCGGAATCCCGACCATCCAGTACGGGCCCGGCGACGCGCGGCATGCGCACGCCGTCGACGAGCAGGTCGCGTTCGACGATGTCCTCGACTGCGCCCGAACGTACGCGGTCCTGATCCGGCGGCATTGCGGAGGGCGACGATGACCCAGCGGCTTCAGGACCTGAGGTTCGAGGTCGCGCACACGCAGCGCCCGTTCGCCCTGCTTTCTCCGCACTTCACGCAGTACGCCGCTGCACGACCGGCCATGCTCGAACCACCGAACGTCGTCATCACGACCGAAGGGCCTTCGGCCCCGTTCGCCGCGGTCGTGGTCGAGGTCACAGATCTGCGCTCGACATCGCAGGTCGTCGCCGGACTGGCGTCGCCATCGCGCTCGGTGTTCGCACGCTTCCACGCGGCGACGGGTCGCGTCCTGATCGACATCGAGCACGGCTCTTCATCGATCACGGTCGCGTCGAGACGGGCGAACCTGAAGCCTCCTTTCACGTTCGCGTTCGTCCTTAACGAGAACGCGGTGACCGTTCTCGCCCGTCCGGCAGGTGAACACTGGCGTCCGCTGCTCAGGGAGCGACAGAAGGTCCGTGCGCACCTGGACCTCCGGGACCCGGTCGTCCTCGGCCGGCTCCGCTACGCGTACGGCAGCCGAGGCACCGGCGCCGTGATGATCGGCCGGGTCGGCGCCGGTTACTTCGGGCAGGTCGGCGTTCGCGACCCACATGTGGTCCAGTACGGGGACGGACGTCCGTACATTCGGGACCGGCAGCTGTACTTCACCATGACGAGCGCTGGCCTGGGATTCTTCCAACAGGCGCATTGGGGCGTGTGGACGCTCGACCTCGACGACCCGTCGAAGGTCCGGCCGGTCAGCAAGCTGTTCTTCGAACGCGACGGGCGCGTCGTCGGCGACCACGCGGGTCAGCTCGTCTTGGACCCGGCGAACGGCCGCACGATCGCCGTCGTGTCGTCCTGGGGTGACTTCGGTGAGCAGCCCGTCCACGCACGACATCTGAGCACCACCGAAGACCTGCTCGACGGCGTCCACGTCCTGCGGTCCGAACCCCTCGCGCTCCCCACGTCGCTCGAGGTTTGGGATCCCGGGCTGACCCGGATCGGAACGCGCTGGTTCTGCACGTTCACGCAGGCGCCGTCGACCGGCCCGGGCCGTTTCGTGTTCCACCCCGCGCTCGCCGCCGGCCCCGAGGGCACCGACTACACCGACGGCCTCGAACTGATCGACGCGGACCGACGACGAGACCAGACCGAAGGCTCGCTGCTTCAGCGGGTCGGCAACGAGTGGCACGTCCTCGCCAGCGACGGGTCGGCTCGGACGTACCCCGTGTACGACCTCCGGATGCGCGAGCAGGGCCGGCTGGACGCGCCGTACGGCACGAACATCCCCCATCCCATGATCACCCCGGCAGACGGCCGATGGCTGCTGCTGACGTTTGACGGCACGCCGTACGCCCAGAAGGCCCTCGGGTACGGCACCCACGGCGCATTCGTCGTGATGAGCGCGACCTGACCCGCGGGATGGAAGGATCGGCCTGGTGAGCACCCACCTCGGCGCGGCGCCCGGCGACATCGCGCCGCGGGTGCTGCTTCCCGGAGATCCGCTCCGAGCACAGTGGATCGCGGACACGTACCTGGACGATGTGACGTGCTACTCCACGGTTCGGAACATGCTCGGCTTCAGTGGCACGTACCGCGGTGAGCAGATATCCGTCCAGGGCACCGGAATGGGTCTGCCGTCACTGTCGATCTATGTGACCGAGCTGATGAACGACTACGACGTGAGGCAGCTGGTCCGGGTCGGGTCCTGCGGAGCCCTGGTCGAGAACCTGCGGCTGCGCGACGTGGTGCTGGCCATCAGCGCGTCGACCGACTCGTCGATGAACCGGCTACGGTTCGGGGGGCTCGACTACGCCGCTGCCGCCGACTTCCGGCTGCTGTCTGCGGCGCACGCAGCGGCCGTCGAGCGTGGACTGGACGTCACGGTGGGGATGATCTTCTCCAGTGACTCCTTCTACAACGACCGCCCCGAGCTGTTGGCCGAGATCGTGAAGTACGGTGTGATCGCCGTCGAGATGGAGGCGAACGCGCTCTACACGTTGGCGGCCAAGTTCGGCCGCCGGGCGCTCACGATCTGCACGGTCTCGGACCAGATCGTCACGGGCGCCGAGACCACGTCGGCCGAACGTGAGCAGACGTTCGACGACATGGTGCGGCTCGCGCTCGACGCCACACTGGCGGTCCCGGTGGACTGACCCTCTTCCGCTTCGGACAGTCATCGACCTCAGAACCGGATCAGCCCAACTCGAAGAGGTGCTCGATCCCTGGTCGGTCTGGAAGGTCGTTGTGGACGATGACCCTGCCAGAACGGACGTAGTAGAACGCAGCCTGCACGGCGGCAACCGCAACGTCCGTCAGCTCCGCCCACGCGACGCGATAGATCGCCAGCTGAAGCGGGTCGGCCGAGGCGCCCCGGTTGGTCTTCCAGTCGACGACGAGGTAGCCGCCGTCCTCCCGGTAGACCGCGTCGATCCTCCCACGGACCAGTTGGCCGCCGAGCACCAGACTGAACGGCGCCTCGACCTGGTGCGGCGAGCGCTGGCCGAACGGCCCTGCCTTGAACGCCTCGACCAGCGCAGCCAGCTCGTCGTCGTCTGCGATGCCGTCGTCGGCTCGGCCGGGCAGGTCGTCGGGTTCGAGCAGGCCTTGCTGTCCGAGGTAGGACTCGACCCAGGCATGAAAGCGGGTGCCGAACCGCGCCGCGCGGACCGGTTTGCGCGGCATCGGACGGGCAAGCTCCCGGGCCAGGCCCTCGGGGTCGTCCCGGAGCCGTTCGAGCGTTGTTGCCGACAACGCCGGCGGCAGCGGAACCGCGACCTCGGCGCTCGCCGCGGCCCGCGCCTCGCCGATCAGCCGATCGATGTCGAGATCCCAGTCGTTGACCATGGCGAGCTCGTCGAGCGTGAGCTGGTCTGCTGCCGCGTCCGCGGCCGCCCGCCACCCAATGCGCTCGGCCGTCCGGACGAGGTCGCGGGCCCGCGTCCGGCGCCTGACCTCGTCGGCGTCGGCATCGACGGGCCACGCGTGCCGCACGCGTTCGATCAGCTGCGGGTTCGTCGTCTCGGTGGGTTCGTCCACGTCGTGGGCCACCTCCAAACCGAGCCGATGGAGCGCCGACTCGTAGTCGGTCATGAACACCGACGGCCCCCGCCGGCGTAGCTGGGTGGGACCCCAGTAGTGACAGCTGACATCGAGCCGCCGTCGAGGGCGGGTCACCGCGACGTACGCGAGCCGGCGCTCCTCGTCCACGCTGTAGGAACGACAGGACGCCTCGAACTCCTCGATCCCCTTGCTCGAGTGGTCGGTGACGTGCGGAAGGTCGTCGTGGTCGCCACGCAACGGCCAGGGAAGCTCGGCCGCAACTGACGTCCACCGCGACCGGCCGCGCCCGGGCGGAAAGGAGTCCCGCGACCAGGCGGGCAGGAACACCGCGTCCCACTCGAGACCCTTGGCCCGGAAGATCGTCATCAGCTTGACCGAGTTGAGGTCGCTCGGGAGCGCAAGGGAAAGACCCTGGCCGTACTCGTCCTCGGCAGCGAGGTAGGACAGCAGACCCGGCAGTGACGCGTCCTGGTCGGTGCCGGCAAAGGCGGCGACAGCCTCGACGAACGCGCTGAGGTTGTCGCGCCGACTTGCCGCCAGCCGCGAGCCGGACGCCGCGAGCTCGACATCGATGCCGCTGACGTCGACCACCCGTCGTACCAGGTCGAGCAGCGGCTCCCCGATGTAGCGGCGCAGCATCCGCAGCTCGGCGGCCAGCTGTGCGAACCGCTCACGGGCCTCGGTGGAGTATCTGAAGTACGGCTCGACGCCTGGTCGTTCGAGCGCCTCCAGGAGCGACACCACATCCGTCGGGTCGACCCCGGCAACGGCCTCCTCGAGATCGACCGAGACCTCCGCGTCTTCGATCGTGGTCGGCTGCTCGTCGAATCCTCGGGCGAGCTGGCGTGCCCTCCGGCCGAGTACGGCGAGGTCGCGCGGGCCGATCGCCCATCGTGGGCCGGTGAGCAGCTGGAGCAGGGCCGCGTTCGCCGTCACGTCGTACGTGAGCTGAAGCGTCGACACCACCTCGGCCACCTCGGGCATCGAGAGCAAACCCGTCAGACCCACCACCTCGACCGGGATCTCGGCGGTCACCAGCTCCGCGTGAACCGCGGCGGCCGTGTTGTTGTCGCGGATCAGCACGGCGATGTCTGACCAGGCGGCTCGAGGCATGGCGTCGTAGGCCGCTCGGACCCGCACGGCGAGGTCGGAGAGCTCGTCTCCGTACGTCTCGTAGACGCCACCGGTCACCGCTCCGTCCGGCGCACCCACCGGTGGACGGAGCGGTTCGCTTCCCGCGGTCTCGGCGCGCAGCGGCGTGATCAGCTCGTTCGCGACCGACAGGATGTGTCGCCCGGAGCGCCGGTTGACGCTCAGCGGGTACGTCGTGACGTGCCCTTCCGCAGCCGGGAAGTCGAAGCCGAACGCCCGGATGTTGGAAGCCGACGCGCCACGCCAGCCGTAGATCGCCTGGAACGGGTCGCCGACCGCAGTCACCGGGTACCCAAGGCCTCCGCGTTCGTCGGGGCCGGAGAAGAGCGCCTTGAGCATCCGCGCCTGGGCTACCGACGTGTCCTGGTACTCGTCAAGGAGCACGATCCGGTATGTCGATCGCTCAGAGCTGCCGACGACCGGATGGGACTCGGCGAGCCGGGCCGCTCGCGCCATCTGGTCGGAGAAGTCCATGACGCCCCGCGCGAGCTTGATCGCACGGTATTCCTCGACGAGGGAGAGCAGCTCCAGACGTGCGTCGAACGTCTCGAGAACGTTCCGAACCTTGGCCGTCCGGCGTTGCGCGGCCATCCATCCGGGGCCATCGGTTGCCTGCCAGTCGCGTACCTGCTCGGGCCTGACGAGGTGGTCTGACAGCTGGCCGTCCAGAAGCAGCATGGACGTGATGATTGTCCGGACGTCACTGCTCAACCAGACGATCGGATCACGGTGGGCGCGAACGGCCTGCAACGCGAGCTGAAAGCGGGTCGCGTCGGTGATCAGCCGGGTGTCGGGCTCGTGCCCGATCCGCAACCCGTTGGCCGCCAGCAACCGGGCGGCATACGCATGGTAGGTCGCCGTGAACGGCTCCCCCGGCTCGTCGTAGACCTCGTCGGTGTCTGCGCGCTCTCGTCCACTGCCGGGCGGCCGCGACAGACCCGCCTGCTCGAGGCTCGTACGGATCCGCTGGCCCAGCTCCGCGGCGGCCTTGTTGGTGAAGGTCAACCCGAGAACCTGATCGGGGCGTACGTCCCCACGGCCCACCAGCCATACGACCCTGGCAGCCATCACCGTCGTCTTGCCGGTTCCGGCGCCCGCGACGATGACGCCGGGTCGGAGCGGCGCGGTGATCGCATCGACCTGCTGGTCGCTGAAGTCGATGCGCATCAGCCGACACAGGTCGTCGGGTGACCGCACCCCACGTTGCCTCAAAGCAGCCCTCCGGACGGTTGCTGCGCCGGGCACGACGTACGGAACTCACACCTGCCGCAGTACCGGTTCGTTGTGCCGACGAACTGCTCCGTGCGCAGAACGGCAGCGGCCGCGCCCAGCTGAAGGTCGATCGGCCGCCGGCCGGCGTCGTCGACCCGCTGCGGCGGCTGCGACTGGACCTTCGGCTTCCCGTGGTCGTCTTGCCGGAGCTGGACCAGCTCGGCGCCACCCGACCTCGCGCCCGGACCCGCGTCCTCGAATCCGCCCGCGTCCACCGCAGCCTGGTAGAGCCCGAGCTGCGGATGGTCCGGCAGGTCCTTGACCGCCAGGGCGGTCTTGCCGGTCTTGAAGTCGACAACGACGATGTCGCCGGCGACGTTGCGCTCGAGTCGGTCGACCCGGCCACGGATCGTCACCTCGTCGGCACCTTCGGACGCGTCGATGCTGACGACGGGAATGGTCGCGGTGAAACCGACCTCGGAACCGACGAGGGTGCGACCGCGCGCTGCCTCGTGCCAGGTGACGAAGCGGCGGATCGACTCGTGCGCCACCAGTCGTTCACGCTCGCTCTTCCAGTCGCCGTCGAACTGCAGCTGGTCCCAGACGGAGTCCAGGTGAGCGATCAGGATGTCGACGTCGTCGATCGTTTCGTTGGTCCAGTGCTCGGCGAGCACGTGCAGGACGCTTCCGAACCCCAGTGCCGTCGAGCGCGCACCCTCTCCTGCCGCCTCGCGGGAGAGGAACCACCGCAACGAGCAGTCTTCGATGCTCGTCAGCGCGCTCGCCGTCAGCAGGACCGGCTGGTCGACCGGTCGGACGGGATCGGGTCCGTTCGTACGCCGCCGAAGGCCCCACCAGTTGACCGGGTCGGCACTTGCTGCGATCGGTGCCTCGTCGACCGTCTCCGCCGCCAGCCGGGCCAGTCGGGCGGCAGCGGCTCGGCGCAACGCATCCGAGGCGCGGGGATCCGCCGCCATTCGGCGCAGCTCCCCAACGACACCGACGAGCGACAGCGGCCGCGTCGGCCGGCGCGGGCGGGCTTCGGTGTCGACGCCGAGCTCCTCGACGAACCGGGACGGCTGGTCACCGTCTTGCTCGGTCGAGCGGACCGCGGTCACGACGAGCCGCTCGCGAGCTCGGGTGATGGCGACGTAGAACAGCCGGCGTTCCTCGGCGAGCATTGCCGCCGTCGTGACCGGCTCGGCAAGACCGTCCTTGCCGAGCCGTTCGGACTGGAGCAATGTCCCGCGGCGTCGCAGATCGGGCCAGCGCCCCTCCTGGACGGAGGCCACCACGACGAGGTGCCATTCGAGCCCCTTTGACCGGTGGGCGGTGAGCAGGCGGACGGCTTCGCCGCGTACGCCGCGATCTGCCAACGAGTCGGCGGGAATGGTCTGGGCCTCGATCTCCTCGAGGAAGCTGGTAACGCTCGTGTGCGCCTGTTGCTCCTCGGTGCGGGCGGCCAGCTCGAACAGCGCGCACACCGAATCGAGGTCGCGGTTGGCGGTGCGAGCGATCGCGCCGCCGGCCTCGACCTGCCCGCGTAGGGCACGGCCCCAGCAGGTGCCGGACCACACCTCCCAGAGCACCTCCTCGGCCGATGAACCTGTCCCGAGAGCGGCGTGGGCGCTGGCAAGCAGGCGACCCAGACGCGCCGCGGCTTCGGCTCCGGCGCCGCCCAGCAGCTCGAGCGTCATCGGGTCGAGCAGCGCGTCGCGCAGCAGCTGGGCGGAGGACGCCGGGAGCCGCCGACCGGAGTTTGCCTCCCGGTCGGCGCGACGCAGAGCGCGGCCGAGCGTACGCAACCGGGACGGATCGAGGCCTCCGAGAGGCGACAGGCACAGCGCCGTGGCCTGGTCGGTCGTCATGGCCTCCGGGTCGATCGCAACCCGCAGTGCGGTGAGGAGCGGTTGGACGGCCGGCTCTTGTCTCAGCGGGAGCTCGTCACCTGCCACCTCGACCGGCACGCCGACCGAGACGAGCCCGCGGCGCAGAGGCGGGATCGACAGCTGACCGGAACGTACGAGGACCGCCATGTCCGACCAGGCGACCCCTTGCTCGAGATGGGCGCGGCGCAGCAGGTCACCGATGTGCTCGACCTCGACCCCGGCCGACGGCAGCAACAGCACTTCGGCCCTTCCGGGCGGGTGGCCCTCGATCGGAACCGGGTTGCGGAAGATGTCGCGCTGGCCGGGAGGGATGGAGGCCGGGAGGCCGATCCGGCTGACGACGCGCCGCGAGGCGACGAGCAGGTTCGCACCGAACCTCCGGGTCGTGCCGAGGGCGATGACGTCGGCGGGTGCACCGTCTCGTTTCGCGAAGCTCTTCGGGAAGTCGGCGATGCCGCGCAGATCGGCGCCGCGGAATGCATAGATGCTCTGGTCGGGGTCTCCGACCACGACCAGGTCGCGCGCGTCGCCGGCGATCGCCTGGAGCAGGCGGACCTGGGCGGGGTCGGTGTCTTGGTACTCGTCGACGAACACCGCGCGGAACTGGCGGCGGAGATCGGCGCGTACGTCGGACGACTCGGCCAGCAGCACGGCGCGATGGATCAGCTCGGAGTAGTCGATGACGCCTTCGTAGTCGAGGACGGTGAGGTACTCGTGCATGAAGTCACCGACCGCCGACCACTCCGGCCGGTCGGCCTCGACACCGATCCGGTGCAGGTCGATCGGGTCGATGGCGAGATCGCGAGCGCGGGAGAGGACCGCGTGGATCTCGCGGGCGAGCCCTCGGGTGGGGAGAGCGTCGGCGAGCGCGGCGGGCCAGCGCATCTGCCCCGACCTCCGGCTGCCGGCGAGCAGCTCGGTGAGCCGGACGTCTTGCTGCGGCGCGCTGAGCAATCGGAGGGGGCGCGCGAAGAGGTCGGCGGGCTGGTAGCGGCGGAGCAGGGCGTACGCGAAGGAGTGGAACGTCGAGGCGAGCGGCGTCGACATCGTCCGGCCGAGGCGTCCGGTGATGCGGGCGCGGAGCTGCTCGGCGGCCTTGCGGCTGAACGTGAGGACGAGTACCTGGTCGGGACCCAGCCCGCGGCTGTCGATCCGGTCGACGACCGACTCGATCAGGGTCGTCGTCTTGCCCGTGCCCGGACCAGCCAGTACAAGCAACGGGCCGCCCTCGTGCGCGACAACCGACCGTTGCGTCTCATCGAGGCTCGGAACCGGACTCGGCGGCTCTCCCCCGACAAGCCGGTAGCGCTTCCGCGATCTCTGCCCCCCAGCCGCCCGGCCGACGTCCGGCGGTCGGTCAGCGATGGTCACCCGCACATCTCAGCAGACCACGCCGACATCTGGTCACCTGTCGTCGGCCGGTGCCGCCCGGCCGCTGGGTGGCTCCTCACTGAGACCGGCCCACAGGGCCCGCCGGATGTCCACCCGCAGCGACGCCGCGTTACCGATGTCACCGCGCAACGGCGTACCCTCCCGGCGATAGTGCGGCAGCGCGTCGCGTTGATGGCTGTCGGGCAGGCTTCCGTCGGCACGGACCACCCGCCACCACGGAACGGCCGACCCGAACATCGACATCACCCGACCGACCTGTCGAGCACCCCCCCGGCCGACATGGTTGGCGATGGCTCCGTAGCTGAGCACCCGACCAGCAGGGATCCGTTCGACGACCGAGAGGACCAGCTCGACGTACTTCTCGTGGTCGTCCGCAGGGATCGCCGCCATGGCTCCATCCTCGCGGCTCCATCCTCGCGAAAGGCCGCCGGCTGAGCCGGGGTCCGTCCGAGTCGCCCCCGGCTGCGCGACGGGTGCCGCGTCCGATCGGCCGGCCACTGTCCGGCCTGGGCGTCAGTACGCGGGCTGGCTGGGGTCGATCTGGTTGACCCAGGCGGCGACGCCACCTCCGACGTGCACCGCGTCGGAAAAGCCGGCCGACTTGGCGATCGCGAGCACCTCGGCCGAACGTCCACCGACCTTGCAGTAGAAGACGGTCGGCCGCTCGTTGGACAGCTTGCCCAAAGCCTCACCGGTCTGGAACTCGCCCTTGGGGATCAGCACAGAACCAGGGATTGCGTTGATCTCCCGCTCGTTTGGCTCGCGCACGTCGACCAGCTCGAACTCACGTTCACCGCGCTCGCGCGCCTCGAGCCACTCCTCGAGCTGCTTCACCGAGATCGTCGAGTCCACGACCGCATCGGCCGCCTCGTCGGTGAGCGCCCCGCAGAAAAGGTCGTAGTCGATCAGCTCGGTCACGGGCTTCCCGTCGGGGTCCTTGCGGACGTTCAATGTGTTGTACGACATCTCGAGGGCGTCGTAGATCATCAGCCGGCCGAGCAACGGCTCTCCGATTCCCGTGATGAGCTTGATTGCCTCGGTCACCATGATCGAGCCGATCGACGCGCACAGCACGCCGAGCACGCCCCCCTCCGCGCAGGACGGCACCATCCCTGGCGGCGGGGGCTCGGGGTAGAGGTCGCGGTACTGCGGGCCGTGCTCGGCCCAGAACACGGAGACCTGGCCCTCGAACCGGAAGATGGAGCCCCACACGTACGGCTTGCCGAGGATGACGGCAGCGTCGTTGACGAGGTAGCGGGTCGCGAAGTTGTCGGTACCGTCGAGGATCAGGTCGTAGTCCGCGAAGATGTCGAACACGTTGTCGTTGTCGAGCCGGACGTCGTGCACGATGACGTCGACGTACGGGTTGACCTCGGCGATCGACTCCTTGGCCGACACTGCCTTGGGTTTGCCGATGTCGCTCTGTCCGTGGATCACCTGGCGCTGGAGGTTGGACTCGTCCACCTCGTCGTAGTCCACGACACCGAGGGTGCCGACGCCGGCAGCCGCCAGATAGAGCAGGGCCGGGCTGCCGAGGCCGCCGGCCCCGACCACCAGGACCCTCGCGTTCTTGAGACGCCGCTGCCCTGTCATGCCGACGTCGGGGATGATCAGATGCCGGCTGTATCGGCGGACCTCGTCGACACTGAGTTCGGAAGCTGGTTCCACCAGCGCTGGCAGTGACACGGCTCGTACTCCTCGGCGACTCTCTCGGGTTGACTTCTCATACAACCCGGCGTACTCCCGCTATCTTCCCTCGCGGCGCACCGGCTCGCGATCGGCCTCCCCGGGAGCCGTCGCCGGATGTGAGGGTGCGTCGCCGGTACGCTGCCGGGGATGGCTTCCGACAAGACGACGGTGGACGTCGATGGTGTGCGGTTGGCGCTCAGCAACCTCGGCAAGGTGCTCTATCCCGAAACCGGCTTCACCAAGGGCGAGGTGATCGACTACTACGCGAAGGTGGCCGACGTACTTCTGCCGTTGCTCGCCGACCGGCCGCTCACCCGCAAGCGCTGGCCCGACGGGACCGGTTCCCAGCCGTTCTTCGAGAAGAACGCACCCGCGCACACGCCAGCTTTCGTCCGCACAGTGCACATCGCCAGCCACGGGGAGGGTGTCGACTACCCGGTGGTGGACGGACTGCCGACGCTCGTCTGGCTGGCAAACCTGGCCGCCCTAGAGCTGCACACGCCGCAATGGCAGGTGACCAGGGACGGCGAGCCGAAGCCGCCCGACCTGATGGTCTTCGACCTCGACCCCGGTCCGGGGATGGACATCGTCGACTGCTGCCACGTCGCGCTGGCCGTCCGCGGGACGCTCGACGCCGACGGGCTCGTCGGTTTCCCGAAGACGTCGGGCAGCAAGGGAGCGCAGATCTACGTCCCGATCGAAAACGACTCGGGCTCCGCGCCGTCGGCGTACGCCAAAAGCCTTGCCGAGGACCTCGCCAAGGCGTTTCCCGACCTCGTGGTCGCGACCATGGACAAGGCGGTCCGCCGGGGGAAGGTCTTCATCGACTGGAGCCAGAACAACGTCGCGAAGACGACGATCGCGGCGTACTCACTCCGCGGATTGGGAAGCCCGACGGTCTCGACGCCGCTGACCTGGGACGAGGTGTCCGAGGCCGACGACGCCGAGCGGCTGCGCTTCACTGCGACCGACGTCGTCGACCGCTTGGACGCCCATGGCGACCTGCTCGCCGACATGTTCGACCAGGCGCGTCCACTTCCGTGAGGAGATTGGCGAGAACGAGCACCACTAGGATCGCCGCGTGACGAACGTCGACAGCTCGCGCGGCAACCGGATGCCTCGGAACGCTCGCCGTGCCCAGCTGCTCGAGTCCGCTCGCACGGTGTTCGTCGCGCAGGGCTATCACTCCGCCGCGATGGACGACATCGCTGAGCGAGCCGGCGTCTCGAAACCCGTGCTCTACCAGCACTTTCCGGGCAAGCTGGACCTCTATCTCGCGCTGCTCGACGCCGCCTGCGACGACGTCGTGCACGCTGTCCGCGCAGCGTTGGCGAGTACGACCGACAACAAGGAACGGGTCAACGCCACCACCGCGGCGTTCTTCAAATATGTCGCCGACCCGGCCGGCGCCTTCCGGCTCGTCTTCGAGTCCGACCTGACGGCAGAGCCCTCCGTACGCGAGCGGGTCGACCGGGTCACCTGGGAATGCACGGATGCGATCACGGCGGTGATCGCAGATGACACCGGACTGCCGCAGGAGGCGTCTCGGTTGCTCGCGGCCAGCCTTGTAGGTTTGAGCCAGGTCGGAGCGCGGTTCTGGCTGGCGTCAAGGTCGCCGATCGCGCAGACCGAAGCCGCGGAGCTCGCCGCCAGCCTGGCCTGGCGTGGCATTCGCGGCTTCCCCCGTCACGACCGCCACCTGAAGGACTGACCAGAGAGGCACCGCACCGTGGAGATTCGGATCGGGATTCACAACACCCCGCGGGAGCTGACGCTCGAGTCGTCGCAGTCGGCCGCGGATGTCCAGCAGGCGGTCTCGGCAGCCGTGGCCGATGCAGCCGGCGTCCTCACCTTGGCCGACGACAAGGGGCGGATCGTGCTCGTGCCGGCGAGCACCTTGGCGTACGTCGAGATCTCCGGTAACGGCCCGCGCAAGGTCGGCTTCGGGATCTGACCACTCCGACTTGTCGGCGCCTCATCGGGTCAGAGCCCCACCACGTACCGACAACTCTGCGGATTCAGGCTTGCAGGCCGAGCGCCGCCATCCGCTCGGTGTGGTTCTCGGTGAGCCTGGCGAACATCCGGCCGATCGCCGCCAAGTCCATTCCCGGTCGGTCGACGCCGCCGGCCAGCAGCGCCGTGAGCGGCTCCCGCTCGGCGGCGACCAGCTGAGCCTGACTGAGTGCCTCCCCCATCAGCCGTCGACCCCACAACGCCAGCCGGCCGGCCTTCTTCGGATCGTCGGCGATTGCCTGCCGTACCCGCTCGACCGCGAACGCCGAGTGTCCCGTCTCGGCCAGGGTCTCGACGATCAGGGTTCGGGTGTCCGCATCGACGTACGCCGCGACCTGACGGTAGAAGTCGGCGGCGAGGCTATCGCCGACGTAGGCCTTGATCAGACCCTCGAGCCAGTCTCTCGGCGCCGTGTGCGCATGGAACGAGTCAACGGCCGCGCGGAACGGATCCATCGCGGCGAACGGGTCGGCGGCCAGGGTCGAGAGCCGGTCGCACAACGTCTGGTAGTGCCCGAACTCTGCGCTCGCCATCGCGGCAAGTGCTGCCTTGTCCGCCAGCGTCGGTGCCATCTTCGAGTCCTCGGCGAGCCGTTCGAACGCACTCAGCTCGGAGTAGGCCAGCAACGCCAGCAGGTCCACCACCGCGGCCCGGTACGCGGGGTCGTCGAACGCGGCGGGGAGCGGGACGTCGGGGACATTCCGGGGCGGCACGTCGGAGTCCGGTTCAGTCATGGGTTAGAGATTAGGCCGACCTCGCGCGGTCTTGCGCTCGGACGGCCCGTTCTGCGCCGTCGAACGGTCACGACGAGCACAAGACCGAGCATGGCGGATGCGCCTTGCCGCAGAGCGGGTGCGATGGCTGGCGCGGATGCGGGGGTTTTGCGCGGCGACCGATAGACTCAGGTGTGGTGCCGGCGTTCGGGTTGAGCGCGGCACCCTCCTGCCCGTCAGATGCCGCCACCACGGCCGGCGTACCGAATCGGGCCCGCATATCCCGTCGCGGAGCAATCTCGCGGCGAACGACGAAGCGAGAAGACGCTGTCCACCTTTGCAGAACTCGGGGCACTGCCCCAGATCGCCGACGCGCTAGCGGCCGTCGGGATCGTCGAAACCTTTCCCATCCAGCAGATGACACTGCCGATCGCCCTGCTGGGAACCGACCTGATCGGCCAGGCCCGCACCGGCACCGGCAAGACGCTTGCGTTCTCGGTGCCCTTGCTCCAGCGGATCGTGTCGCCGACCGACCCGGAGTACGACCAGGTCGTCGCGCCCGGCAAACCACAGGCGCTGGTGATCGCTCCGACCAGGGAGCTCGCCCTCCAGGTCGCCGGCGACGTGGCACTCGCGGGAGCAAACCGCGGCACGCGGTCCGTCACGGTGTACGGCGGGGTGCCGTACGAGCCGCAGCTCGACGCCCTCCAACGTGGCGTCGACATCGTCGTCGGCACTCCCGGCCGGTTGCTCGACCTTGCCCAGCGCAAGGCACTCGACCTGAGCCACGTCAAGATCCTGGTTCTCGACGAGGCTGACGAGATGCTCGACCTGGGGTTCCTGCCGGATGTCGAAAAGTTGATCAAACGCACGCCGGAACTGCGCCAGACCATGTTGTTCTCCGCGACCATGCGCGGCGAGGTCGTCACGCTTGCCCGGACGTACATGCGGCACCCGGTCAACATCACCGCCGAGTCGACCAGCGAGCAGCGGACCGTGCCGGCGACCGCACAGTTCGTTTATCAGACTCACAACCTCGACAAACCTCAGCTGCTCGGCAAGGTCATGCAGGCCGAGGGGCGCGGATCGACGATCGTGTTCACGCCGACCAAGCGGCAGGCACAAAATGTCGCCGAGGACCTGATCGACCGCGGCTTCCTGGCGGCGCCGTTGCACGGCGACCTGTCACAGCAGTCCCGGGAGAAGGCGATGGAGCGGTTCCGCGACGGACGAGTCGAGATCCTGGTCGCCACCGACGTCGCGGCCCGCGGCATCGACGTCGAGGCAGTGACGCATGTGATCAACTACGCGTGCCCCGAAGACGACAAGATGTACCTGCACCGGATCGGCCGTACCGGTCGGGCGGGCGCGACCGGGATCGCCGTCACGTTCGTCGACTGGCGCGACGTAACCCGTTGGAAGACGATCAACAGAGCACTCGACCTGCCGTACGAGGACATCGCCGAGACGTACTCGACCAGCCCGAACGTGGCCCACGAGCTCGGCATCCCGAGTGAGGCCACCGGTCGGCTGAAGCCGCCGAGCCCGAGGGATCCTGCGGGTCGGTCCTCCGTAGGCCATGGCCGAGATCGCGGCCGAGAGGGCGGCGCGGAACAGCGCCGGGGACGGGGGTCGCGACAGGGCGAACGGCGTGAGACCGATCGCCGCGCGGGCCGGGACGGGCGAGCCGAGTCGCGTCCCGACGCCGACTCCGGGCAAGCCGCCACGACGAGCGAGGAACGCCAGCCACGATCGCGCGGGTCACGGAACCGCCGGCGGACGCGTGGCGGCCGCCAGGTCGACCGGGTGCGCAACGACGCGTCGTAGCGCGTCAGGTAGTGACGACGACGTCAGTGCCGATCGGGGCGAACCTCCACATCGCGCGGGCGTCGGTGATCTGTTGCCGGATGCATCCGGCCGACAGCGGGGTCCCGAGCTGCGCCGGCGTCTGGGCAAGCGTTCCGTCCTGGTACGCCGGGATGTCGTGGAACCCGATCAGCGCACTCTCGCCGTGCGCGAACGACACCATGTAGTTCATCGTCTCGCGGTAGTCATAGCTCACGGCGTGACGGTTGCGCTGAAAGACCGTGTAGTCGCCGGGCTGGAGCAGGTCGTTGTCGCCTCCGGACACGGGATATGTACGCACCAAGGTGTTGCCGTCGCCGACCAGCCAGACCCGTTGGTCGCTGATGTCGTACACGACGCGGCGTCCGCGGCCGCTACCCTTGGAAAGGACCGTGCTCTGCTCGACCTGCTTCGCTCCTGGGGTCGACCTCGTCGTGCCCGTGCCCGCCGACTCGGTACCGTCGACCGCGTCCTGTGCCACCACGACGTTGCTGTCTGCGGACGGCTCCGGGGTCGGGTGCTGACTGACCTTCGCCGACGGGACCGCGCCGAGCGCCGCGCTCGGGATGATGCCGGTGGCTCCCGCGACGGCGAGTACGGTGACGAGGACAGCGCCTCCCGCCACAGCGGCGCGAAGCAGCGAGAATTCGGCCCGGTGCCGTGGGCTCGCGCGGCCCTGAGTCACTCGCTCATCGTACGGCGGGATCGCCCGGATCCGGGCGCACCAGACGTCCCGGCGAGTTGCTCGGGCAGCACAACGCGACCATGCGTCGTCGGCCCAACCAACGCGGATGCCCAAGCCCGGCACGAGTGTCGGGGACCGGAAGGCGGCAACCGTAAGGACCGCGACACTGAACGGCGTACGCGACGCGAGCGTCCCGTAGGGTCCAGGCAATGCCTACTGCACTCATCACTGGTGGGACCTCCGGTCTCGGGTACGCCTTCGCGAAGGCACTCGCCTCCGAAGGCAACGACATCGTCCTGGTCGCTCGCGACGAGCAACGGCTCCGTCGGGTCGCCAGCGCCCTGGCGGCGACGTACGGCGTCACCACGAGCATCGACTCCGCCGACCTCGCCCGACGCGAGGACGTCGAACGAATCGAGGCGCTGGTCACGGCCGAGCGGGTCGACATCCTCATCAACAACGCCGGCTTCGGGACGGGCGCGTCCTTCCTGGACAACGACCTTGCCACCGAGCAACGTTCCCTCGATGTGCTCATCACCGCGGTGCTGCGCCTGACGTACGCGGCCCTGAAGCCGATGGTCGAGCGCGGCTCCGGGGAGGTCGTCAGCGTCTCGAGCGTGTCCGGGTTTCTGGCACGCGGCACGTACGGGGCCCACAAGGCGTGGGTCATCCGGTTCAGCCGCTCGATGAACGCCCAGTACGGTACGCGAGACCTGCGCCTGATGGCAGTGTGCCCGGGGTTCGTCCGGACCGAGTTCCATGCCCGGCTCGGCGCCGACACGCGAAGGATCCCGAACTGGATGTGGTTGGACGCCGACCAGACGGTCCGAGAGGCGCTCGGTGACCTGCGCCGCGGCAAGGCAGTGTCGATACCGACCAGGCGCTGGCGCCTCCTGACCCGGGCCAGCCAGCTGGTCCCAGACCGGCAGATCGCGAAGTTCGCGAAACTCGGACGTTGAGCCCGTCAGCCGATTGCCCGGCGTTTCGCCGCCCAGCCCGTCAGGCCCCGACCGTCGGCCAGCCTGTCAGGTCGCGATCGTCGGCCAGCCTGTCAAGTCGCGATCGTTTGCCATGTTGACATGGCAAAGCGACGTGTCTCATGGCAGATCCGCCGTGCTAAGCGACCGTTTGCCATGTCAACATGGCGAACGATCGCCTTCTCAACCGTCGGCTAGCGCGGACCACGGATCCCGTGGGGGGACGGCGGCGCTGCCATCTCGGCAGACGCGGTTGAAGTCGCACCATCCGCACAGGGCGCTCACCGCGGCCGGGAACAAGGCGTCGGCGTCGGACCGGCCCGACCTGAACTCCGCGTCGCGGTCGGCGAGTTCGACGGCGATTGCGTCGGCTCGCGCGAGATGCCGGCCGATCTGCTCGTCCGTGTGCTCCCACGCCAACACCTCGCCGGTGGGCAGGTGATGCAGCTCGACCCTGTGCACAGGTCGATGGAAGACCCGTTGTGTCCCGGCGGCGTAGAGGGCGAGCGCGAGCGACGTACGAGCGTCATCGACGCTCAACAGATGGCGCCCCGTCTTGTAGTCGACGACGACGATCCCGTCGCTGCCCCGATCGTCGATCCGGTCAACGCGTCCGTACAACGCCGCGTGCGCCGTCTTGGTGGCGACCGTGCGCTCGACACCGATCGGCTCATCGGCGGGGTCCAGCCGCGCGACGTACCGCTCGACCATCTGCCGAGCACCCGTCCGGGCTTCGCTGGCCTGTGCGTCATCGCGGAAACCATCGGTGAGCCAGCCGGCCACGACCAGATCGCCGGCCCGTTCGGGGGTGCGCCGGCCCAGCGGCAACTTCCACCAGGACGCAAGGGCAGTGTGGACACTGGCGCCGAACGAGTTGTGTGCCCACGGCGGGCCTTTCGACGGGCGCGGGGTGTCGAGATACTGCAGACGGTAACGGCGGGGACAGTCCAGGTAGGTCGTCAGCCGGGACGGCGCGGCAGCGTACAGGCGCCTCGGCATCCCGTCCAAGGGGAGTTGGCTCATCGCCTCATCCCTGGCCCGCCGCGAACGCACGAATCGAGTCGGCGACGAGCTGAACGGCGATCGCCGACAGCAGCAAGCCCGAGATCCGAGTGACCAGCGTGATCCCACTCTCCCGCAACAGCCGCAGCAGCAGCGACGAGTAGCGCAGCACCAACCACAGCACAACATGGACGAGCACGACGCCGACCCCGATGGATGCGATCTGCCTGCCGCCGCCGGCGCGGTGCGCGAACACCATGGTGGCGACGATCGCACCAGGCCCGGCGAGCAGCGGGGTCCCGAGCGGGACGAGTGCGACATTGACCTCCTTGCCCGCGGCCGGCTCCTTTTCGTTTCCGGTCAGCAGCTCGAGCGCCACCAGCAGGAGCAGCAGGCCTCCCGCACCCTGGAGCGCAGGCAGGCTGACGTGCAGGTAGTCGAGGACCTGCTGGCCGAACAGGGCGAAAGCGACGATCACTCCGAACGCCACCAGGCATGCCTGGGTCGCGGCCCGTCGCCGTGTGCGCTCCGACATCGGTTTCGTCAACGACAAGAACAGGGGGATCGCTCCCGGCGGATCCATGATCACGATCAGCGTGATGAACACCTCCGCGACCAGTGTGAAGTCGAGCACCGACGTCATGGGCGTACGACATCTGGTGCGCCCGACGCGAGTGAGCGAAGCCGCTCCCACTGGTCGGGCGCGGTCAGGTTGCTGCCGAGATCATGGGCCGTCTTTCCCGTCCCGTGGTAGTCGCTCGACCCGGTGATCACCAGGTCATGAACGGCCGCAATGTCACGGAGTCGTGAACGATCCGTCTCGTCATGGTCTTGATGGTCGACCTCGAGGCCGGCCAGCCCGGCAGCCACGAGGTCACCGAACGCGTCGGTGTCGAGGACGCTACGACTCCCCCGCCCCCACGGGTGCGCGACAACCGGAACGCCGCCGGCAGCAACCACGACCTGGATGATGCGCGGGAGCGGGGCCGCGTAGCGCAGGACGTGTCCGGGCCGACCGGCGGACAACCACTCGGCGAACGCCTGCGGGCGGTCGCGCGCGATTCCGCGAGCAACGAGCGCGTCGGCGATGTGTGGTCGCCCGATCGCGCGCGCAGCACCGGCCTGGCGCCGGATGTCGTCTGTCGTAAGTTCGATGCCGTGCTCGTTGAGCCGTGCCACGATCGTGTCCAAGCGGGTCCGCCGCGCCTCGAGGATGCGGTCGAGCTCGGCGCCTAACGCCGCGTTGGCCGGATCGACGAAGTACGCCAGCAGGTGCACTCCCGCATCGGCGTACTTCGTGGAGATCTCCATGCCCGGCACGAACGAGATCCCCACCTCGTCGGCAGCCGACCGCGCCTCGTCCGAGCCCGCGGCCGAGTCGTGGTCGGTAAGCGCCACGACGTCGAGCCCTGCGGCGGCGGCCCGACGGATGAGGTCCGCCGGTTCGTCGGTTCCGTCGGAGGCGGTCGAGTGGGTGTGGAGATCGATCCTCACATCCGGATCCTAGGTGAGTACGCCGTCAGGATCGTGAACCCGGGAAGGGCTCGCTCACCATCGTACGGCGAGGCGTGCGCTATGACGCTCGGTTCTTCGGGCGGTACGTCGGGCGGCCACGGTGTCCCGTCTGCGTCCGGCGACGGTGTCCCGTCTGCGTCCGGCGACGGTGTCCCGTTTACGTCCGGCGAGGCGTGCGCTATGACGCTCGGTTCTTCGGACGGTACGCCGGGTGGCCACGGTGTCCCGTCTGCGGCCGGCGACGGTGTCCTGTTTACGTCCGGCGAGGCGTGCGCTATGACGCTCGGTTCTTCGGACGGTACGTCGGGTGGCGCAGCCGCGGGCTACCCGAACCCCGGCTCAACGAGCAACCGCGCGGAGAGCTCCGCAACCGGAACCACGGCCATCTCTGGGCCTAGCTCCCTGGCATCAACCAGCGTCCACGAGTCCGCAACCAGGGTGCCGGCAGCGGCCGGGTGGATGACCACCCAGAGCCACTGCCCACCGAACTCGCCGACGTACGCAGCGCGGTCATGCTTCGCGTCCGGTACCCACCACAGCGGCGTGTGGTGGCCCTCGACCTCGAAGCGGGCGTACGGCGACCAGCTGACCACGTCGGTACGAACATGCCTCGACGGCAGGCCTGCGAACCAGGAGCCGACATCCGAGCCCGGTTCGTCGGCGATCAGCAGCGCCTCGACTGGGAAGCCGGCAAGCGGGCTCGGCCCGAGCCACGACGTCACCGTGGCATCGGGGCTGAAACCGACGCCGCTGAGCCGCCAACCGTCCGGCACCGGCCACGGCGTCCACACCGGCCCAGGCACCTGTCCGAGGCCGTCGGTGAGGACGGCTGCGAACGGGTCGACAACGGTCAGTGGCTCCACGCGCCCAGCCTGGTAGGCGAGTCCGACCTCGGTCAAGGAGGGCCATCTCGGAGGTTTCGCGTAGTTCCGGGGCACGGCTGCCCGGGTCCATGCCCCGCAACTCCGCAAAACCGCTTGCCACCTCGATCACCCAGGCGGTTGCTGCACCGGCTCAGCCCGACCCGCCCGCGCGCCGGAGCCGGCAGGGGTCAGGAGTTCCAGGACTCGATCGTCGGCGTTCCCCGGTCGAAGCCGAGGACGCTCAACTTGCTGGTCTCCAGCGGCAGATGATCACCGACGCGTACGGTCTGGTCGATCCAGCGGGCAGCGAAGCATCGCAGGATGTGACCATGGGCGATCACGAGCACCCTGCCTTTCCGACTGCGGACCTTCTTGATGACCCGATCGACGCGATCCGTCACCTGCGGCGGTGACTCACCGCCGGGACCGCCGTCCTTCCAGATCGACCAGTCCGGCCGAGTTTCCAGGATCTGGACCCGCGTCATCCCCTCGTAGTCGCCGTAGTCCCACTCGACGAGGTCCGGGTCCAGCTCGTACGTCCGTACGCCCGCCAGTTCCGCAGTCCGCCGCGCGCGTCGCAGTGGGCTCACGAGAGCCAGGTCGAACGGGACGGAGTCGAGTCGCGGCGCCAGCGAGCGGGCCGATACCTCGCCGGTACGCGTCAGGTCGAGGTCGGTTCGGCCGGTGTGCTGGCCGGACTTGCTCCACTCGGTCTCGCCGTGCCGCAGGATCCACACCTCGTCGACCACGCCTACCCTCCTGATCGCAGGACCGCAGCGTACTGCCGATCCCGACGGCCTGATCGCAGGACCGCAGCGTACTGCCGATCCCCACGGGCGATCGCAGGACGGCAGCGTACTGCCGATCCCCACGTGCGATCGCAGGGCCGCAGCGTACTGCCGTTCCCCACGTGCGGCCGTCAGTCGTTGTTGTCGGACGGCAGCATCCACGCTCGGCCTGTCGACGACCCGAGGTTCACGCACCGACGGGAGTCCGGCGCACACGTCCACAGGGCGAAGGTATAACCCGTCGCCGTTTTCTTCGCGACAGTGACCATGATCCGGTCGCCATACCCCCATGCGGCCTGGAAGACGGTTCCGGGTCCGACCGCGAACCTGTGCACCGTGCCGTTGGCGGTCTCGACGACCTCCGCCCCGGACGGTGCCAGTGGCGTCGGATGGACGAGGAAGTACCGGCCGTCGGGGCTCAGAGCGCCGGAGGCGCCCCTCATCCGCACCGACGACAACTGCGCACCCGACGTGGACATGAACCGAATGCGGACGCTGTAGTCGGCCCGGACCGTACCGAGCGCCAGCTCGACACCACCGTGTGGAGTGCTGGTGCCGACCCATCGAGTCGGCGCTGCGGTCGACCTGACGTCGAACGTCCAGATCTCGAGCGCATCTGGGCATCCAATGCAACCCGATGTGGCGACGTACGCGTTCGCGCCGTCGATCGAAGAAGCAAGGAACGGCTGCGGGCCGGTCCCTTGCGCGGACGCCGGCTTGGGACCGAACGGCGCGGTCAGCCTGCTGTGCCCGCTCGCGATGTCGTACGTGGCGACGACCGCGCGGCCACCGCGGTTCTCTTGCCAGGCGAGCACGCTGCTCGTGCGATCGGCGCTCGCGACCCACGGTGCCGGCAGCCTCCTCGCGTCACCGTCTGG
Source organism: Propionibacteriales bacterium (assembly GCA_038253325.1). Classification (GTDB taxonomy): domain Bacteria; phylum Actinomycetota; class Actinomycetes; order Propionibacteriales; family Nocardioidaceae; genus JBBSHE01. Next base: position 30,424 of record JBBSHE010000024.1, read on the forward strand.
CGGCTGCAACCAGGTCGTCTTCCCGTCGGTGTAGACCGGGCCCTCGGACGTCAGCAGGAACCTCTTCACATGAGCCACCTTCAACGGCAGCACCGACTTCCCCATGTGCAACCCGGCCCTGTCGATCCAGACCGGTCCGCTGAGCGGGACCGAGTGGGTCGGGGTCGGCTGGTCGGAACGATGCACGACGAGGGTCGAGATCAGCACGGCGACGACCACGACGCCGGCCGCGACGATCGTCGTCACCGCTGCTCGAACGCGGCGCGAGCGCCGTCCACGCTGCATCAGAGCCGCGACATCCGGACGCGGGACCTCGACCGCACCAACCTGGTTCTCGACCGCGGTCCGCAGGAGCTCGTCGATGTTCATGCCGGTCCCCCTTCCGTAGTGACGTCGAGCGCCGGTCGCCCGAACCGGGAGGCGAGGGCTGAGAGTCCGCGGCTCGCAGCGCTCTTCACCGTCCCGGGCGCGATCCCCAGCGTTTCCGCGATCTCCGCCTCGGAGAGATCCTCGTAGTAGCGGAGCACGAGTACGGCTCGCTGCTTCGGCGGCAGTCCGCTCAACGCGTCTCACATGGACTGGCTGTCGGCGACCCCGTCCTCATGGCCACGGTCCGGCACCTCGTCCTGCCGGTCGGAGGGCAGTTCGGAGGACGAGCGGCGGCGCCACCACGAAATCGCCTGGTTCGCCATGATCTTCCGCATGTATGCGTCCCGATATTCGAGCTGCCGAACCCGCGACCAGCGCACAAACGTCTTCGTGAGCGCTGTCTGCAGCAGGTCCTCCGCAAGCTGGTAGTCCCCAGTCAGGGCAAATGCGGTCCGGAACAGGGGTGTCCAGCTGGAGTGGACGTAGTCCTCATACTCCGCTTCGTGCCGCGGTCGCATGGCACCCCCTCCGCCCGCGCCACACGGCGAGGACCCACCCAAGAAACGCGCCTCGAACCGGTTCGGTTCCACCGAGGAGCCACCGGTGGCGCCGATGTTCGCCCAGGCTCACCGCTGCTGGACTCACACCGGGACAATCACCACGAAAGACCGAACCCCACGGAGCGGCCCAATCGTACCGACGTCAAGGTGCGGGAGTCGGCCGCCCCGGCTGCTCGCCGCCACGAGCCTCGAGGTAGTTGTTCTTGGGGATCAGGACCTTGCGTCGAAAGACGCACACGACGGTGCCGTCCTGCTTGTAGCCGGTGGTCTCGACGTGGACCACGCCACGGTCGTCCTTCGATGCGCTCTCGCGCTTGTCGAGCACCGTGGTCTCGGCGTAGATCGTGTCACCGTGGAACGTCGGCGCCACGTGACGCAGCGACTCGATCTCGAGGTTCGCGATCGCCTTGCCGGAGACGTCGGGCACGCTCATCCCCAGCAGCAGCGCGTACACGTAGGTGCCGACGACGACGTTGCGGCCGAACTGGGTCGTCTCCTCTGCATAGTTCACGTCGAGGTGCAGCGGGTGGTGGTTCATCGTCAGCAGGCAGAACAGGTGGTCGTCGTACTCGGTGACGGTCTTGCCCGGCCAGTGTTTGTAGGTCGCACCGACCTCGAACTCCTCGTACGACCGACCGAACTGCATGGGTGAGCTCCTGATCTCGTCCCCGACCCTTCGCACATCGTGGCACGACCGGCCGCGCCCGGAAGGCCGCGGCTCAATCCGGAGGCGCGATCCCGGTCACGGCCACCGGACGACGAGGCGGTGCGTCGCGGGAAGGACCACCGTCGCGTCCCCGGGTCGATCCGCGGGACCGCCGGGCGCCTGCTCCTCGGCGACGACGACACCGCCGGTCGCGCGGATGGCGCCGATGGTGCGTCCACGTCGATGTAGGGCGCCCATTTCGGCTCCCGGATCTCGGGAAGTGGCTGACCTGGTTCGGCCCGGAACTCGAGGTACGCCGCGCCGCCGCCGCGCAGCAGAGCTTTCGCGACGAGCCAGGCATTCGCCCGTGCCGACGGCACGAGAGCGTCGAGCACGAACCGCCCGACGACCGCTTGTTGACCGTGTTCGGCACTCACTCGGGCGAGGTTCGCCACGGTCTCGCGAAGGCTGCCGAGGTTTACCACATCGAACCTGGCGGGGGAACGCGTTGCCTGGGCGCGAATGCGCGCTTGCCGGATCGCGGTCGGGGCAATGTCCCAGCCCGTGCGGCGACCCGTCGCGGCAACGAGCGCGATCGTGTCGACGCCTTGACCGCACCCGAGCTCGACGACATGAACGCCCGGTCGCAGCCGCGGCAAGACCCACCGGCAGAACTCCGACGGCGCGGCGGGCGGCAAGCTGTGCCGGTACGACGCGGTCCAGGCCGCCCGACCGAAGCCCTCACGGCCCCACCAACCCATCATCCGACGCCGGTGAGCGCAGTCCAGCTTGAAACCGAAGGACGGGTCCGGCACGCGCCATCCAGGCCCGTACGTGAGGGCGAGCAGTGCCTCCGGGTCCGCCGGGGCCGGACACGGCCGGCCCTCGAGGTGGATCGTGGTGAGGGGCACGACCTGGTCGGGCCGCAGCGGTCCCTCGACCCACCGGTCGATGTTGAACGTCGCGTCGTGGAAGTAGGCGACGAAGACGTCAATGTGCCGGTCCTCGTCGGTGCCGGAGATTCCGACCTGCAAGACGCTGGCCCGCTGAGGGTGCACGTTCCACCCCACGTCGCGAAGCCGCCGCTGTACCCGCATCCGTTCCCGTGAGACGCCGGCCGGATGCGAGAAGCGGCTGAGGTGCGTGGTGACACGCCGATGGGTCTGCAACGTCGTCTCGATCACCCGCCCGCCGGTGTCGGTCAGTCCCAGACAGCAGGCGGGCCGTGGGGACGCGCCGACCCCAGGATCCTCCGGTCGCCGCCGGGCCAGACCTGAAGGACGACGAGGAACTCATGCTCAGATTCGGGGGTACGCCGCTGCGGCTCCAGGAACAGGTGCGCAAATGGCCGGCGGGTGACCGCGGACCGTCCCAGCGACTCGATCCGGTCGGTGACCGCCTGCTTGTCCTCCGTGGTCAGGTACTGCCACATGACCGAGTGCCACAGGACGGTCACGTGGTCAGGCGCGAGGGTGATGGTGTCGACGAAGGACCGGGCGTCTTGGCTGCGCAGCACGGCGGGAACTGCCCGGGCGAGCTCGATCGCACCACGGAGCCGCTCGATCCGCTCCAGCATGTCGGGCCAGATGTAGCTGAGCAGCAGAAGCTCGCCGTCAGCGGTGGTCGGGTCGAGAGGGCTGACGTCACATCCGAGCCGTTCAACGATCCGGACGCCACCGTCGGACATCGGCACCGGTCGACCGGTCCAGGCGGGGTCGAACCGGACCGGGCTGTCCGCTGGACCGTACGCCGAACGGGAGTCGCTGCCGTAGAAGAACTGGTCGGCGCGCAGGTTCAAGCCCGCGCTCGATCCGAGCTCGAGCAACCTGACCGGAAGTCTGACCCGGTCGACGACGTGCAGCAAGCCGCCCATCAGCGCGACCGAGCGACCGACCTCGTTGGTCTGCGGCGCCTGGTCGAGCCGCGCCCGGACGGCTGCACGGTGTTCGACCACGGCCTGCACGACCATCGGCCAGGCGGCTTCGAGATCCCAGTGGCCGCCGACGCTGGGGTAGAAGGGTGCGAGGCGGGGAGCGAGGCCGTCGAGGACGAGGTAGTGAAGCGAGCCGACGACACGCAGGGCCAGAGCCGACGGGCCTGGATCGTCCTCATGCCCACGGAGTACGTCGCGGAACACCCCGGCGGAGTCGACGTCGTCGGCGACCCGGCCCAGCAGCTGCTCGTACATCGGCGAGCCGAGCTGCTCGCAGGCTCGTGCCTGCTCGCGGATCAACGATGATAGGCGGTCAGTTCGCGAGGGCGAGCCGGGCAAGGTGCTGTCGGGCGTCATCGGCGAACTTCGGGTCGCACAAGACGTCGTAGGACGTTGCGACGACACTCGTCCGCGAGGTGAAGTCTCGGTTGCCACCGGTCGCTGCATACCCGAGCGCGCCGGTGATGGCACCGAACACCGCGCCGACTGCTGCGGTGACCGGGAGGACGGCGATCGACACGTTCTGGCCGAACAGGGTCAGGATCGCACCGAACAGAAACCCCCAGAGTGTGCCGCTGATCGCGGCCGCGTAGATGACGCGACCACGGCTGAGCCGGCCGGTCACCTTCTCGACCAGCCGCAGGTCGCTGCCGACGATCGTGACGTGCTCGACGGGAAACTGGTTGTCGGACAGATAGTCGACGGCGCGTTGCGCCTCGGCGTAGGTTGCGAACGTGCCGACGGTGAAGCCCGTCGGCTGCTCGGGGAGCGGCATGCTCATGGCGGTGCTCCTTGGTTGACGATGCCGATGCCGTGACGATGTCGACGTCCAGCCTACTTGGCCGTAACGGGTCCCGGCGGCCGCAGCTGTCTCAGCATGCTCTGAGCCGCGCGACGATGCGGGCAACGAGCGGGTCCTCGCGCTTGTGCACGGCGAGTCCGTGCGCCTCCTCGGAGTACGAGATACCGAATCCGGCCGCCTCCAGCTCGACAACCACGGCTTCCGGGCGGACGAAGAGCCGGTAGTGCTCGCCGAACTCGTGGTGGGTCGGCTGGATCCGGAACTCGGTGTACAGCTGTCCGCCGCGTTCGTTCAGGGTTTCGGCACACATCCTCCACAGGTTGTCGCGTCCATCCTCCTCGAGTGCGTGGACGAAGAACCTTGCATACAGCACCGTCGGGTGCTCCTCGTCGCACAACTGCTTGGCGTACAGCGACAGCTGCGCCTCGTCGTACACGTCGACCTGGGCGAACTGCGCGGCGAGTCCCTCATCGGCCGCATGGGCGGCGGCGTACTCGATGGCGGCGTACGAGTAGTCGCAACCGAATGTCCTGAACCCCTGCCGAGCGAACCACAGTGCATCGCGGCCGGTGCCCGTCCCGATATCGACGAGCGGTCCGGGCGGTTCCTCGAGAGCACCCACCCACCGAGCGAACCCAGACGGCTCGGCGGGGACCCGGTCGGCGGACCGCTCGTAGAACTCCTCCCAGTAGCGCCGATGCCTGGCCTCCGCGGCCATCCGCCCCCTCGATCCTGAACGAACCCATGGCGTGGCGGCAGAAAACCCCAAATCTTCACCACCACGGTCCGACAACTCTACCTGAACGGTAGGTGAACGCCGGGGACCTGCACGGCGTCGGAATGCTGCGCGTCCTTCAACGACGGGTAGGACCCGGCGTCCGGCACTCGCTCGACTACCAGTCCGGTAGCGGGCTCACCAGGATGGCCGAATGCCGAGCGTGCAGCTCGCCAAGCTGCGCCTCGTCGACGCTGGCTCCGTAGAGCGCTCCCAACTCGGCGAGCAGCTGCACGCCGTCGGGAGGACTGATGATGTTCAAGACTCTTCCTGGCGCCGAACCGGCGTTGCGATAGGTGTGCGGGGTGCCGCGTGGGACGAACACGTAGTCACCAGCCCCCACAACCACGATCTTCTCGCCGAGTCGTACCTCGTACCGTCCCTCCAGAACGACAAACGTTTCCTCGTGCCGGGTGTGCAGGTGGTCGCGGATACGCGGCTCGCCAGCCTGATGACTACCCTCGACGAGGGCATAGCCGGTCTCGTGACCGGGTTGATTGAGGATCTTCAGTCGCGCCCGCGCCGACGTGCCGAGGGGAACTCCGCCGGATGAGCCCCGCCTGACAACCGTGGGCTGTCGCGTTCGGCCGATCTCCACCGACCCAGGATGTCTGGCTCTTCTTCTCCTGTCGAGCGCGATCGAGCGCTCCAAGCGACCACCGGTCGGCAGATTGACCGTTCAGCCTCAGCGCAGCTTGAAGTCCTCGAGGAGGCGGCGCCCGATGATCATCCGCTGGATGTCGGCAGTGCCCTCACCGATCAGCAGCATCGGGGCCTCTCGATAGAGCCGTTCGATCTCGTACTCCTTCGAGAACCCGTAGCCCCCGTGGATGCGGAACGAGTCCTCGACGACCTGAGCGCAGTACTCGCTGGCAAGGTACTTGGCCATGCCCGCCTCGAGGTCGTTGCGCTGCCCCAGGTCCTTCTTCCGTGCCGCGCGGACCATCATCTGGTGGGCGGCTTCGACCTTTGTCGCCATCTCGGCCAGCCGGAACAGGATCGCTTGGTGTTCCGCGATCTTCTTGCCGAAGGCCTCCCGCTGCTGGGCGTACGAGATCCCCAGCTCGAAGGCTCTCCAGGCGACCCCACAGCCACGGGCCGCGACGTTGACGCGCCCGACCTCGACGCCGTCCATCATCTGGTAGAAGCCCTGCCCAGGTACGCCGCCGAGCAGCTGGTCGGCGCCGATCGAATACGAGTCGAAGACGAGCTCGGTCGTGTCGACGCCCTTGTAACCCATCTTCTCGATCTTCCCGGGCACCGTCAGCCCGGGGCTTACCTCGCCGAACCCGGCGGGCTTGTCGACGAGGAAGGTGGACATGTTCCGGTACGCGGTGTCCGCCCCGGTGTCGGTCTTCACCAGCACGGCCACCAGGGTCGACGAGCCGCCATTGGTGAGCCACATCTTCTGGCCGTCGATGACGTACCCGCCGGCCCTCTCGACGGCCCTGGTCTTGATGGCTGCCACGTCCGACCCGCAGCCGGGCTCCGACATCGAGAACGCTCCGCGTACCTCGCCGGTCGCCATTCGCGGCAGGTATCGCTGCTTCTGCTCGTCGGTCCCGTGCTGGACGAGCATGTAGGCCACCATGAAGTGCGTGTTGATGATGCCGGACACGCTCATCCAGCCGCGGGCGATCTCTTCGACAACCAGCGCGTACGTGAGGAGGGACTCACCGAGACCGCCGTACTCCTCGGGGATGGTGAGCCCGAAGAGCCCGAGCTCCTTCATCGTCTCGACGATCTCGGTCGGGTATGCGTCCTTGTGCTCCAGCTCGGTCGCCACAGGGAGGATTTCCTTGTCGACGAAGTCGCGGACCGTGCTCAAGATGTCGGTCTGGATGTCGGTGAGACCCTCGGTCTCGCACAGGTTTGCCATGGTTGGGAGCCGTCGCTAGAGACGGTCCGTGTAGCGGGCGAGGACGGCCTCGACCCTCTCGTTGTCGCGCTGCGAGATCGGCAGCAAGAGCTCCTCGACGATGTCGGTCAGCTCGGCGATCCTGCGTTGCAACATTCGGAACTCCTGCATGTCCTTCTCGAGCTGGTCGAGCCGGACCCGCTGGTTTCGCAGATGGCGGCTGAGCCGTCCGATCTCGGAGACGGCGTTCGTCACACCGGGGGCGACCTTCGTCGCCAGGTCGCGTCCTCGACGCCGGATCTGCTCTTTCATCGTCTCCACTCCGCGGCTAGGCGACACATATAGGGGTCCTCGTCCTCGAACGGCGCCAGCCCGCGGCCCTCGGCCCGGTCGACGACGGCGAACCCGAAGCGTCGCAGCTTTGCGGTCACCTCGTCGCCGGTCGATGGATGCCGCTCGTGGGCACCGAACGCGTACGACTTCTCTCCGGCCGGCTCAGCCCGGAACTCGAGGAACAGCATCCCCGAGTCGCGACAGCACATGGAGGCGAACCGGTAGAAGTTGTCGCGTACGTCGATGCGCATGGTGTCGATCAGCATCCGGGCGTAGACCGTGTTCGGCCCCTGGCGTGCGAACGACGCACCGTACGCCAATGCGTATCGGAGGTCGTTCAGGTTGACCTTGTACTGCTTGACCGTTGTGCCGAGCCGTCGTGCTCTGGTCCGGGCCAGCTTGATCGGCCCGTTGCTGAACTCCAGACCGACCGCGCGGCGACCGTTGGTCCTGAACCACAGCAGGTCGCGGCCGTTGCCGGATCCGGCGTCGACCAGCTGACGACCGGGGTCGTCGCGCTCTGCGACCCACTCGGCGAACAGCGAGTGCTCCGTCGGTATCCGGCTCTGCTCCGGTCCACCGTAGAAGCGAAGCCAGTAGTCACGCTGGGCGCGTAGACCCCCCACCCAGCCGTTCAACCGCCGCTTGTCGACCCGGGACGCCTTGAACCGAAACGAGGGGTCCGGTGTGGACCAGTCGGGACCGTACGCCGCTTCGAGCAGCGCCGGCGGATCGGCCGGTGCTGGGAACCGCCGACCCTCCAGCTCGACCTCGCCGAGAGGGAGGATGGCCGACGCTGGCAACGGCGCCCGGATGTCGTGGATCACGTAGAGCAGACCGTCGGTGATCCAGGCGGCGAAGACGTCCATGTTGCGGACCGATCCGTCGACCTGCGGGAGGAACAGTGCGAGGAAGCCCGTGTTCTCCCGGCGCACGTTCCATCCCTTGGCTCGAAGCACGGCCTCCACCCGGTACGACTCTCGGGCGATGTCGGCGGGGTGGGTGTGGTGGCTGTAGTACGCGAGGTCCGCGTCGACGTCGTGGCCGATCATCTTGCCGCCGCGGACGGCACCGAGCAGGGTGCCCCAGCACACGAACGCCTCCAGGCCGCACTCGTTCGCGAGGACGTCGAGCACCTTCTCGACCTGGTCGAGGTAACCGTCCAGCACGTCGCGGTCGACGGTGTCGAACGGCTGGTTGAAACGCCCGTACTTGTTCATCGCGAGGGGACGCCCGGTGTCGCCGATGACCTCGACTCGTCCCTCACCGTCGCCGAACGTCGCTTCGGTGATCGACGCGGTCTCGCCGGTCTCCTGGTCGACGAGCCTGATCTCGACCCGCCCGGAGAGGTACGGCCTGAGCAGATCGGGCCATGGGACGAACCACCGACCGTCGATGCGGACGGGGTACTCGGCACTGTTGACCGACCAGATCCGGCGGCCGTCGAAATGGATGTTCATGATGCCGTCGATGTCGCGCGAGATCGACAGCCCGTCTTTACCCACGACCACCCCTCCGGTCGCGGACTCACCGCCCTCGGCGGACACGGCAGGACTGCTCACAAGGAGGACACGCTACTACCGGGCACCGCGATACTGTTACCCACCGCCGGGTCGTCCGGCCGGACGCCCAACCGCAGAAAGGTCACCATGATCGGACTGATCCTGGCTGCGGGCGCTGGTCGTCGGCTCCGCCCGTACACCGACGACCTCCCGAAGGCGCTCGTCTCGGTCGACACCGAGACCTCGATCCTCGACATCGCGTTGCGCAACCTGGCGGCGGTCGAGATCTGCGACGTCGCCATCGTCGTCGGGTACGCCGCGGTGGCCGTCGAGCGTCGACAACGAGACCTGGAACGACGGTACGGAGTCACGATCCGCCTGGTGGCCAACGACAAGGCGGAGACGTGGAACAACGCGTACTCGTTGTGGCTCGCGCGCGACCTGCTCACCGCCGGTGCCCTGCTGCTGAACGGTGACACGGTCCACCCTGCGTCCGTCGAGGAGACGCTGCTCTCGAACCGCGGACCGGACATTCTGCTCGCCGTCGACAGCCACAAGCAGCTCGCCGAAGAGGAGATGAAGGTGGACCTGGTCGCATCGGGTGGTGTCTCCCGGATCAACAAGGCACTCGACCCCGCGACAGCGTACGGCGAGTACATCGGTGCCGCCGTGATCGAGCCGGCCGGCGCTGCGCCGCTCGCCGACGCGCTCGAGGCGACCTGGCGCCGCGACAGCAACCTCTTCTACGAGGACGGCTTCCAGGAGTTCGTCGACCGCGGTGGCTTCGTCGGGACGGTGCCGATCGGTGACGCCGTCGCCTGGGTGGAGGTCGACAACCATGCCGACCTCGAGAAGGCTCGAGAGATCGCGTGCCACTACTAGCTCGGATGCTGACGGCGCCGCTGTTCGTCGACATCGCCCCGGGCGCGGTCGCCGACCTGGCCGAGCTGCTCACAGAACGCCGGATCTCGCAGAACGGCGCGGTGCTCGTCGCGGTGGGGTCCGGCCAGGGCCCCGCGATCTGGGACCTCGTCCGTGGCTCATTGCCCGAGGCGAAGATGGTTCAGGTCGCCGGACCGACGCTCGAGGCGGCGGCCGACCTGCTGAGCGCGGCCCAAGAACATTCGTTTGACGCCGTCGTCGGCATCGGCGGGGGTGCCACCCTCGACGTCACGAAGTACGCGGCCACCCGGGCGGCGCTGCCGATGATCGCGGTTGCGACCAACCTCGCCCACGATGGCATCTGCTCGCCGGTGTCTTCGCTCATCCACGACGGACGCAAGGGCTCGTACGGCGTCGCGATGCCGCTGGCCGCGGTCGTCGACCTCGACTTCGTCCGGGGCGCGCCGGAGCGGATGGTGCGCTCAGGTATCGGCGATGCGGTGAGCAACCTGTCGGCGATTGCCGACTGGCGGTTGGCGGGCAAACGCCACGGCGAGGTCGTCGACGGGCTCGCGGTGGCCTTCGCCCGGACCGCGGGTGAGGCGGTCCTGAACAGCTCCGGATCGCTCGTCGACGACGAATTCCTCACCACCCTGGCCGAGGCGCTCGTGCTCTCCGGGATGGCGATGTCGGTCGCCGGAACGTCGCGACCCTGCAGCGGCGCCTGCCACGAGATGCTGCACGCCGTCGAGGACCTCTATCCCGGCGTGTCGAACCATGGCGAGCTCGCCGGCATCGGCGCACTGTTTGCGACGTACCTGCGTGGCGACGAGAGCCGCCGGACGTCGATGTCAGCCTGCCTGCACCGGTACGGTCTGCCCCGGACCCCCCTCGACATCGGGCTGACCGTCGAGCAGTTCACCGACGCGGCGCTCGAAGCGCCGAACACCCGGCCCGACCGCTACACCATTCTCGAGCACCTCGACCTGGACCGGGCGGCGATGACCGACCGCGTACGCGCGTTCGTCGACGCCGTCGCAGCGGACCTCCCACGCTGACGCTGCTCACTCGACGGAGCGAGAGCGTCAGGACGAGGGAGGCGTCCAGACGTCGGTGCGGGACATCCCGGCGGCGCGGCCCTTCGTGGACACGACCAACGCCATCTTGCGAGAAGCCTCGTCGATCATCTCGTCACCGAGCATCGCTGCTCCCACCGTCCCGCCGGCCTCGGACGTGGACCAGTCGTACGCGTCGAGGATGTTCTCGGCATGGTCGTAGTCACTCTGCCCCGGTGAGTAGACCTCGTTCGCGGCCGCGACCTGGTCGGGATGCAACGCCCACTTGCCGTCGAACCCCAGCGCGGCCGAGCGCTCGGCGACCCGCCGGAAGCCGTCGATGTCACGGATCTGGAGGTACGGCCCGTCGATCGCCTGCAAGCCGTAGGCGCGAGCCGCCATCAGGATCCGCATCAAGATGTAGTGGTACGCGTCGCCGACCTCGTAGCCCGGAGGCTGCTCACCCACGACGAGGGACTTCATGTTGATCGACGCCATGAAGTCGGCCGGTCCGAAGATGATTGTCTCCACCCGCGGACTCGCCTGCGCGATCGCGTCGACGTTCACGAGACCGAGCGCGTTCTCGATCTGGGTCTCGATGCCGATCCTGCCGACCGCGAGGCCGTTTGCCTTCTCAAGCTGGGTGATCAGCAGGTCGAGCGCGACGACCTGGTCGGCGGTCTGGACCTTCGGCAGCATCACGGCGTCGAGGCCGGCGCCAGCCTGCCCGACGACCGCGAGCACGTCGGCGTACGTCCACTCGGTCGTCCAGTCGTTGACCCTGACGACACGGAGCTTGTCGCCGAAGCCGCCCTCGTTGAGGGCAGCGACGACGTTCCTGCGCGCCCCCGGCTTCGCGAGTGGCGCAACGGCGTCCTCGAGGTCGAGGAAGATCTGGTCGGCCGCCAACCCGCGTGCCTTCTCGATGAAGCGTCCGTTCGACCCGGGCACCGCCAGGCACGAGCGACGGGAACGCGGCGCAGCGATCATGGCTCTCGGCCCTCCTTCGGCGCGGTTCGGCGGGCGACACCACCGTGCCCGCCGCGTTTGCCATGTTTACGTGGCAGATGGCACGTAAACATGGCGGATTCGCCATGCAAACGGTGCATCTGCCATCCAAGGGTACGGGCGTCGCCGGCCGCGACGACCCGACCACCTCTGCCATGGTCCTGGACATGGCACCGGTGCACTTCGGCCCAGATGCCCACGGACGGTCGAATGTCGCACACATCTTGACCATGCCAGTAACATCAGCCAAGATTGAGTCAATGAGCACTGAGCAAGTTGCAGAGCTGGAGATTCGGGTTGCCGTACACGCCGCACTCGCTGACCCCGCAAGGCTGACGATCGTCGACACCTTGACCGTCGGCGACATCTCACCATCGGAGCTCTCGGCGCTGCTCTGCATGCCGTCCAACCTGGTGTCCCACCACGTCAACGTTCTCGAGGCCGTCGGCATCGTCGCACGGACGCCGTCGGAGGGCGACCGCCGTCGGACGTATCTGCGACTCGTTCCTGGCTCCCTGCGCGATGTGGCGACCCGACCGCCCCGTAGGGCGCCGCGGCTGCTCTTCATCTGCACGGCGAACTCCGCCCGCTCGCACCTCGCCGCCGCGCTATGGCGCGGTGCCAGCCCCGTACCCGCCGCGTCAGCGGGCACGCGCCCCGCGCACCAGATCGACCCACGTGCAATCGCGGCTGCCGAGCGCCACGGCCTTTCGCTACGACGGTTGCGTCCCCGGGCGATCGACGACGTGCACATCGACGGAGACGTTGTCGTCACGGTCTGCGACCGTGCCCACGAGGAGCTCGCCCCTCTCGCCGACATCCATTGGTCGGTGCCCGACCCGGTCGAGATCGGAAGCGATGCGGCGTTCGACCGCGCATTCGACGACCTGACCAGGCGGGTGGGCGATCTCGCACCACTCGTCACCAAGCCACGACCGGAGGTCAGGAAGTGACACAGACATTTCGTCGCCCGGACATCACCCTCGATCAGCAAGTCGCCTTGCGCGGCGCCGCGGCGAGGCTTGCCGGCGAGTTCGAGTCCACGTTCGGCGTCGAGACCGTCGAGCGGTTCCTGCACTCCTCGTACGACCGGTTTGCCGGTCGGGCCACCGTCGCCAACTTCCTGCCGTTGCTGGCGGAACGGTTTGCCCGCCAACGACTGCATGCGCTCGCGAGGGTCGAGGGGCTGCACCACGACGGGAAGCCCGTCGTGCTGTTTCTCTGTGTCCACAACGCCGGCCGTTCGCAGATGGCGCTGGGATTCTTCCAGTACCACGCCGGCGACGCGGCGATCGCCTGGTCGGGCGGATCGGAACCCGATGATCTGGTGAACCCGGCCGCGGTGGCGGCCATGGCCGAGCGCGGCATCGACATCTCCGCCGAGTATCCCAAGCCATGGACCGACGAGGTCGTCCGGGCCGCGGATGTGGTCATCTCGATGGGATGCGGGGACGCCTGCCCGATCTTCCCCGGCAAGCGCTACGAGGAATGGATCCTGGACGACCCTGCGGGCCTCGACGTCGCCGAAGTCCGACCGGTCCGTGACGAGATCGAGCGGCGCGTTCTCGTGCTCCTCGACGGGCTGGGCGTCACGGCTCGGCGCTAGCCCCGGTCTTTCATGACGGCGGACGGACGGCCCGGCGGCGGTTTGATCGATGGTGTCGGCTGGGCGTGCTGATCTGGGGTATGAGGTTGTGCCGGCTGGCGCTGCCGGGCTGCGGTTCTCCGGGTCCTCTGGTCGTGGGCGGCCGGGTGGGTCAGACCGGTTGGGGGACTCCTTCCTTGGTGTGCCGGATCCGGTCCTCGACCCGGGCGTGGGCACGGTGCCTAGCTTCGAGGAACGCCAACTGGCCGTTGCTGGTGTTGGTGACTAAGGCCTGGTAGCGCCAGCCGTCACGCTGCTCGAACAGCGAGAGCTGCGAGCCGGGCCGACAAGTCCTCACCGCCGCAGATCCGCTCCCACGCGATCTACGCGACGCGCTCGCGCTCATCAACTGACCAGACGGTGCAC
>JBBSHE010000025.1:0-42375 GCA_038253325.1 Propionibacteriales bacterium
CGGATTGGCGAACAGGGCGCGGAAGGTCCAGTCCGCGCTCGGCGACTACCTCGACACGGTGCGTACCGGCAACTGGTTGACGCAACTCGGCCGCGATGCGGTCACCGGCGACGCGGCGTTCACCTTCGGTCGTCTGCATGCCCGCAACGAAGCAGAACGCGACGCTCACGACGCTGCGTACCGCGAGGCGATCGAAGGCGTGATCAGCAGCAAGGATGCCCGCTACCTCTGACGGTGGGCACCACCGTCTCGTCGTTACCCGGGCGGCAGGTCCCAGTCGTCGTCATGCGTGCGCAGCACGACCACGGCGACGACCGCGAAGCCAACCGCGTTCAAGCCCCACGCCACCAGGTCGAGTCCGTGGCTGGCGACGACGACGGCCGCCACGAAGTGCAAGGGCTGGGCGACGACGGTAATGACAGCCGCCCAGCGAGGCACCCTCCGTGAGCACCACATTGCTGCCCCGAGCAGGATGGTCCCGAACACGTGGCCGATGACGAACACGATGCCGGCAATGGCCGTGGTCGGGTGCGCTGCGTCGTAAAGCCGGATCAGGGTTGTCTGGCTGATCCCCTCGTGCACCCCGGCCCACAGCAGCAGGTCGCTGCTCATCAGCCAGGTGAGGCAGATGTAACCGGGGATCGTCAGCAGCAAACCCCCGGCCGTGAGCCGGGGTGCCCCGGAACGGGTCAACCGCGCGACTGCGAGCATGCCAGGGATCAGGGCCAGCACCCCGACGAAGCCGAGCCAGACCACGATGGATTGTCCACTCTGATCGGCGGCCACTTTGTGCACGATCTCCTTCGTGCTGTCGACCGTGTTGTAGGGCAGCACGTAGCGAAGAACGGCCACGGCGGCTGGCCCGATCGGGAGCAGGGCGGCCAGCAGCCAGCGGCTGTACCTTCGGAGGTCCGTGGGAGACGCCGTTGTGCCTGTGGTCGGGCCGGGGACGCGCAGCGTGGTCATTGCGCCACCGCTGCCGTCGCCGTACGACGCGTGCCCGACATGCAGAGGACGAGACCCACGACCGTCAAAATGATGCCCGCTGCAACTGCGACGACGATCCCGGCGGGCACGTCACTCACAAAGAATGCCGGCAACGCCGATACCGCCGACAGCAGCCGCAGGGCGGCCAGAACGAAGAACGCCTTCCTCATTCCGCGCCAGGCAAGGCCGATGCACACCAGGCTGGCTACTCCGATGACCGACCCGGCGATCGCCACCCCCATCGGTGGGCTCTTTCCATCCGTCAACAACGGCCCGAGCACATCGAGCAAGGAGAGAGCGCCGAGCACAACGAGCCCGACGCGAAACATACGAGACATGAGAACCTCCTACGATCTGTGCGACTCCGAGTTGAGCCGTGTCCTCACTATCGGAGCTCGGCGCACTCACCGTCATGAGCCAGCAGACCACGCCGTACCGGGAGATCTCCCGGCCCCGACAGGGAACCCATTCCCGCCACACCGGGAACCGGGAGGTCCACACTTGCAGGCATGGCCGCCCCGACCGTCTCAACCAGGCAAGCGGTTGCCGTCGGCCTGGGGACGCTCGTCGTTGCCGAGGTCATCGTCTCTTGGGCTCTCGCCGTATCGGTTGGGTGGGACTGGCACGAAGCCTCGAACACGTACGTCGTGACCAACGGCCTGATGGGCCTTGCGTTCGGAGTCTGCGGCAGCGTGATCGCCCGCCATCGCCCGGGTAACCCGATCGGCTGGCTGTTCGTCGCGGACGGCATCGGTCATGCGACGAGTGCCCTGGCGGTGCCGCTGACGGCGATCCTCGTGGACCACCACGCCCCGCTGGTCGCGCAAAGGCTGGGCAGCACGGTCTTCGCCTGGTCGTGGCCGTGGTCGATCGGACTCTTCCTGCCGCTCGCCCTGATGCTGTTCCCCGATGGCCGGCTCCCATCGCCCCGCTGGCGGCCGGTTGCGATCGCCATCATCGCCACGTCTCCGCTCTTCACCATCGAGCTCGGAACCGACCCGGTGGCGGCGATCGGCGATGTCCCGCTCGGATACCTGACACTGGGCAGCCACGATGCATTGAACCCGATCTGGACGGCATCAGAGCTCCGAACACTGCTCGCGCTCGTGGTGGCGACGTCGGCACTCGTGGTTCGGTACCGCCGAGCCGACAGCACTGTGCGCGAGCAGCTGCAGTGGCTGCTCCTTGCGACCATGACCGCCGTGGTGTTGATCGTGCCCTGGAGCTTTGTCGCGGGAACACCAATCGTGGTGCTCTTCGCGATCCCCCTCATCCCGATCTCGGTCGCGTTGGCGATCGTCCGGCACCAGCTTCTCGACATCCGGTTCGTGGTCTCACGCGCGGTGGCCTGGCTTGTGCTGTCCTTGGGCGTCGTCGCGTCTTACGTGCTTCTGATCTCGCTGCTGGACACGTTCATCTCGACACGGGTCAGCGGCTCCATCGTGGCGACGGTCATCATCGCCCTGCTCGTCACCCCTGTCCTGCCTCGGCTTCAGCGGCTGGTCGACCGGGCGATGTACGGCGACCGGAACGACCCCGTTCGGGTCGTGTCGAGAGTCGGCGACCATCTCCACCGCGGGAGTGCGAGCAGTCTTGGTGAGGTGGCTGACTCGATCCGCGAGGCGTTGCGAGTCCCGTACGTCGCGGTGTGGGCGGAGCACAAGATCGTTGGTGAGGCAGGGGCTCTCGCCGACGGTCAAGCCCATGACATACCCCTGACCTACGGCTCCGCGGTTGTTGGGCGGCTGTCCGTCGGACTCAGGCCGGGGGAACGGAAGTTGACCCGTCCCGACCAGGAGGCCTTGCGGCTGGTCGCCAGTTCGGTTGCTGTCGCCGTCCACGCGATCACCCTGGCGGCCGCCTTGAAGGTCTCCCGCGAGCGGCTTGTCGCCGCCCGCGAAGAGGAGCGTCGACGGCTGCGCCGGGATCTGCACGACGGGCTGGGCCCGTTGCTCACCGGCTTGGCGCTCACCGCCGACGCGGCCGCCAACCTACAGCTCGACGACCCGAAGAAGACGTCGACGCTGTTGCAAACGGTCCGGAGCGAGTCGAGAACCGTGATCGCGGACGTACGACGGCTCGTCGACAACCTGCGCCCGCCGGCCCTGGACCAGCTCGGCCTGGTCGGGGCACTGAAGCAGCGAGCCGACCAGCTGTCGATGCAGTCCAACGGCCGCCGCATCGACCTGAGCCTGGTGGCGCCGGACGATCTTCCGACCCTGCCAGCAGCCCTCGAGGTCGCCACCTACCGGATCGCCACGGAGGCGCTCACGAACGTCGTACGGCACTCGAAGGGTTCCATGGCCGAGGTGACACTCACCTGCGGAGACCAGCTCGAGGTGCAGGTCATCGATAACGGCGCGTCGATCGAGACATGGTGCCCTGGAGTCGGCCTGCAGGGCATGCGGGAGCGCGCGGACGAGCTGGGCGGCCGGTTCGAAGCGGGCCCTTCGACATCGGGGGGCCGCGTGTACGCGTCCTTTCCGCTGGGTGCGGTATGAGCGACATCCGCGTTGTGATCGCGGACGACCATCCCATCGTGAGGGACGGACTGACGGCGCTGCTGGCGTCAATCCCCGGTTTCACGGTCGTTGCCCAGGCGGGCAACGGGAAGGAGGCGGTTCAGGAGGTAGTCATGCACCGGCCGGATGTGGCCCTCGTCGACCTGCAGATGCCCGAGCTCGACGGTTTCGAGGCCACCCGTCAAATCAGCCGAGTCGCGCCTGAGGTCGCCGTGCTCGTGCTGACCATGCATGACGACGACGACT
Source organism: Propionibacteriales bacterium (assembly GCA_038253325.1). GTDB lineage: Bacteria > Actinomycetota > Actinomycetes > Propionibacteriales > Nocardioidaceae > JBBSHE01. Next base: position 3,756 of record JBBSHE010000025.1, read on the forward strand.
CGGTCTTCGCCGCGATGAGAGCGGGCGCGCGCGGATACCTCGTGAAGGGCGCGGAACAGGACAACATCACCAGTGCCATCCGCGCCGTGGCCGCGGGGGAAGCGATCTTCGGTTCCGGGGTGGCGCAGAAGCTCCTGACCTTCTTTGCAGCTGGACCATCGGCGAACACCGCTCCATTTCCCGAGCTGTCTGCCCGCGAGGTGCAGATCCTCGATCTGCTTGCGGGTGGGCTGTCCAACGCCACGATTGCGCAGCGCCTCTCACTCGCGCCGAAGACCGTGGCCAACCATGTGTCCAGCATCTTCATGAAGCTCCAGGTCGCCGGAAGACCCCAGGCGATCGTGCGGGCACGCGATGCCGGTCTCGGGAGGCTGTAGAGGCGAGTGAAATCTCGCGTCCGACGCCTTTGTAGACGAAGTAGTCCGACGAGCTACACCCCGCTATGACACCGTACGGCTGTTGCGACCTCGCGACTCGGGTGTCCCGAACGCTGCTCGAAGCGCGCTGGGTTTGACACCACCGGAGCTCGCCACCACGCGAAATTGCAGTCTCGGTTCAACAACGTCCTGACATGCCGCGAACAGCGAACTCATTGGTTCGCCGGCTGGTCAGGCATCGACGGCCAGGCCGACCGTCACCAAGTCGCCTACCTCGAGCCCTTCGGCCTTCCGCACCCACGCCTTCACCGGGACGATGTACCGCCCATCTTTCGGGAACAGCGACGTCTGCCACCCGGTTCCCCCGATCTGCGCCGTGACCGGAATCATGCCCCAGCCGTAGGTGACGAACGCGGAAGTCGCTTCCAGAACACCGCACTCCTCTTCCGGAACGGTGATGAAGTGCCATGGTGCCGGGCCTCTCCAGAACCACATCTCGCCACTGAATTCCAGGTTCATTCGGTCAGGATAGGAGCCAGCGAGCTCCAGCACGGCGCGCGTGGTGGGCGCGTCGTGTTGGCGACGATCCTCCCGATCCGGCGAGAGGACGAGGCCTATCGCGCGCCTATTGCGGGGCCGTTGCGACGCTCAACCTGTGACCGTAGGGGAACACCCAGCGGATCACGCTGAGCATTGGCCGTCTACACCAGCAGTCTTCAGAGCAGTCACACCTGGCCGCACCAATGCCCTCGACGAATCGACCGATCAACGCGAACAACAGATAGAGACCAAGTAACCGAACCGCCACACGCTTCACAACAGCACCCCCCTCAATTGATCGACGGTCGGGCAGCCCGCCAAGCCCGCCGGTGTCCGGAAGACCCGGCAGGCGAGTCCCACCGACTCATCCCCAACGGCGAACGGGTCGACACCGTTGATCAGCACAGTTGGAGAGCCTACGAAGCCCAATGCGACAGCCCGCTCCGAGGTTTCCACCCTGGTCTGCTGGACCATCACATCCGGGTGGCCCGTGCGCCGCAATGCCTCCAGCAGACGCTGATGAGCAACCGTCCAGTTCGGGCAACCCGCGAAGTAACGCAGTTCAACGTTCATTGCTGTCCGCCACCTGTTTCTGCTGTGGGGCTGGAGGCAATCGCGTGGTGGATCGCCCCGCTCGCTTACGCAGGAATCGCGTCCCGCTCGACAACAAGGGTATGCTGCCGGCCCCCTTCGGCCAACGCCGCCGAGCACTCATTCAGCACCAGGGAGCGACAACTGTTGCCTGTGGAAGTCGAAGTGCCGTGTCGGGTAGCGGTAGACGTCGGCGAGCGTCATGAAGTCCTTGAAGAAAGGGTCCCAGTCCGCGGGGAAGTGCATCCCTCGATGCAGCGCGGCGTCGTCTCGGCGTCGAGACGGCGGCTCAGCGACGCGATCACTCGATCCATCTTCCGTTCGATCTGCGTCGGCGTGAAAAGCATCGCGCCTCCACGCGAACCCCAGTAGTTGATGATGTGGAACGGGCCCGTCGTGGCGTTCAAGGCCCTGGCGAACACGTGGCTGGCACCATCGGGAAGTTGTCCGAAGATCCTCACCAAGCCCAGCAGTACGCGTACCACCAGGTAACCGAACAACATATGGAATAGAAGCTGCTCGTTGTCCCAGCGCGTGCCCCGCGACGGTTGTTTCAAATCGGCGCTCGACGCGCAGTCGAGAAGCAGATGGAAGGTGGTTCGCGCCTGCTCCATCTCGTCGTGGATCGCGTGCTTGTCCACGGCGTCCGGCTCGTTCATGACGTCCCTCCCCAAGGTTGTCTCGAGCGCCCTTCAGGGTTCACCTGGGTGCGATCCCGCGCAAGTGACGTCCGCGAGGCAACCGTTGCCTACATGCTCGATCATTATGACCGGTTCGACCCATGCCGGTTCAGGAGGCCGTGGCGACGCCTTCGTATGTCGCGGCCCACGGCTTGGGTTCGCCCGGGCTGTAGTAGGTGTCCAGGCGGCTGATGGTGAGCCCGCCAGTCCGGATGAGCGCCGGGATGTCTCGGTTCAGGTTGCAGCCGCAGCCAACGTGCTGCTGGAGGCCGTTGAGGCGGTCCTGCCAGCGTCGTACGCCCGGGTCCGGGGCGGCGCCATGCTCGACGAAGTGGAGCGTCCCGCCCGGACGCAGTATGCGCAGGACCTCGCGCAGGGCTGCGACCGCATCGGGGATCGTGCACAGAGTCCACGTGCACAAGACTGCGTCGGTCGAGTCGTCCGCGAAAGGCAGGGACTGCCCGTCGATGCCCTCGAACTGTACCGGGACGGAGGAGGCAGCGATGCGGTCGCGGGCCAGTCGAACGGCGAGCCCCGATGGCTCCACCGCACGCAGCTGGGACACGCCGGTCGGCAGGTATGGAAGGTTGAGGCCGGTGCCGAAACCGATCTCCACCACGTCTCCTTCGAGGTCACGGCACACCCGGGCACGTATCTTGCGGTTCTGCTTGTTGTCCATCAGCAGGTTCAACACTCTGGGAAAGACCTTGTCGCGGTAGATTGGCACCGCCCCATCATCGCGCGGAAACCATGTACCCATAGGCGTTCAGAGGCGAGAGTCTGAGAATCGCCGATCTGGAACGACCGATCATCAGACCCCGGCGTACGAGTGCAGCCCGGAACCGAAGAGGTTGATCCCAACGAAGTTGAACAGGAACGTCGCGTAGCCGACGAGGGCGACATACGCTGCAGCTCGACCTCGCCACCCGGCGGTCGCTCGGGCGTGAAGGTAGGCGGCGTAGGCGACCCACGTGATGAACGCCCAGACCTCCTTGGGGTCCCAGCCCCAGAATCGACCCCAGGCGTACTGTGCCCATATCGCGCCGGCCATGACGGCGAATGTCCAGAGCGGGAAGGCGAAGGCGTGTACTCGGTAGGCGACTCGGTCGATGGACTCGGCCGGAGGGGTGCGCCACAGAAAGCCGGTTTGGGGCAATCCGGGGTTTGCGCGCGCCTTCGTCTCGGCCCGGTGTCGGACCAGGTACAACACGGAGGCGAGGGCCCCGACGGTGTAGGCACCACCGGCGACAGCAGCTGCCGACACGTGGATCGCGAGCCAGTATGAGTGCAGGGCCGGAACCAGTGGCTCGACGGGCCGGTACAGCAGAACGACGGCAATGCCGAGGACGGTGACCAGGAAGGCGGTGACGAGCAGCCCGAGCCAGCGGACGTGGTAGCGACGGACCAGGAAGAGGTACACGGCCGAGACAGCCAGGCAACCGGTGATCGAGAACTCGTACATGCTGCCCCACGGAACGCGGTGGGCGGCGAGGCCTCGACCGATCACGCCGACGAGGTTGAGAAGCATGCCCAGGACCGTCAGCGAGAGTCCGATCCGACCGAATCGGTCGCTGCGCTCGTCGTCGTGATGCGTGCCGGTCTGCTGCGTCGCGAGTGTGGTCGTCGCCGCGGAATCGACCGACGCAACGCTCGCGCCGACCATTGCTGGTTCGGTTGCCGTGTTGGTGGTCGTCGTCTCGACTGTGACCTGTCGCCCCATTGCCCACTCGACCACATGAGCCACCATGGCGAGGGCGTAGACGATGGTCGCCGAGTAGATCGCCTGGTTGCTCACCTGCGCAAACGTCTGTGTCATGGATGCTCCTCTGGCGTTGTGGGCCGCAACGCTGCAGCCAACCGATCGATGTGTGTCCGCGGATCGCCTCCGGCGACTCGATCGAGTGCGGCGATCTCGATATGTGTCTTCCCGTCATGGTGTTGACGGATGCGTACCCAGGTGCGTCGCGGCCGGATGAGCAACGACAAGAGCAGTCCGGTGATCGCTAGGAGGACGCCGATGAGCGGGATGATTTTTCCCGGCTCCTGACTGATCTGCAGCTGCACCCAGGGTTTGAGGCCGTCGAACGTGATGGAGCCCATGTGGTCGCCGAGTGTGATGGTCTGCCCGACCTTCAGCAGTAGTGGCCGCGGCCTGCCGTCCGGGGAGGTGACGGCGGTAAGTCGGCTCTTGTCCAAGGCGTAGACCGACTGCGGGATGCCGGTGTTCAGCCCGAGGTTGCCGTGGTAGCCGATCAGCGACAGCACGGGGTTGTTCGGGGCGGGGAACGTCGAGTACGGCTGACCGTTAGGGGTGATCGCGGCGGTCGGGAAGAAGTAGCCTTCGAAGCCCAGCTGCGCGGGTTGCGCGTCGGGTGCTTTGATCACGCCGAACGACACGAGTGAGCTGTCTTGGGGCAAGAAGATGACTGCCCCGGAGAACGCGACATTACCGGTCCCGTCGCGCACGGTGATGCTGGGGGCGTAGCCGTGACCAACCAGGAAGACGGAGGTTCCATCGACGGTCAACGGGTGGTTGACCCGCAGGTCGTACGCATGGGGCCTGGCACCAGGGTGGTCCGTCACCGCGAGGTCGGCGTCGAAATTCAGCGGAATCCCGGCGCCCTCTCCTTTCCGTTTGTAGGCCACGTGGAAGGCGGTGACGGCGAATGAGAAAGGTGCAAGGTCGTTCGACTTGAACCAGGCGCCGGGGGTGAACTGGTCGTATTGGGGCAGCGTGTTGGAGAAGCCGTCGCCGGCCACGACTGCGCTTGTCCCTTTGAAGCCGAGCAGGCTGGTGGCGGCAACACCTACCAGGACGACGACAACCGAGCAGTGGAACAGCAGGTTGCCCGCCTCGCGCAGGTAGCCCTTCTCGGCGCTCACGACCGAGGTGTCGTCAGTTTCGACGATCTCGACCCTGCGCCGCTGTCTCGTCAACAGCTCCCGAGCACGTTGAAGCTCAACTGCTGGCGGCAGGCTGCTCGTCCAAGTGGCGTATGCCGAGAACCGTCGTAGGTTGCGTGGCGCTGCAGGTGGGCGGGCACGGAACGCTTTCGCGTAGACACGCGTCCGGGGGATGATGCAGCCCACCAGCGACATCATCAGCAGGAGATAGATTGCGCTGAACCACACGGAACTGTAAACGTGGAACATTCCGATCCGGTCGAAGAACGGTGCGAGGCGCGGATGGCTCTGACGCCAGAGTGATACCGCTGACGGGTCGACGCGCTGTTGTGGGATCAACGAACCTGGGATCGCGGCAATCGCCAGCAAGAACAACAAAATCAGTGCAGTCCGCATCGATGTGAGCTGCCGCCAGATCCATCGACCGAACTCGCGTAGTTTGAGCGGCGGGGCGTTATTGGTCGGTGGCCGGTCCCACGAAGACCTTCCCTCGGTCGGCTCTCGGACCGCGGTGTCGGATCGAGGCTTCACAGCACGACCGGCATCAGTGCCGCCGCGAGCCCAACCGTTTGGTGGTGAAACTGTGTCGTCATAGTGGCGGCTGCCAACCCACTATGAGTGTCCGGATGTCGTTGATGAGACTGGTCCACACGCCGGTGACCTCGAGCAGCCCGACGAGGACCAGGAGCAGCCCACCCGCCCGCATGATGGTCCGAGCGTGGCGGCGAGCCGCTTCGAAGACCGTAAACGCGCGTTGCATGCCTACGGCTGCGAGGAGGAACGGCAGCCCGAGGCCGAGGCTGTAGGCGAAGGACAGGGCGGCACCGCGGGCCGCGCCGCCGGTTGTCGCCGACAGGGCCAGCACGGCGGTCAAGGTCGGGCCGATGCACGGCGTCCAGCCGATGCCGAACAGGACACCGAGCAAGGGTGCGCCGGCGACGCCGATGTTCGGGCGGTAACCGACACGGAAGGTGCGTCCGGTGAGCGAGATTCTCGTGAAGATGCCGGCGAACATCAGCCCCAGCAGGATCGTGAATGCGCCCAGGACGCGGGTGAGCATCTCTTGATGCGCCAGCAGGACCGTCCCGGCGGCGCCGAAGGCGGCTCCGTAGCTGGTGAAAACGGCGGCGAAGCCGAGCACGAACAACAAGGTTCCGGTGACGGTCCTACTCACCCGCGGGCTGTGTCTCGTCGCCACAGATCCGGATACCGATGCGGCTTGGTTTGCTGCCGAATGGTGTGAGTCGGCGCCGACGCTGCCAGTGACGTAGGCGAGGTAGCCCGGAACCAGCGGCAGGCAGCAGGGGCTGAGGAACGAAACGAGCCCGGCTGCAATGGCGACCGGAAGGGCAAGAAGCAGGGGGCCGTACGCGACGACCTCACCGGGGCTTGTCGAAAGCATCATCGCCCACCAGCTGGTGGCGTGATCAGGCCGCGAGGGATCTTCGCGGCAAGCTCGTCGGTGATCAGTCCGCGCAGGGTCGTGTAATCGACCTTGCCGATGATTCGGGCTGCAATCCGCCCTTCGGGGTCCACCACCAGCGTGCTGGGGATGGCACTGATCGGGATCACACCACTGAACCGGAGCAGCACCTGTCCGTCGGTATCTACGATGCTCGGGTACGGGATCTTGAAGTGTCGGACGAATGCTCGCGCCGCGGCCGACCTGTCGCGCGTGTCGACACCGACGAACCGTACGCCACTGGCGGCCGTTTCCCGTGCTAGCCGGGCCAAGATCGGCGCCTCAGCACGGCACGGGCTGCACCACGAACCCCACACGTTGATCACCACCACGTGCCCGGTGAGATCAGCCAAAGCGAGCCGGGAGGCGTCGAGCGTGACTCCCTCCACCGCGGGCGCCGGACGTCGGTTGCGCCGGGAGTACATGGTAAGCCCGATCGAATCGTCGCTCGCCGATGTGCGACCGACACCGTCTACCTGGGTGGACGGCGGCCTCCAGTCAATGGCAGCCCACGCAATGCCCGCCCCACCCGTCAGACTGACGACGACGGCGAGGACCGTCAACAAGCGCTTGGAGGGTCGGAGTGTCATCGGCGGCCGGTGAGACGGCAATCACCGCTACGGGCGAGGACCACCTGGCACGTCGCGGCGATCTCGAGTACAGCGCGCAAATGGATGCGGAGTCGCGACGCCGCTAGCACGCAGATCCTCACCGCGGTTCGGGTGCTGTCCGCTCCCGCTCGGGCAGCTGCCTGCGTAGCGCCTCGACGTCGCTCCGCAGCTGCTGCGACTCCCGCTGCTCGGCCGCCGGCGGCTTGCGGGGGTCCGATGCCGGTGTCGGCTCGTGCGGCTTGCGCATCATCATCCACATCATGGCGCCCATGCCGATCGAGCAACCCAGGGCGGGAACCAGGAAAATCAGCTTGTCCATTGGGTCTCCTTCGATTTGGTGGCATCAATCGGTGATTCTTGACAGGGCGCGTCGCAGCGCGTTCTCTGAGAGGCGCCCGTACGCGAAGGGTGCGCCGTTGACAAGGACCCCCGGGGCGAACAACACCCCTGCTCGTACGGCGAGCACCCTGCCGTCGGGAGCGCCCATGTCCACCTCGGCGACCTGCAGCGGCATGTCCTGGCCCACCCGATCCAGCACCTCCTTGGCGCGAACACACGACGAGCAGTCGGCTTGGGTCAGCAGGGTGATCGAGACGGTCACGGCTTCGCACCGTCCTTCATGGCGTCCAGCAAGTCGGTGACCGGGACATCCATGGTGTACTTCGGGGCGCCGCCGTAGTCTGCGCGCCAGCCGATCGTGCCGTCAGGGCGGATCAAGACAAAGGTATGGCCGTCGCGGCTGGTGCCCATCATCCCGAAACTATTGGCGTGGTACGCCTTGGACACGGTCAGGCCCGGGTCGGAGAGCACCTGTGTCGACAGGCTCATGTCATGCACCTTCTGGGTGATCAGATCGACAGGGTCAGACGTGATCGACACCACCTGGTCAATCCCGGCAGCCGTGACTTGTGGAGCCGACTGCTCCAGCTGGGCGATCTGGTCCCAGCACGGCTGGCAGGTCAGGCCCTCCTGAAAGTAGAGCAGCACGGTCTTGCCGTGCAGCGCTGCCAAGCTCACGGTCCCACCCCCGGAGGACTGCAGCGTGAATCCCGGTGCCGTCGCTCCTGGCGCCGGGGAGCCAACCTGGTACGGGAACCTGGCGCCGTCATGGCCGGTGGGCGTATTGGAGCGAAACACGCCGTACAACACACCAACCACCGCGATGCCGACAACGACCGCGAGGGCAGTCGACCGAGCCATGCGTACCCGGGCCGGCCGCCCAGCCTGCGCGCGGGCGCGAATGGCGCGGTCGCGCCGCTGCCGAGTCCTGTCTGCCTTCGGCGTGCTCATCGCGGCGGTGCCTCCAGGGTGCGTGGGTCCGCTGCCCCAGAAGCGCGGTCTTCGACGGGCTCGGTCGGACCCGTCTCGGATACCGGCCCCAGATGCATGTCACCGATCTGGGCTTGGGCCGGATGGGAGGCCGCGACTGCGATACCTACGAGCAGCATCAAGCCGAGCAGAAGCAGCAGCGCCAAGACCCAGCCGGGCATCCAAGCCAACGCTTTGGTTGCGACCGATGCTGCATGCTGGAGGGCAGCGGCGAACCGGACCCGCCAGCCCGTCGACGGCATCGACGGACCGGTGACCGCGGTGATCAACGTCAGGACGCCCATGACGATCAGCAACAACCCCGAGGCCAACGTGCCCAAGGCCATCCGCCGGCGCAGCCCCACGATCCGGATCGTGACCTCTCGACCGTGCATCCATCGAGACGAACCCCAATCACGGGCTTCCCATACCAGGGCCAGCGCGAAGAGCGGCGCGACCATGCCGGCGACGTAGACACCACTAATCGCCAGGGCGGCCGGGAAAGAAGGGCTCGCGCCCGCCAACACCACCACTCCCGCCAGGACGGGTGCGCAGCAGGCGCTGGCCGCGCCGGAGAACACGCCCAATCCATAGACCGACCCGAAGCCTGGGCGCCCAGCTGCGGAATGGCCGCGCGGCATCGGCAAGCGTGGCTTCCAACCGCCCAGCACCGCGGCACCGCCAACAAGCATCGCCGTGCCACCGACGGTGAACACCAACAGATGTTGCCCCGCAACGGCAGCGGCGACCGCGGAGGCTCCGAGCCCGATCGGCATGATGACGGTGGCGACACCGGCGGCGAACACCAATGACGCTGCCACGATCCCGGTCCGCCGACGAAAGCCGGTTGCCAAGTACGCCGGCAGCATGACCGAAACGCAGCACGGCGCGAGCAGCGCGACCACGCCGCCAAGGAACGACGCGGTCAGCACCGTCCCGAACAACACACCGTGCATCGACTGGTCTCCATTCCTCGGCCTGCGCCTGTCGCTCTAGACCCAAACTACTACGTTGGTTAGGAGACCGTGATCACCCCCTCGTCGGTGCCTCTGAGGTGCGGGCATCAGGAGGCGGGCGTTCCAGTCCCGCCACTGCACGGCGCGCCCGGTTCGGGGGTCTGCGGACCCTGCGCATACTTGGAGATGAACCTGGCGATTCGAGGATCGGCGGCGCTCGTCATCGTCAGCTGAAGTCCCCAGGCGCTGGCCACTACCGGGGCCGGCAGTTTGGGGTAAGGACTCAAGATCACGTACGGCTTCCCGGAGGCGTCCTTCGTCAGGCGCGTGGTCTTGGCGACGGGCAGGTTCGGTCGATAGGTGATCCAAACCGCACCGTGTTCCAGCGAGTGCACCGCGTTCTCGTTGGGCACCGGCGCCGAGTACACGCCGCAGTTCAGCGGCACCGGGTTGTGGTTGCCGCCGACCGGTGGGGTCTGTGCATAGTGCACGCTGCCCTGGACATGTCCACGCGAGAGACCCTTGAAGGTCTGCACGCCGGAAACCGCGTCGGTCGAACGTTTGGTCAACACCCCCCACAATCCGCCAGCCACGATGACCGCCGCCACCAGCGCGAAGACCCCGGTCACTATGAACCCGCGGCGCCGTTCCTGCCGCTGCTGCTCTGCGTGCAGCTGCGCAACTCGCTCGCGTGCGCGCGCCTTGGAGTTCTTGGTCTGGTTCTTACCAGTCCCACCCACAATGCTGTCCCTTCTTGCCGAGCCCGCCGAGAGCGCATCCCAATCAACTAAGTTTGTTAGTATGAAGGTACTCGATCTTGTCAGTCAGTTCGGCTGCGCATGCTTTGGGGCGGATCCCCTATTCGCCGCGGTAGTCAAAGGCGCGAGTGACGAGCTGGTTCGGCGTGGAGAGTGTCTCGCGGAGTATCCGCCCGGACGGGTCCACGGTTAGGTCGACATCGACGTTGTCGGCAGGGTAGCCCAGCAACACCGTGGCGGTGTTGTCCTTGTTGGGGACCGTGTCGACGATCGTGGCGCGACCGGTGCCGTATGGCTCGGCGGCCAGGAACTCCGGACCGGTGACTTCGATTCTCTTCACCTGTCCCGGTCCGACGCTTGTGTCGCTGGTGACCCGTTCGTAAACAACGACTCTTCTGATGGCCTTCATGCTGCCGACGGTGCGCGCCAAGGCCTCGGTACGAGGCTGCGGCGGCCAAGGCACGTTGAGAGCCGCCTCCCCTCCGGTCCACCCGGAGGCCTCTGCCTGCAACGTGAGCCTGCTGGTGCCGGCGCGCCACCGTAGGGACGCGGCGAAGCACCCGGGGCCACATCCCCGCATCAACAGACCGACGGTCCGGCCGGCCGGATCGGTGAGCCCGGCCGCCAACCGATACCTCGGGCTTCTCGGCGCCGCGGTGCCCCCCTGCACCACGCTTCCCGGCGGCGTCCTGTCGGCAGCGCCGGGAGCCAACAACACAACAACGAGCTGACCGGCCGAAGCGTGAACGCTCAGTCCGATCTGGCCTGCCCGGGCACCTAGTGGAACGACCGGTCCGGACGGTGGCGGTGCGAACGGCAGCGCCTCCGAGGTGGGCCGGGGTGGAGCCGAAACTGTCAACACAGCGGAGACCGCCAGCACCACGATCAACACCAGGGACTCCAAGCGCGCGGCGCCTAGCGGTAGTTTCCGGCCGCGGAGCCGGCGCCGCCCGGCCAGCGCGAAGGCCGCGGCGCTGGCGACCAAGGCGAGCTTGACCAGCAGGACCGCGCCATAGCTGGTCGTCGCGAGCGCTGAGACGGGGACGACGATGAGCGCGTTCGCGGTTCCGGTCACAACCACGGTGGCGAACAACCAGAGCGCGAGGCGTGCGTACCTTGCGAACACGGTTCGGACTAACCCAGGGTCACCACGCCGAGCCCATGCCCGACGCAGGACGTGCATCAGCGTCCCGAACCACACTGCGGCGGTGGCCAGATGTATCGCGGTGAGCAGCTCGCCCCAGCCGGCGGCATAAGTCTGCGGATGCGCCCGGATCGCCTCGGCCACAACCACCGCGAGGAGAGGGACGAGCATCCACCCGTTCCGCCGAGACATCGCCACGGATGTCGCGACAGCGTACGCGACAACCTCGGCCAACGCGAGCAACCCAGGTCGACTACCAACCTCGCCGAGCCTCGGGTGGGCAAACGCGTTCAGGACCCGGCCGTTGCCCATCACCAGCGCGAGCAGCACCAGCGAGGCCACCCAGCCGGTCAGCGTCGCAGTCGTGGCCCAGCTCCGTTGCCGCGAACTGTCGACGCTGTGGCCGCGAACGAGGCGAGGGAAGACGATGAGTCCGGCGAGCCAGGCGAGGGAGACGAACGATGCCCAACGAGCGGCCGCAGTCACCAACTGCCCGGAGGTTCCCGACACACCGGGTCCAATCGAGCCGTTCAGGGAAGCCGTGTCCGGCCCCACACCGAACTGGTAGCTGCCGGTGATAGCGTCCCCGTCGTCAGCAACCGCCTGCCAATCGACTGTGTACGCACCCGTGGGTAGCGCTCGAGCCACCGCGACCGTTATCACCATGCTCCCCCGCGACGTTGCCGGAGTCCCCAGCGGAATCACGTCCCCAGCTGCGTTGGTCAGGCGAATCGGGTGCTCCGGCAGACTCAGGGGGGAATCAAACACCAAGGTCAGTTGGCGCGGCGACGACGGCACCGAGGAACTCACTGCCGGGATGGTGAACAGCAAGGTGGCGTGAGCCGACGCCGGAGACGCACCCATCAGCAACACGAACACCGCCGACACGCCAGCGAGCAGCAGAGGGGCGCGGCGCCGAGCTGTGGCAAGCACGTGACGCACGCCGTCGGCCACCACTACTCCCCGTTCCTGTTGCCGATGAACCCGAGCGATCCCCGTATCTCCGTCGTGCCTAGGAGAGGGGAGTCGAGTGCGCGGCAACGGATGTGGAAGGAGTTCCCATCGCCTGGGACGAGCAGTAGTTGAGCCCGAGCGCCGTGACAGCCGGCGCCGACAGCAGGATTACCGGCAGGATCGCAACGAGCAGCGCGGCCGCCGACCCCGCGGCGGCGCGTGGACGGCTCAGTGGTGTGACGCCGCCGATCAGACGTCGTATCCGAGAAGGGGACGTGGTTCCCCCCGCGCCCAGCGCAGCAGCCGGAACTGGTTGTGCAGCCAACGTCAGTAGGGCGTCGGCGACAACCAGGCGGTCAGTGCGGGCGCATGCAGCGTCGTCGGCCGCCATCTCGATCAACCGCCCGATCTCACCCCGGGCCACAGCGAACGCCTTCACCCGTGGGAATGCGTGGTCGAGTGCCTCCGCGGCGGCCAGCACCAGGTCGTGGCGCCCACGCAGATGCGCCCGTTCGTGCGCCAGCACAGACGCAAGCTGGATACTGCCCAACGTCGCCAGTGCGCCAGACGTGAGAACGATTCGCCGGCCACGTCCCGGCAGACAGTACGCAGCGGGCTGGTCATGCTCGACGACGGTCACGCCGAGATCTACGTCGGGTCTCCCGACTATCGCCAGAGTCTCGCGTTGACGGGCGCGGGTCACGAGGGCTGCACGGAAAGTCCGGGCCAGGCAGAAGGCGCACCGTCCGAGCACCGCAACGGCCAGCACGGCCCCCGTCGCGCCCGACGCGGCACCGCCCGGCGCAGCGTACTGGGCTCGTAATGCCATCGCGCACGCAGTCAACAGGTCGGCCACGTCGGTGCTGATGCGTACGGTCGGCACCGTCAGCGCCACGCCGGCCAACACCGTCGAGGCCAGCATCGAGAAACTCAGCGCCTGCCATGCCAATATGCCAAGCCGTGGCTCGCGTTCGATGTATCGGGCGCCGCTCGTTAGCGTTCGCACACCCACCGTGGCCAGAACCACGCAGTAGGCAAGCAGCGCGAGGGCGACGATCATGCCTTGCCCTCTTTGCGTTTCGCGGCGCTGAGGCCTTCGCGCAGCTCCGCAGCCTCGGCTTCGTCGAGCCCGTCGAAGAAGTGCACCAAGGCAGCAGTCCGATCCGGCGTCGTCGCCAGCGCCTCCTCCATCAGCCGGGCCGCATACTCCTCTCGGGATGCCGTCGCGGCGTACCTGAACGCCCGACCGTCCTTGCGACGCACCAGCCAGCCCTTACGATGCAGAATCTCCATCACGGTCTGCACCGTGGTGTAGGCGATGTCTCGGTCGCGCTGGAGATCCTCGAGTACGCCGCGCACCAGCACCGGCTCACCGGCTGCCCACACTCGACCCATGATCGCGGCCTCGAGATCACCGAACTGCGGCATACCGCGCTACCTCCGACACTTCTCGATCGACTACCCATACTCCTAGGGCCCATAGTAGAGCGCGCAGAAACTGGTGATCAGAACTGGTGATCGGAACTGGTGATCAGAGAGCCGAACCCGTTTGGTAGTTGTGCCATGAGACGTTCCAGTCGGTCCAGCCGTTGCCTGGCTCCATTGGCCGGTTGGAGCCGGTGACCTCGACCGGGTCACCGATGTGGGTCAACATGAACAGGAAGCGTGCGTTCGCTGGACTCATGCCCGTGCACCCGTGGCTCACGTTGTACTTGCCCTGTGCGTACACCGACCACGGGGCGGAGTGCAGGAACTCGCCACTGTTGGTGAGCCGTTGCGCATAACGGACGTCGGGGATGTCGAAGAAATCCGGAGAGCTCTTCTTGATACCGATTGACGTGCCGACCATCCTGAGCGAGTTGATCTTCTCCATGATCACCTTGATGCCCGAACGCGTAGCCATGCCCGGAGCACCCGCGGTGATCGGGATCGTCCGGATCAGATTGCCGCTGACGTAGATCTTCATGTGGTCGGTCGCGAGGTTCGCCTTCAAGATGATCGACTGTCCGATCGTGAACGACGACGTCGCGCCTTGTTGTCCGAAGACCCCGTTGCCCGCGTTGGCTCCGTTGACGTCGACGTTCACGGTGACCTTGGTACCGGGCTTCCAGTAGGTCTTCGGCCGCCAGTGCGCCTCGTTGTCGCTGACCCAGTACCACGAGCCCGCCTGCTGCGGCGTGGACGTGACCGTCATCCGCTTCTCGAAGCTCGCCCGGTCGGTCACCGGCAGATCGAACTTCACGAACACCGGCATCGCCACGCCGACCGTCGAACCCGACGCTGGCTGGATGGTGGGGTACGTCTGCTGGTCGAGCGTCAGAGCTGCCGTCTTGAACAGGAACGTGCGGTGCCTGGCCAGCCCTGCAGCATCGGTCGCGGCGGCGCGCACGACGTACCGGGAAGCTGGGTCGAGCAGCGCCGAGGCAGTCCACCTGGTCCTGTCCGCGTTGAACGTACCCGAAATCCGAGACCGACCGTGCTGCCGGAGCACAACCCGGCTCAAGGTGCCGTCGGCGACCGACACCGACACCGCCGTGTCCACCGCCACCGTCGAATGCGGCTTGACGTTGGTCCTCAGCTTGGCAACCGAGACCTTCGGAGTCGTCGACGGCGACCTGCGAGCTGGGACACCATTACCAGGTACGTTGGCGCCATTGGGGTTGCCGGCATGGCTGGTGCCGGCCTGCCTGCCCGGGCTGTTGCATCCCGCGACCAGCACGGCTAGCGCAAGCAAGCCTGCTGCCGACGCAGCCAGGTGTCGCGATGCGCTTCGCCGCATGCTTGGCACTCCCTCTCGTCCACGTCGTCTTTCGAGCCTAACAAGTGCGGCGGATGAAGCCGAACTCGACGCGAGAGGAGACTCGGGTTTGGCCGTTGCTCAGGCGGCGCCGAGCTCGAAGGCGTGGCCACCTACGCGCCACTCCAAAACCCCGTCGACTGCTCGACGTGCCGTCAGCCCGTGGGCGGTCAACAATCGTACTGCCTCGTGCGCGAGCATGCAGTACTTGCCGCGGCAGTAGGCGACGATCTCATGGTCGCACGGGAGCTCCGCAAGCCGGTCAGAGAGCCGTTCGACGGGCATGTGTATTGCGCCGGGAAGGTGACCTGCGGCGTACTCAGAGGCCGGCCGGACGTCGAGGACGACGATGTCCCCGGTCTTGAGACGGCGCAGAAGTTCGTTGGTGTCAACTGCGTCGGTGTCTGCCCACCCGAGATGGGCTCGCCGGGCCAGGTCGGTCTGCGGCCGGTAGCGTTGGGCAACCTTGTGGAGCTGATCCACCAGGCCGGCTATCTCGTCACCGGCGAGGGAGTAGTAGACCCGTTTGCCCTCACGTCTGGCCATCACGACACCGCTCTCCCGAAGCGTCTGCAAATGGGCGGAGCAGGTGCTCATTCCCAACTCTGCCACCGACGCAAGATCCTCGACGCTGCGAGGGCCCTGGGCGAGGAGGTCGATCAGCTCGAGACGCTTGGGGCTACCGAGCACCTTGCCGACCACGGCGAACTCTGCGAACAGCGCATCCTTGGTGGCTCGGTCACCCATCGCTGATCTCCTCTGCCGTGATGGTCTCGAGTCGGTCGCGAGTCTCGTACATGCGTAGTGCGACCACGAGCCCGGAGGCGCCGGTGAGAACGGCGACCGTCCACACCGCGGCCCGGACGCCGACAGCGTCGGCGATGACCCCTGCGAGCAGGGCTCCGACAGCGAAGCCGCCATCGCGCCAGAGCCGGTAGACCCCGATCGAGCGGGCGCGCCAGGCTGGGTGCGCGACGTCACCGATCGAGGCAAGCAGGGTGGGATAGACCATCGCGGTGCCGGCGCCGAGTAGCACCGCGGCAAAGGCCCAGGCGAGGAACGTGTCGCCGAGCGCCATCCCTGCCAACGCGACGGCCTGGACCCACATGCCGCCGACGATCATCCACTTGCGTCCCCACCTGTCGGACAAGGCGCCAGTGAAGAGTTGGCCGACGCCCCAGATGGCCGGGTAGAGCGCTGCCAAAACGCCGATCTTGCCTACCGAGAGGCCCGCGGCGGCGAACAGGATTGGGAACAGGCCCCAGGCGAGGCCGTCGTTGAGGTTGTTGACCAGCCCTGCCTGGCTGGCCGCGGACAGCGCGGGCTCGCGGAAGCTGGTCTGGGTGAAGACCTGACCGCTGGTGAGCTGGTCGTGGAGGTCGTCATGCTTGCCGTCGTCTCGGGCGACGTAGCCGACCGCCTCCAGTCGGGCATGCTCTCGAGTTTCCTTCACTACGAATGCGGAAAGCCCGAGGCCGAGCGCCGCGAACACGATACCGAGCAAGAACGGCGCCGGACGCAGCCCGTAGGACTCAGCCAGGTAACCGGTGACCAAGGCCGTGAGCGCCACTGCGGCGTAGCCAGCGGCCTCGTTGAGACCCATCGCGAGACCTCGACGCGCAGGGCCGACGAGGTCGATCTTCATGACCACGGTGGTGGACCAGGTCATGCCCTGGCTGATCCCGAGCAGCACGTTGGCCACGACAATCCAGGTCCACGACGGCGCCCAGATCAGCATCAGCGGCACCGGCACGGCGACCAACCAGCCGCCGACCAGTACCGGCTTGCGGCCATACCGGTCCATCCAGGTGCCCGCGAAGTAGTTCGTTGTGGCCTTTGCGAGCCCGAAGGCCAGGATGAAAGTCAGGCCGGCGGTGTAGGCGCGGAGGCCGAACTCACGCTCGCCGAGCAGCGGCAGGACCGTTCGTTCCTGGCCGAGCATGCCGCCGACCAATGCGTTGACCGCGACCAGGAGGGCGAATTGAGCGACGTTCTGCCGTAGCCCCAGATCGATTCGCCGAGCGCCTACGGCGGCTTCCCGCACCATCGGACCCACTACTCCACCTGCAGTGACTTCCCGGTCACCTCGGCCCACCTGTCTGGGCCGCCGTCGAAGACCGCCACGTCACGGCGGCCCCCACGCGCCAGCAAACTGGCGGCGCCCATCGCGCGCTCGCCGTGACCACACATCATCACGGTCGGCTCTGCCGGCAGGTCACCGGCGCGGGTGACCAGGTCACCGAGCTCGAGATGATCGGCTCCCGGGACGTGGCCGGACGCGAACTCGGTGTCCTGCCGGATGTCAAGCACCCGCCTTTCAGCCATAGCGTCGGCGTTGACCAGCGGGATTGCCGTCGTCGACTCGCCGGCGGCCGCCCATGAGGCGAGTCCGCCGTCGAGCTCACCCAGGATCTGGTCATAGCCGATCTTTCGGGCCTGCCACACGATCTCGGCTGGGTCCTGGTCGGCGTTTCGCAGGATCACCAGCGGCTTCTCGGCCGGGATCAACCACCCAAGCCAGGTCGCGAACGCCGGCCGCAGCGCGATGGACACCGACCCCGGCAGATGGCCGGCGGCGAAGTCGACGATCGGACGCACGTCGACCACCTCCGCACCCGACGCCTGAAGACCGCCGACCTCAGCCGGAATGAGCGGGTGCAGCACGTCGCCCTCGACCAGGGTTGGCCCGCGCCGATTGACTTCACCGAGCCGCAAGAAATAGGGGGGAAAGCTGCCCAGCGACTCGAGCAGTTTCGTGACGAACGCGTCCTCGCTCTCGGCACCGAACAGGGCGTTCGTAGCTCGTTCGGTCCCGATCGTCGACGTGCGCTCAGCCCCAGGAGGTGCGGAGCAGAACGACCCAGCCCCGTGGGTCGGCCACACCGCGACGTCGTCGTCGAACTCGGCCAACCGTTGCAGAGACTTGTACTGCGCACGCGCCAGCTCCTCCGTGCGATCGATGGAGACGAGATCCGTGCGTGCTGCCGACCCCACGATCAGCGAACCGCCGGTGAACACGCCCAGCACCCGCGAGCCGTCGAGCAGCGCGAACGCGATGTGTTCATCGGTGTGACCCGGAGTCGCCAGCGTCCGCAGCGTCAGCCCGCCCAGGTCGATCTCGTCACCGTCGGTCAGGCCGACGTGCGGGAACTCCCGGTGCCCGGCAGCCGACGCCAACACCCGCGCGCCTTCGGTTGCCGCGAGCTGCACCGCACCGCTCAGGAAGTCCGCGTGCAAATGCGTGTCCGCGGCGTATGCCACCTTCAAGCTCCGGCGTTTCGCCGCCGCCCGAATTGCCCTCAGGTCCCGACTGGCATCGACGGCGAGCGCGCGCCCATCGGCTAGGTCCACCAGGTACGTCGTGTTACCGAGTCCTTCGTCCACCAACGTCATCACACTGACGTCACCCATCCCCCTCACCTCCACACATTCCGTCGCCGGAGCATACAGTATCTCATTCCATTGACCGTTGGAATGAGTGATCATCCCTCGGCGCGTCTAAGCGTGCCCCCTGGCCGATCCTCCTTCAGGCATCGGTCAGGCGAGGCCGAGCAAGACCACCAGAGCGCGCGACAGGGCGAGCAGGTCGGTGTCGGCGACTGCGCCGATGCGCTGGCTGAGCTTGGAGCGGGGCATGGTGGTGAGCTTGTCGACCATGATGCTGCTGGGCTGGTCGAGCCCGGGCGATTCAGGGCCCAGCCGGATCCGCAGCAGCGGGATCTCGGTGGGGTCGCTGGTCAGCGGGCAGATCGTGATCGAGTCGGTGGCGTCGAATCGGTCGTCCTGGACGACGAGCACGGGGCGCGGCTTACCGGCATAGTGCTTGCCGCCGGCGGCGGTCCAGAGTTCGCCGCGCCTCACGCCCCATCCTCGTCGTCGCCGGACCACGAGATGGCGTCGACGAATGCCTGATCCTCCGCCTCGTACGAACTAGCAGCAGCGAGCGCGGACTGTCGATGTGCCTCCGCGGCGAACCCCGGCGCCCGCACGTCGGGCACCCAGATCTGCACCGGCCGTAGCCCTTGGCGACGCAATCGCGCGCGATGCGCGGCCACTCGTTCACGAACTTGCGGCGTGTCATGATCGGCCATGCCTCAAAGTTACATGTAACTGGGCTCGAAGTACACATCAGCATGCGCTGCGGGATCGGCTCGCGAGAACGTGGTCGAGGCTCCGACTCAACTCGCTGGTGCCGCGAATCGTCGCCCTCAGCGGTTCGACTTGCGGAACCGCGCGGGCCCCGTTCGCAGGTACCCTGGGTTGCCTCACGTCAAGACACCCAGGAACGAGTTTTCGTTGACTCAGCTGGTCCTGTCCGTGTTGCGGGGTGGTTTGACTGGTTGGCGGCTGGCTACCTTTCGAACCTTCACCGGCACTTCTATCCCGCCTTCGGAGGCGGCCGATGGCGAAGATCCTGCCATCGACGATCCAGGACTGGGTGACCAAGGCATCGGCCAACGGGCTGTCTGGCCGCTCGATCCGCAAGTGCCGCACAGCGTCGCCGTGTCCCTTCCGTGTTCGCCTGGCCGCACTTCATCGTGACCCACGTCGTCCCCGGAGTGTTCGAGCTGACGTATGGCGCCCGTGCAGTCGGTCGCGTCTGGGAAGACCTCGGGTCGAAGACGCACGATGACGGCGATCCGCTCGGTGCCTTGTTGGGGCGAAGCCGTGCGACCATTCTCAGCCTTCTCGAGGTCCCGATGTCCACGACGGAGATCGCTCGCCTGCTCAACCAGACACCGGCGACGACAAGCCGCCACCTTTCTGTCCTGAAGGACAGCGGGCTGGCCACTAGTTGGCGGTTGGGACGCAGCGTGCTGTACCGGCAGACGCCGCTCGCCGCTTCCCTCACGTCTGTGAGCGATCAGGTCAATGGTGTTGCAGGCGGGTGAGGGTGGCTCGAGCTGTCGACGGCCGCGGCGACGCTAACGGACTCCCAACATCATGCGAACTCGCTCGCGGGCGGCCGTTTGGTTGGACTTCGTGATGGTTGTCGCAGTCGGTCTGGCTGCGGCAACGGCGCGCACTTGACATCGGAGTGACGTCCTGGTCTACGCGGGGGGGGTAGTTCCGTTCGCGAGGTAGGCCGCCACCTTGTTGTCTACGCACGCGTTGCCCATCAACGAACTTCCATGGGTCGACCCATTGACGCCCTCGATGAGTGACGACGTCGGGAATCGGGATCGGACCTCGAGGCTCCCCTCGAACGGTGTGGCTGCGTCGTACGTCTCGTCGATCAGGAGGACCGGCACGTGCACTCGCCGTCCGGTGACGTGGACCGGATGATCGGGCTTGGCGGGCCAGTACAAACACGGCGCGTTGCCCCAGGCGTTTGCCCACGTCTCGAACGGCGCCTTGCGGTAGGTCCGCCAGTTGTCTCGTCGCCACTTTCGCCAGCTTTGTGGCCAGCGCACGTCCGTGCACTGGGTGGCGTTGTACATCGCATAGACGTTGTCGCCGCCCGGCGCCATCGTGTTGGCCCCGTCGTACAGGACCTTGATGCCCGAGTAGTCGCCCTTGGTCACCAGCTTCGAATACGCGTCGCCGATGCCCAGCCAGGTCTGGACGGGAGTATCCGGCGGAGAGCAGGACATCCTCGAGCTCGTCGGGCCCGATCACACCGCCGGCCGGATGCCGGTCGAGTCTGGCTAGCTCCCGGTCGTAACCGCGCTCGACCGCAGATCCGGATCTGCCGACGTGGTACACGCCGCTGTACTTCGCGAGCCAGCGGAAGAAGATGCGGATCGTCTTTTGGAAACCCACGTCCTGATTGAGGTTGGCGCGGTAAAAGACGTTCCGAGGGTCAATGATGCTGTCGAGCACCATGCGACGGACGCGGTTCGGGTGCAAGGTCGCGTACACCTGGCCGATGTACGTCCCGTACGAGTATCCGTAGTAGGTGATCTGCTTCGCGCCGAGGGCCTTCCGCAAGCTCTCCAGGTCGGACACCGTGTCGACCGTCTTCACATGCCCAAGAAGCTCAGCGGCGGCCGAACGCCGGCACGCGTCGGCGTAGTGACGCGCCCGATGGAGCCAGATCCGAACCAGCGCACGGGTACGCGGGACGTAGTTCGGCCGGTTGTACCCGAAGTAGCCCGGATCACAGCTCAGGGACGGCTTGCTTGCGCCGACGCCGCGGGGGTCGAAGCCGATCCAGTCGTAGTAGCCACCGACGCCGTTCGGCACCAGCTGACCGAGGAACGACAAGAACAAGCCGGAGACACCGGGTCCCCCCGGGTTGGCGAGCACGACGCCCTGGTAGTCGGCGGCCGATGAGGTATGTAGCACCCGGGAGACGGCGAGCGAGATCTGCTTTCCGTGCGGGTGTCCGTAGTCGAGCGGGACGATCAGTGACCCGCACTGGGCGCCAACTTGTTGGAGGGTGGGGTTGTCGCATGCACCCCAGGAGATCGGTGGCGGCTGGTAGCCGCGGAATCCGGCGGCTGTCGATGTCGGCCTTGCCTGCGCCGTCGGCACACTCGTCAGACCGGCCACCCCGACGACCAGCGCGGCGAGGACCGCGACATACCTGCTGCCACCATGGCGTATCGCCTTCGCCTTTGACATCACCGGGCCGCCTTCCTGACGCATGCTTAGCTCACGACGACGACCTTCACAGGGCAGGTGGCGGGCCGCAACGATTGCGGCACGGTCTAATGGTCCCCGACCGTGGTGCTCGGTGGCTGCCGGGGCTTGTTCGACGCACGGGGCTAGCACTCGTACAACGACCGGAAGGCGCCTCTGCGAGGCAGATGCTCCCTACCAGCGCTGCTCCGCGTGGTCAGAGCTGGCTCCGATGCCGATCTCGGTGCACTCGCTGATGACCGCCCACCATGGCGCAGCCAAGAAGATCTGGGCTACCGAAGCGGTGCGCCGACCTGCATGGGCTATGCGCAACATCCGTGCGTCCCCGAGTCGGAACGGGCCCACATGGCCATCGCCGAGTTCGGGCTGGTCGCTCGCTCTTCGATGGCGATCATCGATAGAGAATGCTGACGTTCAGACGTCGTCCGGGCGGGTGTCGCTGACGAGCCGGTCCATGGCCAATGCGGGATGCGCAGGCTGTCCGGGACATCGTCCGCCGAGGAGTGATAGCGGGACATCATGGTGGTGACCGCCGACGCGGGTGGATATCCCGCGCCCAGGGCAACAAAACAGCCGCTGACCTGGGCATTCATCGAGTGGGGCGGGCGGGACTCGAACCCGCGACCCAAGGATTATGAGTCCTCTGCTCTAACCGGCTGAGCTACCGCCCCAGGGTCCGAACCGACGGCTCGGCCAGCCACGCCAAGACTAAGGCCGCCGCGGCCGGGATGTGGTCGACTCGACCTCTTCGGCGGTGGGCGGGTCGGCTCCGACGCGGCCGACCGTGACCGCGGCGGCCTTCGATGCGTACGTGAGCAGCGACTCAACCGCGCCGAGGTCGGAGGCCAGCTGCGACGTACCCAAGGGGCTGAGCACATTCGACTCGGCGAGCCCGTGCAGAAGGGCCGCAGTGAAAGAGTCACCCGCCCCGACGGTGTCGGCAACCGCGGTCGGGATCGCGGGTACCGTCACCGTTCCAGCCATGGTCCTCGCCGTCGCCCCCTGGCTGCCGCGGGTCATGACCACGATCGCTGCCGTCCCTCCCGCGAGCATCCGGTCGGCGGCCACCTCGAAGTCGACGCCGCCGGTCAGGAATGCAAGGTCCTCGTCGCTCAGCTTGACGACGTGACTGCGCGTCGCGAGATCCCAGAACCGATGGGCTGCGACCGATCGATCGGTGGTCAGGGCGGGTCGTGCGTTCGGGTCATAGCTGATCAGGACGTCCGAACACGGGGCAGTCGCCCGTACGAGCGCCGCTACCCGTTCGGCACCCGGCTCGAGCGTCGCGCCGAGGGAACCCACGTGCAGCGCGCACGCGTCGTCGGGCAGGTCGAGGGGCGCGACGTCCCACGCGACCTCGAACTCGTACGTCGCATGGCGGTCGGCGTCCAGTCGAGCGGTCGCGAGGCTGGTCGGCTGGTTGGGGTCTCCGCACTCGCGCCACTGGACGCCGTTGGCCGCAAGCCGGGTACGCAGCAGCTCGCCGTACGCGTCGTGGCCGATGTGCGTCAGCAGAACCGGGCGCTGACCGAGTCGGCCAAGGCCGACCGCGATGTTGAGCGGGCTCCCCCCGGGATTCGCGACCGGGGGTCGACCCGAACCGTCGTCCACGAGGTCGATGAGCGACTCACCGACGACGCAGATCACGGACCTCCGCTGCACGTGAGAGGCTCCCGTTTGGTGATCAATCGGCCCTGGGTCGCTCAGGACTGGTCCATCCCGCCCAGCTCCGCGCGAACACGATCGGCTACGGCAGCCAGCTCGGCGCCGGGTCGGTCCATGGTGCCGGGCCTCAGCATGCCGGGCCTTCCGAGAAGGACGTCACCGCCCGGTGCGGCGCCAGGTTGACGTGGAGGTGCGCGACCCGCTCACCGAAGATGTTGACGAACACCAGGTCGGCTCCGGTAACGGTCCTCAACGCTCGAGTGACCCGAGCCAGGACGGAACCAAGGGTGGCGGCCTCGGGGCCACGGCATAGCAGACAGTCGCTCATGCGCTCATCGTCTCGTCCCTGCATGGCATACGTCGAGCCTCGCTCCCGCGACTGGACTCGAACCAGTAACCTGCCGGTTAACAGCCGGCTGCTCTGCCAATTGAGCTACGCGGGATCACGCTCGGGTACGCCGACCGGCCCGGGACAGGGTAGCAAGGCCGTGGGGCCGCCGCGAACTCAGTTCCCCTGCTCCAGCGTCCGCAGCTCGGAGTCCGCGCGGCTCCGAGCGTTCGCGATCGCTCGCCGCACATCCGGGTCTGCAGGATCCAGACCGGCCGCGAGAACCGTCGACCAGGTCACCCCTCCGTTGCCGGTCGGGGCCCGTCGGGCGACCACGCTGACGCCGAGCTTCCCGCGCACCGGCTCGTACTGCCGGAGCAGGACCGACCTGGTCACCCGCTCCCGGAGCAGCTCGAGCAGCCGTCCGCTGTCGGCAACGGGCAGCTCGTGGCGTTGCGTGTTCCCGTTGTCGTCGGCGACCTCGACGATGCTCAGCAGGTTACTGCTCGCGTGCCAGTCCGCTCGCTCGACCTGCTCCCACGGCAGCCGCCGGATCGGCAGCCTGCCCGCGATGTACAACGCGCGGTCCGTTCCGACGTACCACTCCCCCGCCGAACCGCTCGCCCAGGCGAGGGATCGTTCGCGTTTCGCCAACGCCAGTTGAGTCCGGATCTCCCTGGGCAACCCGTGTCCATGGCCGAGCCCCATCGGGCCAGTCTGCCCGGTCGCCACCCTCAGCGGTACGGACTCGTCTCAACCGAGGTACGCGCGGAGCTCCTGAACCGTCCGCGTCTCGCGCAGCTCGGCCAACGTCTCGGCCAGAATCAGCCGGACCCGTTCACGGGAGACGCCGACGTCGCTCGCGACCTCGTCGAGCGTCCGCGGTCGGCCGTCATCGAGCCCGAACCGCAGCGAGATGATGCGTCGCTTACGTTCGTCGAGCGAGCGCAAGAGCTCGTCGAGATAGCCGGGAAGCATGGTGTCCGCGACGTCGTCGGCGACCATCCGACCCGACCAGCGGATCGCCGCATCATGGGTGGCCGTGGAGCCGCCCAGGTCGTCTCCGGCGTCGAGGGACGACGGCGGCATGACCGACGCGAGCAGCTCCTCCAGTCGCTCCGGTAGCACGTCGAGCGCCGCGGCGAGCTGGTGCGTCGTCGGCTCGCACTGCTGTGATTGTTGAAGCTCCGCCCTGGCCCGCGCCACCTCGGGCAGCACAGCCGCCACCGCAACCGGGATCCGGACGGCGCGACCTTGCGCGCGGTGCGCCTGGGTCATCGCCTGATGGATCCAGATGACGGCGTACGTCGAGAACCGGAAGCCCCTCCGGTAGTCGTACCGCTCGACGGCCTGGATCAGCCCGACCGTGCCGTTCTGGATCACGTCGAACAGCTGTCCCGGCGGCACCTTCTGACGCCGAGCCAGCATCAGCACCAACCGCAGGTTCGCCATCACGATGGTGGTCCGGGCGTGCTCACCATCGGCGACGAGACGGCGCAGGTCGGATCGGTCGTCGGCGGTCAGGTCGGTGACGGTCTCGAGTCGTTCAGCGGCGAGCAGTCCCGCCTCGACCGCGATCGCCAGCCGCTCGCACTCGGCAGGAGCGAGGACGGGTACGCGGCGCACGGCACGCAAGAAGGCGCCGAGAGGTTCGGGCACCACCGTCGAGCTCATGGCGAGCAGTGTGGTTGGGCCACCCGACGTCACGCCAGGGGCGGGCCGAACCTGGGGAAAGGCACCTGCTACGGGGACGAGCCGATCGCCCGGTCACGCAACGCGCGTCGGTGCGCCTCGAGAACGACCAGCTCACCGAACATCCGGTTGTACGCGGCCGCCTCGGTCACCGGGTTCATCCGTTGAAGCCTCGACTTCATCTGTGCGATCTGGCGGGAAGCGGTCAGCTCGCGCAGACGCACGACGTACGCCTCCGCAATCTTGTCGTTTGGGGTGCCGGCCACGTGGAGGGGCTCGACGTAGAGCGCCGAGAGCGTTCCCAGCGCCAACACGTCGGCGCCGCCATCGGCAACCTTCGCCTGCACCTGGTCGCGCGATGCGCTGTCCGGACCACCGCCGGCGGCGATCGCCTCGAAGATCGACCGGTAGATCGGGTGGGTGAAGTCGGTGGCCTCGACCTCCGGGTACGACTCCGCCATCGCGGCTGGGTACTGCAGCGCGAGCTTCAGCACGTCGCGCTCGATGGAGAACCGGCGGTCGCCCGGGTCGGCGATCTCGGCTCGGATGGGCGCTCGCGGACGGTCCGGATCCCGACGCCCGGTCCCGCGCTGGCTCGCCCGTCGGACCTCCGCGCGTACCTCGTCGATGTCGTTGCCGACCATGCCGGCCAACTCGCGGGAGAATGCCTCGACCTTCGACTTGTCGCGCACGCTCGACACCAGCCTGGCCGCCTCCCGTACGGCGTCGACGCGGGAGTCGGCGCGGTCGAGGTCGTACTGCCCGACCACGTTGCCGAGCACGAACCGGTACAACGGGACGCGTCGGGCGACCAGCTCGCGGACGGCGGCGTCACCGTCCGCGAGGCGCAAGTCGCACGGGTCCCGTCCGCCCGGCTCGACGGCGACGTACGTCTGGGCGACGAACTGCTGGTCGCCCAGGAACGCGCGGAGCGCCGCCCGCTGCCCGGCCTCGTCGCCGTCGAACGTGAAGATCACCTCGCCACGGAACTCGTCGTGGTCGAGCATCAACCGCCGCAGCACGCGTCCATGGTCCTCGCCGAACGCCGTTCCGCAGGTCGCGACCGCGGTGTCGACGCCGGCGAGGTGGCACGCCATCACGTCGGTGTAACCCTCGACCACCACCGCCTGCGAGCTGCGGGCGATCGCCTTGCGGGCGACGTCGAGGCCGTAGAGCAGGTGGCTCTTCTTGTACAGCGCGGTCTCCGGGGTGTTGAGGTACTTTGCCTCGACCCGGTCGTCGTCGAACAACCGCCGCGCCCCGAAACCGACCACGTCGCCGGAGAGCTCGTGGATCGGCCACATCAGCCGCCCGCGGAACCGGTCGTACGGACCGCGCGGGTTCCGCGCGACCAGTCCGGCGGCCACCAACTCGTCGTCCTTGAATCCTCGCTGCCGCAAGTGGCGAAGCAGGTCCTCACCGCTGCGCGGCGCGAACCCGATCCCGAACCGGTCGGATGCCGCGGTGTCGAATCCACGCTCGGTGAGGAAGCTTCGGCCGTCGGCCGCATCCGGAGTCCGGAGCTGGTCGGCGTAGAACTCGGCCGCTGCCTGGTTCGCCTCCGCCAGCCGGCGGCGCTGGCCCGGCTCGGGCCGTGGCGCGGAGGTGGCTCGACCCCCGTCGTCGACGTAGCGCAGGGCGACGCCGTACCGCGCCGCCAACCGTTCGACTGCCTCGGTGAACGAGGCTCCCTCGATGTTCTGTACGAACGTGATCACGTCGCCACCCTGCTGACAGCCGAAGCAGTGGTAGAAGCCGCGGGCCGGCGTGACGTGAAATGACGGCGACTTCTCGTCGTGGAACGGGCACAATCCCTTCATCGACCCGCCGCCGGCGTTCCGGAGCGTCACGTGGGCCGACACGACCTCGTCGATCCTGGCGCGCTCGCGGACCAGCGCGATGTCGTCGTCGCGGATCAGGCCAGGCATAGCACGGAGTCTACGGCCGGGGGTCGACCGCACTCTCCCCTTCAACGCCCATCGGAGGTACGCTCCGACCGAGTGGTGACCATGATGCTAACGACGGAGGACCCGATGCCCCTGCCGAAGGACCAGCAACGCCTCCTCCGCGTGCGCGCGGCTCCCCTCGCCGTCGCGCTCGCGGTCTCCCTCGGTGCGTGCAGCGCCGCCCAGAACGTCGCCGAGGGCGGACACACCGGCGTCACGCCGGCTTCGTCAGGGACAACACCCACCACGTCTGGTCCCACTCCGACACCCACGCCAACGGCCACGACGACCACACCGAACCCGGCTCCGGCACCGGCGAATCTCGCCTGTCGCGTGCTCAAGAAAGGTGACATCCCCCGGGACAGCAACAACGACCCGACGGTTCCCTGTCGTTCGAGCCACACCGCCCAGACGTTCTATGTCGGCAGGTGGCCGGCGCGCCTCTTCAAACCGCCTGTGACGAGCGCCGATCCACAGCTCAAGTCGTACGCGATCCGGCACTGCACACGGGCGTTCAACGCCTTCGTCGGCGGTAGCCCCCTTGACCGCCAGACGACATTGCTCACCTGGGCTTTCTTCGTGCCGGCCCCATCGGAACTGTTGCGGCAGTCGAACTGGTTCCGCTGTGACGTCATCAGCGGCTGGACCCTGGCCGGACACCTGTACTCCCTGCCCACCTCGATGCACGGCATCTTGGACAGCGGAGTGCCCGACGACGTACGGACCTGCTTCACCCGGCTGTTCGTCAACAACGGCACGAAGAAGGATCCAGGGCGGTACGTGCCGTGCACGATGCCGCACGCCCAGCGTGCGATCGCCGCGCTCCAGCTCGGCGGGAAGAGCGACCCGTTCCCCAGCGTGAAGTCGCAGGAGTCCCGTCTCAACGCCTGGTGCGGGCCGAAGGTGCAGGCGTACCTCGGGAACCCGTCGTCGTACAAGTGGGGCTACTCGTTCGTCACCAGAAAGAAATGGCGTTCCGGCGACCGCTTCGGCACCTGCTACGCGGTCACGTCCAGCTGACCCCCCGACGGTAACCTCGGTCCTTGTGACCGAAGCCGCATCGAGCCCGCAGGACTCCCCACCAACCGTCGCGGACCTGTTCGCACCGCCGGGGAACGCCTGGCAGCCGGTCTCGACCCGGCTGCGCGACATGCACCGGTTGGTCATCATCGGCGTCACCGTCGTTTCGACGGCAGCCGTTGTGCTGCTCGCCGTCATGGTCGTCGACTACTGGTGGCTCGCGGTCGGGTCCGCGGTCGCCGGGATCGCGGCCGGCACCTGGGGCTGGTGGTGGTCGGCGCGGTCACAGCAGGCCTGGGGATACGCCGAACGGGCCGAGGACCTCTACATCAAACACGGGATCATGCTGCGACGGCTGGTCGTCGTACCGTACGGGCGGATGCAGTACGTCGACGTGATCGCCGGCCCCGTGCACCAGCGGTTCAAGATCGCGACCGTCACCTTGCACACCGGAAGCCCGGCGACCAAAGCCAGGATCGCGGGCCTCGAGCCGGCGGAGGCTGCGCGCCTGCGGGACCGGTTGACGGACCTCGGCGAGAGCCATGCCGCGGGACTCTGACGACACCCCCGCCAGGCTTCCGCCGCGTCGACTGCATCCGGCCAGCCCGTTCCTGCGCGCCTGGGTGTTGTTCGTCGCGGCGGTCGCGGCGGGCGGTCGGTCCATGCTCGACAGCAACGAGTCGTGGTCGGTGCTGGCCATCGTGGCCGGAGGCGCACTCGTCGCCGGTCTCGTCCTCGGGTTGGCGAGCTGGTACTTCACTCGGTACGTCATCGACGGCCGCGAGTTGCGGATCGACAGCGGCGTACTCGTCAAGAGGTCCCGCCGGGTCCCGTACGAGCGCCTCCAGTCGGTCGACATCGTGCAGCCGTTCGCGGCCCGGATGTTTGGGATGGCCGAGCTGAAGATCGAGATGGCCGGCGCGGGGGAGAACAAGACCAGGCTGGCCTTCCTGCCGCTCGCCGAGTCCGAACGACTGCGTCACGTGCTGCTCGAGCGGGCGCATCTGGACCAGCCGGCGAGTGACGAGGGCGGTAACCCGACCGGCTCGACCGCACTGGAAGCAGCGGAGGCGCCGGAAACGCTGCTGTTCCGGTTGTCGCCGTGGACGCTGACCGCCGCCGTCTTGTTGTCGACGGAGTTTCTCGTAAACGCCGTCCTGCTGTTGGCGGCCCTCATAGTCGGTTTCGTCTTCCATCTGCTGCTGGAGATGATTCCGGTCATCGTCCCGATCGCCCTCGGGGTCGTCCAGGTCACGAGCAAGCGTTACATCATGCAGTGGGGCTTCGAGCTCACGCACACGTCGCGCGGCCTGCGGATCACGCGCGGACTGCTGAGCCGGACGACCCAAACCATTCCCCTCGACCGGGTGCAAGGCATTGCGGTGGCCGAGCCGCTGCTGTGGCGGCCCCTGCGCTGGAGCCGCCTCGAGGTCGACGTGGCCGGCCACGCGAAGTCCGGTGACGACCGCAAGAATGCCGACGAGTCGACGTTGCTTCCGGTGTCCGACCGGTCGACCGCGGACCGGATCATCGCGGCGGTGCTGACTCACGCAGATCTGGCGGAGCCGCGGCTGGCTGGCGCGCCGAGGTCCGCTCGCTGGCTGCGCCCGATCGGGTGGCGGTACCTCGCGACCGGCAGCACCGACCAGCTGGTCGCGACCCGACGAGGATGGCTGGTGAGGCGCACCTTTCTGGTTCCGCATGCCAAGGCGCAATCCGTCCGGATCCGGCAGGGACCGCTCCAACGCCACCTGGGGCTCGCCAGCGTGCACATCGACATTCCACCTGGCCCGGTGACTGCCGTGGCACTGCACCGGTCGGCTGCGGAGGCCCGGGCATTGGCGTGGACCGAGGTCGAGCAGGCCCGCCGCGGCCGCCTCAGCGAAGCAGCCGCTGATGCCAGGACACGGCGGAGACGTCGGTCAGCGATGCCACTTGGTCCACGATGACCCGCGTACGTTCGGAGTCGCTCGACGCGGCCTCATAGTCGACGGCGAACACCGGGTCGAGTGCGTCGGCGCCGCGAGCGGACAACGTGTCGACGAGCTCGAGCAGGAGGTGGCGCTCGGTGCCCATCTCGGCCACCCGGTCGGCGGCGCTCATCACGAGGTGCGCGGCGATCCCTTTCAGGACGAGGATCTCGGCCCGGGTCTCTTCCGGTACGACGAGGTCACCCTGGTGCCGGGTGACCGGGCCCCCGTCGCCGGTCTGAAGCGTCGCATCCTCGACCGACCGGCAGAGCCGGCCGATGAGCGAGCTCGTCAGGTTCTTGAGGCCGGCGAGCTCTCGTCGCGTGCCCGTGTAGGGTCCGGCCGGCCAGGCCGGGTGGGTCGTGAGCCGATGCCACGCGTCATCGAGAGCAGCGTCATCGGCAGCCGCGTCGTACCATTCGTGAACCGTCGCGTTGATCTGGGCGCGGAGCGCGGAAGCAGCGAGCCTGGTGGCGTCGATCCGGCCCTCGACGATGCCGTCCTCGACGTCGTGGACGCTGTACGCGACGTCGTCGGCGAAGTCCATCACCTGTGCCTCGATACACGGGCGCCGCGGTCGGCTCGACGCCCGCATCCAGTCGAAGACGTCGGCGTCGTCGGCGTACATGCCGAACTTCTGGGTCGCCCTCGGGACTCCGTCGAGGTGGCGACCGGCGGCGCTTGCGGACGACGCCGCCGGTTCGATCACCAGCGGCCACGGGTACTTCGACGCCGCGTCGAGGACAGCCCGGGTGAGGTTGAGGCCCACCGACCGGCCGAGGGGATCCGCCACCTTGGCCTCCAGCCTGGTGAGCAGTCGGAACGTCTGTGCGTTCCCCTCGAAGCCGCCGCAGCCGAGCGCAGCCTCGTTCAGGGCGATCTCGCCGTTGTGGCCGAACGGCGGGTGGCCGAGGTCGTGTGCCAGGCAGGCGGCTTCGACCACGTCGGGATGACATCCGACGATGGACGCAAGGTCGCGTCCGACCTGGGCGACCTCGAGGGAATGGGTCAGCCGGTTACGGACGAAGTCGCTGCTGCGCGGCCC
The DNA here is from genome assembly GCA_038253325.1 of Propionibacteriales bacterium. Classification (GTDB taxonomy): domain Bacteria; phylum Actinomycetota; class Actinomycetes; order Propionibacteriales; family Nocardioidaceae; genus JBBSHE01. The sequence continues at coordinate 35,089 of JBBSHE010000025.1, forward strand.
GACGACCTGGGTCTTGTCGGCGAGCTTTCGCAGGCCGGCCGAATGCAGGATCCGGGCCCGGTCTCTGCTGAACGGTGGCCGCCGCGATTCCGTCAGCGCCTCTCGTACGAACCGCTCCTCGTCGGCGCTCGTGTAACCCCGCATCAACCGCCGCTGACCATCGACTCGGCGGCGACGTCCACGACCCGGTCGTCACGGTTCTCGAGCCATCCTTCGGGCAGCGCGACGCGCCGCGGGCTCCCCTGCCGCCCGCGTGGCGTGCCCAGCTCGGCGACCGGAAACGGTTCGTCGGGATCGAGTCGGGCGAGCAGCTCATCGAGCGCGGCCAGCGAGCTGACCAGTCCGAGCGAGTTGCGAAGGTCACCGCCGGCCCGGAATCCCTTGAGGTACCACGCGATGTGCTTCCGGAACTCCCTGCACCCGCGCTCCTCGCCCATGAACTGTGCCAGCAGCTCGGCGTGCCGGCGCATCATCGACGCTACGTCGGCGAGATCGGGCAGCGGGGGGGTGGGTTCACCGGCGAGCGCCGCGGCCAGGTCGCCGAACAACCACGGCCGGCCGAGACAGCCACGTCCCACGACGACACCGGAACACCGAGTCTCGTGCATCATCGCGATGGCGTCCGCGGCCTCCCAGATGTCGCCGTTGCCGAGGACGGGGATCCGGACCGCGTCGACGAGCTCGGCGATCGATTCCCAGTCCGCCTCGCCCGAGTAGTGCTGGTCGGCTGTCCGGCCGTGGAGGGTGATCGCCGCACACCCGGACTCTTCGGCGATCCGACCCGCGTCGAGGTACGTCTGGTGGGCGCGGTCGATGCCGATCCGGGTCTTCATCGTCACCGGTACGGCGTGCGGCGCCGCAGCGCCCACTGCTGCTTCGAGGATGCGTCCGAGCAGGTCGCGCTTCCACGGCAATGCGGCGCCGCCGCCCTTGCGGGTGACCTTCGGGACCGGGCAACCGAAGTTCAGGTCGACATGTGCGACGGAGTACTCGTCACAGAGGATCCGGACCGCCTGGCCGACGTACGCCGGGTCGACCCCGTAGAGCTGGACCGAGCGCACCGGGTCGGCCGGGTCGAACGCGAGCATCGCCATCGTGGTTGCATCCCGCTCGACGAGTCCACGGCTGGTGATCATCTCGCACACGTACAGGCCAGCGCCCTGCTCGCGGCACAGGGTGCGGAACGCCGCGTTCGTCACGCCTGCCATCGGGGCGAGCACGACGGGTGTCGGGACCTCGAGGCCACCGAGCCGCAGGGGCCGCGAAAGCAGGGCTGTCGTCATCACGCCATTGTCGCAGGCATCCACTGCCCCGACGGCCGACGGCATGGCGTCAGCCCAGCAGCCAGCCGTTGTCGTTGGCCGCCTTGACCGCCTCCGCGCGGGCGCGGGTGGGGTCGGAGAGTCCGAGGATCATGTCGATCGTCGTGGTCTTCCCGGCGCCGTTGGGTCCGAGCAGCGCCACGATCTCGCCGGGCTGGATCGCGAGGGACACGTCGTCGACCGCGACGACCGAGCCGAATGACTTCGTGACGTCGTCGAGCTGAATGGCCGCCGACGGTGGCGCCGGGGCGTCAACCGGCTCCGGTTCGCCGACGGAGGTCGTTGGTTTCATGTCTCCAGCGTCGGACCCGGCGTCTCGTCGCCCCTAGTGCGGCTGTCACGACCTTTGCATGACGGATGTCACGGGACAGGTCGGCTGCCAACCCTCGTCGTCAAGGTCGCCGTACTTTCCAGGACACCGGCTTGGTTGCCCGTGGTGCGCGCCACTGGATCTGGTAGACCTTGCCGTGCTTCGGAGCGAGGAAGACCATGCAGAGGGTCGCTCTGGCGTTCTTCTTGAACGGCTTCGCGAATCGCTTGTTCGGACAGCGGACGAGCGTCGAGCTGAAAGTGACCGGCGGGACCACCAAGGTCGGCGACACCAGGGCGTACAGCGGAAGCTGCTGACCGCCAAGGTCGCCGGTGCCCTTGTTCCTCACGACGACGTGCACGTAGTAGACGTTCGACGCCTTGGCCTTGGGCGTCAGGGTGAACTTGCTGAGGTCACTGATCTTGCCGCGCCGGACCCGACGAACCATCACCGCGACCAGCGAGTTGTGCCTTCGGTTCGCGCGGAACCTGACCGTTGCCGTCTTGCCGACCTTCAGCGTTGTGCCAGGCGCCGTGGTGCCCGGCTCGATCGTCGGCTTGGTCGACGCAACGGTCGTCCGCGGTGTCGTGGACGGCGTCGTCTGGTGGGAATCCTGGCTGGAGCCGCTGGTGCACCCACAGAGGACCAGTAGCCCTGCGGCGGTCGCCGTGGCGGCCCGGGTCTGCTTCTGCACGTGCACCATTGCTCAGCAACCGGGGAGTCGGTCGGTGAGGTACGAACGCACCTGATCCAGCCCGATTCGCTGTTGGTCCATCGTGTCGCGTGCACGAACGGTCACCGCGTGGTCGTCGAGCGTGTCGAAGTCGACGGTCACGCAGAAGGGCGTCCCGATCTCGTCCTGCCGCCGATAACGCCGTCCGATCGACTGCGCGTCGTCGAAGTCGACGTTCCATCGCCCCCGCAGCTGAGCGGCCAGGTCCTTGGCCTTCGGCGTGAGATCGGCGTCTCGCGACAGCGGCAGCACCGCCACCTTGACGGGCGCCAGCCGCGGGTCCAGGCGCAGCACCGCACGAGTGTCGACGCCGCCCTTCGTGTTCGGCGCTTCCTCCTCGGCGTACCCCTCGACGAGAAAAGCCAACAACGAACGCGTCAGACCGCCTGCTGGCTCGATGACGTACGGGGTCCAGCGCTCGCCGGTCGCCTGGTCGAGGTAGCTCAGGTCCTGGCCGGACATCTTCGCGTGCTGGGTGAGGTCGAAGTCGCTCCGATTCGCGATGCCCTCGAGCTCCCCCCACTCCGACCCGACGAAGCCGAACCGGTACTCGATGTCGACCGTGCGACTCGAGTAGTGCGAGCGCTTCTCGGCCGGGTGCTCGAACAGCCGGAGGTTGTCCCGGTTGATCCCGAGGTCGACGTACCACTCGGTGCGCAGGTCGATCCAGGTCTGGTGCCACTCTTCATCGGTGCCCGGCTCGACGAAGTACTCCATCTCCATCATCTCGAACTCCCGGGTCCGGAAGATGAAGTTGCCGGGCGTGATCTCGTTCCGGAACCCCTTGCCGGTCTGGGCGATGCCGAACGGTGGCTTCTTGCGGGCGGAGTTCATCACGTTGACGAAGTTGAGGAAGATCCCCTGCGCCGTCTCCGGCCGCAGGTAGTGCACCGCGCCCTCGTCCTCGACGACGCCGAGGAACGTCTTGAGCATTCCGTTAAACGGTCGTGGGTCGGTCCACGCGCCGCGAGTGCCGCAGTGCGGGCAGGCGATGTCGGTGAGCGGTATCGAGTCCGGATCGTCGATCCCCTGCTTCGCGGCCAACGCCTCCTGGAGGTGATCGGCGCGAAACCGCCGGTGACAGTTCAGGCACTCGGTGAGCGGGTCGGTGAACGTCGCCAGGTGTCCGGACGCCTCCCACGTCTTCGTCGGCAAGATCACCGCGGAGTCGAGACCGACGACGTCGTCGCGCGACGTGACCATGGAGCGCCACCACTCGCGCTTGATGTTGTCCATGTGCTCGACACCGAGCGGCCCGTAGTCCCAGGCCGACCGGGTCCCTCCGTAGATCTCACCGCTCGAGTAGACGAAGCCTCGGCGCTTGCAGAGGCTGACGACGCGGTCGAGCGTGGACGGGGACAAGCTGATCACTCCATCAGGGGTCGGCGTGAGGCAAGGCATCAGGCTACCGGCCGGGTGCGCCCTCCTCGGCGCCACCCGGTTTCGGAGATCAACAGTGCACGCCCGGCCGTTCGTACGTCTCGTAGGCGGACGGCTCGTTCACGATCCAGTGCTGGACGTTGCCGAAGGCGACCTTCGTCTCGTACGACGACATCGCCCGACGGTACGAGCCGATGTCGACCCAGTCGCTCGCCAACACCCACAGCCCGGCATCGTCGGCCGCCCGCCCGATCGAACCGGAGCGGAAACCTGGTGCCTGTGACATCGCCTCCACGCACCCGTCGAGCGCGCTCAACACCTCGTCGTTGCCGACGGTTGCCGGTTGCAGCCGGATGATTGCGAGCATCCCGCCAACGATAATGCTGCCGTCCCGGCAGAGTGTGTGCGCGACGAGCGGACTTCGCGCTACCTGTCAGCCCAACCGTTGCCCGGCATCGGACGCCGCTGTGTCTCGGACCGTTAGGGTGGCTCAATGTCCAACCGCCGACGCACCAACACGTCGCCGGGCACCCGGGACGTGTTGGCACCACCGCCAGCAGCGTCCCGCAGCACCGCTCTGATGGGTCGGTTGAGCCGGTTGCCCCGGGCGATACCGCCGATCGCCGTGCTGGTTCTCGTACTGCTGGGGCTGCTCGCGCCGCTACCGATCGCGATCCCCTGCCTGACGATCGTCGTCGCGGTCCTGGTCTGGCTGGCTTCGCTGACCTGGTCGCGTACGGATGGCCGAGGCAAGGTGCTTCGGGGCCTGATGATCGGTCTCCTCATCGGTGCCGGGATCGCCCGGATCGCTGGTGGGCTGAACTGACCGGGTCGGGCTTCGGTCCGGTGGCATCCTTGAGGGTGTGGGGCCCGCCGGGGCAAACGGGAAGGCGTTCGATGACCAGTGGTGAAGATGTCGTCATCGGCACTCGGCACACCCGGCAGCGTAGGGCTGTCGTCAGCGCACTTGGTCATGCCACGACGTTCCGCAGCGCGCAAGAGATCCACACCTTGCTCAAGGACCGCGGCGACGACGTCGGGCTGACCACCGTCTATCGCACTCTTCAGGCACTTGCCGACGCCTCGGAAGTCGACGTGCTCCGGCTGCCCGACGGAGAGTCGGTGTACCGGCGATGCAGCGACGGCCACCACCACCACCTGGTCTGCCGCACCTGCGGGAAGACCGTCGAGATCGAAGGTCCCGCGGTCGAACGCTGGGCCGGTCAGATCGCCAAGGACCACGGGTTCCGCGACATTGCGCACACGCTCGAAATCTTCGGTGTCTGCCGAGACTGTGACCCGCCGCCGTCCTTGACGACGTCGTGAAACAGTCTGAGACGCGCGTACGACGACGGTGCAGCCACTGTTAGCGTCCGAGTCATGCCTGTGCGGGAGGCAACGGAACAAGACGTCGACCGGATCGTCGAGCTGGCGGACGTCAAACGGCGAGAGTATGAGTCGCACGCGCCCGTGTTTCAACGCCCGGCCGCGAACGCGAACGATCTCCACCGTCCCTGGTTGCGGCACCTGGTCGCCGACGCGAGTGCGGGCACCTTGGTCCATGTCGACTCTGATGGGGACGTCGACGGTTTCGTGATCGTTACGTTGGGGCCAGCGCCGCCGGTCTACGACCCCGGCGGACCTTCCTCGCTCATCGATGACTTTGCGGTTTCCGATCCAGACCGTTGGACAACGTCTGGAGTGGCCCTGCTCGACGCCGCGAAGGCGTGGGCGGTCGACCAGGGGGCCGTGCAGATCGTGGTCGTGTGCGGACCCCACGACCAGGCCAAACGCCACGTCTTGCTCGATGCTGGTCTGTACGTCGCCTCTGAGTGGTTCACGACGCCGTTCGACGCGGCCTATCGCCCGCTCTGAAGGGGCGCTGCGTCGCGGACGGGAGGCTGGCGTGCAGGGATCGCGCGTGTGCCGTGTTGGTCGACGAGGTAGTGCTGGCCGTGGGGGTCTTTCCACACGTACAGGCCGGCGAACGGCTGTCTGACCTGCCACTGGCCGTGGGTCTTGACCCGATGATGTCGAGTATCGGGTGGCGACAGGTTCCCGAGCTCGGTGGGTCCTCGGGGCCAGCAGATGGTGTGGTCGCATTGGGCGTGGATGCTGAACGTGTCGCAGTACGGGAACGGACAGGTCCCGGCCGATTTGAGGAACACCGCCTGTCGCAGCCGGCCGCGGACCTCGTAGCCGTCGACCGGGCTGATGTCGTTCAAGTCGATCACCGGCTGGACGGTGACTCGGCAATGCCCGAGCAGGTCGAAGGCCTGGCCGGCAGTCACCGGCACCGACGCCTGCCCGGGATACTCGATCCGACACGGGTCGTCGGTGTCCCACCAGAACGTCGACTGGCTGATGTGTACGAACACCGTCGCGGTCGGCCACGACCGGTCGTCGGATCCGGAGACCGAGCCGGGGTCGTCAGCAACGTCGGAACTGCGACCTGGTCGCGATGGAGACCATGACCAGGACTGTCCAGCATCAGCGTTGACGCCGTGGCCGCAGACCCTGCAGCCGGCGCCGTCGATCGGCTCGACCATAGGGACCGGCGCGAGTTCTGCATCGACCGGGTCCCAGCCGGCCGCCTCGAACACGTCCAACGCCGCCATCAACTCAGACGTCCATCCGTCGGGATCGAAGTCGGCGACCGCGTCGCCAGGATCGGCGGTAGGCTCCCGCGGGTCAAGCAGCGACCAATCGGCTGCGGACCCGTCGACGCTCGAGTCAGAGCCGGCGCAGCTCGCAGCGGCAGCCAGCGTCTGCTCGATACCCGGTGGTGGCACGGCGCGGGTGCGAGCAAACAGCTCCAGGACAGCGTTCGGGTTCGCGATGATCCCGATCGCCTTCGCCCGACGTACCTGCTTCGAATCACTGTCGCCGTCGAGGCCGAGGAGGTCGGCGACGAAGTCGACGGCCGCGTCGAACCGGATCACGTCACCGGCGTCGGCGCGGATGAACACATCCTTACGGCCGTGCCGCGACGACCGGTCCACCGTGACCTGCCGGTCGTCGCCAACCTCGGCCTCCATCTCGGCTGCGGCCGGATCGGCGGCGATCACCGCGGCCTGCACGATCCGGTCCAACCGCGCCGGGCCGACCGTCTCGATGATCCGATACACCTGAACGTCGACGATCGCGCAGGCCTCGGCTGACAAGTGATGGGTCGCTTGCGCGATGTTGCGGGCCCGCCACACCTGCACCTCACCGGCCATCACCTGCGCCCACGTCTTCGGCAACCGGTATTTCAGGTCCAGCACATCGGCGATCAGCATCAGCGTCGGATAATGCGCGCGGCCCATCCGCGCCGCCAGATCCATCGCCGCGAACTCCCGCAGCTTCGGCGTCCCCGGACCACCTGGGTGGATCAGCGTCTCACCACCGGAAATCGCCCGCGGCCCATCCGGCGTGTCCAGGGTGTCGAGACGGTCGTTCAGTGCGCAGTACGCCGCGACCAGCACCAGATCATGAGCCTCGGTCAGATTCTTCGCCGTCTTGTTTGTCGCCAACGCCCCCAGCACGTCGGCCTCATCCAG
>JBBSHE010000026.1:0-41755 GCA_038253325.1 Propionibacteriales bacterium
GATGAAGAGGGCGGTGATGACCAGGTGTGCTTTCGACATGGACGAGCATCGAGCCCCGCGGGGGTGTCGCCGATGACCCGAGACACGTGTCGCCTATGTCTTGAGACATGTGTCGCCGATGACCTGAACCAGCACACTGCCGGGCGCACCGCGCCGTGCGGGCTCACGGTCGCGAGCAGGACGCCCGTGCCGTCCTCATCGGTCCGCGACGGCGCCGCCGCGTGCGCGTGCGGAACGGACAGGTTGTGGACGAGAGCCTCGGAACCCGACGCCCACGCATGCCCGGCCGCCGCACCGCCGACGAGCGCGACGCCGTACCGGTCGAAGCGAACAGAAGGCCAAGGCGTCTGATCATCATGCGTCCCCATCGGTCGACGGAACAGTCTCCAGTGTAAGTCCGGTCACGACGGCGCGACTTTCCATGGCTACAGTTTCGGGTTGATGCCCGCGCAGGTCCGATCGCCGCTTCGTTCAGGCGTCGCGACGTCGGAGCAGGTATCCGGCGACGGCGAGGAGTACCACGGTCCAGGCACAGAAGACACCGAATCCCTGCCACGGACTGAGCACGTTGTCGGAGTTCCCGTGAGCCGTCGTGATGAGCTGACCGGCTTCGGACGGAAGGTACGCGTGGACGTACTTGCCGACGTTGCCCGGCAGCAGCTGCGAGAGCGGTGCCAGCACGAGCACGAACCCGATGACACCGGTGATGGCGCCGGCGGTGTGCCGGACGATCGCGCCGATGGCGAGAGCGAACACACCGAGGACGCAGAGATACAGCCCTGCCCCGATGACCGCCCGGAGCACACCGGGGTCACCGAGGCCAACCGGTGCGTACTTGTGCAGGATCGCTGCTCCCATGAAGAACGACGGGAACGCCACGATTTCCCCGACCACGAAGACGAGGGCCGCGAAAACAACCGTCTTGGCAGCCAGCATCGGAAGCCGCCGGGGCACGGCGAGCAGACTGGACCTGATCATTCCGGTGGAGTACTCGCTGGTCATCACCATGACGCCCAGCACGCAGATGGTGAGCTGGCCGAGGAACAGGCCCGATCCGAGGATGTTGCTCACCGGGTCGGCCACGAGCTCGGCGCGCTGAGAGGGGTCCGTCTGGTCCCACTGAGATGCGGTCAGCGCGGTGAAGAGAGCCGTGAAGCCCAGCGTGATCACGACGAGCAGGACGATCGACCACATCGTCGACCGGACCGATCGGAGCTTCGTCCACTCCGCCAGCATCTCCCGGCCGAAACCCAGAGCCGGCCGGGAGCCGTCAGGTGGCGCGGACGACGTGGTGGCGGACGTACTCATGACATTTCCGCCGTGGTCTCGGCATCAACCGTTACGCTCTCGGGCTCCGGACCGGCTGCCGGGGCTCCGTACTCCAGGCTGTCGCGGGTCAGCTCCATGAACGCCTCCTCCAACGATGCACGCTGCGGGGTGAGCTCATGCAAGATCAGATTGTCCCGGGCGGCGAGCTCGCCAATCCGGGGCGCCGTCATCCGCGACACCGAAAGGGCGCCGTCCGCGGCGGAGCGTACGCGGCCGCCCTCCGACCCGATCGCTTCGCTCAGCCGATCGTTGTCCGGGGACTTCACCAGCACGGACTTGTCCGTGTTCTGCTCGATGAACTCGCTCGTCGCGCAGTCGGCGATCAGCTTGCCGCGACCGATGATGATCAGGTGCTCCGCAGTGACCGATATCTCGCTCATCAGGTGACTGGACACGAACACTGTCCGGCCTTCCTCGGCCAGCCGCTTCATCAAGTTGCGTACCCACAAGATCCCCTCCGGATCCAGTCCGTTGACCGGCTCGTCCAGGATCAGCACCTGAGGGTCACCGAGCAACGCGGCCGCGATGCCCAACCGCTGACCCATCCCGAGCGAGAAGCCGCCTGCGCGCTTGCGAGCCACCGAGTGCAGCCCCACCAGGTCGATCACCTCATCGACGCGCCGTCGCGGCAGGCCCTGGGTCTGGGCGAGCACCAACAGGTGGTTGTAGGCACTGCGTCCGGTGTGCACGGCCTTCGCCTCGAGCAAGGCGCCGACAACCCGGAGCGGCTGGGCGAGCTCACGATAGAGGCGACCGTCGATGGTGGCGCGTCCAGCGTTCGGCCGATCCAGGCCAAGGATCAGTCTCATCGTCGTCGACTTGCCGGCGCCGTTCGGCCCGAGGAAACCGGTCACCTTACCCGGCTCGACCGTGAAGGACAGGTCGTCGACCGCGAGCTTGTCGCCATAGCGCTTCTGGAGGTTGCTGGCCTCGATCATCCGGCTCCTCTTTCGCGTGGGTAACGACCCTATCCAACCGACGGTCCACAGCCGTCGTCACTGTGGGACAGTCGGATCATGACCATCCGACTACGCGACCACATGATGGGCGTATGGGAACAGCTTCGTTACGAGTTCACGGAGAAGCGTGTCCGGGCTCTGCTCGGCGACGAGGTGGTCGTCGACTCGGACCGTGCTGCCCTCGTCCTGGAGCCTCGGCGCGTCGTCCCGTCGTACGCGGTGCCTGCCGACGACGTGCTCGCAAACATCGAGCCCGGGGCGTCGGCCCCCGACGACGGACGTTCCCCGGTCCTGCATCCCGGGATCCCGTTCAACGTCCACTCGGCGCCCGGCGAGGCGTGCGCTGTCCTATCGAAGGACGGCTCCCGGCGGGCCGACGCTTTCAGATTGGACGACCCCGCGTTGCCCGGGTACGTCTTGCTGGACTTCGCCGGCTTCGACGCGTGGAACGAGGAGTCCGAGCGGATCGTCAGTCACCCGCGTGACCCGTACCACCGGGTCGACGTCCGAGAGAGCAACCGCCATGTCCGGATCGAGATCGATCGCGATCTGGTCGCCGAGTCCCGGCGACCGCGGGTCGTCTTCGAGACGAACCTGCCGGTGCGTTTCTATCTTCCCCGCGACGACGTCCGGGTGGAGCTGAGACCGAGCGAGCGCCGCACCTCCTGTGCCTACAAGGGGGAGGCGTCGTATTGGTCTCTCGACGCCGGCGGTCGCCACCGTACGGATGTCCTCTGGAGCTACGAGAACCCGCTCCCCGACATGGCCGCGTTGACCGGGCTGGTCGCGTTCTTCGACGAGTTCGTCGACGTCACGGTCGACGGTGAGCTTCGTGAAAGGCCGCGTACCGGCATCTCGAAGGCGATCATCGAAGGAGCCGGGATCTCTCCCGGCGAACTCGCCCGACCCGATTGATCCGGGCCGCGGTCGAGTGGTCGTGGACATGACCCCCGGCATCTGCGAACATACGGAGCCGGGCGAGACCATTCATTCCGGACGCACATCGACGACAATGTCGACCGTTTCAGTGCAACCTTGCCAAGGGGGACCTCGACATGAGTGACCAATACAACGCGGGCGGCTACGGCCCGCCGATGCCGCCCGACCCCGGAATGACGGTCCAACGCACCGGGCCACCTCCGCCACCGGTGACGATGGCGGTGCGTCTGATGTTCATCCAGGCCGCGCTCAGCGTTCTCGGTCTGATCGTCTTGTTCGCGACCAAGAACAGCCTCAAGTCGGCCATCCGCGACAACAACCCGGGCTACGACTCAAAGCAGCTCGACGACGCCGTCAACGCGGGAATCGCGGTCGGCGCCGTGATCGGGATCATCTTCATCATCTTGTACGTCCTGCTTGCGCTTCAGGTGAACAAGGGCAAGAACTGGGCCCGCATCGTCACCTGGGTCCTCGCCGCGCTCGGCGTGCTCGGCGTGTTGGTCTCGTTCGCCCAGCCCGAGCCGGCGATCAGTCGCGTGCTCGGCATCATCGGCGGAATCATCGACGTGGCAATCATCGTCCTGCTGGCCCAGAAGCTGAGCAACGCCTTCTTCCGCAAGCAGCACCAGCCCTGAACCCCGGGCACTGGTGACATAACCCTTCAACCGGCGTACGGCTGACGGCGTGTCGGTCCGCCCTGGCGGCTGTTACTGCTGTTACAAAAGTGGTGGCCCCGCTCAGTATGAGTTTGCGGGGCCTTATCCGTCGGTAGGGTCTGCTTCATGGTTGACCGAATGGTGTGGATCGACTGCGAGATGACCGGTCTCGACATCGAGACGGACGCGCTCGTCGAGATTGCGGCACTGGTCACGGACTTCGAGCTCAACGTCCTCGGCGACGGCATCGACATCGTGATCAAACCACCGGCGTCCGCGCTGGAGAACATCAAGGATGTCGTCCGCGCCATGCACACCAGCTCCGGTCTCCTCGGCGTGCTCGACGACGGCGTTCCCGCGGCCGAGGCAGAGCGGCTCGTCCTCGAGTACGTGAAGCAGTACGTGGCCGAGCCACGCAAGGCACCGCTGGCCGGGAACACCGTTAGCACCGACCGGCTGTTCCTCGCCCGCGAGATGCCTGACCTCGAGGCGTACATGCACTACCGCATCGTCGACGTGTCGTCGATCAAGGAGCTGGCCCGGCGATGGTACCCGCGCGCGTACTTCGCGAGTCCCGCCAAGACGGGCAATCATCGCGCGCTCGGCGACATCCGCGACAGCATCGCCGAGCTCCGGTACTACCGGGCGACCGTGTTCGTACCGTCTCCGGGACCGGACGCCGATGTCTCCAGAGCGATCGCCGCAACCATCACGGGAACCCACGGTCCGCCGATCGGATCCGAGTCGTAGCCCAACGCCCGTGGCGGCTACACTTCTCAGGCCGCGTACGACGGATCGATCGCATCGTGCGCTGCCCATGGTGGGTGTAGCTCAGCTGGTAGAGCACCTGGTTGTGGTCCAGGACGTCGCGGGTTCAAGTCCCGTCACTCACCCCATGGCGGTCCCGGGAGCCGCAGCGGATGCTGGCCGAAGCCAAGATCGGTGGTCGCTTCCCATTCGTCCAAGACGGGGGCGGTTCTCCTCGGAGAGACTGGTCGGCGTGACCCAACGAATCTCGCTTTCACCACGCCTGGTCGTCAACGACGCGGACGGCGCCATCTCCTTCTATCGACGTGCGTTCGGTTCCGAAGTCCGGTCACGGGTTGCCGATCCCAGCGGTCACGTCGCGCACGCTGAGCTCACCATCGGCTCTGGCGTGATCGCGCTCAAGGACGAGGACGCCGTCGACACCTCCCCCACGTCGTTGGGTGGTACGCCGGTGATCCTGACCCTCGATGTCGACGACGCGGATGCCGTGGGGGCAGCCCTCGAGTCGGCAGGCGCAGATGTGGTCTTCGCCATCGGCGACGCCTCGTACGGCTACCGGCAGGGGCGGTTCCGAGACCCGTACGGACACCTCTGGCTCGTCTCCCAGCAGGTCGAGCAGCAGAGCGATGCGGAGATGGCGATCAACCTCGCAACCGACGGCGGCTCCACGTCAACCTGACGGCGTCGCCTCGATCACGAAGTAAGCGCTCCGCGTCGCGACGATACGCGTGAGCGCAAAGCCCGCATCGGCAAGCAGCGACTCGAACTCGCGCCGGTCCCGCTCCCGCCCGCCCGGGGCGACCAGCATGTTGAGGTCGGACAGCGCGGTCTGCTTGCGTTGCAGATCAGGTCCCTGGTCGAGGATGCGCTCGACCAGCAGCAACGCTTTGGACGGCGACATTGCCCGTCGGCAGGTTTGCAGGATCGCGACAGCGTCCGCGTCCTCCCAATCGTGGATCACCGCCCGCAAGAGGTACGCGTCGGCGCCTTCCGGCACCGAGATGAAGAAGTCGCCGCCCACGACGGTGCACCGTTCCGCGACACTCTCACCGAGCTCCAGGGGGCTAGCGGGCACGACGTGGGGCTGGTCGAACAGCACACCGCGCAACGAGGGATACGCACCCAGAATGGCCGCGATCAGAGCGCCGCGACCACCTCCGACATCGACCAAGGTCTCGAACCGAGTGAAGTCGTACGCGGCGAGCAACGACGTAGCCGTGAGCCGGGAGTTCGCGGTCATCGCCGCGTCGAAGATCGCGCCCTCCTCCGGCCGCTCGGTGCGGTACTCCCACACCGACTGCCCATGCTGGAAGACAAAGGCATTTTCCCCGGTCCGGACACTGTGCTCGAGCGCCGACCACGCCTGCCAGTGGCTCGGACTACCGACGTGCCGTGCGCGACCGGCGACCAGTCCGTCGTCGCGGAGCGCATCTCCGAGATCGGTCGACAGGTACGATCCGTCCGGCTGCTCGGCATAGAGCCCGAGCTCGCACAGCGCGCGCAACAACCGTAGCAGTGACGGCTGATCGCAGCTCGCCTCGTCGGCGAGGTCGGCCGCCGTACGCGGACCACCGGCGAGCAGGTCGGACAACCCGAGGACCGCGGCAACGTGCAGGGTCTGTGTCACCTGGTAGCCGTTGAGGAGTTCTTGCAGCTTCGCTGACGGGTCCACCACGTCATTGTGACAGCGTCACGACGATCAGTCGGGCGAATGTCGATTCGCTCGACGCGGTCGGCTCCTCGCTCAGCTCTCGCTCGAGCGGATCGTGTCGTCTAGCCCGTGCACAGTCGGGATTTGGCCGAGCCGGCCCTTCTGGAAGTCCTCGAACGCGTCCAGGACCTCCTGCCTCGTGTTCATCACGAACGGACCGCCCCAGGCGACCGACTCCCGGATGGGTAGCCCGCCGAGGATGATCATCTCCGCGGAGGCCGACGGGGTGTGCTGGTGCGCACCACCCGACACGGTGAGCGCGTCGCCCGCTCCGAGCACGGCGAGCTGCCCGGCCCGCACTGGTTGCTCCTGCGCGCCGACAGTGCCGGCGCCAGCCAACACATAGACGAGTGCATTGAAGTCTGGACGCCAGGGCAGGTCAAGCTTCGCCGTCGGTGCGACGGTCGCGTGGAGGAGCGTCATTGGGGTGTAGGTCGAGCCTGGTCCCTGGTGTCCCGCGACATCTCCGGCGATGACTCGGACCAGCGCGCCCCCGTCGGACGACGACACCAATGAGACGTCGCCACCGCGTAGGTCCTGGTAACGGGGGTCGGCCCACTTCCGCGCTCTGGGCAGGTTGACCCAGAGCTGGATGCCGTGGAACAGGCCGCCTGCCTGCACGAGCCACTCCGGTGATTTCTCGATGTGCAGCACACCGCCGCCGGCCGTCATCCACTGGGTGTCGCCGTCGGTGATCGTGCCGCCGCCGCCGTGGTTGTCCTCGTGGTCGAAGACCCCGTCGATGATGTAGGTCACCGTCTCGAACCCACGGTGCGGGTGCCACGCGGTTCCCTTGGGCTCGCCCGGTGCGTACTCCACCTCGCCCATCTGGTCCATCATGATGAACGGGTCGAGCAGAGCGAGGTCGACGCCCGCGAAGGCCCGACGGACGGGAAACCCCTCCCCCTCGAGTCCGCGGGGGCCCGTCGTGACCGACACGACCGGACGGAGCCGAGCGCCCGGTGGGCTCTCGGCGAGTCGGGGCAGCGCGGTGATGTCCTCGGCCGTTATTGCGGGCACGGCGGGCACTCCTTCACTCTTGGGCAAGACTTCTCTATCTCAAGATTCACTCCTGGGAAGACTTCTCTTACTCAAGTTTAGTTGAAGGTTAAATATTCCTACGACCCCGGCCGACCGCGCTACAACGTCTCCCGACCCGCCGCAGCGCCGTCGCCGCGGTGCCGATGAGGTGCGGCACGCCTCGTTCAGTTCACTGTCCTGGAGACGGACGGTGCGCGGCCGGCAGCAGCACGGGGCGCTGCTGCACCACGGCCAATAGACACTCCCCGGCCCCGTAGCCTGAAGGTCCGCTTTGCGCCATTGACGGGTCCCTCGGACGGGGCTAGCGTCAGAAGGAATCCTCATCGGCGCCATCCTTGCGTGTCTACGCAAAGGTTCGGTGGCAGCCCGGACGGTGCCACAGATTTGTATCGCGTCGCAGAGGTCATATCGCATGGCTTCACGTCGATCATCGACGGAGCTTCCAGGAGAGGAGCACATCTCATGCCAGGCAACAAGGCAGTCATCTACAAGGGGACAGGCAGTGTGGCGGTCGAGTCGATCGACTACCCGACCCTGGAGCTCAAGGACGGTCCGGGGGTGAACCCGGCCAACGTAGGACGCCAGTGTCCACACGGCGTCATCCTCAAGGTCGTCGCGAGCAACATCTGCGGCAGCGACCAGCACATGGTCCGCGGCCGTACGACGGCGCCGCCGGGACTCGCTCTCGGCCACGAGATCACCGGCGAGGTCGCGGAGGCGGGCCGGGACGTCGAGTTCATCAAGGTCGGAGACCTGGTGTCGGTCCCGTTCAACATCGCATGTGGGAGATGCCTTAACTGCAAGGAGGGCAAGACCGGCGTCTGCCTGAATGTCAACCCGGACCGGCCAGGGTCGGCGTATGGGTACGTCGACATGGGCGGCTGGGTCGGCGGCCAGGCAGAGTACGTACTGGTGCCGTATGCCGACTGGAACGTGCTGAAGTTCCCCGACAAGGACCAGGCGCTCGCTAAGATCCGCGACCTGACCATGTTGTCGGACATCTTCCCCACCGGGTACCACGGCGCAGTCACCGCCGGTGTCGAGCCGGGCTCCACCGTCTACATCGCCGGCGCTGGACCGGTTGGTCTCGCCGCAGCGACGTCGGCGTTCCTGCTCGGTGCTGCGGTCGTCATCGTCGCCGACCTCCAGAAGGAGAGGCTGGACCAGGCACGCAGCTTCGGCTGCGAGACGATCGACGTGGCCCAGGGCGACCCACGGGACCAGATCGAACAGATCCTTGGTGTGCCGGAGGTCGACTGTGCCGTTGACGCGGTCGGCTTCGAGGCCCACGGCCACGGGTCTGACGCCCAGGCTGAGCGTCCGGCCACCGTGCTCAACACGGTCATGGATGTCACCCACGCCGGTGGCGCTGTCGGCATCCCGGGGCTCTACGTCACCGGCGATCCCGGTGCCGCTGACGAGGCCGCCAAGGTCGGGTCCCTGTCCATCCGGCTCGGCCTCGGCTGGGCAAAGTCGCTGTCGTTCACGACCGGGCAATGCCCCGTCATGCGCTACAACCGCAAGCTCATGATGGCGATCCTGCACGACCGCACGCAGATCGCGGAGAACGTGAACGCCACGGTCATCCCGCTCGACCAGGCATCGGAGGGATACGCCGAGTTCGACAAGGGCGCGGCCCGCAAGTACGTGCTCGACCCGCACGGACTGATCAAGTAACCACATCGAGCAGCTGACGGGAGCTGGGCCATGAGCCCGGCTCCCTCAGTTTGCGGAGCGACGCGAGGTGGGTTGGACCGTATTCTGAGGTAATGCGCCTGTAACATCATGCTTGTCATCCTGTGGGGGAACCTGACCCCCCTTGAGAGGGACTTGATGAGCAGCGACGACCTACTCGACCTCGAGTTTGCTTATGTGACCTACCAGGACTCCTGCCGCGACCTCTACTCGCCGCACTACTACTGTCGGCGACCGGTGCGCCACGACGGCACGCACGCCGCGGGGTTCGGCGCGGACCGGTTGCGCTGGGAGCATCAGCCCGATGACGCGCCCCACCGGTTGCTCGGCTAGAACCCTGACCGAGCCGTTCCCGTTCCAGCGGCTGATCATGCCGGAGCCGCGTGACCGGCCGGTGCCATGACCGCCGCCCTGGCCAATGTGACCTGCGGCGCGTTCATCGACTCTTGACGGTGAGCCGTCATCGATGGGCGGGAGCGTAACCATGTCGTAACCTCGCTTTGAGCAAGTAGATTGCAGCCCATGAGCCCGCGAGAACAGCCAACGCGCTCGCGACGAGAAACCATGCGATGATCCGGACGACACCGTTCCACGAGCGGCTCAGCGAGCTGAACCGGACCGGGCTGTGGACGCATTGGGCCGGTCAGCTGTCGGCGCTCAGGTACGGATCCGCCGCGAAGCACGAGTACTTCGCGGTGCGGAACAGTGCCGGGGTGTTCGACACGTCGCCGCTGTATAAGCACTGGATCCGCGGCAGGGACGCCGAACGGTTCCTCGGCGGTGTGATGACCCGAGACATCCGTACCTGCCGGCCGGGTCATGCTCAGTACACCGTCTGGTGTGACGACCGCGGGTTCGTCATCGAGGACGGCGTCTTGTTCCGTCACGCCGACAACGAGTACCTGCTGACCGCCGCGGCACCCAATGTCGGCTACCTGAGCGACCTGGTCGGCCACCTCGACGTCACGATCCAGGACGCCACCGAGGATTACGGCGTGCTCGCCGTCCAGGGTCCGCGCTCGCGGCAGGTCCTGGCCTCGATCGCTCCGGAGATGGAGCGCCTGGCGTACTTCGGGCTCTGCCAGGCGAAGATCGGTCCGGCACCGGTCACGATCTCGCGCACTGGATACACGGGCGACCTCGGCTTCGAGGTCTTCGTGGACCGTGATGACGCAATCGGGGTGCTCGACGCGGTGCTCCACGCCGGCGCCGGCCACGGCCTTCGTCCGTTCGGCGAGGAGGCCCTGTTGATGCTGCGGATCGAAGCCGGGCTCCCCTTGATGAACGTCGAGTTCTCCTCCAGTCGGCTCGCCTTTACCGACGACGAGCGAGTCACGCCCCGCGAGCTCGGCTTTGGCTGGATGCTCCGCGGCCTCGACGACGCGGGCCGTCCGTTCATCGGTCGCAGCGCCATCCGCAGCGAGATTGCCTGCAAGACGTCCCGATGGGCGAGCGTCGGCCTCTGGATCGACTGGCAGGAGTACGACCGGCTGTTCAACGACGCCGGCCTCATCCCGCCGAAGGACGAGCGACCGCTCACGTACGAGTCCATGCTGTACGACGACGAGGGACGGCGCATCGGGTACGCCACCAGCTTGATGTACTCCCCCGTGCTTCAGCGTCACATTGCGATGGCCCGGGTGCGTCCCGACCATGCCGCGGTGGGTTCGCGCGTGAATGTCGAGCTCACCATCCAGCACGAGTACCGGACGGTTCCGGCCGAGGTGGCCCGACTTCCGTTGTACAACCCGCCGAGAAAGACGGCGTGATCCGATGGCCAGCAGGAGCAGGACGTACGACGCCATCGTCGTCGGCGGCGGTCACAACGGGCTCGTCAACGGTGCGTACCTGGCGAAGGCCGGGTTGAAGACGCTCATCATCGAACGGCGCTCGCTGGTCGGGGGCGCTGCGATCACCGAGGAGCTGATCCCGGGATTCCATTTCACGACGTTCTCGTACGCGCTCAGCCTGCTCCGACCCGACATCATCCACGAGCTCGACCTCGTCAAGCATGGGTTTCTGCCGATTCTGATGCCGTCGTCCTTCGCACCCATGGAGAACGGCGACTACCTGCTCCTCGGTAAGGACCGGGACGACAACGTCAAGGAGATCATGCGCCACTCGCCGCATGACGCCGACGCGATGGACCGGTACGAGCACGACATCGAGCGGGTCTGCCAGGTCGTGAAGCCGCTGTTCGACAAGCCTCCGCCGGACATCTTCGGCAAGGCTCCCGAAGATCTTGTCGCCGTCGCAGAGCTTGCGTCGCATCTGCGGGGGGTCGAGCCCAAGGTCATGCATGACCTGGTGCGTCTGCTGACCGGAAGCGCGGCCGACTTCCTCGACGACTACTTCCGCAGTGACATCCTCAAGGCGTACCTCGCTTCGTCCGGGATCATCGGCACCAAGGTAGGGCCGATGTCCCAGGGATCGGGGCTCGTGCTGCTCTTCCACAACGTCGGGGAGCACGACGGACACTTCGGCACCTGGGCGTTCCACAAGGGTGGCAACGGCGGCTTCACGAAGGTCCTCGCGCACGCAGCGGAGGCCTACGGTGCGGAGATCCTGCTCGACTCCCCGGTGGACACCGTGCTCACCCACGACGGCAGGACCCTCGGAGTCGCGTTGGCGGACGGCACGGAGCTGCACGCCGGCATCGTGGTGAGCGCCCTCGACCCGCGGCGTACGTTCACCGAGCTCGTCGACCCCCGTGAGCTGCCGAGCGACCTGGTGGAGAATGTCAACCGGATGAAGTTCCAAGGCACGTCGGCGAAGGTCAACTTCGCTCTGGATGCACTGCCGACCTATCCGGCACTACCGGACGGGACCGACCACTACGGCGGCTTCATCAACATCGGGCCGACGATGGAGTACCTCGAGCGTGCGTTCGACGACGCGAAGTACGGCTGGTACAGCCGGCGACCGTTCATCGACGGCGCGATCCAGTCTGTTGTCGACCCCGACCTGGCGCCGCCGGGCAAGCACGTGATGTCGTGCTTCGTGCAATATGCGCCGTACCACCTGAAGGAAAGCGACTGGGACACCGAACGTGACCGGTTCGCCGACACCGTGCAGGCGACCCTGGAGTTGTTCTTTCCGGGTTTCGGAGACCTGGTGCTGCATCGCGAGGTCGTCACGCCCCTTGACATCGAGCGGGTCGTCGGGTTGACCGAGGGAAACATCTTCGGGGGTGAGTTCCTCGCCCCCCAGATGTACTTCTTCCGCCCCGCACCGGGCTGGAGCCGGTACCGTACCCCGATCGACGGGTACTACCAGTGCGGGTCGGGCACGCATCCCGGCGGCTGCGTCATGGGTGCGCCGGGCAAGCTCGCCAGCCAGCGGATCCTCGCTGACCTCGCGACACGGAAGTAGGCACAGGACCGATTGAACCTGGCGGCTGGGGTGACCGTGTATAGGGTGAGCTGCGGTGATCGTCACCGCCGGGAAAGGCAGCCATGCTCGGTAGAACGCTGCGTAGCCGTGTGGCGGCAGTCGGTATCGGAGGTTCGATCGTCCTGACGCTCGGGAGCGTCGCGCCCGGGGTGGTGGCCGCTGCGAATCCGGCCGGAACAGGGGTGTCGCCGAAGGCCGTTGGCTTTGCGCCGGCGAGGGGACTGGCTGATCCGATCCCGGCCCCGATCCGGGCTGGCAAGGTACGGATCGGTCTGCGGACCGTCGCTACCGGCCTGGTGTCCCCGGTGGCTGCAACATCTGCCCCTGGCGTCGCCCGGCGGTTGTTCGTCGCTGATCAGACCGGAACGATCTGGTCAGTCGACACCGGCCCTCACCCCGGTCACAAGGTTCTCTTTGCCGACTTGAGCCACCTCGTGGTGAGGCTCGGCAACATCATCCCCGGCAGCCGGTACGACGAGCGCGGTCTGCTCGGGCTGGCCTTTTCTCCCGACTACCAGCAGAACGGGCTCGTCTACACCTACCTCACGGAGCCGTGGCGCCGGCCGGCCGACTTCAGCACCCAGCCCGGGCTGAGGCGCAACTGCGACGCGTGGTTGCCGTTCAAGCCGCGGCCCTGCCAGAACGTCGTGATCGAATGGCGGGTACACAACCCGAAGGACCCGCACACGACCATCGACATGTCGACCAAGCGCGAGCTGTTGCGCATCGACAAGCCGCAGTTCAACCACAACGCCGGGGCCCTGGCATTCGGGCCCGACGGGCTGCTGTACATCTCGGTGGGCGACGGTGGCTTCGCCAACGACAAGGCCCCCGGCCACGTACCGGGCGGCAACGCGCAGAGCCTGGCGCCGCGCAACGTGCTCGGCAAGATCCTTCGGATCGATCCACGTGGGCACAACTCGGCCAACCACCACTACGGCATCCCGCGGGACAACCCATTCGTCGGCCGGCCGGGGGCGGACGAGATCTTCGCGTACGGGTTCCGCAACCCGTACCGAATGTCCTTCGATCAGCACACCGGCCAGCTGTGGGTCGGTGACGTCGGGCAGAACGACGTCGAAGAGGTCGACGTCGTACGGGCTGGCGGCAACTACGGCTGGCGCGTCAAGGAAGGCACCTTCAAGTTCCACACCGGCCCTGGGCTGGACCCGGAAGGCGGCTTCGTCTCGGCGAACATCCCGCACATGCCGCCGGGACTGATCGACCCTGTCGCCGAATACGACCACACCGCCCCGCGTGGCTCCATCGAGCAGGGCGAGGCAATAGTCGGCGGCTTCGTCTATCGGGGGGCGCGCGTGCCCGCACTAGTCGGAAAGTATGTCTTCGGCGACTACTCGCGAGTCTTCGGCAGGCCGGATGGTCGTCTCTTCTACATGTGCCGCTCACCCCATGTCACGCACCGTGTGTGCAACCTTGTCAAGCACCCCGGCATCGCGGTCTTCGGCTTCGCCCGCGACAACGCCGGAGAACTCTACGTGCTCGGCAACCGGACCGGCGTGATCTCCGGCAACACCGGAGTGGTAGAGACGCTCACGACGCGCTGAGAGCTGACCGGCACCCGGACGTCGGCGTCACCGGTTTCCTCGCCGGTGGCGAGGGCAGCGAGCGCCGGTCAGCAGACCCGGGTTCAAGCTTGGTTGCGGTCGGCTGCATCAAGCTGGGCGGTCAAGGTCGACGGCGCGACGGCCCGGTAGGCGTCCTCACACAGGTCCTCAAGCTCCGACTCGCTGACTCCACAGTCCATCCGAACGCCGACCCAGCCGCGGTGCCCGACGTACGGGGGACGGAAGAAGTGCTCCGGTCTGGTGGCCACCAGGTCCTCCTGGAGTCCGGGCTGGGCGGCGACCCAAAGATGCGGGAACGAGTCGTCGTGATGACCGTCGGCCCAGATCGACACGAAGCTCTGCTTGCCCCGCACGAAGAACGTCGGGGCACTGTGGCTCGGACGTTCCTCCACCTCCGGCAACCGCAGACAGGCCGAGCGGACGGCGTGGATCAGCGTCTCCACGATGGCCATGACTGGGATTCTAGGGTTCCCTGGACCCGCTGGTACGCTGTCGTTCGCTTCGGCGCCATTAGCTCAATTGGCAGAGCAGCTGACTCTTAATCAGCGGGTTCGGGGTTCGAGTCCCTGATGGCGCACCACATCGTCCCAGGTCAGAGGCCGTTTAGCGTCGTATGGGATGACCTCGTCGCGTCGTCTGGGCCGTTCGCGGTCACATTCCTGCATCCGCGCTGCATGCACCAACGCCCAGGCGGCCTTCGTGGCTTGTCTAGCGACGCCGGTGCAACACGTGAGAGTAAGTGTCGCTCATCAAAGCGAGCAAGCGGTGACCGAGCCCCTTCGAGACGGCCGCCAACTCAACACCGGCGGCCAGTCGGAGCGACGCCGCACCATGCCGCAAGTCGTGAAAACGAACCGGGCGTAGCCCCGAAGCGATGGCCAGCCGTTGGAAACTCTTGGTGACCTGCTCAGGATGAATCGGTTGCCCCGTCCTCGCGGGCGAACCCTTGCCCGTGGTCGACGCAGGAACCAGCGCACGACGCCCGTTCCACGTCCTGGCGAGGCCGCTGCTCAAGCAGAACGCTGACGGTGTGGTCATCGAGCTCCACCACGCGCTGGTCACCGCCGGGCGTCGTGTGGTTCAAGAGAACACCCCATGACCGACCTGCACGAGCTGCTGTCGTACGACAAGAAACCGTCGATCCAGGTCGACGTCAGTCCACCGCAAGCCGAGCACTTCCCCCGTCGCAGACCCGTGGTGGCCGCGATTAGGAAGACCTGGTCGGCCGACAACTCAAGGCAGATTACCAGTCACCTCCCCCAACGATCCGAAAATTGCGCTGCTTCCCCTCTAGACCTTCGAGAGGCGAATTTCAGAGGCGCGTTGTCTTTGCATGTCTAGAGCTTTCGGACCCGTAGACTTCCATCGCCGTACGACGACGATCGTCTAACGCGAGCGAGGGTCGGGCGTCCCGTCGACCTGGCGGAGCGCCTCGAGGACGGCGAGGACCCGGCGATGGTCGCTGGGCTCTTCGTGTAGTCCGAGCTTGCTGAAGATGTTCGCGATGTGGCTCTCGACCGTCTTGATCGAGACCACGAGACGCTGGGCGATCGCCGCGTTCGACCTTCCCTCGGCCATCAGCGCGAGTACGTCGCGCTCGCGGTCGGACAGGGCGTGCGGGGTGCGTTGGGCATGGGCGTGCATCAGGCTTCGGACTATTTCGGGATCCAGTACCGTGCCACCCGCTGCGATGGTCTCCAACGCCTGGATGAGCATCGAGACGTCCACGACCCGGTCTTTGAGCAGGTAGCCGAAGTGAGCGGCGTGCCGCTTCAGGAGCTGGGACGCGAAGTGCGTCTCGATGGCTTGTGAGAGCAACAGGATGCCGAGATCGGGATAGGTCGACCGGAGCTCGATCGCGGCAACGGCGCCCTCGTGGGTGAACGTCGGTGGCATCCGGATATCGACGACGGCAACGTCGGGGCGATGTGCGGTAACGGCGCCTGCGAGCGCGGCGGCGTCCGCGACGGTCTCGCAGACCTCGACACCCGACTCGACGAGCAACCGGGCCAGGCCCTCGCGAATGAGGGCGGAGTCGTCGGCGATCACGACACGCACGGCAGCGCCGCCTTGACGATCGTGCCGTGCGGCTGGTTCTCGGTCACCCACAGGGTCCCGCGTAGCGCCGCGACCCGGTCCGCGAGGCCTTGGAGCCCTTGTCCCTGCGGATCTGCGTGCCCGACTCCACAATCCGCGACAGACACCAAGACCGCCGATCGCTCGGCCTGAACCGTGATCGACACGTCGTCAACGGCGGCGTGCTTCACCGCGTTGGCCACCGCCTCGGCGATGACGAACCAGGCGGCGCCCTCGATGCCCGGAGGGAAGCGCCGGTCGACGACGTCGTACCTGATGTTCAGAGGGATGCGACTGACCAGGTCGACCACCGCGGCGAGCAGACCACCTCCCGAGAGTGCCGCCGGTTGCAGCCCGCCGGCCAGGTCGCGCAGCTCCCGGACAGTGAGACCGATTTCGGCGACCGCGCGGCCCACCTCGTCACGAAGCACGTCCTGTTGCCCGTTGACCTGGGCTGACTTGAGCTGAAGGGAAATGCCCAGCAGCCGTTGCTGCGCACCGTCGTGGAGGTCGCGCTCGATCCGCCTGCGCTCCTCGAGGTGTGCTGTGGCGAGCCTGGACCTCGACTCGCTGATCAACTCCACCTGCCGGGCCAGCTCGGCCCGCAGCGCGACGTTATGGATCTCGGCCGCGGCCTCGTGCGCCACCGACTCGACCACGCTGCGGTCATTGTGGATGGAGTCGAACTCGATCTTCGCGGTGACGGCACCGTCTCGCCATACATCGACGGCGTGCGGTTCCGGGGCCACCTCGCGCCCCTGCGACGTGACCCACGCGACGCCTTCGATCGGATACAGGACACGAGCCTTGGGATCGCGCAGAGCAGCCGTAAGGAGCGCATCGAGGTCGGGAGGCGCACCGGTCAATCCGGACCGGACAGTCTCGACGGCGTCGAACCGCTCGCGGTTGACCCGCCGCTCGACAGCCTTGCGTCCCCAGACGTAAGCAACCCGAGCCGCCCCTGCTCCTGCGAGCGTCGCGAGAATCGTCGGCAGCTGCGAGCCGGGGTCAATGGGCGTGGTACGGCTGACGACCAGGACCACGACGCCGAAGATGACGATCACGGCCGCCGATGCGATCGCGTAGGCGGCCGAGTCGGTGACGACGCGTTCGACGTCGTACAGCCGATAGCGCGTCACCGACAGGGCGGCACCGGCCGCGATCGTGACGGTGGCCGCGGTCATGAGATATCCCGCCACCTCGGAGTGACCGGCGTAAGACACGGCGAAGGATGCTATGACGCATGGGGCAAGGGGAAGGGCCCCCGCGACCAGCCACAGCAGCTGTTGTCGCGACTCTCCCCTCGCGCGCCGCCACGCCTGGACGAGCCCGACCGTCGAGGCGACCAGACACAGGCCGACGAGGATGATGGCCACAGCGGCCGCAGTGGCCATGGGACCGCTCAATGATTCGACTGCCCAAGGGCTGACGATCGTTTCGTACGGCGGATCGAGGTGGGTGGAGCGCAGCAGTGCCGCAACCTGGTAGACGAGACCCGACGCGACCGTCCACGGTGGGAGCGAGCGATGGAGCCGTGAGGACGGCCACGCTGGAGGCGTGAATTGAAGGGCCAGCGCAAGGAACACGAACCACCACACGTAGCTCGAGTCACCAAGCGTTGCCGCAAGTGGACCAGCTGGCGTGTCCGGCCGCCAGCGGAGTGCCAGGTCGGCGTACCCATCGACGAGGCCGCTCCAGGCGAGCGCGGTCCCAAGCCCGAGGAATGCCCATCCCGCCCGCTGCTCAAACGCCCGTCCGGTCAGCACGATGCCCACCAGCCAGCACGCGAGAGTCGCGACGACGAACGGTACGTCTGCAGTCGTGAGAAGGGCACCGGCTGAGGCGGGCCGCTCCAGAAGCGCGACGGTGGTAGCCGCGAAAAGCGCAGGAGTCAACGGCCAAGTCAGTGCTCTGACCAGCACCCGCGCCGTCGGCCCCATCGGGCCATCGTGACAGGGATCACGCCTCTGGCACTCAGGGATAGCCCTGATTCGAAGACTGGTGCCTGCTCCGTCGTACGCACGTCACGGTGGGGGCGACGCTGGACGGACAGCATCCCAACCACAAGGAGTCCACATGTCCATCACCCAGTCCGCACCGGCACCCGACGTCCGACTTTCGCCGTCTGGAGCGGCGCGCAAGGTCGCAGCTGTGGCATCCGCGCTGTTCGCGGTCGCACTCTTCATGACGGTGGCCAGCGTCAACGTCCCGCACGACCCGAGCGACACCGAGCTGCTGCAGTGGTGGCAGCAGTCGGGCAACCGCATGTCAGGATTCGTCTCAGGTCTTTCGGCGATCGCCGCCGCGACGCTGTTTGCCGTGGTCATGAACTACGTCCGCAGCGTGCGCCGCGCGGCGAAGGCACCGCAGTGGTTGGCGTTCGCCCGATCGATGGGAGCGGCGGTCACGGCCGTCTGGCTGGTCACGGGAGCCGCCCGGGCGTCCGTCGGCCATCTGGTTGACGTGATGGACGAGCCGCTCCCGGGCGTCGACGTCCTTCGGTTTGCCACCGCCTTCAATTACACGCTGCTCGGGCTTTCCGGGATGGCAGTCCTGGCGCTGAGCATTCTCGCGGTGTCCGTCGTCGTGCTGCGTACCCAGGCATTCGGACGATGGGTGGGGTACGTCGGCGTGGTTTGCGCCGTCATCACCATGGCCGCCGTGATCGCCCAGCTCGGTGCCTACACGACGCCGTTGGCGATCCTGTGGGCGCTGTGCCTGGCGGTTGCCATCTGGCGCCAGCCCGAGAGCTGAGCCCGCGCGCCCAGATCAACCTCGTCGAGGACCGTTGCGGTCGTCTTCTGAAAGTTGTGGGACGTGATCGATCCGAGAGCGTGCGACATCGAGAGTGTGAGGAGGGCGCGTGCCTGGGCGGCGGTCGCCTATCGTCGGGGCATGGAGCCGCATCACCTGACGAGGGCCGATGCGCGCCGGATCGCGATCCAGGCGCAGTTGTTGGACGAGCCCCGTCCGACCGATGTGCTCGAGGTGGTGCGGCACCTGACCTTGGTGCAGATCAACCCGACGAGACCCATCGCGCCGAGCGCCGACCTCCTGCTGTGGAGCCGCCTCGGCTCCTCGTACTCGCCGCACGACCTGACCCAGCTGGTCGACGACGGCCCGCTGATCGAGTACAAGATGACCGTCCGGCCGAGCGAGTACATCTCACTGATCCGCGCCGACATGGCCGACTGGCCGGGGCGTGGCCAGCTGCGCGAGTGGCAGTACGACAATGCGGACTGGGTG
Organism: Propionibacteriales bacterium; assembly: GCA_038253325.1. Taxonomy (GTDB): domain Bacteria; phylum Actinomycetota; class Actinomycetes; order Propionibacteriales; family Nocardioidaceae; genus JBBSHE01. The sequence goes on from JBBSHE010000026.1 coordinate 19,400, forward strand.
CGGGCCAACGACGCCTGCCGCCGTGACATCCTCGAGCGGCTGCGCCAGGACGGCCCACTCGCGGCGCGCGAACTCCCCGACACCTGCGCGGTGCCATGGAAGTCCTCGGGCTGGACGAACGACAAGAACGTGCTGCGCCTGCTCGAGTTCATGGTCTACCGCGGCGAGGTCGCCACCGTGGGCCGCGAGGGCGGGGAACGCATGTGGGACCTCGCCGAGCGCGTCTACCCCGACCACCCGATCGTGCCATCGGACGAGGCGAAGCGGATCCGCGACGAGCAGCGGCTGCGGTCGCTCGGCATCGCCCGCTCCAAGGGACCAGTGTGCGGCGTCGAGCCCAGCGACGCCGGCGACGCCGGCGAACCCGCCGTCGTCGAGGGTGTCCGCGGCCAATGGCGCATCGACCCCGCCCTGCTCGAAAAGTCCTTCACCGGCCGCGCCGCTCTGTTATCACCGTTCGACCGGGTCATCTCCGATCGCAAACGGATGCTTGATCTCTTCGGGTTCGACTACCAGCTCGAGATGTTCAAGCCCGTCGCCCAACGCCGTTGGGGCTACTACGCGCTCCCGATCCTGTACGGCGCCGAGTTCGTCGGCAAGCTTGACGCCACCGCCAACCGCGACACCGGCACCCTCGAAATCCACGCGCTCTACGAGGACGCGCCCTTCAACAAGCGGATGAGGAGCGCCGTCGACGAGGAGATCGACGACCTGGCGGACTGGCTCGGCCTGCGCGCCTGACCGACCCTCGTCGGGGTCCTGCCGCGGTCGACGAGGTGGAAGAGACCCCAGATCGCACATAAGCCAGCGGGGTTCGTTGGGCCAGCGGGTTCGGGGCTCAGTCCCTGATGGCGCATCGGATTCGAGTCATCCGTTCGAGACATGAGAACCTTCAGACCACCGCCGGTTGGAGAGAAGCTTAAGAGGTTGAGCCCTTGATCAGTCGCCGCGCGCTCTGCTTCATAAGCAGGCGCATCTGCGCGTCCACGAGCCGTAGCCTGATCGGCAGCAGCGAGCGCCGCTTGTTCTGCTGGGCGAGTTCGCGGGCACGACCCCAACGGCGGGCGAGCTGATGAAGGAGCCTGAGCTCGAACAACGCCGGGTACGTCGATGAGCCGTAGTAGCCGCGCAAGAGCTGATTCTCCAGTCCTCGCCGCAGCCTGGAGGCAGGGCGAGCGACGATCTCAGGAGCGAAGCGGATGGAGCCGGACATTTGAACGACGAAGCGAACGAGGTCGTCTTCCGGAGGGCCGACTGCACGCAGAGCTGGATCGAGACCGACTGTCGACCCGTCGTCGGCGAGAAGGATGTTTCCTGGGCCGAAGTCACCATGCAGCCACACCTGTGGGGATGCCACCTCGACCCGCGGGAACTCCTCTAAGGTGCGCGCCACCTCATCGGGCAGCGAGAGTCCCGCGGGTTCCAGCTTCTCCGCGGCCACCCCCCGGACCTTCTGCGCTTCCTCTCTCAGATCGATGGTCCGGGGCGGGAAGCTTTCCAGGGCGTGAACGTGTCGAAGGAACTCCGCTCCGGTGGCGAGGCCGTTGAGCAGCGCTGCGGGTCGGAGCGCACTGCCGTAGTTCAACAACTCTCTGGTCGTCCGGCCGGGTACGTACTCCATCGCGAGCGCCCCAATCTCGGGCAGATAGGCCACCGGGGCAGGGACTCGAGATGGCCCGCGGAAGCCTTGGAAGTGGGCGTGCAGCCGCGTCAGAGCTTGGAACTCCTGTTCAGCACTGACCGGACTGTCGAGGTCGTCCTGAACCCATAGGGTGTGTGGCTGCTTGACCACCCATTGAGAGAGACCTCCAATGGCAGTCGGCGCCCCCACGACGAAGATGTTGGACCGACCGGCAATCCGTTGGCGCTCGACTGCCAACGGGACGCCCTCGCCCGTCGGTGCATCGAGCGCGCGGGCCAGGGCGGTGATGACAGTCTCGATCGCGTCCGCACTTGCACGTGCCGACCAAGGCGATGAGCTGTGACGGTCACGCCGTGAACCTCCGCTCATCGCATCCCTCGCCAGGCAGCGATGACCACCTGCTGACCGAGCACCTCCGCCGGATCCGTTCCGTCGAGTCGAATCAGGCCGAAGCGAGGCACCTGTTCGTCGTACAGCCGCGACATCGCCAGGAGCTCCTCAGGAGTTTGGTCCTGCCGGCGGGCGTAGGCGACGTCGCTCGGTACCGCGACCAAGAAGCCCACATCGGGCTTCGGGCTCAGGAAGCGGAACACGGCGCGCTGCCACCTGATGTCGAAGTCCCGGTTGAGTCCGTAGTGGAAATCGAGCTTCACCGCTGAATCGGGACTGAATCGATCGAAGATGAGCACCTTCGTGCCGCGACGCGGAACCAGCACGTACCGCCAGAGGCTCACTGCGTTGGCAGCGACGACCGATGACATCCAAAGGTGTCGGCCGAGTCGATGGTCGATGCACGCAGCTGGTACGAGAGGATCCCGCGGCCGAGGAGTCTCCGCAGCCTTCGGGTCATCTCGGATACTTTCGCCGGCGTGGTCCAATACCGGCAAAGCGCGGCGCAGCTTCGAGGCGGTCTTGAACCCCGCCCACTGCACCTGGGCAGCGACGCCGAGGTGCTCGAGGGCATCGAGCAGCCCGGTCACCTGAGTGCTTTTCCCTGACCCGTCGAGCCCGGAGAACGAGACAACGGCCGGTCGCCAGTCTCGGGGACGGGCATCCAGAAAGATTCTTCCCTTGGCACGGAGGGATCCACCGTGCACCCAGACCGCGGTCAAGCCAGCCGCTCTCGCGGGGGCAGACAGCGGTCGGCTTGCCTGATGAGCGCGGCGCAGAAGGCGCAGGGCACCAACCATTCCGAGGGCGCGTGCGTGCTGTTCCGCGGCGGTCCAGGCTTGGGGGTCACGCTCCAATGCACCGGAGACTCGGGCACGCACCTTACCGGTGATCCGGCCGCGACGGGTGACCATCCCCCGGGCGGCCAGCAACAGGACGGTGGCAGGACTGGGGCGCGCGAGGTTTCGGTAGCCGGGGATGGGCTCGGCGTCTTGGAGCAGATGGTCCGACGTGGCTGACCCCCACCGGTCGAGAGAGGACAGGTCGACTCCGTAGACGGACGTCCCGTCGAACCTGGCCCAAGACTTCCGCCACAGCAAGAATCCGGCCGCGGACAGCCACGCGGTGATGGCGGTGTGATCGTCACCGGCCGCGAGCAGGTCGAGATCACGCCCGGTCGGCGGAGGCGAACCGACGACGAGGACTGGATGGGTGACGATGGCGTCGATCGCCGCCGCGATCTCCGCGCCGACCGGCATGCCGCTCATCCAGGCTCTCCTGTGTCACCTCATGTCGGGTCGGCGTGCTTGACGCTCCACCGAGCGGACACGGTAGCAGTTGGCGCCCCTCGACCCGCCCGAAATCAGCCGAAAGGGCGATCAGCCGGGGATGCGACTTAGGAGGGACAGCCTGGGACGCAACGTGGCATGGGTCGAGATCGACAGTCGCCGGCGCGCGGCCAACCAGCTGGCTGAATAGTGAAGCGTTGCTATCACCATCGACGAGGCGGCCAGGCCAGTGACCCCCCAGATCACGGAGCACATCGCGCCGGATGCCACCCGAGCTGCCACCCCACACCAGTTGATGACGGCGACGTCCCCTTCATGGTGGGCCATCGAGAGCGTCGTCGCTGACAGGCCGCTGATCGAGTTGAGGAGATATCCGGTCGTGAGGAACATGAGCGCAGGTGCCGCCGCCTTGAATCCGGCACCGAAGACGATGCTGAGGATCAGACCAGGGGCCACGAGAATCGGCAGCCAAAGGACACCGCAGACCGCTGATGCCACCGTGGCTGCGGTCCTCACCAATGCTTCGAGCTGACGGCGGTCTTCCTTCTTGGCGAGCCGCGCCAGGGCGGGGCTGAAGACCACCTGCAGCGCCGTACTGGGAACGAGCAGCAGGCTCCCGATCCGTAGGCTTGCGGCATACAGCGACGTGGCTCCCGCGGTCAGGACGGCTCCGGCAACCCACAGCTCCACCGTCGAGTTGAGGAAACCCCCGGTCTGGCTGACAGCGAACCGCCAGTCCCGCTTCACGACCGACCTCAGGTCCTGCCACGTTCGGTTCGGCCCCTCTCCGTGCGGCATGCTGCGACGGAGCATCCACCACGACCACGCGAGAGGCATCAAGAAACCTGCCGCTGTGCCGGCGAGTACGCCGGGCAGCCCAGAGTCAGGCGCCAGCCAGGCGACAAGCAGGACACAGAGTGCTTGAGCGAGCACGATGAGTGCTCCTCCTGACCGGCCCGTCAGCATGCTCGCCGCGCGGACATGACCGAGGCCGCGCAAGAAGTTCGCGCTCACCTTTTGATAGCCGGCGAAAAAGACCAGCAGTCCACTCAGCGCCGCGGTCGCGATGCCGCGGGCGTCGCTACCACGCCAGAGCAGGATCCCCCCTGCCGTTGCCGCAGCGGCAATCGGCAGGGGAATGAGCAACACCGCCCGTACTCCCCGGCGCAGGTGCCCCAACGTCTCGAGGCTGTCCGCACTTGCTGCCTCGCGAAGTCCGGCTCGGTGTACGCCCATCAAGGCGAGCTGCCCGACGAGCGTCGTCAGGTTCACCAGAACGGCGAAGTAGCCGAAGTCAGAGGTGCCGAGCATTCGGGCCGCAACGATGTTGAGGCCCAGGAAGCTGCCGATCGAGAGGAAGTACGAGGGTACGAAATACATCAAGGAGCCGAACAGGGACATCTGCCTGCGGCCGGCACCTGCTACCCGCAAAGCCGAACCCGTCCGCTCCGAGGCGTGCTTCCCCACCACCGGCTCGCTCTCTCTCTTCCGCCGCTCGACGTCGCCTCCCGCTTCACGATGCGCACGGTCGGGTTCGCGAACTCCGGGTGGAAGCGCTCGCTGCCACCCGGCCACACCCAAATGGGACCTATCAGCGTAGCCGGAACCAGGTCCGACTTCGGGCATACTCCGGTGGCGCAGGCGTCAAGGATCGTGGTGACCGGGTAGGACCAGGAGCGCCCGTGCGCATCGACTTCTGAGCGCCGGGAGCCCCGGGCTCGACTCAGGATGCCGTCTCGAGAGCCTTGGCACGTGCCTCCAACAAGGCCACAGCCAGCTGCTCGTCCCCCGGTAGCGTCACCTTGAGATTTGCCGGCTCGCCCAGCACCGTCGCCACCGCGATGCCGGCAGATTGCACGAGCGTGGTCTCGTCGATGAACGTCTCAGGCCCTCGCGGGTCGTTCCGCTCGTAAGCCTGCTGAAACAGCTGACGTCGTGCACCGTGCGGGGTCTGGGATCTGTACAGACCGGTACGGTCCAAGATCCCGACGATCCGACCATCGACCAGTCGACGCATGCTTTCGGGCACCGCTACAACCGGTACCGCGGCACCATGTGCGCGCGCCGCTTCGGCGACGCGATCGACCAAGCTTGCGGTGACAAGGGGCCGTGCCCCGTCGTGAATGAGGACGACCTCACCGTCGGTGGCATCGAACCCGGCGGCAACCGAGTCCTGTCTGCGGAGTCCACCGGGGACCACGACGGCTCCGACTTCGCTCAGCCACGGCTCGTTGGCCAGAGCCTCAGTTCGTTCGGGATGGGCGACGACGATGATCCGCCGGACCGTGCGGGCCGCGGCGACGGCGTGGACGGTCCATGCCAACAGCGGCAGGCCGCGTACTTCGATCAGCAGTTTGTCCGGACCACCCATTCGGGTGCTGACGCCTGCGGCCAAGACGATTGCGTCAGCGAAGGGCTCGCCATCAAAGAACACCATTAGCTCCCGTTGATTGCGCTTGCACGCCTTTGGTGCGGTTGCATAGCCACAACCATGACAGAGACGCGGCCCGCGCCGCAGACGATGAGACATATTGGCTTTGGGATCCGGACATGTGCCGTTGTCACGAATGTCATCTCTAGAGTGGGCCGATGACATCGCACCGCCAGTGCACATCCACGTCGGTCGATGTCGGATGAGTGGCGGAGTGATCGACCGAATGGTCGTGTTTGGCGCAGCGGGGCATCTTGCCACCCGCCACCTTCTCGCCGCCCTCGCTCACCTCGCCGCTGCCCGCAGCCTGCCCGCGGACATGCGCGTGCAGGGCGTAGACCTCGCCCCCCTGACCACCGATTCCTATCGGAAACGGGCCAGTGAACGACTGGGGGAACCCGGCTTGGGGATCCCCAAGGCGGACTGTGAATCGCTGGTGCGCCGGCTTGACTACCTGCAAGCGGACCTTCGGGAGGGACCCGATCTGGGACGGGTTCTCGGATCCGGACCAGTGATCGTCTACCTGGCACTGCCTCCGTCGGTCTACGCGCCGGCAGTGGAGGCCATTCGCGTCAGCGGCATCGCCCCCGGTAGCCGCATCGTCGTCGAGAAGCCGTTCGGGCAGGACCTGGCCTCGTCACGTGAGTTGACGCGACTTCTCCACTCAATCTCGACTGAGAAGGAAGTCTTTCGCGTCGATCACTTCCTGTATCACCAAACCGTGCAGGATCTGTTGGCTCTTCGGTTCGCGAACCCGTGGTTCGAACCATGTTGGAACCGGCACCACGTCGAGCGAGTGGAGATCACCTGGGAGGAGAGTGCTGGCATCGCGGGGCGCGGCGAGTTCTACGACCGTATCGGGGCGCTCAGGGACATGGTCCAGAGTCATCTGCTGCAGATCGTCGCGCTCGTGACGATGGAGCCGCCGGCCAGTCTCGATGAACCGTCTCTCCGCGACGAGCGGGCGCGTGCCCTCCGGTGCGTACGCGCCATGACGCCCCACGAGGTCGCGACGCGCACCACGCGCGCACGCTACACCGAGGGAAGCGTCGACGGTCAGCCGCAGCCGGCGTATGCGAAAGAACCGGGAGTCCGTCGAGCACGAAACACAGAGACGTATGTGCAACTGGAGCTCAGGGTTGACGCGCCCCGATGGCGCGACGTGCCGTTCGTCCTTCGAACGGGTCGAGCCCTGGGAGAGCCGCAGCGTCGCATCGCCCTTCAGTTCCGTGCCGGGAGGCAGGCTCTGGCTCACGAACCGCTTACCTTGTCCTTGGGCATGGCTCCCCATTCCGTGACGCTCGATCTGGGGACCGCCGGTGCTGCTGGCCTGCCGTCGGTCGAGACGGTTCAGCTCCGTCTTGTGAGGCCCCAGCAGGCCCTGCCGGCGTCTGCGCGACTGTTACTCGACGTCTTCGAGGGCAGATCGACGTTTGTCGTGCGTGACGACGAGGTCGACCAGTGTTGGAGGGTCGTCGACTCCGTGCTTGCGACGTGGCGCAGCGGAAAACCGCCGCTCGAGGAGTATCCCGCCGGCTCGACCGGACCCTTGCACCCGGACGGCGACGTCTCCAACGACCACCTCGGATAGTCCAGGGCGGACCCATCGCCAGGTCGGAGTCGTTGCCCTATGATTCTGAGAAGGTTGGGACAGTCAGTATTAACGAGACCCTTGGCGAACGTGGGCGTCAGACATGCGCTTGTCCGCGTCGGCGTGCACCTGCTGCCAGCCCGTCGACATGCCGTGGTGACCGGCTTTCCGGATGACGAGGGCAACAGCGTCGAGGTCGTGCGCCTGTTGGCCGGTCGTCTGCCCGTCTACTGGTTGGTAGGCGACGATCCCCCATCCCTCACCTGGTTGTTGTCCGAGACTGAGGCTGAAGCGTCGGTGCAATGCCTGAAAAAGGGCAGCTGGCGAGCGTTGTGGAAATACATGACGGCACGATACGTCTTCTTCACGCATGGTCTCTACGGCTCTCCCAGTCCCCCTCGCCGTAAGACCTTCGTCAACCTTTGGCACGGCGATGGCCCCAAGAGACGCAAGGGCTTCGCGGTCGTGAGGTCGACCTTCGTGGTGAGTGGCACTCGCCTATGGGCAGAACAGAAAGTCCAAAGCTTTGGCGTGGGCTCGGACCGCGTGCTGTTGACGGGCCTTCCCAGAATTGATCAGTTCGCTCGGCCCGCGAGCGACGACCAACTTCGTGCACTGGGCATCGCGGCAGACAAACCGTTGGTCCTGTGGCTACCCACGTATCGCGAAACGAACTACCGGGGCGTTCGTCTGAGGAGGATGCGCCACTGGGTCGATGCTGACAACCTGTCGACCTCACCGGGGGTGCACGACCTGATCCAACCGATCGCCCAGGACGCCGAGGCGTGCGGGATCGCCCTGGCAGTGAAACCGCATCCGCTGGACTCGGATGAGTTTCACGGCAGTGGGATGAACGTCCTCACCACCCGGGCTCTTCGAACGGCGCAGGTGACTCTCTACCAGCTGCTCGGACGGGCCCACGGCCTGATCACGGACTACAGCAGCGTCTGGACCGATTTCATGGTGCTGGACCGACCGATCGGTTTCTTCTGCCCGGATCTCGAGCGGTACGTCGCTGGTCGAGGATTGAACGTCGAGGACTACCCGTCCCTCATCCCCGGACCGCTGCTGAAGACTCGAGACGACTTTCGCGAGTTCCTCGGCAACTGCCTCGATGAACCGCCCGCCTCGCGACTTCGTCGTTCCAGGTCTGCGGAACTGATCGGCGCCGGCACGTCTCTAGGTGCTACAGAGCGGCTTCTTGACGCCCTGAACATCGCGCCGCGCGAGTATCCGGCCTCTTCGATCGTGAGCGGCCAGGTGCCCGTTCGGCGGCTCTGACGGCGGCGTCATTTCCCGGCCTCGGTTCGGCATCCATGCGCCAGCGGGTTTTGGGTCGCACTTTCTGGGCACCTTATGGTTGAGCGAGGCCGGACCCGACGAGAAGGACGGCATGAGACATCGAGATCGTGGCGACCGAGGCGCAGACGTCGACGAACAGAACCTGCGGATCGAACAGCCCTATCAGCATGCCGGTGGATCCGAAGCGGTCGCGGTCTCGGCGAACAGATCGCTTCGCCAGATGGGACTGACTCGTTCGGCAAGGACATGGCTGAAGCTGAACCAGGTCGACGGTTTCGACTGCATGAGCTGCGCGTGGCCGGATCCAGACCCGGGACACCGTCATCGCGCGGAGTTCTGTGAGAACGGGGCGAAGGCGGTCGCGGAGGAGGCCACGAAGAGACGAGCCACCCCGAAGTTCTTCGCCCGGCACAGCATCGCAGATCTCGACAGACACACGGAGCTCTGGTTGGGTCAACAGGGCCGCATCACCCACCCGATGATCAAGCGTTCCAACGCCACGCGCTACGAGCCGATCGCGTGGGATGACGCCTTTTCGCTGATCGGGACTGCGTTGCGCGGTCTGTCCAGTCCTGACGAGGCGGTGTTCTACACGTCGGGACGTGCTTCGAACGAGGCAGCATTCGTCTACCAGCTCTTCGCGCGTGCGTACGGAACGAACAACTTGCCAGATTGTTCGAACATGTGCCACGAGTCGACGAGCATCGCGCTCCAGGAGTCGATCGGCATCGGCAAGGCGAGCGTGACCCTGCGCGACCTCGACGAGGCCGAGCTGATCGTGATTCAGGGCCAGAACCCAGGAACGAACCACCCGAGGATGCTGACCCAGCTGGAGAGAGCGAAGCAGCGAGGCGCGAAGATCCTCGCGATCAACCCGCTGAAGGAGGCGGGCCTCGTAAACTTCCGGAACCCGCAGACGGCTCGCGGAATCGTCGGCCGGGGCACTGACCTCGCCGACTTGCATCTGCCGGTCAAACTCAACGGTGACCTGGCCCTGCTCCAGGCGTTCGGGGCGCTGCTCGTCGAGTGGGACGCGATCAACCGCGCGTTCATCGATGAGTACACGACCGGTTTCGAGGCATGGCGCGAACACCTGAAAGCGTTGGACTGGGACCTCGTGACAGATACCACGGGACTCTCGCGGGCTCAGATCACGCAGGGCGCGCAGATGCTCCGCGACTCGTCCGCGTCGATATTCTGCTGGGCGATGGGGCTGACGCAGCACCACAACGCTGTCGTCACGATCAAGGAGATCGTCAACTTGGCGTGCGCGCAGGGCAACATCGGCAAGCGAGGGGCGGGCTTGTTCCCTATTCGCGGCCACTCCAACGTCCAAGGCGACCGGACCATGGGGATCTGGGAGCGGGTGCCCGACCACTTCCTGGATGCGCTGCGCGACGAGTTCGGTTTCGAGCCGCCACGCAAGCACGGCTTCGACACCGTCGCGTCGGTTCGGGCGTTCCGTGACGGCAAGGCGCGAGTATTCGTTGGCCTCGGCGGCAACTTCGTCCAAGCGGCGCCCGACACCCAGGTGACGACAGACGCGATGCGGCGGGCCGAGCTCACGGTCCAGGTGTCCACCAAGCTCAACCGGTCTCATCTCGTGACCGGAGACACCGCCCTCATCTTGCCGGTCAAGGGTCGCACGGAGAAGGACGTCCAGGCCAGCGGTGAGCAGTTCGTCTCCGTCGAAGACTCGACGTGCTCGGTCCACACGTCGCGTGGACCCCTCGAACCGGCGAGTCGGCACCTGAAGTCGGAGGTCGAGATCGTCTGCGGTATCGCAGACGCCACCCTCGGCGATCGTTACGGACTGCGGTGGTCGGCGATGCGGGACGACTACTCCGTGATCCGCCGCCACATCTCCCGGGTCGTTCCTGGCTGCGAGGGTTACGAGGTCAACGTGGACCGTCCGGGCGGTTTTGTGTTACCGCATCCGCCGCGCGACTCGCGTACCTTTCAGACCGAGTCCGGCAAGGCCGAATTCGTGGTCTCGCCGATCGAGGCACTTCAGGTGCCGTCCGATCACCTGATCCTTCAGACCCTGCGCAGCCACGACCAGTTCAACACCACGATCTACGGGACAAGTGACCGGTATCGCGGCATCGAAGGCGGCCGACGCGTGGTCTTTGTGCACCGCGACGACATCGCGCGTCTCGGTCACGCCGATGGAGACATCGTCGACCTGGTGACCCACTGGGAAGACGACGACATCGAACGCATAGCCCCGGACTTCCGGATTGTCGAGTACTCCACGCCACGGGGCTGCGCGGCTGCGTACTACCCCGAGACGAACCTCTTGGTGCCATTGGACTCGACGGCCGAGTCGAGCAACTGCCCTACCTCGAAATCCGTCATCGTGCGGTTGTTGCCACGAGCCGACACGGAGCAGTCCGACGACGGCGGGACGGTCGCTCGGCAGGGCGTCAGCTCAGACGAGGGCCACAAGTCGCGCCCGGAACCCACTCATCTCTCCTAGAACGCTAGCGCCGAACGCCTCTCAGGCGGGTGCGGGGTGGCGCTGTTTCGCCGGGTCTGTCAGCGTGGCAGCCAGCGCGTCCAGGGCGCCAGCGACGAGGCGAAAGTACGCCCACTTGCCGCGCTGATCGCGGTGCAGCAGGCCGGCGTCGACGAGGACCTTCATGTGGTGAGACACGGTCGGCTGCGTCAGTCCAACCGGCCCGGTCAGGTCGCAGATGCACGCCTCCCCGCCAGCTTGGGCTGCGACCATCGACAGGAGTTGCAAGCGCGCCGGGTCCGCGACTGCCTTGAGAACGTGTGCCAGTCGCTCGGCCTCGGCAGCGGACAATGGCGCCGTCGTGAGCGGACTGCAGCAGGTGGCCGATGTGGGAGAGGCTTCGGAGCGTACTGACCTGGGCATGGGATCCAGTGTGCCACATGCATTGACAGTCATCGATGAGTGTGTCACTCTGAAGTCACATAGACAGTCATCAATGAAAAGAGGGTGCACCATGACCGAGACCGGGACCGAGCAGCTGCGCGATCGGGTTCGTGCGCGCTATGCGGCGGCCGCCAACGCCGTAACCAGCGAACAGGGCTGCGGATGCGGCACAAGTTCCGCGTCGGCAGCCGAGGCGTGCTGCGCGACTGACGAGTCGGCCGAGTGCTGCGCCGGCGCTTCGTCGGCGTTGGACCTCGACGCGTCGTTCGGGTCCAGCCTCTACGACCAAAGTGAACGAGACGAGTTGCCGGCCGATGCCCTCCTCGCCAGTCTCGGCTGCGGGAACCCGGTCGCCGTCGCAGATCTGCGTGAGGGTCAGCGGGTGCTGGACCTCGGGTCTGGTGGCGGGATCGACGTCTTGTTGTCGGCCCGACGCGTGGGTCCGACGGGCTTCGCGTACGGCGTCGACATGACGGACGAGATGCTCGACCTCGCCCGGGAGAACGCCGCGAAGTCGGGAGTCAGGAACGTGGAGTTCCTCAAAGGCACGATCGAGGACGTCCCGCTGCCCGCCGGCTCCGTGGACGTCGTCATCTCCAACTGCGTGATCAACCTTTCCGTGGACAAGCCGGCAGTGCTCGCCGAGATGTTCCGTGTGCTCGCTCCCGGCGGAACGGTCGGTGTCTCCGACGTGGTCGCCGAGGACGACCTGACGGCCGCCGACCGCGCCGAGCGGGGCAGTTATGTCGGCTGCATCGCCGGAGCGCTCAGCCGCGACGAATACCTCGACGGTCTGACAGCCGTCGGATTTACGGAGGCAACCGTCACCTTCACCCATGAAGCCGCGCCGGGAATGCACGCCGCGATCGTTCGGGCCACCAAGCCCCCGATCACGGTACAACGGAGGTAAAATGCTTCGCGCCGTCTTCGTCCGCACCCTCAGGCCCGGGGTTACTTACGAGCAGTTCAAGGCCGCCTGGGTGCCCGAACCGGGCGATGGGGACTACCCGGCGGTCGCGAGTGTGAGCCGCAATCCTGAATGCCTGCAACAGGTGATGACGATCATCGAGGTAGACGCCTCGTTGGAGGAGTTCGCGACCATACGTGCGTCCCTTGCTCGCCCCGATGCGGCCATGCAACTCGACCAGATCGTTCAATCGACCCAGCTCGAGGGTGTCTTCGAGGAAGTCTTCAACGCGGAGTCGTTCTAGCGTCCAGACCGGGTGCTGAGACGCATCGAGGCGGTCAGTTCCCCGGAATCGCGCCAGACGCGTCGTAGTCGACCGGGTGCATCGTCTCGATGACGGGCGCGCAACTCTCACACGTCACGAGACGCGTCGCGTGCCGGTCCGATGGACCGGGGCTCCCGACCCCAGCCAGCACGTGCGTGTCGAACTGGATGCCGGAGATGCAGACACCTCCGCCGCACGATTGGCAGATACCAACCGCTGGTACGTCGCGACCGGCGATTGCGCAGTCTAGACAGTTCATGGGTGGACCCTCCTCTTCCGGGGATCTCGAGACTCAAGGCGTTCATCGCGACACATCGGAGGCAGCTGCGCGTGCGATGTCACCGTCATGTATCGACTCTAGCGCAAACATTGCGTTCATGCAATCATTGCGTTTAAGCAATTATTGCGCCGACCGTCGGCGGCTTTGCCGGTCTCCACAGCCAGACGTAGAAGAAGCTGCCGAGGCGCTGCCCGGAGACTCTCTCGGCCAGGTTCACGAACTGCGCGGTGGTGACGTTGCCGTACCGGTGTTCACGCGCCCAGGTGCGTAGCAGAACCGCGAAGTCGTGGTTTCCGATCTTGTGCCGGAGGGCGGCAAGGGTCATCGCATCGCGGTAGTAGACAGCACTCGAAAACATGGTATTGCGCTTCGGGTCGGCGATCGACTGTTTCCAGAACGACGAACCCGGTCCGATGGTGTTGTAGATGGACCTCGCCTGATGCAACGTCGGCGGACCTCCGGTGTGCTCTGTCCACAGCCATGAACTGAACATCGCGAAGCCCTCGTTGAGCCAGATGTGCCGCCAGTTGCGCACCGAGACGCTTTCTCCGAACCACTCGTGTGACAGCTCGTGCGACACCGTGCCGGCGTCGGGTACGAACCCGTACAGCGGTCTGGTCTGGGTTTCGAGCGAGAAGCCGATGCGCGGAACGTTGTCGATGATCGCGCCGGTCGAGCCGAATGGGTATCGCCCGAATGTCCTCGCCCAGTAGTCCGTGATCCGGGCCGTCATCGCGACCGCATGAGCGTGTCGTGCGTCGTTGGCGAGGGCCGGGTCGACGGCCACGAACTCCTGGATCCCCCTCGGCGTCGTGGTGTTTTGAAAGTCCCAGCGTCCGATGCCGATGGTCGCGAGGTAGGTCGCCATCGGCTGCGCCTCGCGCCAGACGAACGTCGCCTGGCTGGCACGCACCCAATGCCTGATCAGGGTCCCGTTGGCAACGACTTCGCGTGACTTCGGAACCGTGATCTTGAACGCGAAGCTCGCCTTGTCGCTCGGGTGGTCGTTCGACGGGTACCACGTACGAGCAGCGTTGGGTTCGCAGCCGACGAACGCGCCGTCGTTCGTGTAGATCCAGCCGTACGGCGCGCCGAAGACAATGGGTGAAACGACGATTGTGTGCGGGGTACCCGCGTAGGCGACCCTCACGACGAACCGCTTGTGAATCGGGAGTCCCCGTCGTGGCGTGACGATCAGCTCCTGACCGGTACGGCGAAACACTGCTCTGGCTCCGTTGACGTCGACCCCGAGCACCTTGAAGCCCAACAGGTCGAGGTCGAACCGGGACAGGTTCTGGGTGGGACCGCGGTGATGGTGTTGGACCCGCCCAGATGGTGGCTGGCCGGGTCGTAGGACAGGTTCAGGGCGTAGTGCTTGACGTTGTACCCACCATTGCCCTCCAACGGGAAGTACGGGTCGCCGACGCCTGGGCTGCCAGGACGGTACTTCGCGGCGGATGCATCCGACCCGGTCAGCGCCCCCTCGGGTGTCGGCGCAGACTGGCCGGCAGTCGCCGCGCCTGGCAAGGCGAGTGCGAGGCGGTAGTCGCCGCCACCATGCAGGCGCGGCTTTTCGTACGGGTCGAGAGCACAACAGATCCCCGATCTCGGGCTCCGCTCCCCGCTCATCGGGGGGACGACGACGGATGCCGCTAGCCCAGGAGTCTTTCGAACCATCGATATCCCGTCAAGCTCCCGGAGGACCGGCCGGCGAAGGTGGCGGAGGCGACTGCCGACTTCATTTCTTATACCCACTTCCCCTATCGGAAGGAGTAGTTGGTCCAGCTCGCCCCAGCGTCCGTCGTCGACCAGATGGTCGGTGACACGCCTCGCTCGTTCTGTGCGAGCACGTAACCGGCGTTCGCCGTCCTGAACTCGACCTCGAAGACTCCCGTGCCCGGGTGGTCGCCGAGCAGTACCGAGTGCCAGCTCCTCCCGGCGTCGGCGCTGCGATAGAGGATGTCTGTGACCGCGAACACGACCGAGGAAGATGCCGCACCGATCACATACCCGGATGTGCCGCTGAGCGGCGCAGAGGGTACGAAGGTGGCTCCGCCGTCCGTTGACGTGACGGTGAACTCGCCACCACCATTGCGCGGACGGCACATCAGGGTGATCGATCCGTCCGGCGCGACCGTCGGCGCCAAGCTTTCGGCACCGACTCTGGCCTGCAGGCAAGGTTCGCGGCGCACGGTCCAGGTTGAACCGGCGTCGGTCGAGGTCAGAAGCATCGACCGGGATGGCGAGCTGCCCTGAGTTCCTGAGGGTCCGCCCCGGTCCGTGCCGTAGATCTCAAGCGCCGCCACGTCGCCGTTCCGCGCCACGTCGGCACCGCTGCCGGACGTCGCGACGGAAGGCAGTGGGACATCGCGCCAAGCACTGGAGCCGACCCGTGCAGCCTGCAATCGAATGTGACAGCTCGCCTCACACGGTTTGGTCGAGCTGTCGCCGATCCACCAGGCCGTGCCGTTCGCGATGGCCAGCCGTCCGCCTCCGCCCGGTTGCAGCCGCCACGTCGATCCGCCGTCGACGGTCATGAACAGCTGCCACCCGTTGAAGACGTATCCGATCTGCGGGGTGGCAAGGCGGATCTGGCTGATACACACGACCGCGTTGCAGCCGGCCAGTACCGGATCGACTTCGACGGATGCCGGCAACGCCAGCGGTGGCGCCGGAACACTCACCCAGGTCGAGCCGCCGTCCCTGGTTCGTACAAGCTCGGTGCATCGGCCCGACGGGCATGGCACCGAACCGAGCGCCCAGCCGTCGTCCCGGTTGACAAAACTGACGTCGACAGGCCGGAATCCGGCTGGAACGACGCCTCCCGACGGCCCCGTCGATCCGATGGGCGAGGGACTGACGGCCGTCGTCGGAGCGGTCGCCGAGCTCTGGTCGTCGGGCAGGAGAACACGCGTGCCGACCAACACAGCCGCGGTGACCGCCACGACTGTCGCCGCTGCGAGCCCGGGCAGCGCCCAGCCTCGCAGCCGTCGCGTCACGGGTGCAGTCGCCGGTGGCGTCGTCGTCGCGGCTGCCGTGGCGAGGATTCGCTCCGTGAGAGCCGCCGCGTCCGGCGCCCGATCGGCTTCTGCCGTCATCCCCCGACGCATGATCGTGATCGGTTCACGGTCGTCGCTCATGTTGATGCTCCGTTCGTCTGCTCCGAGGCGGGCGGATGTTGCCTTTGCTCGGTCTGGGCTCTCAAGGTCGTGAGGGCGCGTCGGACAATGCTGCGCACGGTCGATCGCCGACAACCCACCTCCGCCGCGATCTGGTCGTCGTCGAGGTCGTGGAAGAACCTGAGGACGAGGACCGCACGCTGTCGGGGGGGGAGGGTGTCCAGCAATCCGGTCACGAGCATTCGGTCGGTGACGCGCCCGGCGAGGTCGGATTCGTCGGCTCGATCGGGGACGTGCGCGATCGGTTGCTCCTGACGGGACCTGCTTCGTCTCGAGTTCAGGAAGTTGTTCAGCATCGATCGCCGAACGTAGGCCAGCGGCGCGGTCGCTTCAGCGACGCGCAACCACTTTGGATGAAGCCGTACGAAGGTGTCCTGCACAAGATCTTCGGCCGATGCGGCGTCCCTGGTGAGGAGGTACGCCGACCGAAGCAGCGCAGCCGTATGCGCTCGAACGAATACGCCGAACTCGACGTCGCCCACCACCCACCTCCTACCTCCATGACACAGCATGAGACCGGATTCGTGGCCGGTCCGGGTGGACGAGTCGTGCGGAGTCCCGGATTCAGGCAGCGGCACGAGGTCCTCGTGGCGGTGGTCGAGACCGTGTTGCGCATAGGCGAGCGGTCGGATGGGTACCGGATCTGCTGTGCGACCCGTACCGTCGCCTGACAATGGAGGTCAAATCATGTCGGATCAGCCAGCCAAAACTGGGATCAACGACGATGCGCCGACGCGCACCGGCGACAGCCACGCTTCCGTCGACCCACCCGAAGACCGTCGGCCCCAGGCGCCGGCGATCCCGCCGCTCACGTCATCGGACGACGGTGAGGGCAAGCCCGATGCGTCCCCCGGCGACACCCGAGACCGCGACGAGCCGTGACCTGGGCCGGATTCCGGTGCAGGTAACGGCTCAGCCGCGGACGTTGGCCTGCTCGGCGCAAGCCAGGGCGGAAGCTAGGTGAACAGGCTGACGCCGCCCGGCCCGACCAGGAGCCCGACAATGATCAGGACGACTCCCCAAAGAATCTGCTTGCGGACAATCGCGACAATCCCCGCGACCACCAAGATGACAGCGAGAATCCAAAGTAAGAACGCCACGGTAGGCCTTTCTCGAGTGCTGATCCGGTTCGCCGATGGCGCATCGTGTGCGCCTGCCAACCATCCGTGCAGCTAATCGGTACCCACCCTAGTCGTGTTCACACGTCGTGGGCAGTCACGACACTGGCATCCAACTTTGCGCCGATGCAATGTACGGATAACGTTGGGACCAAGACATTCACCACACAGCAAGGAAGTGCCATGGGTTTCATGGACAAGCTCAAGACGACCTTCGAGGGACTCTCGGGTAAGGGCAAGGAAGCGACCGGCAAGGCTCGCGGCGACAGGTCCCAGGAGTTCGAGGGCAAGGCCGACCAGGCCAAGGCCGACGTCAAGGACCTCGGCCACAACGTCAAGGACGCCGCCGACCCCGACAAGTGAGCCCCGGTGGGGGTTACCACCACGGCCATCGCCTGAATTCGTGACGAGGAGCACCGGTGTCCGACCGCTTCGCAGCAAAGTCGTACGAGCGTCCCGTGCCGGACGCTCTGCTCGCGTTCATGAAGGAGGGCTGGGACGACGCCGATGACGAAGTCCGCCGGCTCGACGTCGCCGAGGTGGCAGCCGTGCGTCGCACTGCCCTCCACCAACGCTTCCCGGGTGAGCGGCTCGTCATTCCGGCTGGCCTCCTGAAGACTCGCGCCAACGACACGGACTACCGCTTCCGCGTCGACACGGCGCATGTCTACCTCAGTGGTAACCAGAGCTCCGATGCCGTGCTTGTCGTCGAGCCTGACGGTGAAGCCGTTCTCTATTTTCGTCCCCGAGCAGCAAAGACCGACGACGAGTTCTGGCGCAGCGGCCGGTATGGCGAGATCTGGGCCGGCCGCCGCTTCTCGCTCACTGAGGCCACGGAGTTGTACGGAATGCGGACCCGCCACATCTCCGAGCTGCCGGGCGTTCTCCGCGACCGTACCCTCACCCGTGTTCGTCGGGGCGTCGACTCCGAGATCGACGCGTTCGTTCCAGCGACCGACGACGGCACAGCGGATCGCGAGCTCGCGACGTTCCTCTCCGAGCAGCGGCTGGTCAAGGACGGCTGGGAGGTCGCCCAGCTCGAGGATGCGATCGCGTCGACCCGACGCGGCTTCGAGGACTGTGTACGCGAGTGGGACCAGGCTCGGCAGCACGGCGAACGGTGGGTCGACGGGACGTTCTGGCGCCGGGCCCGGGTCGACGGCAACGACATCGGCTACGAGAACATCGTCGCCTGCGGACCGCACGCGACGACGCTCCACTGGATCGACAACGCCGGACCGCTGACCCCTGGAGCACTACTGCTCCTGGACATGGGCGTCGAGAACCGGTCGCTCTACACCGCCGACATCACCCGGACCCTGCCCGTGTCCGGCACGTTCTCGACGGCCCAGCGCGATCTCTACGATCTCGTGCTGGCGGCGCAGGACGCCGGGATCGCGGCCGTCCAACCCGGGGTGCCGTACGGCGACTTCCACCAGGCCGCCATGACGGTCCTCGCACACGGCCTGGAGGACCTCGGGCTGCTCCCGGTCAGCGCTGAGGAGGCGCTCGACAAGGACAACCTCGCGTACAAGCGGTGGACCCTGCACGGCACCGGCCACATGCTCGGCTTGGACGTCCACGACTGCGCGAACGCGCGAACCGAGGCGTACCTCGAGGGCAAGCTCGAACCCGGCATGGTGCTCACCGTCGAACCCGGACTCTACTTCCAGTCCTGGGACCTGCTCGTACCCGACGAGCTGCGCGGCACCGGAATCCGGATCGAGGACGACATCCTCGTCACCGCCGACGGCTGCCGAAACCTGTCGGCCGACCTGCCGCGGTCGCCCGAAGACGTCGAGACCTGGATGGGTGAACTTCAGGCCTGAGCTCGCCGCTGCACCCATATGCCCATTTTTGCCTTGTTGCAAGTCTTTCGCAATAAGGCAAGTTGGTAGTACCGTGCCTGGAGAAGGCGCCGACATGCGTACGGTCGCCGGACCTCAGTACTCGTATCTCGGCATAGTGATTGATGGAGGGACCATGTGCCTGACTTGTGGCTGCGGAGACGAAGAGAACGTCAGAGTCTCGACGCTGGACGGATCGCGACACGAGCACGGCCACACCAATCCGCACGACCACAACCATGGCCACGATCATGAGCACGCCGATCTCGAGTCGCACATGCACGAACAGCTGCACCAGCCTGCGAAGACCGAGAAACTCGTGCTCGGTGAACAGATCCTCGCCAAGAACAACCACCTGGCCGAGCACAACCGCGGTTGGCTTCGAGAGCGGGACATTGCCGCGGTCAACCTGATGAGCTCACCGGGCTCGGGCAAGACATCGCTGCTCGAGCGCACCATCGCCGAGCTCGCAAGCGGCACGGAGATATGTGTCATTGAAGGTGACCAGGAGACGAAGTTCGACGCTGAACGGGTCAAGAAGGCCGGGGCGCGCGCCGTCCAGGTCAACACTGGAGCCGGCTGTCACCTTGACGCCCCGATGGTGCGGCAGGCGCTCGATGCCCTGAATCCGAGCGAAGGATCGCTGCTCTTCATCGAGAACGTCGGCAACCTCGTCTGTCCGGCACTGTTCGACGTCGGTGAGCGCGCCAAGGTTGTCGTCATGTCCGTCACCGAAGGCGATGACAAGCCGCTGAAGTACCCGCACATGTTCGCCAGCGCCGACGTCATCGTCGTCAACAAGACCGGCCTCATGCCCTATGTCGACTTCGACCTCGACAGGTTCACAAAGCAGGCACGCAGCCTCAAGCCGGGCGTCGAGATCATCGCGCTGTCGGTCCGCGACGGCGACAACCTCGACTCCTGGTACGGCTGGCTCCACGAGCTGTGAGCACCGCCGGCCCCCAGAGTCCATCGGCGCTCCGTACAACTACGACCCCGGCGAGGTGCCACCGGCATCCGAATGGTTCGGCCGGCTGGTCGCCGCTCCTGGCGCCCGGACCTGCGTCGCGTCGGACACCACCGGCTACCCGGTCGGCTACTGCCTCTCGTTGCCGCTCGCCTAGCACGTCGACGCCAGAGCCGTTGCGAAATACGCTGTCATGGACCGGGGTGATGCTCTCTATCTTGCCGAGCTGGGTGTCGCCGAGCGATACCGGCGGCAACGAGTGGACAGCGGCCTCCTCGCTTGCGCAACCGCTCACGCCGTCGCCCGCGAGTGGGTCGTACGCACCCTTGCGGACAACTCTGCGGCCATTTGCGTTCTACCTTCGCCACGGCTTTGGCCTTGTCGACGGCCTGCGTCAGGTGCATCATCACCGCGAACGCCTGTTTCTCGTGCGCCCTGCGCGGTCTGATCCGCCACGTCCCTGACGACCGTCGCCGACCGAACCCAATCCCTCGCCCACCAGCCGCAGTCCTGCCCTACGACTTGGCGCGCTGAAGCCGTACATCTCCGGTGCGATCATGGAACTGGCCCAGCATGTCGCCCAACGGCGGTTGCGTCGTCATCGACGGGCATGCGTCTAGTCCGAAGCTGGTCCCACGCCGCGCAGGCCGGCGGTCCACTTCTCCTCGATGTGCCCGAAGTGCCACACGGCCAAGGCGATGGCCCAGGTAACCACGAACAGCGCGACGATTCCGTAGCCGACGTAGTTGAGGTCGAGCGTGGAGACCCAGCCGAAGATCCCGCCGCTCAGGCTGAGCTTGTCGGCGAACACCGCGATCAACTCGATCATGCCGATGATGAGCGCGACGGCCACCGACAACGCCGTAACGGTGATGTTGTAGAACACCTTGCGCACCGGCTTGGAGAACGCCCAGCCGTAGGCGAAGTTCATGAACGCACCGTCGATGGTGTCCAGCAACGACATCCCAGAGGCGAACAAGATCGGCAAGCACAAGATTGCGTAGAACGGCAGGCCGCCTGCCGCGGCGGCACCGGCCGTGGCCAGCAGCGCGATCTCGGTAGCGGTGTCGAAGCCGAGGCCGAACAGAACACCAAGCGGGTACATCTGCCAGGGCTTCTTGATCGCGTTGGTCGCACGCTTGTAGAAGCGGTTCATGAAGCCGCGGTTGTTCAGCTGCTCCTCGAGTTTCTGCTCGTCGTACTCTCCCTGCCTCATCCGGCGGAACACCTGGATGATGCCGACGAGCACGATCAGGTTGATCGTTCCGATCACGAGGAGGAATACCCCGGACACACTCGGCCCGATCAGTCCAGTCGCCTTGTGCAACGTCGAGCTGTCGTTCGAGACGGCGCCGCTGAGGCCCTTGATGCCTATCGAGAAGGCGGCCGCCAGCAGGAAGACGATCGTCGAGTGGCCGAGAGAGAAGAAGAAGCCCACGCTTAGCGGCCGCTGGCCGTCGTTCATCAACTTTCTGGTCGTGTTGTCGATGGCTCCGATGTGGTCGGCGTCGAACGCGTGCCGCATCCCGAGTGTGTACGCGGTGATGCCGACCCCGACACCGAAGATCCCGCTGCTCCCCAGATCGAAGTGTCCCGGGATCACGAAGGCAAACAGCAGGAAGAACCCGATGAAGTGCAGGGCGGCGATCACGAACGCGAGCCCGGCAGCGCGGCGCCACTCAGCCGGTGTCAGCGCGTACCGGATCCGGGTCCATCGTGACCCGCTCGCGGTTGGGGCGTTCGTCGCGGTCATCAGCGCCTGCCTTCGACAAGGCCCCCGCGGTCGCGGTGGCATCTCGGTGTCCGAGACTAGACGCCCTGTCGTCACTGTTGCAAGTCATTCGCAGCAATACTCGCTAGCCACAACATGGGTGGCTCCGTGGACCTCCGAGCTGGAGGCACCCGAACGCCCCCTCCGCTGGACGTCCCAGGGCTCGGAGATACCCGGCTCAGAGATACAGGCCGGTCTGGTTGCCGTCCAGCCGTTCCGACGCGACGGCGTGCAGGTCCCGCTCCCGTAACAGGATGTAGTCGTCTCCGCGCACCTCGATCTCCGCGCGGTCCTCGGGATCGAACAGGACGCGGTCACCGACCTCGACCGTTCGCACGTTCGTGCCCACGGCCGCAACCCGCGCCCACGCAAGCCGACGGCCCATAGTGGCGGTTGCGGGGATCACGATCCCCGA
>JBBSHE010000027.1:0-37580 GCA_038253325.1 Propionibacteriales bacterium
CGGGCCGGTGGTCGCCTGATCCCGCGGGCCGGTGGTCGCCTGATCCCGCGGGCCGGTGGTCGCCTGATCCCGCGGGCCGGTGGTCGCCTGATCCCGCGGGCCGGTGGTCGCCTGATCCCGCGGTTTTGCGTACTTGCGGGGCATGTGTCCGGGCAATCATGCCCCGCAAGTACGCAAACCATCGGCAGAAGGGGGTACGTCGAGGACGGTCAGTCGAGGAGGGCGGCGTCGATCGCCGAAGCGTCGTCGTCCAGCCACTGCCCGGCTCGGAGAATCGCATCACCGACACCCTCGTTCCACATCCGCATCCAGCCCACCCTCGTTCCACATCCGCATCCAGCCGCCACCCTCAACGTCAGCGCGCCCCTTCATGAAGTGCCATCCCCTCGCCAGCCGAACCCGGCCGACCTCGACCAGGTTGGCGCTCTCTACTGCGCTCAGTCCGTACGCGTCGGCGAAGATCCGGCACCGTCGTGGTACGTCCACGCCTCGCATCAACACATCGACGTCGACGGGGTCGGCGATCTGGCCCCAGTGCCGCAACGCGTTGAACACCTCGTCGACGCGCGTCGCGGGTTTCGCGAGATCGAAGTCGATGAGCGCACAGGCCATCGTGTCGCGGAACACGACGTTCTCGGTCGTGATGTCGAAGTGGCCGATGAACTCCGGCGCCGCTTCGCCCGGGACGTACGACAACACGTCGCGTCCACGGCCATCAACGCCCAGATAGCGGGGGGCACCGTCAAAACCGACGGCCCTCCAAGTGAAGCAGCAGGGCACGGACCAAACGGGACGTGTTGCTCGTCGGGCGCCGCACCGTGTCACCGACACGGACGACTCCTTCGGTGACGTCACCACCCGTGAGCGGCACCTCGGGCTCGTCGCGAACCAACCCGTCATCGTGCATGTCGGCAGTATGACTTTTGCCGCAGTTTTCGCGTACTTCCGGGGCATAAATCCGGGCGACGATGCCCCGGAAGTACGCGAAAACGCTGGGATGAGGGGATCACGATTCGAGCACTACGCTGAACGGCATGAGCGCCGACACGACAGCGAAGTCCGACGACAAGGCAACGAAGTCCGGCAGCGGCGAGACGCACTTCGACGTTGTCGTCCTCGGCGCGGGTCCCGGCGGGTACGAGGCGGCGATCCGGGCGGCCCAGCTCGGCAAGTCGGTCGCGGTCGTCGAGTCGAAGTACTGGGGCGGGGTGTGTCTCAACGTCGGCTGCATTCCCAGCAAGGCGCTGCTCCGCAACGCCGAGTTGGTGCACATCATCGAGCATCAGGCCGACTCCGTCTTCGGCATCAGGATCGACGGAACGGTGACGCCGGACTACGCCAAGGCGTACGAGCGCAGCCGCGTCGTCGCCGACGGGCGGGTCAAGGGCGTCCACTTCTTGATGAAGAAGAACAAGATCACCGAGTACGACGGGTGGGCGAGGTTCACCGACGCGAACACATTGCGGGTCGAGCTCAACGCAGGTGGCGAGCAGACCGTGACGTTCGACCACTGCATCCTCGCCGCCGGCTCGGTGACGCGACTGCTGCCCGGCACCCGGCTGTCGAAACGGGTCGTGACGTACGAGGAGCAGATCCTCGACAGCGACCTGCCGAAGAGCATCATCATCGCCGGAGCGGGCGCCATCGGAGTCGAGTTCGCGTACGTCTTGTCGAACTACGGCGTCGACGTCACGATCGTCGAGTTCCTCGACCGGATGGTCCCGAACGAAGACGAGGATGTGTCCAAGGAGCTCGCCAAGGCGTACAAGAAGGCCGGCATCGATGTCCTCACGTCGACCCGGGTCGAGGCGATCGACGACAGCGGTGACACCGTCAAGGTGACCGTCAAGCGAGGTGACGAGCAGCAGCTTCTCGAGGCCGAAAAGGTGCTCCAGGCAATCGGGTTCGCGCCGCGCACCGAGGGATACGGCCTCGAGAACACCGGTGTGAAGCTCACGGGAGGTGCTGCCGTCGAGATCGACGACTACATGCGGACCAGCGTTCCGAGCATCTTCGCGATCGGGGACGTGACCGGAAAGCTGATGCTGGCCCACGTCGCGTCGGCGCAGGGCATGGTGGCGGCCGAGACGATTGCCGGAGCGGAGACGATGCCGCTCGACTACGTCATGATGCCCCGGGCGACGTACTGCCAGCCGCAGGTCGCGAGCTTCGGTTACACGGAAGCCCAGGCTCGGGACAAGGGCCACGACGTCAAGGTCTCGAGGTTCCCGTTCATGGCGAACGGCAAGGCACACGGGCTCGGCGAGACGGTCGGTTTCGTGAAGATCGTCGCGGACGCCGAGCACAATGAGCTGTTGGGCGCGCACCTGATCGGCCCGGACGTCACCGAGCTGCTTCCCGAGCTGACCCTGGCTCAACTGTGGGACCTCACGGCCGACGAGGTCGGGCGGAATGTGCATGCGCACCCGACCCTTTCGGAGGCGCTCAAGGAGGCGATCCACGGCGTCGCCGGCCACATGATCAACTACTGACGAGACGTGGCGTGGCCAGGCGTCCCAAGACCTCCCGCGCTGCGTACAGACCCCGATCGGGGATCAACGTCGGTAGGAGGAGTCGCGGGCGCTCCGGGTTGGAGGTGGCGCGAGCTCGTCCTCGAGATACTGCGGTCGGCTGACAACAACACCGGTCACGGCCTGCGGAACCACGAGGAGGCCGACGACGACCAGCGGTGCCGTCCAGGAACCGGTCAGGTCGTGCAGCACGCCCATGCCGACGGGTCCGACGGCGGCGATCAGGTAGCCGACGCTCTGGGTGAAGCCGGACAGGGCAGCGGTGCCCTCGCCGGTCCTGGCCCGGAGCCCGATCAGCGCGAGAACCAACGGGAACTGTCCCGCACCGAACCCGATCAGGACTGCCCAGAGCCAGGCACCGCCGACGGGCCAGTTGATCAGACCGGCGTACGCGACCAGGTAGCAGGCCGACAGTGTGATCACCAGGCTCCGTGGGTTGTCCATCCGCGCCGTCGCGTGAGATACGGCGAACGACAGGGGAATCCCGATCGCCATCGCGACCCCGAGCAGGACGCCGGCCTCGCCGGCGGAGAAGCCCGCGTCGCGATAGATCTGCGGCAACCAGCCGAACACGCAGTACGCCTGAAGTGATTGGGCGCCGAAGAACGCGGCCATTGTCCATGCGAGCCGAGAACGGAGCAATGCACTGGTCGGGACACTGTCGTGGCGGCGCCGTCCCGACTTGACATCCTCGCGCAGGAGCGCGAGCCACGGTACGACCGCAAGGGCGGCGCAGATGCCCCAGACGAGCAGACCCCAGCGCCAGGAACCCCCGGCACGGGAGACCGGGACGGTCAGGATCGAGCCCGCCGTGAGCCCGACCGCAATCGCGGTCGTGTAGGCGCCGGTGATCAGACCCACCCGGTTCGGGAAGTGAGTGCGGACGAGTGCGGGGATCAGCACGTTCGCGGCGGCCATTCCGGCAAGCCCTGCGACGGTCGCCGTGACGAAGACGACGACGGAGTGCGCCTCGGCCCGCACGGTCAGGCCTGAAGCAGTGACGACGAGCGCAGCGGTCACCGTGCGGTGGATCCCGAACCGGCGTCCCAGCCGGGGCGCGGCGGCCCCGAAGCAGGCAAAGCACAGCACGGGCAGGGTCGTGACGATCCCCGCTACGACGCCGCTCATCCCCAGTCCGCGACGCACCTCGTGCAGCACCGGTCCGAAACTGATCGCACCGGGTCGCAGGTTGAGCGACAACGCGACGAGCGCGGCCGAGATGAGGACGGCGCGACGCCGGCCCGCGTGCCGGGGGGATGGGGACACGAGGCGTCATTCTCGCATCCGGCCGCGACGACATGGACGCTCGTGCGCCCCGGTTCCCGTAGGAGTCGAGACTAGGGTGGGTTGGTGCCTCAGCAGCCGATCCAGCAGCCGCCACCGGCGCAGCGGATCCGGATCCGGTACGCCAAGCGGGGCAGGATGCGTTTCACCAGCCATCGGGACTTCGGTCGCGCGTTCGAACGGGCGATCCGGCGGGCCGGTCTGCCGATCGCGTACTCCTCCGGATTCAGCCCACACCCCCGGATCTCGTACGCGAACGCGTCACCGACCGGTGCGTTGAGCGAGGCCGAGTACGCCGAAATCGGGCTCACGGCCGAACGACAACCGGCAGAGGTCGGGGCCCTTCTCGACGCGGCGCTGCCGGACGGTATCGACATCGTCGACGCGGTGGTCGCTCGCAGCGGTACCGGATCGTTGACGGACCGGCTCGAAGCCTCCTGGTGGCAGATCCGTTTCCCGGGAGTCGCCGCCGACGACCTGAGCCAGGCAGTGAGCGCGTTCCTGGCAGCGGACGAGATCGTTGTCGAGCGGATGACCAAGCGTGGGATCCGTTCGTTCGACTGTCGCGCGGCCGTCGAACGACTCGCTGTCGGCGATGCAGTGACGGCTTCCGAGGAGTGTGCGACAATGGACTTGGTCGTCCGGCACGTCAACCCGGCCGTGCGACCCGACGACGTTCTCGCCGGTCTCCGTTTGATCGCGAGTCTTGAGCCGCCGACTCCGCCCGTTCAGAGTCGGAGGGCACAAGGACCGCTTGATCCGCAGTCAGGTCGCGTGGGCGATCCGCTCGAGCCCGACCGCAGCGGCGTTCCGCCGCCGTAGGCCGGCAACGTTCGGCGGTACCGCACGCGATCCGCCGGATGATGACGCCGTCGCCGCTCCCG
Organism: Propionibacteriales bacterium; assembly: GCA_038253325.1. Classification (GTDB taxonomy): domain Bacteria; phylum Actinomycetota; class Actinomycetes; order Propionibacteriales; family Nocardioidaceae; genus JBBSHE01. The sequence continues at coordinate 4,700 of JBBSHE010000027.1, forward strand.
CCGAGCGCAACTCGACAGGAGCGGACGACCAGGCTTATCGCCGGATCGCCGACTCACCGTCGGCCCCGGCCTCGACCGCCTCCGTGCGGCGCACGTTGCGCCCGGGGGCCGAAGGAGCGCACATGCGCGAAGGAGAAACCGGGGAAAACCCGGCCGTGACCACCACCCGTACTCGAAGGCGCGCCGCGAGCCGGCCAGCCGGCCCGCCCGTCGACGCCGGCGCCGCCCCGTCACCGGAAGACCCGTCGCCGGCAGAAGCGTCGGGCAACCCAGCGTCCGCGGCAGCCGAGCCTGCAAGGAAGACCAAGCAGTCCGCCGGCAAGGCGTCCGGGACTGCAAGAGGGACCCGCAAGAAGGCCACCAAGACGACCCGAGCCGCCGAGACATCCGACGACGGCTCCGTCGTTGATGACCAGGGGGTCGTTGATGACCAGGTGAAGTCCACGGCGACGGCAGATGCCGCGCCGACCAGCGATGCGGCAACAGATGCTGCGGCGCCGGCGCCGGGAACGTCAGGCATCGGGCGGGGGCAACCGCAGCCGGTTGCCCCCGCGTCGGCGACGTCGCTGCTCTTCCAGGCACCCGACCCCGCGGCGGCGCCGGAGCCGGCCCCGACGGAACCGACCGGTGCAAGGACCGACCGGGAGCGGCCCGATGAGGAGCCGGACGGCGACACGCAACCCAGGCGCCGCTCGCGTGGCGGGCGCGGCGGCCGAGCCGAGTCGAAACCCCCCACGGAGGTCGCCACAGACGACTCGGATACCGACACCAACGTTGCCGGTGACGAGGCGGAACCCTCCGAGTCCTCGCGGCGTCGTCGCCGCCGTCGTCGCGGTGGCGACGACAGCGGATCGGCGACGACCGAGGCGAAGGATGCGGCACCGGTGGCCCGCAAGGCTCGGGCCAAGCAGACCGACATCGCTTCGGTCGAGGGATCGACCCGGATGGAAGCCAAGAAACAACGACGCCGCGAAGGCCGTGAGGCCGGTCGCCGTCGGCCGCCGATCCTCACCGAGTCGGAGTTCCTGGCGCGTCGCGAGTCCGTCGACCGGATGATGGTCATCCGTCAGCACGGCGAGGTGACCCAGATCGCCGTCCTCGAAGACAACGTCCTCGTCGAGCACTACGTCAACCGCGAGTCACAGTCGTCGATGATCGGAAACGTCTATCTCGGCCGGGTCCAGAACGTGCTGCCCAGCATGGAGGCCGCCTTCATCGACCTCGGACGCGGTCGCAACGCGGTCCTCTACGCCGGTGAGGTCAACTGGGACCTGCTCGCCGACGGATCGACGCCTCACAAGATCGAGGCGGCGTTGAAGCCCGGACAGTCGGTGCTGGTCCAGGTCAGCAAGGATCCGGTCGGGCACAAAGGTGCGCGGTTGACGAGCCAGGTGAGTCTTCCGGGCCGGTACCTCGTTTACGTGCCTGACGGTACGACCAACGGCATCAGCCGGAAGCTGTCCGACACCGAGCGGAACCGGCTCAAGAACCTGCTGAAAGACATCCTCCCCGACGAAGCCGGGGTGATCATCCGCACCGCCGCGGAGGGGGCGAGCGAGGAGGAGTTGACGCGCGACGTCACCCGGCTCACTGCGATGTGGGACAACATCGAGAAGAAGGCCAAGTCCGGCAAGGCTCCGCAGCTGTTGTACGCCGAACCCGACACCACGATCAAGGTGGTCCGCGACCTCTTCACGGAGGACTTCACCGAGCTCGTCGTATCCGGTGACGACGCTTGGGACATGGTCGACGGCTACGTCTCGCATGTCGCACCTCACCTCAAGGAGCGGTTGAAGCGGTACGACGGCGATGGAGACGTATTCTCCGACCACCGGGTCGGCGAACAGATCGCAAAGGCACTCGAGCAGAAGGTCTGGTTACCGTCCGGGGGATCGCTGGTCATCGACCGAACGGAGGCGATGACTGTCGTCGACGTCAACACCGGCAAGTTCACCGGCTCGGGCGGCAACCTCGAGGAGACGGTCACGAAGAACAACCTCGAAGCGGCCGAGGAGATCGTCCGCCAGCTTCGGCTCCGTGACATCGGTGGGATCATCGTCGTCGACTTCATCGACATGGTTCTGGAGTCCAACCGCGACCTGGTGCTTCGCCGGTTGGTCGAATGCCTCGGGCGGGACCGTACCCGCCACCAGGTCGCCGAGGTCACCTCCCTCGGTCTCGTACAGATGACTCGCAAGCGGATCGGCACCGGCCTGTTGGAGGCGTTCGGCGAGCCGTGCGAGCATTGCCACGGCCGCGGGATCATCGTCCACTCGGAGCCGGTTGAGCCGAAGACGTCGATCGGACGTGCCGAACACGACGGTCGCGGGTCCGACGGCCGCCGCCGCAAGCCTGCGGCAGCGGGCCGGTCGTCGAAAGGATCCTCGTCGACGGTCTCGGACGACTCCGGTGCGGGACCCCCAGCCGCTGCCGACGACGCCGAGGAAGATCGAGCCACAGCCCTCCCGCTTTGACCCTGGCGCGGCCGCTTGCGTAGACTTCGCGTCTGCGTGCTTGGCGCGCGCTCTCCGTCTTCGTGCCCATCGGGTGCGCCCGGGATACCCTTCGACGAGGAAGTGAGTCAACGGTGTATGCGATCGTTCGCAACGGCGGCCGGCAGGAGAAGGTCTCCGTCGGCGACGTACTCAACATCGATGACCTGACCCCGCGGGCCGGCGACGCGGTGAACCTTTCCGCTGTGATGCTCGTCGACGGCGACACCGTCACGACCGACTCAGACCACCTCTCCGGCGTCTCTGTCGAGGCACAGGTTCTCGGTCCGTCCAAGGGGCCCAAGATCAAGATCTTGAAGTACAAGAACAAGACCGGCTACCGCAAGCGTCAGGGTCACCGCCAGCACTACACGCAGGTGAAGGTGATCGCGATCAACACCTCGAACAAGAAGGCGTAAGTCATGGCTCACAAGAAGGGTGCATCTTCGACCCGGAACGGACGCGACTCCAACTCCCAACGCCTCGGAGTGAAGCGCTACGGCGGTCAGCTCGTCAGCGCCGGTGAGATCATCGTCCGTCAGCGCGGCACGCACTTCCACCCTGGTACGAACGTCGGTCGTGGCGGGGACGACACCTTGTTTGCGCTCGTCGAGGGCAATGTCGAGTTCGGCGTCCGGCGTGCGCGCCGCGTCGTGAACGTCGTACCGGCGGACGCGGAGTAGCTCGGAGCGGCATCAACGAGGGGCGTCTCCGCAACGGCGGAACGCCCCTCGTCTCATTCACCAACGGCCTGCGAGAGGAGATCCGGTGGCGATCCCGACGTTCGTCGACGAGGTCTCCTTGCGGGTGACGGGTGGCCGAGGCGGAAACGGTGTTGCGTCCGTGCACCGGGAGAAGTTCAAGCCCCTCGGCGGCCCTGACGGCGGCAACGGTGGTGACGGCGGGGACGTTGTCCTGCGCGTGGACGCGAACCTCACGACCCTGGTCGACTACCGTCACGAGACGCATCGCAAGGCGGGCGACGGACGTCACGGCCGCGGTGGTAACCGTAGCGGCGCCGCCGGCGAGACCGTGATCCTCGCCGTTCCGGACGGGACGGTCGTCTCGGCGCGCGACGGCACGCCGATCGCGGACCTCACCGGAGACGGCACCGAGCTCGTCATCGCCGGCGGCGGCAAGGGGGGTCTTGGCAATGCCGCGCTCGCCTCGCGCGCGCGGAAGGCTCCTGGGTTCGCACTGATCGGAGAGCCTGGTGAGGACCGGACCGTCGTTCTCGAGCTCAAGGTCGTCGCCGACGTCGGCCTGGTCGGCTTTCCCAGCGCCGGCAAGTCGAGCCTGATCGCCGCCATCTCCCGGTCGCGTCCCAAGATCGCTGACTACCCGTTCACGACACTGGTTCCCAACCTCGGTGTAGTGACCGCCGGCGACATCACCTACACGGTGGCAGACGTGCCCGGCTTGATCGCGGGCGCGAGCCACGGTCGCGGGCGCGGGCTCGGCTTCCTTCGCCACATCGAGCGTTGCTCGGCCATCGTCCACGTCGTCGACTGTGCGACCTCCGAGCCCGGCCGTGACCCCGCAAGCGACCTTCAGGTCATCGAGGACGAGCTGGCGACGTATGGCGGCCTCGCGGACCGTCCGCGCGTGATCGCGCTCAACAAGATGGACGTCCCCGAGGCCCGCGAGCTCGCCGACCTGGTCGCTTCCAATCTGAGCGAACGCGGGTGGCCCGTTTACCGGGTATCGGCCGCTACCCACGGCGGGCTGCGTGACCTCACGTACGCCCTGGGGCGCCTGGTTGCCGACCAGCGGTCTCGGCGACCGGCCGGCGCACCGACCCGGATCGTGCTGCGTCCGGACCGGGTCGAGGGGTCCGACTTCCTTATCGAGCGGGTCGGTGCGCAGTGGAATGTCCGCGGCACGAAGCCGGAACGCTGGGTGCGCCAGACGGACTTCGCGAACGACGAGGCCGTGGGGTTCCTCGCCGACCGGCTCGCCCGGCTTGGAGTCGAACAACGACTTCTCGATCTCGGCGCTCAGGCGGGTGACGACGTCGTCATCGGTGAGCCAGACGACGGCGTCGTCTTCGAGTTGGACCCCCGGATCGAGGCGGGCGCGGCGACCCTGCTCGGTCGTCGGGGTGCCGACCGTCGGTTGGAGGGACGATGAGCCTGACCCGTGGCGAGGTCATCGCCCAGGCACGCCGGATCGTCGTCAAGGTGGGGTCGTCCTCGTTGACAGCGCCGGACGGGCAGCTGGCGCCGGAGCGGCTCCGGGCAATTGTCGACGGATTGGCCGATCTGCGACGCCAGGGTCGCGACGTCGTCCTGGTGTCCTCCGGCGCCATTGCGGCCGGCCTGGGACCGCTCGGGCTGACGACGCGACCGCGCGACCTCGCCCGACAGCAGGCGGCTGCCAGTGTCGGCCAGGGTTTGCTGATCCATCGCTACACCGAAGCCTTCGGCGCGCACGGCATCCGGGTCGGGCAGGTGCTGCTCACGTTGGACGACGTCACCCGGCGGGGTCACTACCGCAACGCCTATTCGACGTTCGCCAAGCTGATCGAGCTCGGCGTCGTACCCGTTGTCAACGAGAACGACACGGTCGCGACGCACGAGATCCGGTTCGGCGACAACGACCGGCTGTCCGCTCTGGTCGCCCACCTCGTGCACGCCGATCTCCTCATCCTGCTCTCCGACGTCGACGCGGTGTACGACCGGCCGCCACACGTCGATGGCGCCCGGCGGATCCCCGTCGTCAACGATCCGGCCGACGTCGCCCACATCCGAAAGGGCTCGGGTACGACGCATGGAACCGGCGGAATCGTCACGAAGCTCGAGTCGGCGAAGATCGCGACCGATGCGTCGATTCCCACCCTGGTCGGCTCTGCCGACAGGTTGATCGTGCTGCTGCGTGACGACAACGAGGGGACGTGGTTCGAGCCGACGGGCCGGAGACGATCGACCCGACTGCTGTGGCTGGCACATGCGACGGAGCCGAAAGGACGGCTGACGCTCGACCCCGGCGCGGTTCGCGCGATTCGGGACCTCCAGGCATCCCTGCTGCCGGCGGGTGTCACCGCGGTGTCCGGCGAGTTCGCGATCGGCGACCCGGTCGATCTGGTCGGACCAGACGGACGAGTCGTCGGGCGAGGACTGGTCAGCTACGACGCGGCTGAGGTGCCGTCGCTGCTGGGCCGCTCGACCCGCGACCTCGCGGTCGCCTTTGGTGACTCGTACGAACGCGAGCTCGTCCACCGGGATGCTCTCGTCATCATCGACTGAGGGCTGGTGGGACGGGCGATAGGCTCGGCGGCCATGTCGAGTGTCGTGACGATCCGGGCCAGCCGATGAGGACGATCCACTTGATCCGCCACGCCCAGGCCTCCTGGGGCGCCGACAACTACGACCAGCTCTCGGACCAGGGCTACGAGCAGGCGGCGACCCTCGGAAGGGCGTGGGCGGCCGAGGGGTTCGCGCCGGACCTCGTGGTCAGCGGCGACCTCCAACGCCACCAGCAGACCGCGGTCACGACGCTGCGCGCCGCCGGTTTGTCGGTACGGCTCGATCTCGACCATGACTGGAACGAGGTCAACACGTGGTCGCTGATGGAAGCCGCCTTTCCCGGGCTACCCCGAGCCGGACCGGACCACTCCATCGAGGAAGCCGAGCGTTACCTCCAGAAGTTCCTCGACGCGGTCGCACGGTGGGTGTCGGGTGCTCACGACGCGGACTACGACGATCCGTTCCCGGCGTTCATGAACCGCGTGGACGGGGCGTTCGGGCGGGTCGCGGAACGGTTGGACGACGGTGGTCACGCGGTCGTGTTCACGTCCGGCGGGCCGGTGAGCGCGTGCGCAGCGCGACTGCTGGGGGACCCGGCAGGACTGTGGCCGCAATTCTGCACCGTGGTCGTGAACGCATCGGTTACAAAGGCGGTGATCGGTCCTCGAGCGACCCGGCTGTTGTCGTTCAACGAGCATGGTCACCTGTCGGAGTTCACCTACATCTGAGCGCGATCCCGGGGAATCCCGGGTCTGCGATTCCGAATGGCGGGTGCGCTCGAGCGGCCCCGATTCAGAGCCGGTTGATCGCGCGTGCCGCGACCAGCGCCACGATGCTCAACGCCATTGCCGACTGGACTGCCATGACCATCTTGATCCGGCGCGACAGCGGCATCGTGTCCGTCGGGCTGAACGCCGTCATGTTCGTGATCGACACGTACAGGTAGTCGATGAACGTCGGGTGCCACGTCGACTGGTCCGCGAGCGTCTGCTGCGGGAACAGGAAGTCCGCCTCGTCGCCGTACGTGGCGCGCCGCACGCCTGGTCCGCCGCCGTCGACCTCCCAATAGAGCAGCGCGAACACGATGACAGATGTGACGTAGACGTTGAGCGCCGACAACAGGAGGTGTCCCGGCGTCGGCGCATGCTTACCGAACAGTCCGGTGATGAGCAGCCGGAAGGCCACCACGTTGACGACGCCGACCAGCGCGATCTGCGCCACCACGGTCGCCCGCCGGACCGACGAGCGGAACACCGGTCCGTTGGGAGTGGCGAACTGGACCCCGAGCATGACGACGAGCTCGCAGGCAGGCACGAGCAGACGGGGCCAGGGCAAGATGTCCGACGGCAAGGCGAGCTGCAGGGCGATGAGGATCAGCATGATCGCCTGCACGTGCCAAAGCGGGTCGGCCTGGTGCGCCTTGTTGAGCAGTTTTGGCAACCGATCTCCTCATCACGAGGGCACGCCTTCGCCGTACCCTGGTCAGTATGAACGAGTCCGGCGTCGCGGGGACGGCGGCGCGAGCACGGGTTGCGGCGCTCGAGCTTGCCGGGGCGACGGGAGCCGCCAAGGACTCCGCGCTCGAGGCCATGGCCGATGCACTTGTCTCGTCGACGAGAGCGCTCCTCGAAGCCAACGCGAGAGACGTCGAGTTGGCTGAGCGAGAAGGCATGGCCGGCGGCCTGGTCGATCGGCTCACCCTCGACGAAGCCAGGGTCGCGGCGATGGCTGAAGGCCTCCGTGAGCTCGCCGGGCTGCCGGACCCGGTCGGGGATGTCGTCCGTGGGTCGACCCTGGCCAACGGGCTCGAGCTGCGGCAGGTACGCGTACCGCTGGGGGTCGTCGGCATCATCTACGAGGGTCGTCCGAACGTGACGGCCGACGCCGCGGGAATCTGTTTCAAGAGCGGAAACGCCGTACTGCTGCGCGGCTCGTCGTCGGCACGACACTCGAACGAGGCGATCGTCGAGGTGTTGCGGAAGGCGCTCGCCGACGGGGGACTCGGATCCGACGCGGTGCAGCTGGTTGCGGGTGGTCGCGAAGCGGTGACCGAGCTGATGCGGGCCCGCGGCATGGTCGACGTTCTGATCCCGCGGGGTGGCGCCGACCTCATCGACCGGGTGGTCACCGGGTCGCTCGTGCCGGTGATCGAGACCGGAGTCGGTAACTGTCACGTGTACGTCGATTCCGCCGCCGATCTCGACCTCGCCGAGCGGATCGTGCTCAACGCCAAGACTCAACGGGTCGGAGTGTGCAACGCCACCGAGTCGTTGCTCGTTCACACCGGCATCGCGGACGTTTTCGTTCCCCGCATCACCGCTGCCCTGGTCGACGCGGGAGTCACCGTCCACGGGGAGGGCCGCTTCCTGCGGTCGGCCGGGCGGGCCGGGCAAGGCGATACATCCGCGGTGGTCGAGGCGGTCGACGGCGACTTCGCGGCGGAGTACCTGTCGATGGACATCAGCGCGGCCGTCGTCGACTCCCTGGACGCCGCCGTCGACCACATTCGCAGATACGGCTCGGGGCACACAGAGGCGATCGTGACCCGCTCGCAGGCGGCCGCGCGAGAATTCTGCGCTCGCGTCGATGCGGCCGTCGTCGTGGTCAACGCGTCGACGCGGTTCACCGACGGCGCAGAATTCGGGTTCGGTGCCGAGATCGGGATCAGCACGCAAAAGCTGCACGCCCGCGGCCCGATGGGTTTGACCGAGATGACATCGACGAAGTACGTCCTCACCGGCGACGGACAGGTCCGTAGCTGACCGCGCCGACCGCCGGCGGTGCATCGGCGCGGGCGCCCGGCCACGGGCGGCGGGGCGGAGACGTTAGCCTTGGTCCATGTCGCTGACGTTGCTCGCCGATGCTCAGGAAAAGACCCGGAACCTGCCGGCGTCTCCGATCGTGTTCGGAGCCCTGGCATTCGGTCTCCTGGTCCTGTTGCTGGTCGGCGTCTTGATGTTCGGCAAGGGCCGGCCGCACAGTTGAGCAGCGCGCGCCCCCAGCGGGTCGGCGTGATGGGCGGGACCTTCGACCCCATCCATCATGGTCACCTGGTCGCGGCGTCGGAGGTTCAGGCCTGGTTCGGCCTCGACGAGGTGGTGTTCGTGCCGACTGGACAGCCGTGGCAGAAGGACGACCGGGAGGTCTCGCCCGCTGAGGACCGTTACCTGATGACGGTGATCGCGACTGCCTCGAACCCGCGCTTCTCGGTCAGCCGGGTCGATATCGACCGCGGCGGTCCGACGTACACGGTCGACACGCTCCGCGACCTGAGCGAACACCGTCCGGGATCCGAGCTGTACTTCATCACCGGCGCCGACGCTCTCTCGCAGATCCTGACCTGGCACGACGCCGGGGACGTCTTCACGCTCGCACACTTCGTCGGTTGCACTCGGCCCGGGACGACGATCACGGCGTCGACGCTCGACGGGTTGCCGAGGGGCCGGGTCACCATCGTCGAGGTGCCGGCGCTCGCGATCTCGTCGACCGAATGCCGGGCCCGCGCGGCTCAGGGCGAGCCGGTCTGGTACCTCGTACCCGACGGCGTCGTGCAGTACATTGCCAAGCGGGGGCTCTACCAGGCCGGCGTCCGCGGCACACCCGATCGACCGATCGCGACGGTGACCACGCTGGAAAGCTCGTGACTGCCACCGACCACGCCGTCGAGCTCGTTCACGTCGCGGCGCGTGCCGCGTCCGACAAGCTCGCAAGCGACATCGTGGCCTTCGACATGTCCGAGCTGCTCGCCATCACCGACGCGTTCGTGCTCTGTTCCGCTCCCAACGATCGGCAGGTCCAGGCGATCGTCGACGAGATCGAGGACCGGCTCCTTGATGCCGGCGCGAAGCCACTGCATCGGGAAGGCCAGCGCGAGCGTCGCTGGGTGCTGCTCGACTACGGGGAGATCGTGGTTCATGTACAGCATGTCGAGGAGCGGGCCTACTACGCGCTGGAGCGGCTCTGGCGCGACTGTCCGTCGATGGCGCTGCCGCCGGAGGTCGTCGCCCAACAGCAGCAGGCGAACCCGGGCGCGTCGAGATCGGTCGATGCGCCCCGCCGATTGTCGTGACGCCCCGGCGGATCGTGCCCCGGCGGATCGTGCCTCGGCGGATCGTGCTCTGGCGCCACGGGCGTACGGAGTGGAACCTCCTCGGCCGGGCGCAGGGACACACCCAGATCCCGCTCGACGACGCCGGCCGAGCCCAGGCCCGCGCCGCCGCAGCGTGCCTGGCGTCGTACCGACCTGCATTCATCTGGTCGAGTGACCTGATTCGCGCTTCGCAGACCGCCGACGAACTCGCGGCGCGCACGGGCGTGCCGGTGCAGCTGGACCAGTGACTCCGTGAGTTCGACGTCGGAGTCCGGCAAGGCCTCACGTTCGAGGAGTTCGCCGAGCGGTATCCGGAGTTGTACGAGCGGTGGCAGCGCGGCCACGTGGACGTTCCCGGCGCCGAAAGCGCGGAAACCGTGGTTGCGCGGATGCTTGACGTGCTGGACGACGCGACGAATGCGGTTGAGCCGGAGAAGACGGGCGTCGTCGTCGGGCACGGTGCGGCGATCCGAGCCGGTCTGGCTGCGTTCCTCGGCCTCCCACCCCGCCGCTGGGTGGCACTGCGGGGGATGAGCAACTGCGGGTGGGCCGTCATCGAGGAAGCCGACCGATGGGGTTGGCGGATGGTCGACTACAACGCGGGCGCGCCGCCCGGACCTGCCCTCAGCGACGAGCTACCGGGCTGAGCGATCAGCGGGCGCTCAGCTGTCCGGCGCGCGGTGGACCGGATCCGCCCACGACGGCAGCGGGATAAGGCAGAACGGGTGACCGGCGGGGTCGGCGTACACCGCGTCCGGTCCCGTGGACAGCCGATGCGCCCCGAGTGCCTGCACCTTCGGCTCGGCGGCGGCTACGTCGTCGACCATGATGTCGAGGTGGACCTGCTGCGGGTAGGCCGGGTCCGGCCATCGCGGTGGGCGATGGTCGGGGGCGAGCTGGAACGCCAACCCCGAGTGCTGTCCCGTCTCACTGATCACGACGAAGTCGTCACTCTCGTACCGGATCGGCATCCCCGTCAGCTCGCTGTAGAACGCGGCCAGCGCCGACGGGTCCGGGCAGTCGACGATGACGTGGTGCAGGCGTCCGATCATGGCTCGATCGTGCCACCAGCCCCGTACCCGCGCAGGTCAGCCCGACCCGGCCCGAGGTCTGCGCTTTGGCCGACTCCGAGTGGACGGCTAGACTATGGCGGCCCAGACGGGCAAACGGGGCTGTGGCGCAGCTGGTAGCGCACCTGCATGGCATGCAGGGGGTCAGGGGTTCGAGTCCCCTCAGCTCCACCGCCAGGTGCTTGATATCCACTGGCTTCGAACGTCCGGTTGGTCGGCCTCATGCGTTACGTTCGGTCCGAGCGCCTCCAGTGCGCACCCGGTGTTGGCCTGCCGACCAGTCGTCGCCGTTTCTTCCTCGGCGACCCGTGAGCGGCGGCCAACGTGTCACGGCACGCCGACACAGGTGGCCGGGTCGCCGGGCGGGCCGGGACTGGCCTCGATCACGACCGTGGAGTGCTCAGCAGCCAGGTGATCTCTGTCGAAGCGCTCGCACGGCCGGTCAGCAGCGCGTACGCGTGTGCTGCCGGCGGACCGTCGAGGACGGTGCACGTGGTGCCCGCTCCCGCCGGCGGGAGCGGCAGGCTCGGTCCAGCCCAGCGCGTACCCGCCGCTGCCGTCGATGTGCTTGGCGCGGTCACCCACGGCAAGCGTGGTGGGAATGTAGGGACGGGTCGCCTCGGCCGACCCGAAAATCACCAGGGTGACTGCGACAGCGAGGCGTCTCAGTCCATCGTGCGACGGCCGTCGGTCGTCGCCGGTTCCGTGAGAACATGACAGCTCCACAAATTCTGTTGCCGCGAGGCGGCGAGCCGATCGATCCATTTCACTGAACGACGGTCGAGGCCGTTGAGTGACAGGAGGCCCGTGGAACAAGGGGTTTCGGTCCGATGGAACTGTCGGCGGGGAGGTCTACGTTGGTGTCATGTCAAGCAACGGCACCGCCTTCGTCGAACCGGCGGGGAGCGATCCCGCCGAGATGCTGGCTGCTATCCGTACCGCGGTCGCTGAGCTGGCGACCGTCGAGGTGTCGGCGACCGATCCGTTGGAGCTGGGGGAGCTGCTCGTTGCTGCGGAGGCGATCATCGATGCGCTGACCGGGACGGCGGCCAGCTGGACTCGGACGTTCAAAGAGGTGGATGGGCCACGGGCGGCGGGGTCGGCGTCGTTGGCTTCGTGGAGCCGTCAGCATCTGCGGGTGACCGCACGAGTGGCCCGGACGAGGGTGAAGGCGGCGCGCGCGCTGGACGCGTTGCCGAAGACGCGGGAGGCGCTGGAGTCTGGCCGGATCGGGTACGCCCACGCCGTCGAGCTGGGCGCGGGAGTGAGTCTCCTTAGTGCGGAGGTGATCCGCGAGTTCGAGGACATCCTGCTCGATGTCGCTGAGACCTGCGATGCCGACGCGGTGAAGCGGGCCGTGTGGAAGCTGCGGGACGTGCTCGACCCGGACGCCGCTGACCAGGCATATGTCGATCGCCTGAACAACCGGGATATCAGCGTCGCGGAGACGAACGGCGGGTTTGTGATCCGCGGGTTTGTCGACCCGGAGACCGGCGTGATGGTCAAGCAGGTTCTGTACGCCGGTGCCAAACCTGCCTCGGGCGACGACGACCGGACTTCGGGTCAGCGCCGAGTTGACGCGCTCCGCGAGATCTTTCGTTCGCATCTTGACCATGGTTTGCCGACCGACCGCGGTGTTCGTCCGCACCTGTTTGTCACGATCAGCCTGGATCAGCTTCACCAGATCACCCGGGCCGGTGCCTACGCCGGGCTTGCCGCGGACGCCGTCACCGGTAGGGTCGGCATCGGCCTGGAGCCGGCGACCTTGGACGGGTACGGCCCGATCACCTCCACGCTGGCCGCGAGACTGGCGTGCGACTGTGCGATCACCCCGGTGATCGTCGACAGAACCGGACCGTTCCCGAACGTGCTCGACGTCGGACGCACTCGACGGCTGGCGACGTTGAAGCAGCGGGAGGCTATCCGGATCCAGCAGGGCGGACGCTGTTTCAACCCTGGTTGCGACAGCACACATCTGGAGATTCATCATCTGATCCGCTGGTCGCTGGGTGGTAACACCGACCTGAACGGTCTGCGCGGCTACTGCACCCGATGCCACCACCTGATTCACGCAGGGATGTTGGCCGTGAAGCGGGACGAGGCGGGCGACTGGCGGCACTATGACTTCCGGACCAGGGAAATCGTCGACCACCGCCGACGTGTCGAGACGGCCACCGACGGCTACCTCGCCCGCCTCGCCGCAGAGCGTCGCGCAGAGCGTTGCACCGCCGGCCGACGTCCCGGGATCGAGAAGCAGCTCACGCATTACCTGACGGATCTTCACCCCCGCGAGCCGCGAGCGACCTGTGCCGACCTCCACACCCGCGCCATCAGCCACCTGGCTGCCAGCCATCGCATCCGTCGACATGTCCGCATCTACTACCAACCGAAGCAAGACCCCGACCCACCCTGAGTGGCTGCGCGCCAATTGACTGGGGTCGGTCGGGCGCACCGGGCAACGAACCGCGAGTGACTCGGCGAGCCGGACGAGTTCGTCGACGGTCGAAATCGGGTCGACATAGTGCGCGACCAGCGATCCGATCGCGGCGAGCGCCGCTAACCCACAAGGACGGAGTCGCGCCGGTCGGCCCAGGCCAGGGCGGACTCGATCGCCTGGTCGAGCGACAGCTCCGTACGCCAGTCGAGCAGCTCGTTGGCCTTGTCGACCAGTGCATACGCGCCGATGGCGTCGCCCGGGCGCGGCGGCCCTTCGACGGTCGGGACCGGACGGCCGAGGACGCGCTGGAATGCGTCGACCAGCTCGCGCACCGTCACGCCATTCCCGGTCCCGAGGTTGATCACGGTGCTGGGCCCACCGACCGAGCGGAGCACGTCGTCGAACTTCTCGACGGCGGTCACATGCGCGTTCGCGAGATCCCACACATGGATGTAGTCACGGATCCCGGTGCCGTCGGGTGTCGGGTGACGCGTCCCGGTGATCACGAACGCCGGGATCTCGCCCCGCGCGGCGAGCACCAGCCGGCCGAGCACATGGCTCGGTGTCTTGGATGCGACGCCGACGGACACGTCCGGGTCGGAACCGACCGGGTTGAAGTACCGCAAGATGATGGCACGAAGATCTGTGGCGGCCGCGATGTCCTCGAGCGCCAGCTCCATGACCCGTTTCGTACGTGCATACGGCGACGAAGGGTCGAGTGGTGACTCCTCGCTCACCGCGAACCCGTCGCCCGGTGCGTACAGCGACGCCGACGACGAGAAGACGATCCTGGTCAAACCCTGCACGACGAGCTCGTCGAACAGCTCGAGTGACTTGGTGACGTTGTCGCGGTAGTACTCGTACGGATGTGCCACGGACTCGGGGACGATGATGCGTGCCGCCATGTGGATCGTGGCGTCGATGTCCGGATGGTCGTCGGCGATCTTCCTCAGCAGCGGACGGTCGGCGATGTCGCCGTGATAGAACGGCCGGCCCCGGACGAACTCGGCCCGGCCGGTGATGAGCGAGTCCAGGACGACGGCCTGGTGACCGGCTTGTTCCAGTGCCCTGACGGTCGTACTTCCGATGTAGCCGGCACCGCCGGTCACGAGGATCTTCATGACCCGTGATCGTAACGGCCGGTCCTTTGGCATTGTTCAGGACGGTGGGGAACCGAGATGTGCTGGACTTCCGTCTGTGGTCGTTGTACGACACGTCCTGGAGGTTCGATGACTTGCGGCAGCTCAACGTGGCGTCTGGGGCTGGTGGCGCTCGGGCTGGTTCTCGCAATGGCGGCGTGCGGCGGTACGGACGGGTCCGGCAGGAAGGACACCACGACGACGATCAAGCTCACCGGACTTCAGCTGGAGCTGACCCTTCCCGACTCGATGCGTCTGACGTCGATCAGTGACGGCTCGGCGGAGGCTCCGCGGATCGGCTGTCAGATCGAGGCGGCGTCCTTCGACTACGGATCGTCGTTCGCGGTGGAAGCCGTCCCGTCGGCCTGTGACATCCACAACGGTGGAACGGGGAACGGTTACCACGGGCACTACCGGACCGTCGCCGACGTACCCACGAACCCACGGCTGACCGCGCTCCGGCTGTCGATCGGCGACGCGCAGGTGTTCGAGCAACCGTATTTCGAGTGCACCAACTCGTGCCACCACTACACCGATCGGATCGCGATCGTCACGCTGCGGCATCCGACCGACAGCGAGCACCCGACGATCGTCCTTCGCACGGACACCCGGTCCCTTGGCGAGAGTCAGTTCGAGCACGTTCTTTACGGCCTGTCCTCACCGTCTGGGTGAGCGCCGTCCGGACTCGAGCGGTACGCGTCCCGGCGTCGGCTCAGGCCGGCAGCAGCAGGCAGCTGTCGCCGAACTCATGCCACCGGTAACCCTCGGCAACGGCCGCTCGGTACGCCGTGCGTACCAGGTCCGCTCCGGCCACCGCTTCGAGGAGCAGCAGATGGGAGGCACCGGGTTCGTGCCATCCGGTGATCAGTCCGTCAACCACCCGGGCCGGTCGGTCCGGACCGAGGACGAGCTCGGTCCACCCACTCCCCGCTGTGACCATGCCGGACTCGTCGGCCACGGTCTCCAGCGCACGGGCGACGGTGGTGCCCACGGCGACGACCCGATGACCTGATGCTCGGGTCGAGTTCACGATCCGGGCGGTGTCGGCGGTCACGACGTACGGCTCGGCCATGGGCGGCTCGCCCGGCTCGAACGACGAAACGCCGGTGTGCAGCGTGATCGGGGCGATCGTGACTCCGGCAGTGACGAGGTCGACAACCACCTCGGGACTGAATGGTCGAGCGGCGCTCGGCATCTCCGCGCTTCCCGGGTGGCGAGCGAACACGGTCTGGTATGCCCACAATGGCCAACGCTCCGGGACATAGCCGTACGCGATCGGGCGACCGACCCGGTTCAGGTAGTCGTGAACGGGGTCGGCAAGCTGCTCGGGGCGACCCACCCAGAGCCGGGTCGTCGTCGCGGTGGCCGCATACGGCCGGACGAGTCGAAGAACCACGCCCTCCGGGAGCTTCAGGAGCTCGCCCGAGGACGCATCGGTCACCGGGCCGGTCGCGCCGACTGGCGGCCGGATCTCGACGACCCAAGAGCCGTCGTCCTGAACCGACGCGACGTGGGCAGTGACGACGTGGGCAGTGACGGCGCGGCCGTCGGCGCGGCGCCCTTCGAGCGCGGCGGCAAGCGTGGCCGACGTGTTGACCACGACGACGTCACCGGCGTTCAGGAAGGCGGCGAGCCGGTGAAACGTCGTGTGCATCGTCCCCGTCGATGCGGCCACCAGGAGGCGGACCTCGTCGCGACCGAGACCGCGAGCCTCCGGGGGTTCAGAGGCAGCGGCGTCGGCCGGCAGCGAGAACCATCCGGGCGCCGCTCCGTCCGCGGTGAGTGTCAGCTTGTCCGAGAACCATTTCGCCGCACCGGTCGGCCGGAGCGTACGCGCCTTCATCGCCCGGTTCCGGCGGACGCGAACTCCGCTGCGCGGTAGCGACCCCTCGGCGGTCGTTGCTCGACCAACTGGAGGAACCGGGGGACGACCGACTCGGGTTCCGGACGGTCGGAGATGTCCTCACCGGGGAACGCCTGTTGGTGCATGGCGGTTCGCATGTCACCGGGATCGAACGCGTACACCTTGAGCGTGGGTTGCTCCTCGCCGAGGATGCGGGTCAGGTGGTCGAGGGCGGCCTTCGAAGAGCCGTAGCCACCCCAACCTTCGTAGGCCTCGACCGCCGCGTCCGAGCTGACGTTCACGATCATCCCTTCGGCGGCCAACAGCCAGGGAAGGGTGACCTGGATGATTCGGAGGGGAGCGAGCAGATTCGTCTCGTAGACCTGGCGGAGCTCATCGAGCGGGTAGTCGGCGAGGCCGGGCTGCGGGCTCGGCCCTAGGTGGCTGGCGTTGTTCACGAGCAGGTCGAGCCGGCCGTGGTCACGTACCGCCTCGGACAGCCGCCGGACATGAGCGGGATCGGTGACATCGCCTGCAATGACGCTGGCATCGGCGAGCCCGTCGGCGGCCGCCCGCAGCATCGACGCGTTCCGCGCATCCAGGATGAGCGACCAGCCAGCCCCGCCCAGGGCGGCGGCGATCGCCGCCCCCAGACCGCGAGACGCGCCGGTGACGAGTGCGACGGGCATGGTGTTCTCCTCTGTCTTGTTGCCGTTCCGTCAGCATGCAACCTCAAGGTCACTTGAGGTCAAGGATGAGCTGTGAGGCTCCGCTGCCAAGGAACCGACCGCCGGCCGGATGCGTCCCTTCGGCGGACCCGCGAAAGGACCGAGGATGAAGTCTCGACCCCTGACCGCCGCTGCCTGTGTGGCCGTCCTGGTGACGCTCGTTGGCTGCGGTGACACCCACGCCCCACGTGCATCGATGCCGGATGAGCTCAGGGCCAAGGGCGTCGACAGAGTTGTCGCGGACACGAGCCTTGATTTCTCGACGCTCGCCGACGGCAACCGTCGGCTCGGTTATGCCCTGGTGCGTCACGTACCGCGCTCCGACGCCAACGTCGTCGTCTCGCCGTTGAGCCTGTCGTACGCGATGGCGATGGTTCGCGAGGGCTCGGCCGGCAAGACCGCCAGCCAGATGGACCGGACGCTCGGCTTGCCATCGACCGGGCGTGGCCAGCTCTACAACGGGCTCAGCGGGTCTCTTGGCCGGGCCAACAGCAACCTGGTCGAGGTCCGGCTCACCGACGGCGTGTTCGTCGACAAGCGGCTGCCGGTCGTGGCGGGCTACCTCGACACCCTGGCCCGGTACTACGGTGCCGGCGTCGAGCAGACCACGTTCCCGAGCCCGGCGCTCGATCAGATCAACGGGTGGGTGGACAACCACACGTCCGGCCGGATCCCACACCTGCTCGACCACCTCGACCCGGACGCGCGGATGGCCCTGGTCAACACGCTGTACCTGAAGGCGAGATGGGCGGTGCCGTTCGATCCCGACAAGACCGAGAACGGTGCGTTCCATGCGACCCCGCGGCGCTCTCAGATCGTGCACATGATGGCGTTGACGAGCAGCGTGCCGTACGCCGCCGGACCCGGTTGGCAGGTGATCGCGCTGCCGTACGCAGGTGGGAGGCTGTCGATGTGGATCATGCTCCCGGGAGCGGGCATGGACCCGGCAACGCTACTCACCAGCGCCGCGATGGCATCAGAACAGCAGGCGATGAGCGCGCAAACGGTCGACATCGAGCTGCCGAGGTGGAGCATCGACACCAGTGCAGCGCTGAAACCGGTTCTCGAGCAGCTGGGGATGTCGGACGCGTTCGACCCGAGCCGGGCCGACTTCTCCAAGATGTCGCCGGAACGCTTGTTCATCGCCACGGTCGCGCAACAGGCCAGCATCACGGTCGGCGAGAAGGGGACCGAGGCGGCCGCCGCCACCGCGGTCGTCATGAAGCCCGGTGCGGGTCAGGTCCAGCCGAACCCGTCCTTCACCGCAGACCACCCGTTCGCCTTCGCAGTCGTCGACAATGCCTCCGGGGTTCCGCTCTTCGAAGGGACGGTCGCTCACCCGACTACCGTCGGATGATTACGCGTACCCGAGGTCGTGCAGCCTGGCATCGTCGATCCCGAAGTGGTGGGCGATCTCGTGGACGACCGTGATCTCGATCTCCTCGACCACCGCGTCTGGTGTGTCGGAGATCGCCAGGATCGGATTCCTGAAGATGCTGATCCGGTCGGGCAGCACGCCGGCGTAGGCCGTCGTGCGGTCGGTGAGCGGGATCCCCTCGTAGACTCCGAGCAGATCGCGGGGCTCACCCGGCGGGGGGTCGTCGAGGACGAAGATGGCGACGTTGTCCATCATCGACGACAGCTCGACCGGGATGCCGTCGAGCGCGCGGGATACGAGCTCCTCGAAATCGGGTCGATCGATATGGATCACGGCGCCATCCTCGCATCCGATGGGCGGCGTGCAGTTGAGAAGTAATGGACGATGATGGTGGCCATGACAGACCAGAAACCGGGCAGCGGAGGCGCTGGGTCCTCTATCGGAGGACTGCAACGCTCGTCTGCCGTGGAAGGCATCCAGGACAAGGTTCCCGAGCGCATCGTCTCCGGCGCCAAGACGGCGTTGACGGCCTACGGACAGGCCACGTCGCGGTTTCGCCCCCTGCCCGACTTCCTGGTGATCGGCACCAAGAAGGGCGGGACCACGTCGATGATGAGCTGGCTCATCGACCACCCGCACGTGATGCGGATGTTCCCGCGCTTCCAGCGTCGCAAGAGCCCTCATTACTTCGACATCAACTATGCGAGGGGTGAAGCGTGGTACCGAGCCCATTTTCCGACCAGGGCGGCTCGGTCCCTGCATGCCAGGCGCACCGGTGTCCATCCGCTCGTCGGTGAGGCGTCCCCTTACTACATGTTCCACCCCACGGCCGCCCGGCGGATACACGAGACCATCCCGGACGCCAAGCTGATCGCCTTGCTGCGAGAGCCCGGGTCGCGGGCCTACTCCAACTACTGGGACCGGGTCGCAACCGGCAACGAGGATCTTCCAACGTTCGAGGCTGCGCTCGACGCGGAGGCTGAGCGTCTGAGTTCGGTCTCCGACGAGTCCCTGCGCGCACCCGACGCGTACTCCTTCGACCACGACCACCACAGCTACCTGGCACGCGGTCGGTATGCGGAACAGCTGCGGCCCATCTTCGACATCGTCGGCCGTGAACGGGTACTTGTCCTTGCGGCGGATGGCATGTTCAAGGACGCCCAGGGAACGTTCGATCGCGTGCAGGACTTTCTCGGGCTGCCCGCCGAGCCCGTCCCGTTGCGCGCTCGCAACGAGCGCTCGGAGAAGTACCCGCCTATCGCACCGACGACGAGGGAGCGATTGACGTCGTACTACGCGCCACACAACCGGGACCTGTTCGAGCTGCTCGGCCAGGACTTCGGGTGGCTGTGAACTCAGGAGGCTCCCTGTTAGGGTCGCATCCGAACGCGCAGCGCCAGGACCCGAACCCGACACCAGAGATGGCCGCTTCGGCGGTCATCTACAGGCGAGTCCACGACCGGGCGTTGCCAGAAGGATGACCTCGATGCGCAAGATCAACCTCCTCGTTGTCTGCTCGGCGAACCAGGCGCGCAGCCCGGCTGCTGTCGCAGTCTTTCGGCAGGCGCTCGATCGCGACCTGCGCTCTGCCCGCCACCAACCGTGGCGAATTCAGAGCGCCGGGACGGACGCCGAGCCCGGCCGTCCGATCTGGCCACAGATGGCAGCGGCGATGACTGGGCGAGGGCTCGACGTGTCTCCGCACCGGGCACGTCTCGTGACCGTGGACATGTTGGAAGCGAGCGATCTCGTCCTGACCATGACCGAGGATCAGCGTCAGCGCGTCAATCGTGCCCTGCCGGAGATGACGGCGCGGACGTTCACCCTCAAGGAGGCCGACCGGTTGTTATCGTCGGCTCAGTGGGATCCAGCATGGGATGGAACGCACGAGATCGTCGAACGGATGCATCGGCTCCGCCCGGTGGTCCCGACTCCGTCCGAGGCGGAGGACATCCGCGACCCGGTTCCCGGTTCGGCGAGCCTGTCGAGGCGGGTACTCGCTGAGATCGAAAGGCTCGTCGAACGGGTCAGCCAGCACATGATCGAGTCGCACCGTTCCGAGCGGGTCGTGACCAAATCGATCTGAACCACGTCGATCTGTGGAGTGCCTCGCTGGGCGCAGCCTGGCGAAGCGAAGGCTCAGCGAGCGGACGTGACGACCGACTTGGACCTCGGGGCGGCCGACTCGCGCGGCGTACGACGGAATCGGCGGGACTTGGGGTCGGCGGACTGGTCCGGGTGGTTGCCGTAACCGTAACTGGTCCGACGCCGCTCGGCGTGGTTGAGAACCGCACCCGCGGGAGAGCCACCCACCTGGCGGATGCGGGCGGCCGCCGTGTGCACGCTGCGCAGACGTGAGACCCCCCGCTTTGCAACGACCAGGATCAGGTCAACAGTGCGGACGAGCTCGAGAGTGTCCGCGACATTCAGCACCGGCGCACTGTCGACGATGATCAGGTCTGCATCGTCGGCGAGCTGGTCGAAGATGCCCCTCATGCGCGGCGACGCGAGCAGCTCTGCGGGGTTCGGCGGGACCCTTCCGGCCGACAGCAGGCGGAGGTTGTCGACACCGACGTCATGCAGGTTCGAGGTGACGGGGAGGTCCTCGGCGAGCAGATCGGACAGCCCCACCGGCACGTCGAGCCCGAAGCGGGCAACGGCGTTCGGGTGGCGCAGATCGGCGTCGACGAGAATGACGCGCAGCCCCGCGCGCGCTGCGGCGACCGCGAGGTTCGTGCACACCGACGTCTTTCCCTCACCGGGACCAGCCGACGTGACCAGGACAGCGGTGGCACGCCCGATGGCTCGTGGTGTTCCTCTTGCGGCGACGAGGAAGCGAACGTTGGAGTTGAGAGTGCGGAACGCCTCGCTCAGTGGCGACCACGGCGCGAGCAGGGTGGCCACTCGGCCACGACCCTCGTCGCCCGAGTACGGGATCTCGCCGAGGATCGGGCGGTCGCCCATCGCCTCGCGCAGGCGCGCCTCATCTCGGACACCGTCGTCGAACTGGTCGCGGAGATAGGCGAGGCCGATGCCGAAGATCAGCCCGACGACGCCCCCGAGGATACCGGCGCGAATCGGTCGCGGCTGAGCCCGGCTCTGGGGCTCGCTCGCGCTGCGCAGCAGTTCGCCGCCCGGAGTGGAGTTCACGCTGGCGGTGTCGAGGGACAACAATGCCGTCGAAATGCCAGACTCGTTCGCCCGAAGCGCCTGCTCCTGGTTCAGCAACGATGTCAGACGGGGATCCCCAGCGGTCAGCTGGGCAATTTTTCCGTCGACACCCGCAATGTTTTTTCGGATCGCTGCCAGCTGGGTGTCGTACGTCTTGCGAAGCGCGTCACGTGCGCCGTTTGCCGTCTCGACCCGATAGGCGATGTACTCCTCACCGAACGCGTTCGCCACCTGGGCAGCGAGCGTGGGTGACTTCTGCAGGGCAGAGATCGTCACAACGCGCTTCGTGTCGACGACCGCGACGGTGACCGACTTCAGGAGTTGGGTGGGAGTCTCGTTGAGGCCAAGCTTCGCGATCACCCGGGTCGCCACCTCGACGGATCCGACGACGTCAGCTTGCGTCGCGACCTCGTCGGGGTCCATGACCTTACCGGTGCTGGTCGGAGCCGGTGTGTCCGGCTGGAGCAGCAACTCAGACTGTGCCTGGTACATGGAAGGGCGTGAGAGCGACAGGGCCACGCTGATACCGACAGCAATGATGATGCAAAACGCGACTGCTTTCCACCGGCGGCGTAGTACGGCGGCGTGGTCGCTCAGTTTGACGAAGTCTTGTTCCATGATCTTCCGCGTGTGCGTCGTTGGTCTGGTCCAGATGATGGCCGCGTTCGGTGGTTGGCCTGACGGACCTGATGATGAACAATACGTGACAGACGGGATGCGTCACAGATCATGACGGTGATGTGGGCAGATTCTCAGGATGCGCCATGCGCTGGATGAAAGGTGGCCGACGGTGAGATGGGCGCTGTGGGGACTCTTCTTCTTCCTTCCGTTGCAATGGTTCGTCCTTCCCGGCATCCCCTACGGACAGGGTCGGCTCCACCTCGTCGCCATGGGCCTGTTCCTCGGCTTCATGCTCGTCCGCCATCGTGCCCGCGCCTTTCGGCCGACGATCCAGACCGCGCTTCCGTTCATCCTTGCCGAACTCGCCCTCCTGATGGTGTGGACCGCGGCCGGGCTCTACCACGGCACGAAGCCGATCGGTCCATTTCAGGACTTCGTCTACATGTCGGTGTTCGTGGCCGTCGGCACCGCCGTCTATCGCGCCGCCCGGGATCTCGAGCCCGGGTCGATCGAGGCGCTGCGATGGGTTGCCCTCGTGGCCTCGGTCTCGTTGGTGCTCGGCTTGTCCATCGCGATGGCCATCAACGGCGTCAACCCCGCCACGGTCTTTGGGCAGACCATTGCCACGGCCAATCCTGAGATCCTCCAAAAGGAGCTGTTCCGGTCCGCCTTCGGGGGCTTTGGGTACAGCACCAACGCCGTCCAGGGCAACCTTCGGCACGAGGTCTTCGCGGCTGTTCTCGCGGCCATGTTTGTCGCCTCCTGGGCGGTGAGGCTCCGGCCGTTCGTGACGCGTCGACAGACGATGTTGTTCAGGTTCTCGATGGCACTCGGCACCCTGCTCCTTCTCGTCTCCCTGAGCCGCTCGGTCCTCCTCGCCGCGGCGGTCTGGCCGCTCCTGTCCCTCCTGCGTTCCGTCGCAACCGCGCGCCTCAGCGGTCGGCAGGTGGCAGTCGCCATCTTCGCGGTCGGGGCGATCTCGTTCGGTCTGGTGTCGGGGTTCGCCAACGTGCTGTGGGTACGCTTCACCGCGGACACGTCGTCCTACACAGCGCGCGACTCACTGCTCCAGCTCGGCGTCGCGAACATTCGCGCTCACTATCTGACCGGTGGCGTCGATACCGTCGGTGCGAGCTCCCACAACTTCATCCTCGACTCCTGGCTGCGCGCCGGTATCTTCGCAGCGCTGGCCGCGGCCGTGATGACCATCCTGATCTTCGGGCTGGGGATCTCGCTCCTGATCAGGATCGCCGCCGAGCCCTCCTGGATACTCCCGGTCGCCGCGTCGCTCGCGTTGCCCCTGGTCCGGATCTTCACCGCCGGCGGCGGCGTCATCCCGCCCGTCGAATGGGTGGTCCTCGGTTTCGTCGCCGGAGCCATGGCGTTCGAGGCCGGTCGCCGGCGGGAGGGAGCGGCGAGCCTCGAGAAGGGGCCCGCGATCGAGGGCGCCCGGCCGTCGACGGTGGCCAGTGGCTAGCGGGCAGCGCACCACACGGCAGAGACTTTCGATCCTCGGGGCACTGGGCTGGTTCACGGCTTCGTATGGGCTCGCGATCATCGGCTACGTCGCATCGAATGCGATTGCGAGCCGCTGGCTCGGTAGGGGCGAGTACGGCTACTTCGTCGTCGCGGTGACGGTGTCAGCCGTGATCGGACAGCTGGGTCTGCTCGGCGTACACCGAGCGGGTCTCCGTGAGGCGGCCAGGATGGGCGCGGACGACGACGAGGGAATGGCCCTTCTCCGTCGAGGAGTACGCGCGGTGCTGCTGGTGTCTTTGCCCGCCGCAAGCATCGCAAGCGGCCTGGTCACGTACATCGTGAGTGGGAACGAACCGGTCAAGACCAGACTCGTGATGGCCGTCGGGTTCGCGTTGATGGTAGGGCTCGGGGGCCAGCAGAAGCTGTGGGCCAACTACCTGCGGGGATTCGGTGACGTGCGCGTCGCTAGCCTGCTGGAGGGACGGTCCGGTGGCGCCATTGTGGCAATGGCGCAGGCTCTCCTGCTCGGGATCGTCTGGAAGTCCGCTCCGGACACGGGGCTGCCTGGTGCCGTCGCGGCGCTCGCCGTTGGCTTCGCCCTTCCCGTCGGATGGGCGGCGCGGCGGGTGACCCGTCGGTGGCAGCATGTCCACGTCCCGGTGACCGACGCGGTCAAGGATCTTCGGATCGTGTTCCATCGTGACTGGCGGTTCGCGTTGAACCAGTTCGCGTCTTATCTCAACGGCACCGTCGAGATCTGGATCGCCGGGCTGTTCCTGGCAGGAACCGCAACGTCGCTCTTCGGCGCCGCCCAACGTCTTGCGCTGTTGCTGGTCATCCCGCTGACCTCGCTCCAGGTGGTCTTTGCCCCGGTTTCTGCCCGCCTGATTGCCGCGGACGACATACCACGGCTGGAACGCCTGCTCCGCACTGGTGCGACGATTGCCGCCGGCGTGACCGCCGTGGCGTGGGTCCCGATGCTTCTCCTACCGGGCCCGATGCTTCGCGTCGTGTTCGGTCCCGGGTTTGCCGCCGCTGCCACCGTGTTGTTCCTGTTGACGGTGGGAAACATTGCCAACGTCGTCAGCGGCCTGTGTGGAACGGCGCTCACCATGTCCAGGCACGAAGGCTCCGTTGCGGCGACCCAGGTCGGTGCTCTGGTTCTTCGGCTGATCGCAGGCACCACGGCCACGGTCCTTTTCGGGCTCGACGGGCTCGCGGTCAGTGCCGCGGTCCTCACCGTCTTGATGTACGCCTTCATGTGGCGGCTGGCCAAGAACCGCCTCGGTCTGCACACGCAGCCGACGCTTCGACCAAGCCTGAAGCTCGCCAGGGAGACAATCGGGTGAAAACCGCCGATCGGCCGTTGACGACAAATGTTACTCTTCGTGCATGTTTGGCTACTCAGTGCGTTCACTGTCCGGCGGCACCGGTAGATCCGGTGTCCGATCCGTGGTCCTCGGTGTCGTCGCGCTGATGGCCGCCGGGCTGATCACCCTCGCCGAGCCGGTCACGACGCCCGTGGCGACAGCCGCCGTGACGCAGGTGCGGCCCGGGACAGCGGTGACGGTGGCCGCTACCGCGCGCTCCCTGCCGGCGCCCGGCCCGCTGTTCGGTGCCGTGTTCCATGGCATGTGGGGAGACATCAGCTTCAGGGATCGCGATCGGCTGCTGGCAAAGCTGTCGCGGACCGGTGTCCGTTGGGTGCGCGTCGGCGTTCCGTGGGCGCTCATCCAACCGCGGCGCCCGACGGCGAGCGACCGGGGTTACAGCATGAAGTGGGGGGTCCCCAGGCTCGACCGGATCGTGCGGATGGCACAGCGCTACCACCTCAAGGTGTCGATCACGCTGCTGCGAACCCCTGGGTGGGCGAACGGGCATGCGTCGCCCGAGGTGCTGCCTACCCGTCTCGGTCGGTACGCACACGTGGCGCGTTGGCTGGCCCACCGGTATGCCGGACGGGTGCAGTCGTACGAGGTCTGGAACGAGCCGAACCACCCAGGCCAGCTGCACGCGACCGTCGGTCACTACACGCGGCTGTTGTGCCGGGCGTACTCCGCGCTGCATCGCGGTGATCCTCGGACGAAGGTCGTCTTCGGCGGGACGTCCGGTAACGACTGGCTCTACCTCCGGCAAGCGTACCGAGCGGGTGCGAAGAACTGCTTCGACGTGATGGCTACCCATCCGTACAGCCGCGACATCTCGCCGCTCACGAAGCCGCTGAACCAGAAGCGGTGGTGGTTCCGCAACGCATGGTTGGTTCGGCGGACGATGGTTCGCTGGGGCGATCGTGACAAGCGGCTCTGGTTCACCGAGGTCGGATGGTCGACACATGCCAACTCCAGGGGCATGTCCTCCTCCAAGCGCGGCGTGACCCGCGCCCAGCAGGCCCGGTTCGCCCTACAGATGCTGCGGTACACGAGGCGTCACTATCCCTACGTCAAACGCGTGTGCTGGTATTCAGCGCGCAACGAGAGAACGGGTGACCTCGAGAACGATCACTTCGGAATGTTCACCCTGGGACTCAAGCCGAAACCGGTCGTGCCGGCGCTACGCGCATACCTGCATCCCTAGATACAGGGCGTCCTGACTTCGTCTCCACCGTCAGGCGCTCGGGTTACTGTGGTCGGTATGTCCGGTCGTCAGTCCGGGAGCATGTCACGCAGAGCGCTACTGGGCTGGGGTCTGGTCGCCGCCACCGCTCCCTTCGCAGGTGTCAGACTGCGCGCCGGGCCGGACCTCTCGGAGCCTTCGTCGGCGCCGCCGGCCCCATCGGTTGCCCCGGCCGAGAGCCTGGTCGGAGCATTCGGCGTGGTGACCCACCTGTCCTTCCACAGCACGGTCTACGACCAGACCAACCGAGTGGTCGACGCCGTGGCGCAACTCGGTGTTCGCCACGTCCGGGACCGCATCGTCGCAGACGACGCGGTCCGTGCCGGCTTCCGCGCCATGGTGTCGAACGGGATTCAGATCGAAGGCGTCTGCGGTGCGTTCGGCCGTCCGCAGACGATGCGCGAGGTGATGGACGAGGTGGTCAGGTCCTACCGCGATCCGACCGTCACGTTCGCGGCCTTCGAAGGGATGAATGAGCCCAACAACAACGGGACCCCCTGGGTCGAGATCACCCGCGCCGCGACCAAGAACCTGTTCGACGAGCGTGCCGCGCACGATCTCACGACCGTCCAGATCGTCGGACCCGCGCTGGCGAGCGTCGACCATGGCCGAGTTGCGTACCAGGACCCGGGAGACCTCGGTGACCTGACCCCCTGGATCGACCGCGGGAACATCCACGTCTACCCCAAGGGCAACATTCCGAGCACGGGCCTCGACCGGTTCCTGTCGTTGCAACGTGCGGTCTGCGGCGACAAGCCGATCTACTCGACCGAGGGTGGCTACTTCACCGGTCTCAACTACCAGGGTGGCTCGAACCCGACACCGGACGACGTTGTCCGTCAGTATGTGCCGCGCGAGCTGATGGAGAACTGGATCCGTGGTGTGAAGCGGTTCTTCCTGTACGAGCTGCTCGACGATCCCGACCCGACCAATGCCAATCGAGAGTCGAACTGGGGGATGCTGCGCGTCGGTGGCTTGAGCCCGGCAGCACCATGGACGCCGAAGCCGCACTTCTATGCCATGAAGAACCTGCTCGCCATCCTCGGCGACCCCGGACCGCCGCACCCGGTCAGCAGCTTGGAGCACCGGATCGACGGTGGCGGGTCGGATCTTCGGTCGGCGCTTGTGCAGAAACGCGACGGTGCGCACTACCTGTGCATCTGGAGAGACGTGTCGGTGTACGACCCGCAGAGTCGCAAGGTGATCGCCGCCGATGCCGATATGGTCCGGGTTGTTCTCGCTCGACCCGCCGACGTGGCCGTCTATGCGCCGTCGACGGCCGACACGGTTCAGTCCAGCCAGCGCGGGGCTCGGGAGTTCAGGTTGTCGGTCGCGGGCGAGCTGTTGATCTGCCGGATCTCCTGATCGACGATTCGGGAACGCCTGGCTGTCCGCGGGATCAAGGCGCGCCGTATCACGATGTGGACACCCATTTCGGCCACGACCGCGAAGCCGGGGCGGAACCGAAATGACCCGATACCTCCGCCTCTGAGCAGGAGACTTGGTGTCGACCGCCGCCGGTTGGTTTTCCAGTCCGAATCACCTCGGTGCCCGCGCGCCTAGTTGGCTCAGCGGTCGCCGCCCCCCTACTGTGGTCGGCATGTCAAATCCTGCGCGTAGACAAGTTTCGCGCAGATCCCTGCTCGGGTGGGGTCTCGCGGGTGCCACTGCTCCATTCGTCGGAGCGACCTTCGAAAGCAGTTCTGCTCGACAATCAGCAACCATCGGCGGGCGCCTGCCGGCCAAGCAGGCGGAGGCGCTGGCCTCCGCGTTCGGTGTCGTGACGCACCTTCATTTCGGCGGGTCGGTGTATGGACAGACCCAGCGAGTGGTCGACACGGTCGCCCAGCTCGGCGTACGCCACGTGCGCAACCGATTGGCGACGATCCCGCCCGTTCTCGACGGCTTCCGTGAGATGGCCGCGAACGGCACCCGGATCGAAGGGGTCTGCGGCGCGTTCGGAGATCCGCAGTCGATGCGCCAGATCCTGGACAGCGTCGTCAAGGCTTATCCGGACCCCGTCGCCGTGTTCTCGGCCCTCGAGGGCATCAACGAACCCAACAACGACGGCGTGCCCTGGGTCGCCGAGACGCGGTCCAAGACGATGGACCTCTTCGCCGAACGCCGCCGGCACGGCCTCGAGGCCATCCAGATCGTCGGCCCGTCGCTCGCGCGCGTCACCGGAGGCGGTGTGGAGGGCGGGACGACACAAGGCCAGTCTTTGAGCCTCGGTGACCTGTCGCCGTGGATCGATCGCGGAAATATCCACGTCTATCCCCGGGCCCGGCCGCCAAGCACCGATCTCGACATGTTCATCGCCTGGCAGCGCGCAGTGTGCGCGAACAAGCCGATCTACACGACCGAGGGCGGGTTCTTCACCGCGAGCAACTATCACGGTGGATCCAACCCGACCTCGGAGGACGCCGTCCGGCAGTACGTTCCCCGTGAGATCATGGAGAACTGGATTCGCGGCATCGAGCGGTTCTTCCTGTACGAGTTGCTCGACGACCCCGATCCGTCGAAGGCCCAGCGCGAGTCCAACTTCGGCATGTTGAGTGTCAACGGCATCGGCAAGACCGCGGCGTGGACACCGAAGCCCCACTACTACGCGATGAAGAACTTCCTCGAGATCCTCGGTGACCCTGGTCCCGAGCACGCGGTGACGGACCTCTACTGCACCCTCGACGGCGGCGGTGCGGAGCTGCGTACCTCCGTGGTTCAAAAGCGCGATGGAACCCACTACCTGTGCGTGTGGCGCGACGTGGCGGTTTACGACCCGAAGCAGCGCAAGAACAAGGCGCCGAGCCTGACACCGGTGACGGTGTCACTCGCCCGACCTGCCGACGTCACGGTCTACGCACCGTCGACGCAGCCGCAGCCGATCGCGACGTACCGTGGCAGCCGCCAGTTCCGCCTCAACATCGGCGGCGAGCTGCTCATCTGCGCGATCAAGGCCGGTGGCGCCGCATCAGGATCCATCGGAAGTGTCCTAAGCACCGTCCTGAGGTCCTGACCGTACTATCCTTGGCAGATCGGTGCATGGCTCCGCCCGGAGTCTGCCGCTCCAGCGGTGTGCGACCGAGGTGATCGTTCGTTCGGGGTGGAGAAGCCATCGATGGTCGTCAACGCGCAGGTAGGCCCTGACGTCGTCGTCGCGGGATCGGCGCGGACGGGGACGTCGTACCTCTCGTCGGTCCTCGGACAGCACAGCGAGATCGATCCGGGTTCGGTCAAGGAGCCCAACTTCTTCAGCCGCGAGTTCGAGCGTGGCGACGACTGGTACGACGGCCTGTACGCTCCGCGAAGCGCTCGATTGCTCCGGCTCGACTCCAGCGTGTCCTACACGTTTCCGCACTTTCGCGAAGCCCTCGACCGGCTCGCGGCGGCCTCGCCACGGGCGTTCATCGTCTACACCGTGCGCGAGCCGCTCGGGCGCGCGCTCTCGCACTACCAGTTGCATCGCGACTACTTCCAGAACGAGCCTGCACAGAGCTTCGGGGAGGCGATTCGCCGAAGCCCTCTCTACGCCGGCGCGAGCGACTACGCATACTGGATCGGCCGGATCAAGTCATGCTTCCCCGACGAGCAGACCCTGATCATCCCGTTCACCGAGGCCACCGGAGGAGGCAACGAGGTCGCCGACCTGATCTGCGCGCGGCTAGGAATCGGGCCGGTTCGCGTCGACTCCGACCAAGCCGATGCTCATCGCAACAACGTTGTGCAGTTCCGCAACCGCGGCGTCCTTCGAGTGCGGCGATTCGTCAAGAAGAGTGGGGCGTACCCGTGGATCCGGCGCACGCTCGGCCCCGAACGGCTACGCGGCTTACGCGGCCGGCTGACACGGTCGGTCGACCGCGAGACACTCCCGCAAGCGCTGACCACCTGCGCCGACGAGCAACTGGACGAGCTCCGTCGGCTCTACGAACGCGCGCAGGCGGCTGTCACGGAAGCACTTCGCATCCAGGATGCGCGGCTCGGCCTGGGATGGGCTTCCACGTGGACGGCCTCGGTTCCCGCGGCCAGCGACGCCCTCGACTCCGCACAGGCGCGTACCAGTGGCCGACCCTGACGAAACCGGGTGGACGGACAATCCACGTGACCGCGTCCTGTCGATGGCCAACCTGCTCTGGCCGTCGCCGGCATCGGCGTCCTTGGCGCGGTGGAAACCCAGGCCGTCTCGCGACGTGCGGTCCTGGCAGCTGCTGCCCGGACCGTCTCACCCATGGTGGCTGCTTCCCGTTCACCGGCGCGAGGCCGCGCAGGCCCTCGACCGTCACGATCACGGTCAGCGCAGCGGCGCAGTCTGGAAGCTCTTGGGCTGGCTCCACCGAAACCGGATCCTGCAACGTATTCCTACGACGAGGCTGCACATCCGGGTGCCACCCGACACCGACACGATCGAGACCGAGCTGGCCCGGCTGTTCGAGACTCGGGTTGACGTCTGCGTGCGGCTTGGTCGGCGCCGCACCAACCGCAGCATCGTGTTGCGCCCGATCGATCCGGCGGGAAGAACGCTTTGCTTCGCGAAGGTCGCGGAGACCGGCTCCGGCCGCGAGGCCCTGAGTCGGGAGGCGGCTAACCTCGAGCGCGTCAGGCCGCGCCTGCCGGAGAAGCTCCGCGCGCCGCAGCTCATTGACCTGCGAACCTGGCATGACACAACGATCCTGGTCATGGCTCCGCTGCTGCCGGAGGACCGGCCAGACGCAGATGATGGAGTGCCTGCCGACGTGATGCTCCAGCTGGCCCGGTCGGGCG
Source organism: Propionibacteriales bacterium (assembly GCA_038253325.1). Classification (GTDB taxonomy): domain Bacteria; phylum Actinomycetota; class Actinomycetes; order Propionibacteriales; family Nocardioidaceae; genus JBBSHE01. The sequence goes on from JBBSHE010000027.1 coordinate 35,761, forward strand.
ACCCCCGGACCGACGTCCTCTCGAGCGCCGGATTCTGGCCCCGTCACCGATCGGCGGCGCAACGGATGGCAGCCTCCGACGCGCGAGCGGTGATCCTCGACGCCATCGACCACGTCACGTCGACCTGGCCCGACACGGAGGTTCCGATCGGGTCGTGGCACGGCGACTGGGTGGCGTGGAACATGGCTCGCAGCAATGGTCACATCCAGCTCTGGGACTGGGAACACTTCGAAGACGACGTTCCCGTGGGCTGGGACCTGATCCACTACCGCGCCCAGGAGATCCGTACGTTGTCCGGGACGACCGCGGCTGACGAAGACGCCTGGTTCGCGGAGTCGCGTGCTCTGCTCAGACAACACGTAGGAGCGGACTCCAGGGCGGCAGCGGCGATCATCTTCACGTACCTCCTCGAAATCAACCTTCGCTACCTGATCGACCGGGAGAGCGAGGGCGAGGCGATGACACCGCGGGACGGCTGGGGGCTTCCGCTGTTGGCGAGGCTGACGGGTGAGACGGTGTGATGACCTCCAGTCCGCGGAGTGACCGGCTGACCATCCTGCATGTCAGCGAGGTGAGTGCCGGCGGGGTGCTGAGCCTGCTTCGGCACTTCACGTCCGATCAGTGCAGGCACGGTCATGCTGTCCACCTGCTGGCGCCCGACGACACCCCCGACCTTGCGCCGGCCCGGATGCACCGGTGGCGGCTTCACCGATCTCGTCCGTGGAGTCTCGTCACGGCGTTGTGCGACCTGCGCTCGGCCGTTCGCACAGTGGCCCCGGACGTCATCCACGTTCACTCGTTCGTCGCGGGTCTCGTCGTCCGCCTACCGGGCGTACGCCGGTCGTGGCATCGTGACGTCCCGGTGGTCTATCAGCCGCACGCCTGGTCGTTCGAGCTGTTTGCAACCCGGGCCATCGGCTCCGCCGTCCGGCGCTGGGAAGCCTGGGCATCCCGCCGGACCGACATCCTGGTCGCGAACTGTCAGGACGAGATCGACGAAGGACGCTCCGTCGGCGTCGGTACGCCCGCTCGTGTCCTCGGAGTTGCGGTCGCCGTCGATCGGTTCCGCCCGGTGTCGGGCGCCGAACGTGCCGCGCTGCGCAGGGCGCTCGCCATCGACGCGGCGCGGGTGGCAATCTGTGTTGGCCGGTTGACCCGGCAGAAGGGCCAGGACCTGCTGCTTGCCTCGTGGGAGGAGCAACGACCGGAGGGCTGCGTGCTGTACCTCGTCGGCGGTGGCGATGCCCAGCCGCTGCAGAGGATTGCCCGTTCGCAATGGGGCGTGACCGTCCATGCGGTCGGAGAGAGCCCCGACGTCGAAGCCTGGTTGGCCGCAGCCGACGTCATGGTGCTCCCGTCACGCTACGAGACCGTCGGAGTCGCGGTCGCGGAGGCGCTCTCGAGCGGCATCCCTGTCGTCGCAACCGCATTCAACGGCGCGCACGACACGATCGACCGTGGTCCGCTACCGGCGGCTGGTGCGGTGGTGCCGATCGGCGACATGGCGGCGATGATCTGCGAGCTCGGCCGGCGGCTCGACGACCCTGCCCTCCATCGAGCCGAGAGCCGCGCGGGACGGCAGCGGGCCGAGGCGATGTTCGATCCCGCCGGTGTCGCCGACCGGCTGGAAGGCGCGTACCACGAGGCAATCCGCCTCCACCAGGATCCGAAGGCCCACTCGTGAGCGCGCTGACCGGGCCAACCTTCCTGGTCGTGGGAGCGGCCCGATCTGGCACCACCGGGCTGGTCGAAGGGCTGCGCTCACATCCACGCGTCTTCGTCACAGAGCCGAAGGAACCGCACTACTTTGCGCTGCACGA
>JBBSHE010000028.1:0-35654 GCA_038253325.1 Propionibacteriales bacterium
CACGAGGTCGGAGCCCCGTGACGTACCGACAAGTCGGCTCAGGCGCGTGGGATCTCTCGGCTCTCGAACGTCTCGATGACGTCCTCGAGCTTGATGTCGTTGAACCCGCTCAACGTCAACCCGCACTCGAAGCCCTCGCGGACCTCGGTCGCGTCGTCCTTGAACCGCTTCAGCGACGAGATGTCGAGGTTGTCCGCCGCGACCGCACCGTCGCGAAGCACCCGAGCCTTCGAGTTGCGACGGATCGTTCCGCTGATGACCAGGCAACCGGCGATCGTGCCGACCTTGGAGGACCGGAAGACGTCGCGCACCTCGGCGCGGCCGAGGGACACCTCCTCGTACTCGGGCTTGAGCATTCCCTTCAAGGCGGCTTCGATGTCGTCGATGGCCTGGTAGATCACCGAGTAGTAACGGATCTCGACACCCTCGCGGTCGGCGAGGTCGCCCGCCTTTCCGGCCGGCCGAACGTTGAAGCCGAGGATCACGGCATTGAACGCGGACGCCAGGTTGACGTCGTTCTCGTTGATGGCGCCCACCCCTCGGTGGAGCACCCGCAGCGAGACGTCGGCACCGACATCGATCTGGGCCAGCGCGTCCTCGAGAGCCTCGACCGACCCGGAGACGTCTCCCTTGAGCACGAGCAGCAACTCGTTCGGCTCGCCCTCCCCAGCACCGGCGAGAAACTCCTCGAGCGTGCGGCGACGCGGACGCCGCGCCAGCTGTGCGCTGCGTTCGCGAGCTTCGCGCTTCTCCGCGATCTGCCGGGCGACACGGTCGTCAGTGACGACCATGAAGTTGTCGCCGGCACCGGGAACGTGCGTCAGGCCGAGCACCTGCACCGGCCGTGAAGGCGGCGCATCGCTGACGTTGTCACCGTTTTCGTCCAGCATCGCGCGGACCCGACCGTACGCCGGACCGGCGACGATCGAGTCGCCGACGCGCAGGGTGCCCCGTTGGACGAGGATGGTCGCGACCGGTCCCCGACCGCGATCGAGGTGTGCCTCCACGACGAGACCCTGCGAGTCCTGGGCCGGGTTGGCGCGCAGGTCGAGTGCCGCGTCGGCGGTCAAGACGACCGCCTCGAGCAGGCTTTCGATGTTGGTGCCGGTCCGCGCGGACACGTCGACGAACATGGCGTCGCCGCCGTACTCCTCGGGCACCAGCCCGTACTCGGTCAGCTGACCGCGAACCTTGGCCGGGTCGGCACCTTCCTTGTCGATCTTGTTGACCGCCACGACGATCGGCACTCCGGCTGCCTGGGCGTGGTTGAGTGCCTCGATCGTCTGTGGCATTACCCCGTCGTCAGCGGCGACGACCAACACGGCGATGTCCGTCGCCTGGGCGCCTCGGGCGCGCATAGCGGTGAATGCCTCGTGGCCGGGCGTGTCGATGAAGGTGATCTTGCGTTCCCGGCCGTCGACCTCCGTCGAAACCTGGTACGCGCCGATGTGCTGAGTGATCCCGCCAGCTTCCTTGTCCATCACGTTGGCGTCCCGGACGGCGTCCAGCAGCTTCGTCTTGCCGTGGTCGACGTGTCCCATCACCGTGACGACCGGCGGGCGCGGGGCAAGCGCGCCCTCGCCACCCTCGTCCTCTCCGAACTCCAGCGAGAACGACTCGAGCAGCTCACGGTCCTCGTCTTCGGGTGAGACGATCTCGACGCGATAGTTCAGCTCCTCGCCGAGCAGCTGGAGCGTCTCGTCGCTGACGGATTGGGTGGCGGTCAGCAGCTCGCCGAGGTGGAACAGCACCTGCACCAACGACGCAGGCTCCACGCCGATCTTGTCGGCGAAGTCGGTGAGCGACGTGCCGCGCGGCACCCGTACGGTCTCGCCCTCACCCTTGCGGACGCGGACGCCACCAATGCTCGGCGCCTGCATGTTGTCGAATTCCTGGCGGCGCTGACGCTTCGACTTCCGTCCTCGGCGCGAGGGGCCACCCGGTCGGCCGAAGGCGCCCTGGGTCGACCCACGGTTCCCGCGGCCACCGCCACTGGGCCGTCCGCCCGACGGGGCTCCGCCACCGGGACCACCCTGGCCGTAGCCGCTCTGACCACCGCGGGCCGGTGCGCCGGTTCGAGGACCCCGACCACCGGGGGCATCGGAACCGGGACCGCGCCCGAACTGGCCGGGCGCCTGCTGCGGCATCATCGCGGGATTGGGTCGCGGCATCCCCGGGACACCGGGTCGCGTGGTGCGCGGATCCGTCCCGCGGGCGGCTGGCGGCCGGGGCGGCATCTGACCGGGGCTCGTCCGACGCTGCATGCCCTGGGTCGACGAAAAGGGGTTGTTACCGGGTCTCGGGGTGCCGGTCGTGCGAGCCGGGCGGGGAGCGGCCGGCCGCGGCCCGGGTGCAACCGGTCGAGACGGTGCCGTCGCGCCATCCGCCGGTCCGGTCGACAGGCTCGGCCTGGTTGCCGGCGGTGTCTCGGTGACGGGGCCGGTCGCTCCGTTGGACGCCGTCTCGACGGCGGGAACCCGTACCGCTGGCGTCTCGACGAGCCCCGGTGGATCGGCTGCGACGGCCGGCGGCTCGGCCGTCGCGGTCTCCACGACCGCAGGCTTCGCCGCCGCCTTCTTGGCGGCCTTCTTGGCAGCCTTTGCGGCTGCCGCGGCTTTCCATTCTTCGCCGTGCAGCGACTCCAGGCGTCGTACGACCGGCGCTTCGACCGTCGAGGAGGCCGACTTGACGAACTCCCCCATGTCGGTGAGCGCGACCAGCACGGCCTTGCTTTCGACTCCGAACTCCTTGGCGAGCTCGTAGACCCGGACCTTTGCCACAGTTCTCCTTCAGGCGAGGTCCGAATCTTTCCTAGATACGGACCCCTGTGTCGGCGTGCATGCTCATCGCGCCAGTCTCATCGAAAAGACTTGGCTCATCGAGATGTCATGAGCTCGTGCTCCGCTTTCGTACCGTCTCGTCGTCCGACCGGGGTGCAGCCGGACCTGGCTCGTGCGCCTCGACCCATCGCTTCACGGCGCCGATGTCGAGCGCCCCCTCGAGCCGAAAGGCCCGCGAGAACGCCCGCCGCCGGGTGGCGAGATCGAGGCAATGTGGGCTGGGATGCAGGTGGGCTCCCCGCCCGTGACCTCGTCCATCGTCATCGGGTACGACCCGCATGGGCATACCTATGACGACCAACCGGAGGAGGTCCGACTTCGCCGCCCGTTCCCGACACCCGATACACGTGCGTACGGGAACCGCGCGACTCATCGGACACCGAGTCTACCCACATCCGGAGCGGAGTTCCGAACCGGATGTTGACCGGGCGCGTATCCGGGTGGCCGGCCTGCTACTCCGAACGTGCTGCCGCCGCCTCCGGGCTCTCGTCCGACCGGATGTCAAGGCGCCATCCGGTGAGCCGCGCGGCAAGCCGGACGTTCTGGCCCTCCTTGCCGATCGCCAGGGACAGCTGATAGTCGGGAACGATCACCCGGGCCGAGCGCGCCTCGGCGTCGACGATCAGTACCTTGCTGACCTTCGCCGGGGACAATGCGTGGCCGATCATCTCGGCCGGATCGTCGGAGTAGTCGACGATGTCGATCTTCTCGCCATGCAGCTCGGTCATCACGTTCCGTACCCGTTGGCCCATCGGCCCGATGCAGGCTCCCTTGGCGTTGACGCCGGCGACCGTCGATCGTACGGCGATCTTCGTCCGATGCCCGGCCTCTCGGGCGATCCCCGCGATGTCGACCGTTCCGTCGGCGACCTCCGGTACCTCGAGGGCGAACAGCTTCCGCACCAGGTTGGGGTGGGTTCGCGACAGCGTCACCTGCGGACCCTTCAAGCCCTTCCTGACCGACACGACGAGGCACCGAAGTCGCTTGCCGTGCTCGTACCGTTCACCCGGAACCCGCTCGACCGCCGGCAGCGATGCCTCGATCTTGCCGACATCGACGAGGACCAGGTCGGGATCGCGGCCCTGCTGGATGACGCCGGAGATCACGTCGCCCTCCTTGCCGGAGAACTCTCCGAACCGAAGGTCGTCCTCGGCTTCGCGAAGTCGTTGGAAGATCACCTGTCGGGCCGTGCTGGCGGCGATCCGGCCGAACCCCTCGGGCGTGTCCTCCCACTCGCGGACCAGGTTTCCCTCCTCGTCGGTCTCACGGGCGAAGACGGTCACATGGCCGGTCTTGCGGTCCAGCCCGACGCGCGCCTCCTGGGCCGCGCCCGACGTCCGTTCGTACGCGATCAGCAGGGCTTGTTCGATCGCCTCGATCAGGACGTCGATCCCGATCTCCTTCTCGTGCTCGAGTGCGCGCAACGCCGACATGTCGATGTCCATCATTGGGCCCTTCGCGCGTTCGAGGGCCGGTTGAACTCGACCTGTACCTGGGCTCGTGCGACCTGGTCGTACCCGAGTCTCTCCTCCGAGCCGTCACGCTCGACCGTGACAGCCTCGTCGGTTGCGGTGGTGATCCGGCCCGTACGCACGGTGCCGTCGGTCGTGGTCACCTTGACCAGCCGACCGACGTTGCGTCGCCAGTGTCGCGGCGCGGTGAGGGGGCGGTCGATGCCGGGTGAAGTCACCTCCAGCGTGTACGGCAGGCCGCCGATCGCATCCGACGACTCCAACGATGCGCCGACCACATGGGTGAGCGCGGCGATGAGGTCGAGGCTGACACCGCCATCCTTGTCGACGAGGACACGTACGATCCGGCGACGTCCGGCCGCGACCACCTCGAGATCCTCCAGATCGAGGCCGGCGTCGGAGACGACCGGCGCAACACAAGCGAGGAGTTCCGCAGTCGCCTGCTGGGCTGCCACGACGGCCTCCTCGATGTGGTGTTGTCGTCAAGCTGTCAAGGCTTCGACGGTGTCCTCGCAGGCACAGCCTATCGGGCGCCGACGGGCTGTTGGCGCCGCGGCTCCGATCGGTTCGACTGCCAGGCTCCGGTACGGTCGCGGTGTGCTCGAGCAGGTTTTCACCAGGCGCGCCCTGCTCTGCGCAGGCGGCGCCGTCTCGACGGGGCTGCTGGCCGGATGCTACGGCTCCACGGGCCCCCAGCCGGACCGGCTGCCGCCGGCGACGTCGTCGGCACCGAGTTCCGACCTCGCACTGATCACCGCAGCGGCGAAGTCCGAGTTGCTGCTGCTCGCCCAGGCCCAGCTCGTCATCAAGCAGAATCCGACGACGGAGGCGAAGCTCGCAGATCTGCAACACAACATCGAGGCGCATCTGCGGTGGCTGCGCACCTTGGCCCCGGCGTCGAGCCGGTCGCTTGGCTTCCTCAGCTATCCGCATGCGCCGCGGTCGGCACTGCACAGCCTGATCAAGGCGTGCTCGGATGCGGCCGAGCAGCGCCTCGAGCAGTGTGTACAGGCGCAGGCAGGGCCGCTCGCCCAGATCTTTGCTTCGATGGCGGCGTCGCACTCGGTGACGGTCGAGCTTCTCCGGACCGGTCGATGAGCGACCTCGGTGCACTTCAGTCCTGCCTGGCGGCAGAGCACGCCGCGCTCTACGGGTACGGAATCGTGGCCGCGGTGGTCAACCACACCCGCCGTGACTCTCCCGACGACCGGCAGGCGACGACGTACCTGATCGCGCACCGTCAGCGCCGCGACGAGCTGGTGACGAGGCTCGACTCCCTTGGCGCCCAGCCGGTCGCCGCCCTCCCGGCCTACGATCCCTCGTTCGACGTCACGACCGCGGCCGCGGCGGTCAGACTCGGTCGGCTGATCGAACAGCGGTGCGCGGCCGTGTACGCGTCCGCGGTCGCCGAGAGCTCGGGCAACGTTCGACGGGACCTCGCCCGCTCGGTCGGAGTCTCGGCGATCGCCGCGGTGTCTTGGGGCGCGCGTCCCGCCCCGTTCCCGGGTACGCGGCGGCGATGAGCCGATCCACACATCGCGCGGCGGGAGGATATCGACGGCTGGCGCTCAGCTCGCAGCGTTCACCGCCCGCTCAGGGTCTCAGCGACCGTACTGGTCGGGAGGCTGAACGTCCGGTGTCCCGGCAGGCGGGGCGGCGGCTGCCTCCGACCGTGGGCCGGTCGGTGTCGCCTGCCGCTCGGCGAGGTGCTGACGGATCCCGTTGACGGCGATCAGGACGGGGGCGACAAGCAGGTAGAAACTACCGAAGATCTCGTCCGGCTTACCGAACACGATGTAGGAGCCGTAGCCGCCGGCGACCAATGCGACGACCAGGCTGAGCAGCCGGTTGCCCCAGCCCAGGACCGACAGCACAAGCAGGACGAGTCCGCCCGCCAGGTAGGCCAGTCCCAAGGTTCGGATCGTGGTCTCCGACACCGTGACCGCGACGTCGACCGCGATGTCACCACCCGCTGGCTGCATCAGCCGATCTCCTCAATGGACGTCGTCGATGAGCCACTTGCCCTGCTCCTTTTGAAGGAAGAACTCGCTCTTGACCTTCCGGCCTCGAAACGTCACGTCGAGTGAGACGTGCGCGGTGTCAGCGCTCTTGGTCTCCAGGGTCGGTGTGCCGAGCTTCAAACCGACGAAGCTCTGGCCCGTGGGGTCACATCGGCCGGCCGTCTTCTGAAAGTCCCTTGTGGTGAGATGTTGCGCGGCGTTGCAGTCGTGGTTCTTCGCAGCGGTGATGAAGGCCTCGACCGTCGCCACCGGATCGGTCGAGCTTGGCTTGCCGTCGTCGGGGCCGCCCCTCGTCAAGGCGAACGCGCCGACGGCAACGAGCGCGAGAACGACGACGCCGAGCGCGATCAGGAGCGGCGCCTTGCTCCTCTTGTCGGGCGGCGGCTGACCGTACGGCGGGGGCGGACCGTACCCCGGTGCAGGCGAACCGTACGGCGGGGGCGGACCGTACCCCGGTGCAGGCGAACCGTACGGCGGGGGCGGACCGTACCCCGGTGGCGGCGAACCGTACGGCGGGGGCGGACCGTACCCCGGTGGCGGACCCTGGCCTGGGGGACCCTGGTCTGGCGGACCCTGGTCTGGCGGACCCTGGCCCGGCGGACCCTCGAGGGGCGGTTGGTTGCTCACCTTGAGATCTCCCGAGGAGCCTTCGGATGTTGGTTCGCCGCGGTGCGGCGACGACACTCTACGCGGTCGAAGGGCCGTCGGGGGCGAGGACCTGGAGCAGGTCCGCCAACCGGCTGATCACTGCATCCGGCGTTCCGCGGATGTGCCCGATCTGGGCGTCCGGGATGTCACTGTGCGGGACGAACACGGCGCGCATGCCGACCACGTTTGCGCCGTGGATGTCGTCGAAGATCCGGTCCCCGACGAAGACGCATCCGGCGGGATCGGTCACCCCTACTGATTCCATCGCCGCCAGAAAGGCGCGCGGATCGGGTTTCGTCCAGGGGATCTCCGACGTGTAAACCGACCCGTCGACCAGGTGGGCAACACCGTCGCGCTCGAAGATCTCCTCATGCCACGAACGGGGCCAGATCGTGTTCGACAGCACTCCGACCTTGATGTCGCGGTCGTGCAATGCCTCCCACAAGGGCCGTACGTCCGGATCGGTGTACGTCGACGGCTCCCAGAATGCGCGGTAGGCAGCCGCGTGGGCGTCGGTCGCAACAACCCCCGCGGCGGCGCAGATCTCCTCGAAGGTGGCGCTCGTGTGCTCGTCGCGGGCGCGGTTCCACACCGTCTGCGCCGACTCGAGCAACCGGGCGGTGAGTGATTCCACCTCGCCGGGGGCGCCGGCCACCTCGGCGACCGTACGCCATTCCAGCCGGTAGTCGACGGTCCGCCAAGGGGTGAGCGTGCCACCCCAGTCGAAGATCACCGCCTCGACCGCCACCATCCGACTCCTCTCGCCTCGTCCCCGCCCCGCATCCGACTCCTCTCGCCTCGTCCCCGCCCCGGCTGTCACAGCTTTCCCAGGTTTACGTGGTACGTCTGCACTTCACCCAGGAAATTACCTGGGTGAAGTGCAGACAGCCTGGGTGAGGTGCGGTCGCCACGTCTCGGGTATGACGAACGGGCGGCTCCCAGTTCCGCCGCACCAGCCGCCGCACGACGCTCACGGGCGCCTACCCACGCACCACGGCACACAGATGTGAGACGGCGTCCCCGACCGGCACGTCGTCGCGTTCGCCGGTACGGCGGTCCTTGACCTCGACGACCCCGTCGGCGAGTCCGCGGCCGACGACCACGATCGTCGGCACGCCGATCAGCTCCGAGTCGTTGAACTTGACCCCTGGCGAGACCCCGCGGCGGTCGTCGTACAGCACGGTGACACCCGACGCGTCGAGGGCACCGGCCATCTCGTTCGCGGCTGCGAACACATCCTCACCCTTGCCGGTCGCGACGACGTGCACGTCGGCAGGCGACACCGCGCGCGGCCACACGATTCCGGCGTCGTCGTGTGAGCTCTCGACGATGGCGGCGACGGCACGGGACACACCCACGCCGTAGCAGCCCATCGTCACCGTGACGAGCTTGCCGTTCTCGTCGAGCACCTGGAGCCCGAGCGCGTCGGAGTACTTCGTACCCAGCTGGAAGATGTGGCCCATCTCGATCCCGCGGGCCGTCTCGAGCGGATGTCCGCACACAGGGCACGCATCACCGGTGCGGACCTCGGCGGCTTCGATCGGGCCGTCGCCACTGAAGTCGCGACCGGCGACCAGGTCCATCACGTGTCGACCGGGCTCGTCGGAGCCGGTCACCCAGCGGGTGCCCTCGACGATCCGCGGGTCGAGCAGGTAGCGGATACCCGACGCATTCTTCTCGCCGAGGACACCCGGTCCGATGTATCCCTTCACCAGTACCGGGTTGGCGGCAAAGTCGGCCTCATCGAACGGCTCCACCGCGGCAGGCTCGAACTGAGCCCCCAGCCGCTTGGCGTCGATCTCCCTGTCGCCGGGTACGCCGATCGCCAGCGGTTCACGTTCTCCCCCGGGCTGGCGCACGACCACGAGCACGTTCTTCAACGTGTCCGAGCCCGCCCATCGGCGATCCGTACGCGGAAACTCGGCGTTGAGGTGGTCGACGAGCGTCTCGATCGTCGGCGTGTCCGGGGTGTCCTCGACGTGTGCCGCGGGAGCGTCGTCGTACGGGACGGGATCGGGAACCGGCACCTTGACCGCCTCGACGTTGGCGGCGTAGTCACAGTTCGGGCAGCGTACGTATGTGTCCTCGCCGACGTCGGCGACCGCAAGGAACTCCTCGCTCGCGGAGCCGCCCATCGCGCCGGACAGTGCCGCCACGATCACGTACTCGAGCCCGAGCCGGTCGAACATCCGGATGTACGCATCTCGATGGGCCTGGTAGGACACCAAGAACGCCTCGTCGCTCAGATCGAAGGAGTACGAGTCCTTCATCACGAACTCTCGACCGCGCAGGATGCCGGCACGCGGACGCGGCTCGTCACGGTACTTCGTCTGGATCTGGTAGATCGACAGCGGCAGGTCCTTGTACGACGAGTACAGGTCCTTGACCGCGAGCGTGAAGAGCTCCTCATGCGTCGGACCGAGCAGGTAGTCGGCGCCCTTGCGGTCCTTGAGCCGGAAGATGCTCTCGCCGTACTCCTCCCATCGGCCGGTCGCCTCGAATGGCTCGCGCGGGATGAGTGCCGGGAAGTGGAGCTCCTGCGCTCCGAACGCATTCATCTCCTCCCGGACGATGTTCTCGATCTTGCGCAGCACGCGATAGCCCAACGGCAGCCAGGAGTAGATGCCCGGCGCGACCCGGCGAATGTAGCCTGCCCGGACCAGCAACCGGTGGCTCGGGACCTCGGCGTCGACCGGATCGTCTCGCAGGGTCCGAACGAACAGCGTTGACATCCGCAAGATCACGATGCGCTCCCATCTGCCTCCGGGTGCCGCCGGCCGGGCGAGGTGGCCGGGACGGTGGACGATGCCGAGACTATCCGCCGTCGTCCTGCGACTTGTCGGTACGTCATGGGGCTATCACCCGATGGCGCGCCGACAAGTCGAATGAGATCAGCGATCGGGACGCCGGCCGACGACCAGCGGGAAAGCGAAGATCTGGCCGGCATCGGTGGCAAGCATCTCGATGTCGCGAAGCGACCCCTTCCGGACGAAGTCGTCGTCGCTCGCCTGCGCGCATGCCTTGCTCCACCGGTGCCAGAGCCGCCAGCCGTCCTGCTGCTCGCGGGCGCTCGTCACCTCGACCTGCCCGGAAAGCTCCCAGCGGTTACGCCACCAGCCCACCGAGTGGAATGCCATGAAGTCCCACTCCCAGAACGGCTCCAGGTGACGTGGGACCTTCGTCAGCTCCTTCGTCGTCCCCGGTACGGCGATCCCGAGCTGACCGCCCGGCCGCAGGAACCTCGTGACGTACCCGATGTAGAGGTCGTCGGTGCCGAAGTACTGGTACGCGTCGACACTCACGATCACGTCGAAGAACCCTGGGGCGAACTTCAGGTCGTGCGCCTCCGTGTGCAGCGGGAACACCCGGTTGGACACACCCGCGTCGGCGATCCGCGGCGCGTTCTCCTCCGGTCGCACCCACAGGTCGGCCGCCCACACGGTGACGCCGTACTCCTTGGCCAAAAAGACCGACGTCATGGCGGTTCCGCAGCCGAGGTCGAGGACGCGCATACCGGGTTCGAGCCGGAGGTCGCGGGCGAGGTCCTCCAACAGCCACAACGGGTTGGGGCCCATGCAGTTGTCGACCATCCACTGCGGGTCGTAGGTCGCCGACCGTGGATGCGTCGCCAGCGTCAGCCGGTCGCGTAGCCATGTCTCGTCGACCACTCGGCTAACGACCCATCCGCAGGCCGTGCCGACGGGCATTCAGGCCGTCGACGACGGCGGTGGTGTTGGTGATCGCCGCCTGCAGCTGCAGTCGCCATGCCGACAGGGCGGGATCATGCAACGCCCGCGGCGCATTGAGGATGCGCATCGCAGACGCGTCGTCAGTCGTCAGAGTCGGGATGAATCGCGCCCGCCGTACGGTCCACGAGCCGCCGGGATGGTTGACGAACGTGAACCGCGCCATCGCGCTGTAGTACGTGCCGTCGATGTGCTGCTGCGCGACCAGGTTGCCGAGCGAGTACGCGACCCACTTGTGGTGTACGACGGCGAACGGCTGGGTGACATGGGGGTGCGCGCCGTACAACAGGTTGATGTCCGGCGATCTGCTGACCTGGTCGACGACGTCCAGCTGCTCCTGGTTCGGGGTGTGGTCGTACTCCGTACCGGCATGGACATCCATCAAGACGATGTCCGCCCCCAACTGCTTCGCCTTGTGCGCGTCGGCGATCATTCGCTTCGGGTTGATCAGCCGGACACACCAGGGTTCGTCGCTCGGAACCGGTATCCCGTTGGTGCCGTAGCTATAGGAGAGGAGGGCAACCTTGACGCCCTTGACGTCCAGGATCAGCGGTCTGCGGTTCTGTTTGCGGGAGGTCGACATGCCGGTCTGCGGCAATCCGACCCGGTTGTACGTGGCGACGGTCCGCTCGATTCCCGTCCAGCCCTGGTCGAGGTTGTGGTTTCCGGCCGTCGTGCATGCGTCGTACCCGGTGGCCTTGAGCGCATTGATGATCTCGGGCGGGCTCGCGAAAACCGGGTAGTTGAGGTACGGGCCGCCCGGGTCGGTCACCGGTAGCTGGAACCGGCAGACCGCCAGGTCGGCCGCGCGTACGTCGGGCCTGATCGAAGCGAACATCGGGCGGAAGTCGGGCCGACCGCGGCCTTCCCTCGCCGCATCGGCTTCGGCGGTCAACCACACCGACGTGTGAATGACGATGTCACCGGTGATGAGCACGGTGATCTCTTTGTGCTCGAACGGAGCCTGGGTCGAGGTGGTGCCGACCTTCGAGCCACTCGAGGACGGGGTCGTATCCGTCGGACGGGCGACGTCGTGTTGGCCGGACGTGCACGCGGACGCCATCGCGGCGACGGTGAGCACCGCGGTCGCCATCGCGGCGACGGCGAGCACCGCGGCCGCCGACCCCCCGCGTGACCGCATCCCCCGCCTCGGCCTCCGGAGCACTCAGCACCCCTTCCTTCCGCGGCGACGCTACATCGGCGTGGCGCCGGCCGCCAACGAAGGTCGCCTGCCCGGCTATTCTCGAAATGCTCCCACCGTGGAGTACGGCGGCCGATTCGCGGACGGAGGTCGGAACGGTGCTTCGAACGCGCGACGGGCTGTGCGACCTCGGCCCTGACGACCTCGACCAGCTGTTGGCATTGTCGGCGACGAATCCGGTCGAGAACGTCTTCGTCGAGCACCGGGCCCGGCGTACCCGGATGGCGCCGCACCTGCTCGGCGGCGAGATCTGGGGGTATTACGAGGACGGCGAGCTGGTCTCTGCCTGCCATGCCGCCGGCAACCTCGCCCCGGTGGCCGCGACGCCTCGCGCCGCGGAGGCGTTCGCCCACCGTGCACTGACCCAACCCCGTCGATGCTCGTCGCTCGTGGGGCCACAGGACGCGGTGCGACGCATCTGGTCGATCGTCGGACCCGAGTGGGGCAGGGCCCGCTCGTTGCGGTGGGATCAGCCCCTGATGTCGTTGTCCGGTCCGCCGCTCGTCCGACCCTCGCCGGACGTACGAGAGGCGACGGCGGGCGATCTCGACGTGCTGTACCCCGCCTGCGTCGCGATGTTCACCGAAGAGGTCGGGGTGTCTCCGGAGACCCAAGGGCGCAGCCTGTACCGGTCGCGGGTGGCGCAGCTGATCGACGTCGGCGCTGCGTTCACCCACATCGAGAACGGCGAGGTCATCTTCAAGGCGGAGCTCGGTGCGGTCACGCCGTCCGCGACCCAGGTGCAGGGAGTTTGGGTCAACCCGAGGTACCGCGGGCGCGGGCTCGCCGCACCGGGCATGGCCGCCGTCGCCACCTGGGCACAGGCCAAGTTCGCTCCGACGGTCTCGCTGTACGTCAACGCGTACAACACATCCGCGATCCGGTCGTACGAGCGGGTCGGGTTCAAGTCCGTCGGCACCTTCGCCACCGTCATGCTCTGACCGAAGGCGTCGGACCTGACGACTCAGGTGGACGCACTCGGCGCCTGTGCTGACGACCCCTCCGCATCGGCTTCCACTGCGCTGGTCGGGACCATCCCACGCCGCAACGGTGACGTCCAGGCGACGGCGACCGCGACCACGCCGAACATGGCCATCACAACCATCGCGTTGCGGACGCCGAGCCAGCCGCTCAGCGCGCCGCCGAGTCCGGCACCGCCGGTCCACCCGAGTCCCCACGCCAGCATCCGCGCCGCAGTGTTGACGCGGCTCAGCAACGGTTCAGGCGTCACCATCTGCCGGTACGAGATCGCGTTGACGACGACCAGCGTGTACGCCATCGACCACGCCGTGAGCCCGAGCGCGGCAACCGGCCAGCTCGGTGCGAATGCCGTGAGCACTCCGAGTACGGCGGAGAACGGCAACGCCGCCAACGTGATGCGTGCAGGCGTGACGCGGTCGAGCAGGT
This sequence comes from Propionibacteriales bacterium, assembly GCA_038253325.1. Taxonomy (GTDB): domain Bacteria; phylum Actinomycetota; class Actinomycetes; order Propionibacteriales; family Nocardioidaceae; genus JBBSHE01. Next base: position 13,336 of record JBBSHE010000028.1, read on the forward strand.
TCGGCAATGCCGCCGACGCGACCAGGGCGCCAGCACTCCAACCGCTCCAGACGACCCCGAACCGCCAGCCTGACGTACCGATGTGGAGCACCCGGTCGAACCACACGACCATCAGGGCCACGAACCCGCCGCCGGACAGGCACTGCACGAATCCGACCAGCGTCATCGTACGGACGCCCCGATGGTTGACCAGAAACTTCAGCCCGACCCGGATGTCCGCGAGCACGGACCGAACCGTCGTCGTGGTCCGCGCGCGGGCCTGGTCGTACAGCGGTCGGTTGATCATCCGGATCAGCGCTGCCGACGCAGCGAAGCTCAACGCGTCGACGGCAAGCAGCGTTGCCGGATGGAAGACGGCAAGCGCCAAGCCGACGAGGGACGGCAGCACGATCTCGAGAACGGTACTGGCGGAGAACACCACCGCGTTCGCCTTCGCGATCCGCCGCCGTCCGACCAGGACCGGCAGTGCACCGAAGTTCGCGCCGTCGAAGAAGACCGCGATCGCAGGTACGACGAACGCGACGACCATCAGATGCGGCACCGTCAGCAACCCGAGAAAGTGCGCAACCGGCACGGAGGCCATCACAACGGCGTCCAGGCAGTCAGCGACGACCATCACCTTGCGTCGGTCCCAACGATCAGCCAAGGCACCCGAGAACAGCCCGAAGAGCAGGTACGGCAGGGACTCGAGCAATGCAATGCTCGCGGTCAGCGGGGCCGAGTCGCTGATCCGGTAGACGAGGACGGGCAGCGCGATCAGCGTGATGATGTTCCCGAGCAAGGACAGCGTGCGGGCCGTGAAATACGTCCGGAACTCGCGATCCAAGCGGAGCGACCCGTCGGCGGCTGGCGGCTCGGACATGTCAGTCGTCAGCCGCCTGGTGCACCTCGACCTGCCCAATGGCTGGGACTTCGCGACGTACTATCTCGCGAAGTCCCAGCCATTGGGCAGATTCGGGGTGGCTCACCGTGTCACGTCCCTCGGCGGCCCGCGTCAGGAGACGGTGACGGACGGGCTCGCCCCGTCTACGGATTCGCCGATCTCATCGGCGATGCGCATCGCCTCTTCGATCAGCGTCTCGACGATCTGGCTCTCCGGGACGGTCTTGATCACCTGTCCCTTGACGAAGATCTGGCCCTTGCCGTTGCCCGAGGCGACGCCCAGGTCGGCCTCTCGCGCCTCCCCCGGACCGTTGACAACGCAGCCCATCACGGCGACCCGAAGCGGCACCTCCATGCCCTCGAGTCCCGCCGTCACCTCGTCGGCGAGCTTGTATACGTCGACCTGGGCGCGCCCGCACGACGGGCACGACACGATCTCCAGCTTCCGCGGCCGCAGATTGAGCGACTGGAGGATCTGGATGCCGACCTTGACTTCCTCAACGGGTGGGGCCGACAGGGAAACCCGGATCGTGTCGCCGATCCCCTTGCTGAGCAACGCACCGAACGCAACCGACGACTTGATCGTGCCCTGGAAGGCAGGTCCGGCCTCGGTCACACCGAGATGCAGCGGCCAGGCGCCTCGCTCGGCGAGCTGTTCGTACGCCTGGACCATCACGACGGGATCATGGTGCTTGACGGAAATCTTGAAGTCGTGGAAGTCGTGTTCCTCAAACAGCGACGCCTCCCACACGGCGGACTCGACGAGCGCCTCCGGCGTGGCCTTGCCGTACTTCGCGAGCAGACGGGGGTCGAGCGATCCGGCGTTGACGCCGATCCGTACCGACACGCCCGCGTCCTTCGCGGCCTGCGCGATCTGCTTCACCTGGTCGTCGAACTTGCGGATGTTGCCCGGGTTGACGCGGACGGCGGCGCAGCCGGCGTCGATCGCCGCGAAGACGTACTTGGGCTGGAAGTGGATGTCTGCGATGACCGGGATCTGCGACTTGTGGGCGATCGCCGGAAGCGCTTCGGCATCGTCTTGTGACGGCACGGCAACCCGCACGATGTCGCAACCGGTCGCTGTCAGTTCGGCGATCTGCTGGAGCGTTGCGTCGATGGCGGTCGTCCTGGTCGTGGTCATCGACTGCACCGACACCGGTGCGTCGCCACCGACCGGCACCTTGCCCACCTTGATCTGGCGGGTCACGCGGCGAGGTGCGAGCACCGGCGCCGGGCTCGCTGGCATCCCGAGATCGATTGCCGTCACGTCAACCTCGCAAGGTGATCGGATTGACGATGTCCGCCCAGATCAAGACGACACCCATCACCAGCAGCACGGCGGCCATCGTGTATGCGATCGGGAGCATCTTGGCCACGTCGGCGTAGCCGGGATCGGGCCGTCCGCGCAGACGCGCCAGCCCACGCCGGGCGGCTTCGTACAAGGCTCCCGCGATGTGACCGCCGTCGAGCGGCAGCAGGGGGATGAAGTTGAACAGTGCGATGAACAAGTTGATGACGCCGAGCAGCTGAAGGAGCAGAGCCGCCCGGTCCACCCAGCTGACGGAGGGCTCGGATGCGACCTCTCCGGCGACCCGGCTCGCGCCGACGACACTCATCGGGCTGTTGACGTCACGCTTCTGGACGCCGAGTGCGGCCTTGAACACGCCCACCATCCGGCCGGGCAGGTCGACGATCGCGGATCCGGTGCGCTGGGTGTAGTCCCCCATGGTCGTGAACACGAACCCGACACTCTGGCGCTTCGTCTGCTCGCTGGGCAGCATGCCCAGGTAACCGACCCGGACGTACTTCGTCGGGTCGGTGAGGTCGATCTGCGTGTTGCGGGCGAGCACGGTGTGCAGTGTCAGCGCTCTGCCGTTCCGGACCACCCCGATCGCGACCGACCGGTTCGGGCGGCTGCGGATCGCCTCTTGGATGTCGGTCCACGAGCTGAGTCGCTTGCCGTCGACCGAGACGATCATGTCGCCATGCCGCAGCCCTGCCTTGACCGCTGGCGACGGTTTGTCCCCGGCGGCGCACGTCGTCCGCTGCGACGAGGCCGGGATCACGCAGTCGTAGACGGTGTCGACTCTCGGCACCGTCTGCGGAATTCCGAAGCCGACGAAGACCGTGGTCAGGAAGATGATCGCGAGGAGGACGTTGACCATCGGTCCTCCGGCCATCACGATGACCTTCTTCCACCAGACCCGCTGGTAGAACAGCCGATCCTGGTCCTGCGGACCGATCTTCTCGTACTCGGCAGCGCGCGCGTCCGCGATCATCCGCCCGAAGAAGCCGGTGCCGGCCGTCTTGGCTCGGCCCTCGGCATCACGTTTGGCTGGCGGAAGCATTCCCGAAAGCTGGACGAACCCGCCGACCGGGAACATCTTCACGCCGTACTCGGTGTCGCCACGCTTGATCGACCAGACGGTCTTGCCGAAGCCGACGAAGTACCGCGGCACCTTCACCCCGAACTTCTTCGCCGGCCACATGTGGCCGACCTCGTGCAGGGCGATGGACATGATGACGCCGAGCGCGAACAAGATCACGCCGAGTGCATAGAACACCGCGGTCACCGGTCGCTGACCTCCGAAATCGTCTGCGCTCGACGAGCGCCCAGCAGGGCGGCCACGTGTTCGCGCGCCCAAGAGTCGGCCTGGACAACCTCGTCTCGGGTGGGGTGCTCCCCTGACGAGGGTACGTCGTCGGAGTGCATCACCACAGCAATGGTGTCCGCGATCTCGAGGAACGACAGCCGGCCGGCCAGGAACGCACCCACCAGCGCCTCGTTCGCGCCGTTGAAGACGGCCGGCATCAGCCCCCGCTGCCGTCCAGCCTCGACCGCCAGCTCGATCGCAGGGAAGACGTCGTGGTCTACGGGCTCGAACTCCCACGTCCGCGGGGCCGTCCAGTCGAGGGTCGCCGTCGACAGCTCGAGGCGGTCACCGTCGGTGAGCGCATACGCAATGGCAAGTCTCATGTCGGGTCGGCCGGCCTGCACCATCGTCGTACCGTCGACGAACTCGACCATGGAGTGGACGATCGACGCCGGGTGTACGACGACCTCGATCCGGTCGAAGTCGATCCCGAACAGCAGGTTGGCCTCGATCACCTCCAGACCCTTGTTCACCAGGGTCGCCGAGTTCGTGGTGATCAGCGGGCCCATCGACCAGGTGGGGTGCGAGAGAGCCTCGGCCGCCGTGACGTCGCGGAGCTGGTCGCGGGTACGTCCACGGAACGGCCCGCCGCCGGCGGTGACCAGCAGCCGGCGTACCTCGTCCAGCCGGCCACTGCGCAGGCACTGGCTCAACGCGGAGTGCTCGGAGTCGACCGGGACGATCTGGCCGGGCTCGGCGCGACCGACGACGAGGTCGCCACCGATGATCAGCGACTCCTTGTTAGCGAGCGCGAGCCGACGGCCGGCGTCGAGCGCGGAAAGGGTCGCGTCGAGGCCCGCGGCACCGCTGACGGCGTTGAGGACGACGTCCGCCGGCGCGGACGCGAGGTCGGCGGCGGCGTCCGGGCCAAGGAGAACCAGCGGAGCCGCCACGTCGGTCCGGTCGTGGTGCGACCGGTCGCCGCGAAGCCGGTCGAGGGCCACCTCGAAACCGTCAAGGGCGTCCGGGTCGGCGAGCGCCACCACCGGAGGCGAGAACTCGACCACCTGTCGCGCGAGCAGCGCGGGGTCGCTTCCGCCGGCGGCGAGACCGGCGATCCGGAACCGCTCGGGGTGGGACCGGGCGACGTCCAGGGCCTGCGTCCCGACCGAACCTGTCGACCCGAGGACGACGACGTCGAGCACATCGGTCGGCGTCGTGGAACGGGTCATCGGTCGATCCTCTCAACCGGTCGAGGAGCGCGGGTGTCGGACACCCCTCGGTCAGTCCAGGATGGCGAGGACGTCGCCCTCCTGGACGACATCGCCTCGGCGGACAGGAATGTCGACGACGACCCCGGGCTCCTCGGCGAGCACGGGGATCTCCATCTTCATGGATTCCAGGATGACGACCATGTCCCCGGCCTCGATCCGGTCTCCGACCTCGGCGACCACCGTGAGGACGCTCGCCACCAGCTCCGCCACGAGCTCCTGCGCCATCCGACCTCCCCTCGGGACGTGTCCGACAACGCCGACCTACAACGGCAAACCAGTCAACACCATCACCCGTTCATAGGTGTAGTCACGCATCGTGTAACGGACCCCTTCGCGTCCGACCCCGGACTCCTTGACGCCGCCGTACGGCATCTGGTCGGCACGGTAGCTCGGGACGTCGCCGACGACGACACCACCGACCTCGAGATCGCGGTGCATCCGGAACGCCGTTGCTGTCTCGCCCGTGAACACGCCCGCCTGTAGTCCATACGCGGAGTCGTTCACCCGGCGTACGGCGTCGTCCACGTCCCCGAACCGCTCAAGCACCATCACCGGCCCGAAAACCTCGGAGCAGGACACATCCTGGTCGCGCGGGACGTCTTCGAGCACGGTGGGCGCGATCGTCGTGCCGTCGCGCTTGCCGCCCGTCGCGACGGTTGCGCCGGCGTCGACCGCCGCGGTGACCCAGGACTCGATCCGGTCGGCAGCGGCATCGTCGATGACCGGCCCGACCTGGGTCGCGGGATCGGCCGGGTCGCCGACGACAAGGGCGCCGACGGCGTCGAGCAGCCGGGCGCGGAAGTCGTCGTACAAGGAGGCTGCGACGAGCACCCGCTGGACGGCGATGCAGGACTGCCCGGCCTGGTAGTTGGAGTACAACGCGATCCGCTCGGCCGCCCAGTCGAGCTGGTCGTCGGTGTTCCAGTCGGCGCACACCACCGCGGCCGCGTTCCCACCGAGCTCCAGGACCACGTGCTTGCGGGGAACCGTGTCCGCGATGGACCAGCCGACCGGACCCGAGCCGGTGAACGAGATGACGGGGAGCCGTTCGTCGGCGACCAGGCCGGCGGCCTGCTCGTTGGGTACGTTGACCACGCTCACCATTCCGGCCGGCAGCTCGGTCTCGCTCAGCAGCTCGCCGAGCAGCAGCGCCGACAGGGGTGTCTTGGGGGCCGGCTTGACGACGACCGGCGCGCCGACCGCGATGGCGGGGGCGACCTTGTGAGCGACCAGGTTGAGCGGGAAGTTGAACGGTGAGATGGCGAGAACCGGTCCCCTCGGCACCTGCCGTACGTACGCGAGCCGGCCTTCGGCAGTCTCGTCGGTGTCGAGACGCATCACCTCTCCCGACCAGCGGCGGGTCTCGTCGGCCGCGATCTCGAAGACGGACACCGCGCGCCCGACCTCTCCCTTCGCCCACAGCAACGGTTTGCCGTTCTCGCTGGTGATCAGGTCGGCGATCTCGTCGGCGCGTTCCCGCAGCCGGGCGCTCACCTGCCGCAGGGCGGCGGCACGGACGTGAATCGGCAGCCCGGCTGCCTGTTCCTTGACTCCGTCAGCGGCGGCCACCGCCTGCTCGACCTGCTCGGGCGTGGCGTACGTGGTCGTGCTGACGAGCCGGTCGTCGTACGGGCTGCGGACCTCGAGCGGGTCTGCACCGTCGACGGGTTCTCCTGCAATCCATTGCGGCGTCGTCATGATCCCAAACTACGCCCGCGCACCCGCCCGACGGTCACTATTGTCTGAGCAATGAGCGCCATCGCCGTCCGGACGGTGACCGAGCTGGCGGACCTTCGTGCCGTGGTCGAGCTGCTCGACGAGGTGTGGGGCAACGAGGGACCGCCTCCGATCAGCCTGGAGCACCTACGCGCTCTGTCACACGCCGGGAACTACGTCGCGGTCGCCGAGGAGTGCGCAGAGGTCGTCGGCGCATCGGTCGGCTTCCTCGGCACCCCCATCGGCCGATCGCTGCACTCCGACGTAACGGGCGTGCGGTCCTCGGGGCGTGGGCGTGGGGTCGGCCTCCGGCTCAAGTTGCACCAACGAGACTGGGCTTTGCAGCACGGCATCGGCGAGATCGCCTGGTCGTTCGACCCGTTGGTCGCCCGCAACGCCCACTTCAACCTGATGAAGCTCCGCGCCGTCGTTCAGGCTTACGCGGAGGACTTCTACGGCGACATGCCCGACCCCGTCAACGCGGGTCAAGGCAGCGACCGGCTGCTGGTGTCGTGGCACCTGCGTGACCCTGGCGTCGTTCGCGCCTGCGCGGGTGACGCCGGCACAATCCAGACGATCGGGGCGGCCGCGGCGGCGCTGACGGAGATCGAGGGCCGACCCGTGGGCCCGCCGCGGCTGCCGTCGGCGGCTCGGGTGACCGTGCAGATACCGGATGACATCCTCGCGGTTCGCCGCGCCGACGCGGACCTAGGTCGCGACTGGCGCCGCGCCGTGCGCGGCACGCTCGGCGCCGCGATCGCCGGTGGTGGGCACGTGTCCGGTTTCGACCGGCACAATCGTTACGTGATCGACCTTCCCGGCGGTGCCTGCGGTGCGGATTGAGCTCGTCGAGCTGCGCACGGTCCAGCTGCCGCTGGTACGGCCCTTCCGAACCTCGTTGGGGATCGAGGCCGACAAGGTCGCACTGCTGCTGCGCGTCGTCGGCGACGGTCTCGAGGGTTGGGGTGAGTGTGTCGCCGGTGCGGTCCCTGGCTACTCGTCGGAGTACGTCGTCGGTGCGGCCGATGTGGTTCGTCGGTTCATTGCACCGGGTTTGCTCGGCGCGGTCGACGTCTGTGCGACCGACGTCGCTCGGATGTTCGCTCCGATCAGGGGCCACCGGATGGCCAAGGCCGCCGTTGAGCTCGCGGTCCTGGATGCCGAGCTGCGCGGCAGGGACGAATCGCTGTCCCGGTATCTCGGTGCTGTCAACGACAAGGTGCCGTCGGGTGTGTCCGTCGGAATCGCCGACAGCATCCCCGAACTGCTCGACGAGGTTGCGGGATACGTCGACGCCGGGTATATCCGGATCAAGCTGAAGATCGAACCCGGCTGGGATGTCGAGCCGGTGCGGGCGGTCCGCGAACGGTTCGGCGACATCCCGCTCCAGGTGGACGCCAACACGGCGTACCGACTGTCCGACGCGCCGCAGCTGGGCCGGCTCGATGCGTTCGACCTGCTCCTTGTCGAGCAGCCGTTGGGCGACGAGGACCTCCGCCAGCACGCCGAACTCGCGCGGATCCTGAGGACTCCGATCTGCCTGGACGAGTCCATCACCTCCGTCGAGACGGCGGCGGACGCGATCGCGCTCGAGGCGTGCCGGATCATCAACATCAAGGCCGGTAGGGTCGGCGGCTACCTCGAAGCCACCCGCATCCACGACCTTGCCCGAGCGAACGGGATCGCGGTGTGGTGCGGCGGAATGGTCGAGACGGGACTCGGGCGCGCCGCCAACATCGCGCTTGCCGCGCTGCCTGGGTTCACGTTGCCAGGTGACGTGTCGGGAAGCGACCGGTTCTTCGACGAAGACATCACCGAGCCGATCGTGATGACGGACGGTCACGTGGCCGTACCGAACGGTCCCGGCCTCGGGGTCGCTCCGGACCCGTCGGCGCTCCAGCGGTTCACCACCCACACCGAGATCCTTCGGCGGCCGTGACTCGGGCAAGCTGACTCCGGGCTCGACCCTGATAGCCTCGCGCGGGTGCGGATCGTCTCGTTACTTCCGTCGACGACAGAGATCCTGTTCGCCGTGGGCGCCGGCGATGACGTCGTCGGGGTCACCTTTGAGTGTGACTTCCCTCCCGAGGCTCGGACACGCCGGATCGTCTCGACCTCGACGTTGACCGCCGGGTCGACTCCCGAACAGATCGACGCCGAGGTCCGGGCGCGGATGGCCGCCGGTGAGGACCTGTATCGGCTGGACGAGGGGGCGTTGCGCGATCTCGACCCGGACCTGGTCGTGACCCAAGATCTGTGTGCGGTCTGTGCGGTGGACGTCAGCAACGTCGATGCGGCCCTCGAGCACCTCGGCTGCCAGGCGCAGGTCCTGACCGTCGATCCACACACCCTCGAAGAGGTGCTCGTCTCCATCGAGACGGTTGCCCGACCGGCGGGTCAGCAGTCCGTGGCTGAACAGCTTGTGCGGCAGCTGCGGTCCCGGCTCGGCGGGGTGGCGGCGTCCGTCGCGGACGAGCCACGGCCACGGGTGGCCGTGCTCGAATGGACCGATCCACCGTTCACCGCGGGGCACTGGGTGCCCGACATGGTGCGGGCGGCCGGCGCAACACCCGCTCTCGGCCGGTCCGGCCACCGCTCGGAGGCGACGACATGGGATCAGGTCGCGGGCAGCAGCCCCGACGTCGTCGTGATCTCACCGTGCGGCTATGACCTACCGGCCGCTGTCGATGTCGCGTCCGGCGTACGAAGGCGGCTGCCAGCTGGCATCCCGGTGTGGGCGGTCGACGCCGACGCCGCGTTCGTACGGCCCGGTCCCCGGCTCGTCGACGGGGTGGAGGCACTCGCCGGCCTGTGTCATCCGGGCATCGTGCCGGCGCGCGCAGACATTGCTGTCGAGGTCTGAGCTGTCGAGGTCCGGGCCGTCGAGGTCTGAGCCGTCGAAGTCCGGGCCGGACATCGTCGCTCAGGCTGGGAGGACGTCGGCGAAGACGAACCCGTCCCGCTCGACGATCTCGCCGACCACCACGTCGAGGGCCGTCGCGAAACCTGGTCCGTCGACCACGAACGTATGGAACTCCCCGCGCTCTCCGCACGGGTCGACACCTGCGGGAAGCTCACGCAGGAGATCCTCGTCGAACCAGCGGCCCGCGAACTCCCGGGTGCCTGCGCCGGGTCGACGCAGGTGATGACGGCGCGAATGCCGTCCGCCAGCATCTCACCGGCCAGCTCGGCGGTTGGCCGGCGCCACAGCGGGAACATCGGCTCGACTCCCGTTCCCGCCATCGCGCGCTCCCGGTATGCCCGGACGTCGTCGAGGAACAGGTCGCCGAAGACGAGATGCCCGACACCTGCCTGCTTCATCGTCTCCAGGGCATCGGCCATCTGCCGCTCGTACACGTCGTTGGAACACGGCCACGGCAGCTCGATGACGTGCAGAGGCAGGCCGAGTGCCGCCGCCTGTTCCTCAAGCAGCACCCGACGCACCGCGTGCATCGCCACCCGGTCGGCACTGGTGTTGACGGTGGTCAGCAGGCCGGTGATCGACGTTTCACCAGCGGCTCGCACCGTGTGCAGGGCAAACGTGCTGTCCTTGCCGCTCGACCAGCTCATCCAGCCGCTTCCGCCGGCGCTCACGTGTCCTCCCCCGCCTTGTCGGAGGAGGAGACGGCAGCGGATCGGGGCAGCACACAGTCGCCGCAGAAGCCGCCGCCGGGGACCCGGTAGTAGAGGCAGCAACTGCGCCGCCGGTGTTCGCCGTCGCGTCGCTCCTCGATGGTCTCGCGCAACGGCGGCCGGGCCAGCAGCCGGTCGGCCACCCGGCGGGCGGGTCCGGCTGCGGCGCCATCGAGCATCCGCGCCGTGCCGAGCAGCGCAGACGCCGCGTTTCCCCACAGCAGCCGGTCCGAGAGCGGCCAGAGCCGGGGCACCGCGGCGACCATCGGGGCCAGGTGGTCGATGACGACGTCGCTCAGCAGCAGATCCTCGACCCGCTCCCCCTGCCAGCCTTCGGTCCGTTCGAGGTGCAGGCGGACGGATCCCTCCTGGTCGCGCCACAGCAGGGTGTCGGGGTCCAGGTCTGGGATCAGACCGTCTTGTACAAGTGCGCCGAGCGACACCGACCACAGCCGAGCGGCGTGAGCCTGGAACAGGATAGAGGCGGCAACCCGCGACTCCCGGGCGCCGATCCGGGTCCGTACGCGTTCCACCAACGAGTCGAGCAACCGACGGTCGTCGTAAAGCGACTGGACGCTGCGCCACCCGGGATCGGGGCTCCGGCCGGTCGTGACCGTGAAGTGCAGCCCGAGTTCGGCCAGGCGCCGCAGCGTGTTCTCGACGGCGTCCGGGTCGGCAGCTCGAAGCCCGGTCGGATGCTTGTCCACCGGCTCCTCACGGCGCGGCGGCCCTTCCAGTGCCGAATGACGCGGACCGGTCATCTTGGCCCCGATCACGTCTTCCTCGTCCGCCATCGCCTTGACGGCCACCCTGGCACATCACTCGATCGGGAGGCAACGCCGATGTTTGCGCCTCGTCGCAAGCGAGGTCCCGAGCGATGCCGAAGCCCGACCTGGATACTGGTCCGTGCAAACCGGCGACGTCTGGAAGGTGAGTCGCGATGGGATCACTGTGGCATCCGTTCTCGGACATGGGAGCCGTCGAGCGCGACGGCGAGTTCGTCATCAGCCGAGGTGACGGCGCGTGGGTGTTCGACGCCGCCGGCAGGCGCTATCTCGACGCGACAGCGGGACTCTGGTTCACGAACGTCGGCCACGGACGATCGGAGCTTGCACAGATCGCCGCGGACCAGATGTCGAAGGTGGCTGCCTACAGCACGTTCGGTGACTACGCCGGTGAGGCGCCGATCGCGCTCGCCGAGAAGCTGGCGGGAATCGCGCCGGTGGCGGGGTCGAAGGTGTTCTTGACCTCCGGCGGCTCCGACTCGGTCGACACAGCCGTGAAACTGGCCCGGCGGTACTGGGTCGAGGTCGGGCACCCGGAACGTACGCACATCATCGGCCGGACGAAGGCGTACCACGGCATGCATGTCGCTGGCACTGCGCTGGCCGGCATTCCGGGCAACCACGACGGCTACGGGGAGCTGATGGCGGACACCGCGACGGCGGAATGGGACAGCGCGGACGACCTGAGAGCGACCATCGAGCGGATCGGTCCGGATCGGGTCGCGGCCTTCTTCTGCGAGCCGGTGATCGGTGCCGGCGGCGTCTACCCACCGCCGGAGGGCTACCTGATGGAGGCACGCAAGTTGTGCGCGGAGTACGACGTGCTGTTCGTTGCCGACGAGGTCGTCACCGGCTTCGGGCGGATCGGCGGGTCGTGGTTCGCGAGTTCGAAGTTCGGGCTCGAGCCGGATCTGGTGACAACGGCGAAGGGGCTCACCTCCGGGTACCTTCCCGGTGGTGCCGTCCTGGCCGCGCCGAAGGTCTGGGAGCCGTTCTTCCAACCCGATGCCGGTGTCTGGTGGCGCCATGGGTACACGTATTCCGGTCACTTCGCGGTCGCTGCGGTCGCCCTGGCCAATGTGGACATCATCGAGCGCGAGGGCCTGCTCGACGAAGCTGCCCGGCTGGAGTCGACGCTCGTCGAGAAGCTCGCGCCGTTGGCCGACCACCCCCGGGTGGCGGAGGTGCGCAGCGGCGTCGGAGCCGTCGCCGCCGTCCAGCTGGCCGAGGTCTCCGAAGCGATGAGCCTGGCGAGGCGGCTACGCGAGCTCGGCGTGGCGACGCGCGCCGTCGGTGCAGGCGGGATCCAAATCTCTCCGGCGTTCGTGATGACCGACGACGAGGTCCAGCTGCTCGCAGACACCATTGCCGAGGCCCTCGGCTGAGGTGTCAGACTGACAATTCGGCGACACCCCACGGTGATCCGTAGTCGGTGAGCAGGGCGAGGAACGGCACCGCGTCGAACGCCTCGGGCCCGAGCACCCCGGCGCCGGACCAGGTGCCCGCTGCCAGCAGCTCGAGCGCGATCGCCGGGTTGACCGCGGTCTGCCAGACGACGCACTGGTGGCCGTACTCCCGCATCGACCACTCGTTGTCGACGACGTGGTAGAGATACGTGGAGCGGGCGGCACCGTCCTTGCCGGTGCCGGTGACGTGAAGACCTGCACAGGTCTTGCCGTGCATCTTGTCGCCCAGCGTCGCCGGGTCTGGCAGTGCGGCCGCCACGACGTCGCGCGGACTCACCTTGACACCGCCGACGCTGAGCTTGTCGGTCCTGTCCAGGCCCAGCTTCTTCAGCGTCTTGAGGACGTCGATGAACTCGGCACCGAGACCGTACTTGAACGTGGCCCGTCGGCAGTCCACCCAGCGTGGCATGAGCACAACCTCTTCGTGCTCCACGTTAACGCACTCGACCGGACCGATGCCGTCAGGAAAATCGAACACCTCGGGGTCGCTGAACGGTGCCGTCGCGTACCACCCGCGGTCCTTGTCCCAGATCACCGGGGGGTTGAGGCACTCCTCGATCGTGGTCCAGATCGAGAAGGAAGGCGCGAAGTCGTAGCCGTCGACCGTCAGGTTCGACCCGTCTCGCGTGCCGAGCTCGTCGATGTCGCCGAACAGGTGGTCGGCGGCGTACCTGGCGAACACGTCCGACAGTCCTGGCTCGACGCCGATGCCGACGAGAGCCAGCCGTCCCGCGCGCTCCCAGGCGTCGGCCATGGCAAACTGCTCGTCGCCGAGCTTGACGCCGGTCAACTCGTACGGCCTCTCCGGGTGCGGCTTGGACAGGCTCATCGCCATGTCGAGGTAGTCGGCTCCACCGGTGTACGCCCCCGTGAAGATCGGCATCACGAACCTCGGGTCGACCGCGTTCAGGACGTGCGTGATGGCGTGCTCGCGTACGAGCGCCGCGACGGACTCCTGGTCCGCTGCGTCGACAGCGACCGCGGAGAACCTGTGATCGGCGGCAGCGGCGCGGTCGGCACGTGACCGGTCGTAGTCCGCGACCACGATCTCGTCGTAGAAGTCCCGACGCGCAGCGATTGCGGTGAACGCGGCGCCGACTCCTCCGGCACCGACCAGCAAGATCCTCATCACCCGTCAGACCCCACTCGTGCCGGCGGCCACGCGTTCTGACAACTCAGGCCTCGATGTTGGACATCACGTGCTTGACCCGGGTGTAGTCCTCCAGCCCGTACAGCGAGAGGTCCTTGCCGTAGCCGGAGTGCTTGAACCCCCCGTGCGGCATCTCCGCGACGATCGGGATGTGGGTGTTGATCCAGACGCATCCGAAGTCGAGCCGCCTGGCCATCCGCATCGCGCGCCCGTGGTCCTTCGTCCAGACGCTGCTCGCCAGCCCGTACTCGACCCCGTTGGCCCAGCGGACCGCCTCGTCCTCGTCGCTGAAGCGCTGAACGGTGATGACCGGGCCGAATATCTCGTTCTGGATCGCCTCGTCGTCTTGCTGAAGGCCGGATACGACGGTGGCGTCGTAGAAGTAGCCCGTGTCGCCGACGCGCGAACCGCCGGACTCGACCGACGCGTGGTCGGGCAGCCGGTCGACCATACCCGACACCCGGGCCAGCTGGTCCGGGTTGTTGAGCGGGCCATAGAGGACGTCCCCGTCGTCGGGTTTCCCGGTCTTCGTGTTGCGCGCCTGCTCGGTCAGGGCGCTGACGAACTCCTCGTGTACGCGCGGACCAGCGAGCACCGGGGTGGCCGCGGTGCAGTCTTGGCCGGCATTGAAATAGCCGGCGATCGCGATCGCCTCGGCCGCGGCCCCGATGTCGGCGTCATCGAAGACGACGACGGGCGCCTTGCCTCCGAGCTCCAGGTGGACGCGCTTCAACCCGGACGCCGCCGACCTGGCGACCTCCATTCCCGCCCGCACGGATCCGGTGATCGACACCATCTGCGGAATCGGGTGCTCGACGATCGCCCGGCCGGTGTCCCGGTCTCCGGTGACGACGTTGAGCACACCCGGGGGGAAGAACTCCGACGCGACTTCGGCCAGCAGCACCGTCGACGCCGGTGTGGTGTCGGAAGGCTTGAGGACAACGGTGTTTCCGGCGGCCAGTGCGGGTGCGATCTTCCAGATCGCCATCATCAGCGGGTAGTTCCACGGCGTCACCTGGCCGACCACTCCGATCGGCTCGCGACGAACGAACGAGGTGTGGCCCGCAAGATACTCGCCGGCCGACCTACCCTCGAGCATCCGGGCGGCACCGGCGAAGAACCGGACCTGGTCGATCGCCGGTGGCAGCTCCTCGCTTGTCGTCAACGCGAGCGGCTTGCCCGTGTTGGCGGATTCGACCCGGACGAACTCCTCGGTTCGAGCCTCCATCGCGTCGGCGAGCTTCAGCAACGCCCGTTGGCGTTCGGACGGCGTGGTGTCTCGCCACGACTCGAACGCCGTCGCCGCGGACGTCATCGCCCGGTCGACGTCTGCCGGGCCGGATACGGCGGCGGTTGCGTACGCCTGACCCGTGACGGGGTCGACGATGTCCGATGTCCGGTCGTCCTCCGCGGCGGCATGCTCGCCGTTGATGAAGTTCGCAAACGTCATTAGGTCCGACATGGTTCCAGGTCCTGTTCGGGATGAGGCCGGTTTGGAGGTCATGGCGCCGTTCTGGGGTACAACAGCCGGATGCAGCGGCACAGCCAGGAGCCTCGCACGGATTTCATCGAGCGGCAACGGATTGGCGACGGATATCGGCGCTGAGGCGTTCCTCGGTCGTCTGCGTAGGAACCGGCTCAGCGGACGCCGCGCGGCCGGAACTGAACGCTGATCCGCGGGCCGACCGGACGGGCTGTCTTGGGGATCGCGTGCTCCCAGGTGCGCTGGCACGAGCCGCCCATCACGATCAGGTCGCCGTGGCCGAGCGGGAAGTCGAGAATGTCGCCGCCGCCCCGAGGTCGGAGCGCCAGTCGCCGAGCCGCCCCGAGCGAGACGATCGCGACCATCGTGTCCTCGTCGTTGCCGCGGCCGATCCGGTCGCCGTGCCACGCGACGCTGTCGCGCCCGTCGCGGTAGTAGCACAGTCCCGCCGTCGTGAACGGCTCACCGAGCTCGGGCTCGTAGTGCTCCGTCAACGTCTCCCGAACCTCGGCGAGGACGGGGTCGGGCAGTGCTTCACCCTCGCCGTAGAACTTCAGCAACCGGGGCACGTCGACAAGGCGGTCGTACATCTGGCGCCGTTCTGCGTACCACGGGACGCGCGCAGCCAGCGCCAGGAAGAGCTCATCGGAACCGCTCAGCCAGCCGGGCAAGAGGTCGACCCAAGCGCCATGCGTGAGCGTGGTCCGACGCAGACGGCTCAGGTCGCCGAGCCACGGGCCGTCCGGCGCAGTGTCCAGCAGCGATGCCTGGAAGTGAACCGTCATGCTGGGATCCTACGCCAACTCGAACGTATGTTCTAGCGAGTAAACGTCGTGGTGGAGCCTCGAATTGATTGCCCAGCAGCTTGGCTCGTCCGGTTGCGTCGCAATCCCCGCGCTCCGACAACGAAGATCAAGCCGGCGACGACGAACCACACGTCGTACAACGCGCCCACGCCGACCGCAGTCGACCGGCACGGATGTCGGACACGGTCGGCCGAATGGCCACGACGGTGGTGACTACTGCCGTCTGGTCGAGGTGCGGTACGGCTGCGAGCACTGAAACTCACGTCAACGGGTTAGGGTTGGGGCGGCGAAAGGGGCACCATGTGCCTAGGTATCCCGGGACAGGTCGTCCACGTTCTCGAAGGCTACGGCGACCAGCTGGCGCTTGTCGACGTCGTCGGCGCACATCGTCGAGTCAACATCGGCATGTTGGATGACCCTGTGCATCCGGGTGACTGGGTGATGATCCACATGGGATTCGCCGTCGAGCTGGTCGACGCCGCTGGTGCCGCCAAGGCGATGAGCGGTCTCGAGCTGATGCGCAGCGGCGAGGAGCACTCGCCGTAGGCGCACTACTCGATGCTCACCGCGACGCCCGGCTGCTGGAGTTTCGCGTTGGCGATGTCCAGGTGACACCTGGTGTAGTGCTGAAGCTGCTTGAGCTGCGCGGGAGTGAGTCGGTCGCACACCCAGTCCCAGTGCAGGGACACGACGTCCCCATCGGCAAGATCGTCGAGGAAGCCGGTACCACTCACCGAGGTGCGTGCCGTCTCGACCTGAGGCTCTCCCAGCAAGAGCGCGAACCCGTCCCACTCGAGGGGACGGAACGAGACGGTTGCGTGGTCACCGTTGACCGACACGAGCCTGCCCCACCGGATCCGGCAGCGATCGAGCTGCCTGACCGCGGTCGACGTCTTGCGGTTGTCGCGCATCAGTCCGAGCCACGGCGAGATCTCGAACACGTGGAAGTTGTGATGTGGTACGCCGCCGGCCTCCACGCCGTCGATCAGGTTCGAGAACTGAAGCCCCGTCCGGGCGCGGAACCGCTCTTCCATCGAGTTGCCGATGTCGGTGACGCCGATCGTGTCGAGCAGCGGGCTGCCGATCCAGTACGCCTCCACCACCCGCCGGTCGAGTGGATCGGAGATGTGGCTCCCCATCGCAATCAGCTCGAGGTAGGGCCAGGCACCGGCGAAACCGCGCGCGAGCTCGATGAGGCCGGGGTCCGTCACTCCGGCGGCGCCGTAGTGCAGCAGCGCGTCGCTGTCCTGCGGACCGCAATAGCCGAGTGCGTTCGGTGGATAGGCGTAGCGAGCGAACATCTGTGGGCCGTTGACGACCATGCTGGCCACATCCTCGTGGAGACGTCAGGTGACGATAACACCAGGACAAGTGGCCGGACAACGACGCGCCTTGACACGGCGCCCACCAGGGCAAATGCTGCAAAGAGGAGGTCCGAGCCATGAGTGCGGACGACGAGGTGACCATGTCAGTCGATCAACGCTCCCGGCCGATGACACGGCGCGCCGTACTGCAGGACGCCGCCTTGCTCGGTGGCACGTCCCTGCTCGCTGCCGCTTGCGGTGGCAACAGTGGACCGTCGCCGACCAACCACCCGCGGAGCAAGATCACCGTCAAAGACCAGCGTGGCAAGACGATCGTGTTCGACCGACCGGTGACCCGGGTCGTGACCGTGCCGATTCCAGCAGCGTCGATGCTCATCTCGATCGACAAGTCGGCGAAGCATCTGGTCGGGATGCAGGACGCCTCCTGGACGGCGATCCACGACGGGATCATGGGCACGATGTTCCCCGGCGCGCTCCAGATCCCGCACAACGTCGCAGACCAGGACTTCGCCCCCAATGTCGAGAGCATCCTCGCGCTGAACCCCGACGTCGTCGTTCAGTGGGGTGACCACGGGTCGGAGATCATCACGCCGCTGGAGAACGCAGGCCTCGACGTGCTCGGCCTGGCGTACGGAACACAGCAAGACCTGATCGCGTGGATCACGCTGTTCGCCGCGATCCTCGGCAAGCCCGAGCGCGGTCGAGAGATGCTCTCGAAGATCAACGCCGAGCTCCGCCAGGTCAGCTCACGGGCATCGAGCATTGCCACTCCCCTACCGAGGATCCTCTATTTCCTCCAGTTCACCGGTGGCCTCGAGGTCGCCGGGAAGGACACATACAACGACTACTACATCAAGCTGGTCGGTGCCACGAACCCGGCGTCGGGGACAAAGGCCGTGGAGGGCTTCGCCGGCGTCGACGTGGAGCAGGTGCTTGCCTGGGATCCCGAGATCGTCCTTCTCGGCAACTTCGACGATGCGAAGCCCGATGACGTCTACAACAACAACGTTTGGAAGGGTGTGTCAGCCGTACGGTCCCGGCGCGTCTACAAGGTCCCCCTCGGCGGCTATCGCTGGGACCCGCCGGGGCAGGAGTCCCCGCTGATGTGGCGATGGCTGTCGCAGGTCGCGTTCCCGGACCCGGCCGGCTCCGATCTCCGGCGCCGGATCACGGCCTCCTACCAGTTCCTCTACGGCTACACACCGACGGCCGCGCAGATGGACACCATGCTCTGGATCGACATCAACGGCGGGTCTGGCAACTATCACCAGTTCGATGCTGCGTGAGCCCGAGGCGCCCACAACGCCCAAGCCGGCCCGCCCCGGGCGTCTCGGCGGTGACTATCTCCGGATCGTGACGATGGCTGTCGTGCTTGTCGGCGCTGCCATCGTTGCGCTGTCCGTCGGCCGCTTCCCGGTTCCGTTCTCGAGTGTCATGCAGACCCTGGCGTCCCACGTGTTTTCGGTCAAGGGTCCGCCAAGCGACGTCGAACAGAACGTGGTTTGGCTCGTCAGAGTCCCCCGCGTGCTCCTGGCCCTCCTGGTCGGTGGCGGGTTGGGGATAGCCGGCGCCGCGCTGCAGGCGATCTTCCGTAACCCGCTGGTGAGCCCCGACATCATCGGCGTCTCGTCCGGGGCGTCGTTCGGGGGTGCGCTCGCCCTGTTGCTCGGGCTGGAATCGGTGTTCCTGGTCGGTGGCGCGTTCGTCTTCGGCTTGGCCGCGCTCGGGATCCTGTTCGCCGTCACCCTCGGCCGCCAGGGCACGCCGATGCTGATGGTCGTCCTCGGCGGGGTCGTAACTGGCTCGTTCTTCTCGGCGCTCGTCGCACTCGTCACCTACATCGCCGATCCGTACACCACACTGCCCGCGATCGTGTTCTGGTTGCTGGGCAGCGTGGCCACCGCGACGTACACCCAGGTCGTCGTCGCGGTGGTTCCGATTGCTCTCGGTGCCGCGACCTTGCTGCTCCTGCGCTGGCGGATCAACGTGCTCTCCTTGGGAGACGAGGACGCAGCGGCGTTGGGCGTCCGTCCTGCCCGGATGCGCTGGATGGTGCTCGTCGCAGCCGCCCTGATCGTCGCCGGCGCGGTCGCGGTGAGCGGCGTGATCAGCTGGGTCGGGCTGGTGATCCCGCATCTTGCCAGGATGTGGGTGGGACCGGACCATCGTGTGTTGCTGCCCGTCTCGTTTCTGTTGGGTGGGGCATACCTCATCGCGATCGACACGTTGGCCCGCACCGTGACGGCCGGCGAGATCCCGCTCGGAGTGCTGACTGCGCTGATCGGGGCACCGGCGTTCTTCGTCTTGCTGCGCCGCAACCGTGACAAGATCTGGGACAGTGCTTGAGATGTCCGGCGTCGGGTTCCATTACCCCCGACGCGAGTGGATCTTTCGGGACGTGTCCTTCCGGGTTCCGCCACGGTCGGTCACGGCCGTGCTCGGACCAAACGGCCGGGGCAAGTCCACCCTCGTTCGCTGCGCAGCCGGCCTCCTGAAGCCGGGGCAAGGCACCATCGGGCACGACGGTCCGGTGGCGTTCGTGCCGCAGGCGCACGGCGGCGCGTTCGCCTACCGTGCCATCGACATGGTGGTGATGGGACGGGTGCGGCAGGTCCACGTCTTCGGGACGCCGAGTCGCGGCGACCGGGTGGCCGCCCTCGACGCGATGGAGAGAGTGGGCATCACTCATCTCGTCGACCGGCAGTTCCCCACTCTCAGTGGCGGCGAGCAGCAGCTCGTGCTGATCGCCCGTGCCATCGCCTCGGAATGCCCCATCCTCGCCCTCGACGAGCCGGCGGCCGGGCTGGACCTGAACAACCAGGCACAGGTGCTGTCCCTGCTGCGCACGTTGGTGGCCGACGGGATGGCGGTCCTGCTGACCACCCACCATCCCGACCATGCATTGTTCCTGGCCGACTCGGTCGTGCTGATGATGGGACCCGACGACGTACGAACCGGTGCTGCGGCTGACCTGCTCACCGACGAGGCACTGTCGTACCTGTACGGAATCGAGGTCCGAACGGTCGCGTACCAGCAGAACGGCATCGACGGCCGAGCGATCATCACCCGGTACGGCAACGACCTGGACGGGAGGGCGAGCGTCAACAGCCGCCAGGCTCTCAGAGGTACATTGCGCGCAGCTGAGGGTCGAGCACCTCGGCGCCACCGCCCGCCATGGTCGTCAGGACAGAGCGGAGGTCTGTGACGGTTCGACTCCCGTGCTGCCGCGCCAGCTGGCGCTCGTACTGCTGGTGGAACGTCGAGGCGGCCGCGAGAGCCCGACGGCCCCGGTGAGCCAGCTCCACCGGGCGGGCGCGTGCATCAAGGGCGTCGGCTCGGCGTCGCACGTACCCGCGGCGCTCCATGTCGTCGATGATCTGGCCGGCTCCCTGTTTGCTGATCTCCAGCCGGACGGCGAGCTCGCTCACGGTCATCGGGCGCTGGGCCAGTGCTCGGAATACGAACCCGTCAGACCGCCCGAGGTCGTCGAAGCCTTGCTCGACCAGCGCAGAGCGCAGACTCCGGACGAACTCCTGGTACGCCTTCGCCAACAGCAGGCCGAGATCAGTCGTGGTCTCCTTCATGGCTTCAATACTAGACAAGAGAGGTTGGTCAAGGTAACTTGTCTATATGTCGAATGCGATTCATGTCATCCGAGCCACCTCCACGCTCCACTTCGAGCTGCCCGGCATCGACTTCACCGGGCTGGCCGCCCCCAGCAGAGGAGCCGGACAACTGTGCACCTGGATGCTCACAGTCGCGCCCGGCGTCGACTCACCCGAGCCGCACACGCTCGATCGCGACGAGGTCTTCATGCTCATCACCGACGCTCTCCGGCTGCGCCCCGACGCGGAGACGCTTCATGCTGGAGATGCCGCGGTCGTGCCGGCCGGCACACCGATCCAGCTCTCGAATCCGGGCTCCGATCCCGCCTCGGCCTATGTGGCCGTGACCGCCGGCTTCTCCGCGGCAGCCGCCGACCGCACCCCGATCGACACGCCGCCATGGGCGCGATAGTCGTCTCGCTCACTTTGTGCTGATTGCTGTGGTGAGCGACATATATTCACCGCGATCGGACGGTCACGATGACGGTGCTGCCCTTCTTGATGGCGATCTCCGGCTGAGCGTCAAGCTTCAGGTTTTTGGCGCCCACGACCTTCAGGTGCGCGACTTTCTCGGGACCTGGGCCGGAAATCGGGTTCTTGATCTGAACATCGAGGCCGAGATGGCTTAGGCGCGCTGCGACTTTGTCGACGTTCCGGCCGATGAGACTGAGGAACGGCACGACCGCGTAGTCGGCGGGTAGCCGTGTCACTTTCGCGATGTATCTGTCGAGTACGTGCGGCTGCGGGCTGGTGCCGAACACGACGACGTTGAGGTCGGGCACGACGACAATGGTGGTCGAGGGGCCGGCTGAGGAACCACCCTCTTGGCCACGCAATGCCGACCTGCCGTCATCGAGCGTGATGTGCTCCGGCGTCTTCCTACGGATCCCAGCCAGTCGGGGATCATCGAGACTCCACAACTCGATGTCGCTGACATTGGGGGCTCCACCCGCCGCGCAGGCGGCGAAAGCCGTATGCGGGGTCACCGCGAAAATGCTGTTCGAGAGTGGCCTGTCACCGCATGCGAGGTCACTGATCGTCCAGCCGTCGGGAACGGGGATGACCGCCTGTCCAAGGACGACCAGCGGACCATTCTCGGCTTTGGGAGTCGGCGTCGATTTGCTGGCCGCTTGCAGCTGGGTTGGCGACGGTGGTGATGGGTCTGTTCGCAGCCGGCTGGCGGCGACGGCGATCGACACGACAACGACCAGGGTGACCGCGGCGGCAACAGTGACCGCCAGCGCAGACCGGTGGAGACGCCGTTGAGAGTGGGGGAAATGTTGAGAGTTGGGGAAATGAGGCGTGTCTGTCGGCTTCGGTGCGTCCTGCGCCGCAGCGATCAGGGTGCGAACGAGAAGTCGGTTGGTGTCATGCATACCTACGTCCTCCTGGTTGGCGGGTCGTTCTCGGGATGCCTCACCCTTGGTATGAAGAGTCCGGCTGACCGCCATCCGTTGCTCTGTTTCGCAGCAATCGTCAGATACCCTCGTGCAGCGGCGAGTTCCGAGCACCGTCAGGGTCCCGCCGCCCGCCGTGGGCGCGATAGGACCGCGACAGTTGCATCTGGTACCTGGGTACGGGTTTACTGTGGCAGCATGAG
>JBBSHE010000029.1:0-35145 GCA_038253325.1 Propionibacteriales bacterium
CGGCGCGTGAGCGGGTCCGGGACGAGATCGAGGCGGAGCTCGCGGAGGTGTGCGGAGTGTTGAACGTGGCACACGGTCGGCTGGTGCGGGCGGCCGTGTCGGCGTTGCAGACCGGGATCTGGAAGGGTTACGGGATCGGCTCTGTCGAGCATTGGCTGTCGTTGCAGGCGGGACTGTCGTTGGCGCGGGCCCGCGAGATCGTGTCGATCGCCAGCCGTGCTGTCGAGCTGTCGGTCACGGTGCGGACGCTGGCGGCTGGGGAGTTGTCGATCGACCAGGTGGTACCGATCGCGGCGCGGGTGCCGGCACACAACGACGCCGAGGTCGCCGAGCTGGCGAAGGTGCTGACTGTCAGTCAGGTGCGCCGGGTGGTGACGAAGTATCCGTTCCCGAACCCTACAACCGGGACGGCGGACGCATCGGGTCCGATGGGCTCCGCCTCTGCGAATGCCGACCGGACGCGACCCGACGGTGCGCCCATCGACCCGGCAGCTCCGGGCTCCGCGGCTCGCGGTGCGGAGGCTGCTGGACGGGTTGCGTTCGGGTGGGCCGACGACGGTCGGTTCTGGGCCCATGCGGATCTGTCCGCCGATGCCGGCGCGCTGATGGAGCAGGCATTGAGGGGGCGAAGGACCGGTTGTTGCGGGTCGCCGGCGATCCGGACGAAATGACGGTCGTCACCAACGCGGACGCGTTGGCCGACCTGTGCGGGCGCTCGTTGCAGCAGCTGTCCGAGACCGGCCCGGCCTCGCGTGCCGACCGCTACCGGGTCTACCTGCACCTTGACACCGACCGCGCCTGGATCAACGCCGGACCGACAGTTCCGCCGTCGCTGCTGGAGAAGCTCAGCTGCGACGGAGTCGTGCAGCCGGTGTGGCAGACCGACGGCCATCCGGTGAACGTCGGCCGAGCGCAACGGATCGTCCCAACACGCACCCGTCGGCTGGTCGAAGACCGCGACCGCAGCTGCCGGTTCCCAGCCTGCACGGCCTCCGCCTGGCTCGAGGTGCACCACGTCGTGCACTGGCGTCACGGTGGACCGACCGACACCTGCAACCTGATCTGCCTGTGCCCGTCCCATCATGATGCGCATCACCGCGGCAGCTACTCGATCAGCGGCGATGCCAACCATCCCGAGACGATGCGCTTCGTCGACACCGACGGAAGCCCGATCGGCGCGCGCCCACCGACTCCCCCGACCGGACCCCTCCCCCGACTCACCGACCCACACCGTTGGCGACATCCGGGCGGCGAACGGTTGGACCTGCGGTGGATCTCCTTCAGATCACCGCCCGACCCCAACCACCAACTCAACTGACCCACCTCTCGTTCAAGCGACACCAAGTGGCCGATGCGTGTGGTCTCCGGCCGGATCCACTTCGTGATCCACACCACCGGCAAACGACTGCCGTCCGGCTTCTCCCCAGCGCGGACCACATGGCGATCGGGTGACGTGTGACGTGACAAACCGGCGCGGTCGGTGCCGGACAGCGACAAACAAGGCGGTGCTGAGTGTGCTAGGGACCAGGGTTGTCAACTCCGGGCTCGTCAGCACCTTGCCCGAAAACTATGCAGAACGGGTGCCCGACAGGATCTAAGAAGACCCGGAATTTGCCTTCGCGTCTGCTCGGCACGCGGCTGCCGCCCAGCGAGAGCACCACTCGCTCGGCCTCGTCCGCATCGGTCACGCGTATGTCGATGTGTAGTTGGACACTCCGGGTTGGGCCAACGCGGCGGTATCCATGGAATCGAGCGTTGGAACGCCAGCTCCCGCATTCCAGGTTCGCGACCGATCACAACCCAGCCACCGGGGTCGTCAGCCCACCCATGGATGGTCTCGTCCACCTGCATCCCGAGCATCTTGCAGTAGAACTGCGCCAAGGCAAGCGGGTCCGGGCAGTCGATCACGACCTTTTGAATGCGTCCAATCGAATTCATGCCACCGTGTCCACTACTCGTCGTCCGCGGGGTCGCCGTTGGGCGCGGGCTCTTGGTCCTGCTCGTCGTTCATTGGCTCGGCGTCGACCGCCTCGTCGTTGGGCACGACGGCCAGGGGGCGCCCGCAGGGCCTCCTGGGGACGAGCGGGTCGAGGGAGACAGCGTTGTGCGCGTCCTTCTCAGTCGGCATCGCTGCTGGCCTCACTGCTGGTGACCGACGACACTTTCCAAAGCTTCCCCATCGCGGCCGCGTCGAACTCGTTGGAGGAACTGCGGTAGACGTCGTCGATATAACGCACGAGCGGGGAAGAAGCGGCGCCGGTCCCCGGCGGAATACGCCCCTCATCCGGCAACGTCGCCCAAAGAGCAGACAGGAGAGCAAGCCACCAATTGCCGGCGATCGCAATGCTGATCTCATCCGCCGGTCGCCACCGGGTGCGACAAGTCTGCGATCCAACCGCTCCACGAGTCGGCGTAGAGGGCTGCGCGGACCCCGACCAGCTCCAGAGCCAGCACCTGGTGTGCCGCGGTGATACCCGAACCGCAGTACGTCGCAATCGGCCCGTCGCCCGTGACCAGCCGCTCGAAGTGCTCACGCAGGACCGGCACCGGCAAGAACCTGCCGTCCGACCCGAGCGAGTCACCAGCGGGAATGTTGATCGCACCAGGGATGTGACCCGCGACCGGGTCGATGGGCTCGGCGTCTCCCCGGAACCGCTCAGCCGTCCGTACGTCGACGAGCCCACCGTCGCCAGCCACTCGTACCGCTCCTTCGGCGTCGATCAGCGGCAGGTGGCCCGGCGTCAGCCTGATGTCCCCGCGGTCGGGCCGAGGCGCGTCCGTGGTCACCGGCTGCCCCGCACCGACCCACGCGGCGTATCCGCCGTTGAGCAACCGGACGTCGCGATGACCGTAATACCGCAGCAGCCACCAAGCCCTGGCCGCCATGGTCCCGTCGTTGCCGTCGTACACGACGACCGACGCGTCATCCGTCACCCCGGCCGAGCGCAGGGCCGACGTCAGCTGGTCCTGGTCGGGGAGCGGATGGCGACCTTGCCTGCCTGGCGGACCCGACAGCTCGGTGTCCACGTCGACGAACACCGCGCCCGGAATGTGCCCGGCGTCGTAGTCGAGGCGCCCCGACGGCCCGGACAGCTGGTGACGAACGTCGAGGATCACGGGTCGACGGCCGCCGTCAACCGGACCCGTGCCGAGGGTCGCCGCGAGCTCGGAAACCTCGATCAGCGGATGAATCACTTCGGTGGGGGATGTCGCGGTCGGTGACCGGCGTGCGGCGGACCGTGGTGAGGCGGCCGGCGGGTCGAGATGTCCGCCCGCGGCACCGGCCAGGCGAGCACCACCAGGGTCGGGGCGTGGTCGACGACGAACCGGCCGGCTCGGCCGAAGCTCTTCGGCCCGGCATGCCCGGTGTCGCCGTCGCGCGCCATCACCAGGACGTCGGCGTCCTCGCACGCGTCGACCACCTCGTGCTCGATCTTGCCTCCCTGCCCGACCACGCGATCCGCGGGACGGCCCAACCGATCGGCGGCGTCGGCGAGCAGGTCCTCGGCAGCATCCGTCAGCTCCTCGTCGACGACCAGGCCAGGGTCCGAACCGGGTCCGTGTCGGCCGATCAGGCCGGCGAACGCGCCGTGCGCAATGGCGGCGACGTCCGGGTCGATGACGTACAGCAGCGTTATCTCCGCCGACGCCGGAAGGAGGGTGGCGGCGGTGTCGATGGTGGCGGGCCAGCTGCCCTCGACCACCCAGATGATCGCCCTCATGGCGCCAGCCTCCCACGTCGACCGCGAACCACACGGCCCAACCTGTCTGCCGGACGCCGTACGCTCTCGGCGTGACGCGATCGGTCGAGACGTTGGTCGACGTGCTGGCCTTAGTCGGGATGCTGATCGTCGCGATCGCTCATGCGCGTCTGCTCGTCGAGGCCGTCGTGAGCCTCGCGAGTGCCGCCGTCGTCCTCATCGGGGGTGGGCTGGATTGGTCCAGCGCGCGCCACGAGGTGACCGACCTCGCCCCGGTGGTGGGGTTCCTGATGGCGATCCTGGTCCTTGGTGAGGCGTGCCGCGCCGAGGGCCTCTTCAACTATCTCGGCAGCTGGTTGGCGAGGAGGGCGCGGGGCAGCGGGACCCGCCTGCTCGGTGTCACGTTCGTGGTGGCTGCCGTCATCACGGCCGCGCTCAGCCTGGACGCGACTGTGGTGCTCCTGACTCCGGTCGTGCTTGCAGCCGCGCGAATGTCGCGGCTGCGGCCCAGGCCGAGCGTCACCGCGACGGCCCACCTCGCGAATACCGGGTCGACACTGTTACCGGTCTCGAACCTGACGAATCTTCTTGCGTGGTCGGTGAGCGGGGTCAGCTTCCTCGGGTTCGTCGCACTGATGTCTCCTGTCTGGGTCGCCACGATCGGGGTGGAGTACGTCATACTGCGCGTCTATTTCCGGCGTGACGTCCGGGATCGAGGCGCCGACGTGACGACGGATACCGCAGCGCTGCCGCGCGTTGCCGTGGTCGTGGTCACGGTGACGCTCGCGGCGTTCGTTGCGGCGAGTGCGGTCCACGTCGACGAGGTCTGGGCCGCTGCAGCAGGCGCCGCGATCCTCGCGACCTTCAGCGTGTCTCGCGGACGGCTGGCCCTTCCCGAGCTCGGTCAGTCGCTCAATGTCACGTTCGCGCTGTATGTCATCTGCCTCGGCGTCGTGGTGAAGGGGCTCGCGGACGCGGGCGCGGCCTCCGCCTTGCGTACGTTCGTCCCCGGGTCGGACGGCCTGGCCGCGCTGCTCGCCATCGCCGCGCTCGGGATGGTGGCCGCCAACCTCGTCAACAACCTGCCGGCCACCCTGCTCCTGATTCCCCTCGTCGCACCGGTCGGCACGGTCGCGGTCCTGGCTCTCCTGCTCGGAGTCAACATCGGATCCAACCTGACCTACGTCGGGTCGCTTGCCAACCTGCTGTGGCGCCGCGCGCTGGCCCGCGACGGGTTCCGGCCGACGGGCCTGGACTTCCACTCGCTCGGGGTCGTCACCGCCTTGCCCTGCGTAGCGGTCGGAGTCGTCGTGCTGTGGGCCTGGCACCGTCTGATCGGGGTCGGATGAGACGTCTGACCCGTCGTCGTTTGGCCGCTGTCAGGCGGCGGCGTCGACGAGCAGCGGGATCAGCATCTCCTCGGCAGTCACCGACCCGTGCAGTCCGATCAGCTTTGCCTCGTGTGGAAACCGGGACGCCGAGACGATCGCACAGTCCGCGAGACTGGCGACGACCACGTCGCCGATCCGGGTCGCCACCCGCGGCTCGACCTCACCGAACCAGCCACGTTCTGCTGCCTCGTCCCGGGTGAGCACGACTGCCCGGCCACCGAGCCGCTCTGCCCATCGGGTTCGGACGTCGTCGACCGCGCCGTTGACGCAGTACAGGTGTCGGAACCGGGCTTCGCCGCCGACCAGCCGGACTCCGGACACCAGGTCTGGCTCGTCGTCGATGTGCAGCCGGTCCGACGCGGCGATGTCCACCATCCCGTGGTCGGCCGTGACAACCAAGGCAGTCTGACTTGGCAATGCCGAGCGCAGCCGCTGCGCGAACGCATCGACCGTCGCGAGCTCGTGCCGCCATGCCCAGGACTCGCAACCCGAGCGGTGACCCGTCGCGTCGAGCTCCCCGTCGTACAGGTACGTCACCGAACGCGTCGATCTGGCCGACCTGACGGCAGCTGCGATCCGCTCACCGACGCTGTCGGCTCCGACGAACGCCCCGCCGCGTTGGCTCGCGATCGTCAGCCCGGAACGTTCGAACACCCGACGGGCCACGACGGTCATGTCGAGCCCGGAGGCGCACCCCCGGGCGAACAGCGATGGGTGCGGCTGGTAGTCGACCGGGTCGACCCGCTTGTCCCACTTCAGCGCATCCATCAGGTCGTCCGTCCCAGGGATCCTGGACGTATAGCCCACGAGTCCGTGCCGGCCCGGTGGAAGTCCGGTCCCGAACGACGTGATGCTGGTCGCGGTCGTCGACGGGACGCCCGACGTGATCGGCTCGCGTTCGTCCAGGAGCGACGCGAGGTACGGTGCGTCCCCACGGTGAGCGCGTAGCAGCGACCAGCCGAGACCGTCGATCAGAAAGACGACGTACGACGACACCGGCGGCAGGTCGAGGTGGTTGGTGAAGGAGCCACCGCCCGCAGCCGCGCAAACCGAAGGCAGCACCTCACCGAGTGAGCGGACGCCATAGGCGGGACTCAGCTCCTCAGACCGAGACCTCATCCGTCGGTCGTGGCCGCACTCAGCTCCCGAGCGAAGTCGAGCAGCCCGGTCACGCCGTCCGCACCGTCGGCGGTTGCGCTCATCCGCAAGGAGAAATCGTCGTTGACCAGCACGCCGTTGTAGCCGTGGTCGGCATCGCACTCCGGGTCACCGCAGTCAGCCGGCTGCAGGTCGATCCGGCGCATCGCCCCCCAGCCGACGGTCAGTACCGCCTCCGCGACGGTCGGCGCGGCACCGGCTGGCAACCGTACGGGGTCGGCAACCATCCGGGTGACCGAGACGTTGGTGATCCTCGGCAGCGGCAGCACCTCAGTCGACGTCGATGTGTACGGTCGCGGCAACATGTCGTCCGGAGGGTGCTCGTCGGTGTGGGCGAGGATCAGCCTGCTGGGGGTCAGGACCACGACGGTGACATGCCGCCGAATCTCCTCGTGCTCGAACGTCGGCTCGTGGTGGATGAGGAAGCTGCAGGCGACTTCTGCGCCGAGCGCGTCGAAGACCGCGTCGGCGACGACCTCGGGGTAGTACCCAACCCGGTCGATGGCCAAGCGCAACGCGTCGGTCTGGTCTCGCTCGGTGAGGCTCAGGTCTGGCACCGGTCCATCCTCCCATGCGCTCCTGCGGTCCAGCCGACCGCTCCACAGGTCAGACACTAAGTCTGCAGCGTGTCGTCGGCCGGCGTCTCGGTCATCAGCCGGCGGGTCGCGGAGTCGCCTCGCGGGCGGACGAGCGGCGCGACCACGCCGAGCGCGCTCAAGACGGAGGCACCATGTGCGCCGAGCAGGATCAGGTCGAGGGACATCGACTCCACCTCCGGCAGGTCGTCCTTGAGGCGCGCAACCCGCTGGATCAGGTCCTCGACCGCCGCCACGTCCACGAGCTCCGAGCCGCGGTAACCGAAGAACAGCGGAGCGGACCGGACCTCGCGCACCATCGTGGCTGCATCGACGTCGGTGATCGGCGGGATCCGGTACGAGAGGTCGCCGAGCAGCTCGCTGGCCGTACCTGCGGGCCCGAATGCGACGATCGGGCCGAACAACCGGTCCTCCAGGCTCGCGATGCGGACCGGGATACCGGCCGGGGCCTGCCGCTGGACGACGAATGCCGCCTCCTGGGGGTCGTCGATGACGGCCGACAGGTGCGACCACGCCGATCTCATCTCATCGGCCGAGACCACATTTCGCATCACGTGCGCCAGGTCCGGTCGCTGCCTCAGGTGGGTCGCGGTTGCCTTCACGACGACCTCCCATCCGAGCTTCTCGCCCTCCGCGACCGCCTCGTCAAGAGTGCGTACCGGCGCGCTGGGCCACAGCTCGATGCCGTACGACGCCAACAGCTCGGTGAGCTCGCCGGACGACAGGTCCCGAGGCTCGCCATGGAGCAGCCGCGTGACAAGCGCCCTCGCCCGGACCGGGTCGACGTCGTCGAACCGCTGAACCGTTCCCTGGTCGGTCTCCCGCCACTCGGTGTACCGGACGACACGCGCCAGCGCGCGTACTGCCGACTCAGGCGCGATGTACGACGGAACCGAGCCGCGTCCGGCGGCTCCGTCCAGCTCGGGAACCCGCAGCAGCTCGGGAACACCCTCCGTACCGAGGAAGGTCGAGACGAGTGGCTTGTCCGACTGCTCGCCGACGACGGCGAGAACCGTTGCCACCTCCTCTCCGGTGGTGTCGATCGGTGGAATGAAGACGGCGACGACCGCATCCACGTCCTCGCGGTCGATCACACTGTCGAGGGCGCGCTCGAAGTCCTCGGCGGTTGCGTCGGAGCCCAGCGAGACGGAGCGGGTGACGAGCAGACCCGACGCGACCGCGGCGTCGGCCGCGAGCAGGCCGAGGGCGTCGGAGTTGCCGACGATGCCAACCCGGTTGCCGGCCGGCAGCGGCTGATGAGCCAGCACCTGCGCCACGTCGAACATCTCGTCCAGCGTGTCGACCTGGATCACGCCCGCCTGGCGGAACATCGCGTCGACCGCCGCCTGTGGCGCGGCCGTCGACCGCACCCGATGGCCGACCGGGACGCCCTGCGTCGTCCGCCCGGATTTCACGGCAACGACCGGCTTACTTCGGGCCACCCGGCGGGCGATCCGGGAGAACTTGCGAGGGTTTCCGATCGACTCGAGGTACAGCAGGACGACCTCGGTTGCATCATCGTCGTCCCAGTACTGCAACAGGTCGTTGCCCGACACGTCACCGCGGTTGCCGGCCGACACGAACGTCGACAGCCCGAGGCCGCGTCGCGCGACGGTCTCCAGGATCGCCACCCCGAGCGCGCCGGACTGACAGAAGAAGCCGACTCTTCCGGCCGGTGGCATCAGCGGTGCCAGTGAGGCGTTGAGTGAGTAGTCGGCGCCGGTGTTGATGATGCCGAGGCAGTTCGGACCGATCAGGCGCAGCCCGTACGACCGGGCTAGCCCGACCAGGTGACGCTGCCGCGCCCTGCCCTCCTTGCCGGTCTCGGCGAACCCGCTCGAGATGACGACGAGGCCGTGTACACCCTTCGCGGCGCAGTCCAGAACCACGTCAGGTACGGCCTCGGCGGGGACGGCAACGACCGCCAGCTCCACGTCGTCGGGGATGTCCTTGACCGTCGGGTACGCGGGCATCCCGGCGACGGCCGGCGCCGTCGAGTTCACGGCATACACCCGTCCCGTGTAGTTGCCGAGCACCAGGTTGCGGACCAGGGTCCGTCCGATCGTGTCCGCGCGGTTGCTCGCGCCGATGATGGCGACGCTGCTGGCCCGAAAGAACCGGGCGATGGATCGCGCCTCCGCCCGGTGCTCGCGTGACCGCATCACGCCGATCGCGGTGTCGGTCGGGTCGATCGCGAACTCGACCCGCAGCACACCGTCCTCGACACCTCCGACAACTCGGTACCCAGCGTCGCGGAACGTCTGGATCATCCGGGCGTTGTCGGGCAGCACCTCCGCGACGAACCGTCGTACGCCCGTCTCGCGGGCGGCCTCGGCCAGGTGCTCGAGCAGGAGCTGCGCCAGGCCGCGACCCTGATGCGCGTCCTCGACCAGGAACGCGACCTCCGCCTCGTCGTCGTCCAGCCGGTCGAAACGCCCGACCGCGACGATGTCGCGACCCTGGGTGACCACGAACGCGACCCGGTCCTTATGGTCGACGTTGGTGAAGCGATGGACGTCCCGATCGGACAGGGTGGGGTACGGCGCGAAGAACCGGTAGTACTTGGACTCGGCCGACACCCGGCCGTAGAACGCGACCAGGGCTCCGGCGTCCTCCGGCCGGATCGGCCGGAGATGAGCCGGGATCCCGTCCAGCAGCAAGACGTCGGCCTCCCAGCCTGCGGGGTAGTCTTCGCGCCGGGTGGTCACCACCGGGAGAATCTATCGGGCTCCGATCGGTTCTCATCCGCTCAGTCGGCCACGGCCAGGCCGATCGTCGGGAGCGGGGGTCCGGTGCGGGTCCGGTCCGGGTGTTCGGGTCCGATACTGAGACCCGATTAGAGTGCCTCGTAGACGCTCGCGAAAGGGGTACTTGCCGTGCCGCCGACCCCGAACACCGAAGCACCGAACAGCGACGTACCGAAGGCCGAGGCTCCGAACGCCGAGGCCCCGCACACCGAAGCCCCGAATCCCGAGGCCCCGCACACCGAAGCCCCGCACACGGAGGCGACCGTCGCGTTCGGCGCAGCCAGAGATTTCCTGCTTGCCCATCGTGAGGACTATGCGACCGCGTACGCCAGCTTCAAGTGGCCCGGCCTGGAGCGCTTCAACTGGGCGACGGACTGGTTCGATGCGCTGGCGAACGTTGCGCCGGACCGGGTTGCCCTGTGGGTGATCGAGGAGAACGGTGACGAGCAGAAGCTGACGTACGCACAGGTGCGGAACCAGTCACGTTCCTTCGCAGGGTTCCTCGAGCGATCGGGGCTCGGAAAGGGCGACCGGGTGCTGCTGTTGCTGGGGAACGGCGTGCCGCTCTGGATCGCGATGCTCGCCTGCATCCGCCTCGGGTGCGTGATGATTCCGGCGACCACCCTGTTGTCCCGGTCTGACCTGGCCGACCGGCTCGAGCGAGGTCAGGTGCGGGCCGTGATCGCCGACGACGCCGCGCTGGTCGGCGCCGCCGCCGACGGCTTGGTGCGGGTCGCCGTGGAGCCGGCCGATGGCTGGACCCCGTACGTCGACGCGTTCTCCGACGGCATCGAACCGTTCGTGGGCGGCGACACCCACCCGGAGGACCCGCTGCTGCTCTACTTCACATCGGGTACGACCGCGCAACCGAAGCTGGTCGAGCACACCCAGGTCTCGTACCCGGTCGGGCACTTGTCCACGATGTACTGGATCGGCCTGCAGCCTGGAGACCTCCACCTGAACATCTCGTCGCCGGGCTGGGCCAAGCACGCCTGGTCCTCCTTCTTCGCACCGTGGAACGCCGGCGCGACCGCGGTGATCTTCAATGCCGCGCGCTTCGACGCGAACGCGGTGCTCGACGTCATCGACCGGGTCGGTGTGACGAGTCTGTGCGCACCCCCGACCGTCTGGCGCATGCTCACCCAGGCGGACCTGACGCGGGTCCGGCCAAACCTGCGTGAGTGTGTCGCCGCGGGCGAGCCGCTCAACCCCGAGGTGATCGAGCAGGTGCGACGCGCATGGGGCATCACGGTCCGCGACGGGTACGGGCAGACCGAGACATGTGCGCAGGTCGGCAACAGCCCCGGGCAGGCCGTCAAGCTCGGCTCGATGGGCCGTCCGCTGCCCGGCTACGTCGTCGCGCTCGTCGACCCGATCACCGGAGAGGTGGGCGACGACGGGGAGGTGTGCCTCGAGCTCGCCCAGCGGCCGGTGGGGTTGATGACGGGATACCGCGACGACCCCGAGCTGACGGCCAAGTCGATGGCTGACGGGTTCTACCACACCGGGGACGTCGCATCCCGCGACGCGGACGGCTACCTCACCTATGTCGGCCGGTCGGACGACGTGTTCAAGGCGAGTGACTACCGGATCAGTCCGTTCGAGCTCGAAAGTGTCCTCATCGAGCACCCGGCCGTTGCGGAATCGGCGGTCGTGCCCTCGCCCGACCCGATCCGGCTCGCTGTGCCCAAGGCGTACGTCACGCTGACCGCGGGCAACGAGCCTTCCCGGGAGCTGGCAGGCGACATCTTGACGTTCGCCCGTGAGCACCTGGCGCCGTACAAGCGGATCCGTCGAATCGAGTTCGCCGAGCTGCCGAAGACGATCTCCGGCAAGATTCGGCGCGTCGACCTCCGTGCCGACGAGGCGGCGAAGGTGTCCTCCGGCGAACGCGGCGACTTCGACTTCGCCGAGTCGGACCTGTCCGGTGGCGCGAGCTGACGAGCGCACGGTGACGGTCGACTCGTGACTGTCCACGTGCGGATCGAGCAGCAGATGCCGAGCCCGTCGGACGTGGTCTTCGCGACGATCCACGACTATCACCGCCGGCTTGAGTGGGACACCCTGCTGCGACGCGCCGAGACGGCGGGCGACGTACCGGCGGGCAAAGGCGTCGTCAGCACCTGTACGGCTCGGCGCGCCCTCGGTGGTCTGTCGTTCACGACGGTCTACAAGGCGTTCGATCCGCCGACGGTTGCCGCCGTCAAGCTCGTGTCGCGGCCGTGGCTCTTCGAGAGCTGGGGGGCGGCGATCCGGCACGAGGACCTGCCCGGTGGTCGTTCGCTCTGCACGTACACGATGACTTTCCGCTGCCGGCCGCGATGGGCCGCACCCGTCCTCGAGCGGCTAGCTGCGCTGGCCTTCCGCCTGGAGACCGCGCGCCGACTCGGCTCCCTCGCCCAGTACCTCGCCGCGCCGGGTCGCGCCGCCGACTGAGCAGTAGCGGCCTTCAGATGGACTTGATGCGTCCTGGGATGATCGCACGATGAGCGAGACGACGAATAACGGGACCGATGCTGGTCGCAAGCCGGCCACGTCACCAGTCTGGGCGGTCGAACGAGAGACGGTCATCCCTGCCAGCGGGGACGAGCGGACGATGCTGGCGGCGTACCTCGACTGGTATCGCGAGACGTTCGAGCTCAAGTGCGCCGGGGTTCCCCCGAACCGACTGTCCGAGCGCAGCTCTCCCCCGTCGACGATGAGCCTGCACGGGCTGGTCCGCCACCTGGCCGGGGTGGAGCGATGGTGGTTCGCGATCAACTTCGCCGGTCACGACGTTGGGATGCTCTACTACTCCGACGACGACCCCGACCAGGACTTCGAATCGCTGGACGGCGACCCGCTCGAGGCGTTCGAGACCTGGCGGACGGAGTGCGCCCGCTCGCGTTCGATCGTCGAGCAGACGACCTCCCTGGACGATACCGGCGCGGAGCTCCGCCGGGACGCCCCGTTCACGCTGCGGTGGCTGATGCTTCGGATGATCGCCGAGTACGCCCAGCACGACGGCCACGCCGACTTCCTGCGCGAGGG
The DNA here is from genome assembly GCA_038253325.1 of Propionibacteriales bacterium. Classification (GTDB taxonomy): domain Bacteria; phylum Actinomycetota; class Actinomycetes; order Propionibacteriales; family Nocardioidaceae; genus JBBSHE01. The sequence continues at coordinate 12,624 of JBBSHE010000029.1, forward strand.
CGTCGACGGCGTTACCGGTCAGTAGCCCCCCGCCTGCCGCTCGACCGGGAAGCTTCCGGTGCTGCGTCGACCAAGCAGCCCAGCGAACAGCCGTCGCGCTTCACCCACGTTGTCTGCACTTCACCCCGGAAATTTCCTGGGTGAAGTGCAGACAACCCACGTAAACGTGGGAAAGCTGCGATGGCAGGGGCGGGCGTGGCTCACGCACGATGTCCGGCGTCACTCGCCGACGTGACCGTCGATCAGCTCCCGCACGATGTCGAGATGGCCGAGGTGACGGGCGTACTCCTGAAGCAGGTGGAGGCAGACTCGTTCCAGCGTGGCGGGGTCGGCGCCGTCCCAACGCTCCCCGGGCTGACCCAGCTCGTCCAGGTCGTGGGACTCGATCACCGTTCTCGAGCGGGCGGCCTGCGCGCGGAACGCCTCGAGGAGGTTGTCCGGCGTCTCGTCAGGCGCCACGTACCAGCGTCCGTCGGTGCTGTTGTGGTCCGCCCAAGGGTCGCCGACGTCGCGGCCCTCGAAGCCCCACTCGAGCCACCGCCGCTCGACGTACGTCAGGTGCTTGAGCAGCTCGAGCGGCGCCCAGCCGGATGTCAGCCGGCTCCGGCGCAGATCGTCGTCGGACAATCCACTCAACTTGTCGACCAGCACGGCCCGGAAGTAGTCGAGATAGTCGAGGAACACCTGCGTGCGCGAGTCGGCGGGGACGGTCGGTGAGGGAAACGGAATGCTCATCGCGCGCCAGTCTGCCGACGGGCGGCATCGGCCGCCACTCGTTTGCCGACCGACCAGGCGAGCCTTCGCCGCGATCCCGCCCGCAACCAGAGACAATGAGGCGTTCCACCACCCAGGAGACTCGACCGAGACCGATGGCCCGCCGAACCAAGACCGACCCGATCCCTGACGACTTCGACGAGCACGTCGTCGATGTCGACGTCCGCGACGAGATGCGCTCGAGCTACCTCGAGTACGCGTACTCCGTCATCTACTCCCGGGCTCTTCCCGACGCCCGCGACGGACTGAAACCGGTCCAGCGGCGCATCCTCTACACGATGGCCGACATGGGCGTGCGCCCGGATCGCGGCCACGTCAAGAGCGCGCGCGTCGTCGGCGAGGTGATGGGCCGATTGCACCCGCACGGTGATGGGGCGATCTATGACGCGCTGGTACGCATGGTTCAACCCTGGTCGATGCGGTTGCCGCTGGTCGACGGGCACGGCAACTTCGGCTCACCCGACGACCCGCCTGCGGCAATGCGTTACAGCGAGTGCCGGATGGCGCCCGCCGCGTTGGCGGTGACAACGGGAATCGACGAAGAAACCGTCGACTTCAAGCCGAACTACGACAGCCGGGAGTACGAGCCGGTCGTGCTCCCGGCCGCGTATCCCAACCTCCTCGTCAACGGCGCGAGCGGGATCGCGGTCGGCATGGCCACGAACCTCGTGCCGCACAACCTGGTCGAGGTGGTCGCGGCGCTGCGTCATCTGGTCGACCACCCGGAGGCGGACGTCGACGCGCTGATGCGGTTCGTCCCGGGCCCGGACCTGCCGACCGGTGGCAAGGTCATCGGCCTCAACGGGATCCGGGAAGCGTACGAGACCGGCCGCGGCAGCTTCCGGATGCGCGCGACGACCCGGATCGAGACGGTCAACGCGCGGCGCAAGCAGATCGTCGTCACCGAGCTTCCCTACCAGGTCGGCCCGGAGCGGGTGATCGAGAAGATCAAGCAGCTGGTCCAGACCAAGCGGCTCCAGGGCATCGCCGATATCAAGGACCTCACCGACATGACGAAGGGGCTTCAGCTCGTCATCGAGGTCAAGAACGGCTTTCATCCCGAGGTGCTCCTGGAACAGCTCTTCCGGCAGACCCCGATGGAGGAGTCCTTCGCGATCAACGCGGTGGCCCTGGTGGACGGCCAGCCAAGGACGCTGAGCCTCAAGGAGCTGATGGCGGTCTATCTCGATCACCGGTACGACGTGGTTCGCCGCCGGACGTCGTTCCGTCGCCGGCGGGCCGGTGAACGGCTCCACCTGGTCGAGGGACTCCTGGTCGCGATCGTCGACATCGACGAGGTCATCGCATTGATCCGGTCCAGCGACGACGCCGAAGCCGCCCGGACCCGGCTGATGAGCGTCTTCGACCTCTCGGAGGCCCAGGCCGCCTACATCCTCGAGATGCCGCTGCGCCGACTGACGAGGTTCTCCCGGATTGAGCTGGAGCAGGAGCAGGTCCAGCTCCAGCAGACGATCAGGGAGCTCAGCGAGATCCTCGATGACGAGTCGATCCTCCGGTCAGTCGTCTCGTCGGAGCTCCAGGACGTCGCGGAACTGCACGGCACGGCGCGTCGCACGGTGTTGCTCGAGTCGGCCGGACAACCGGTGAGCGCGATCGGCGACCTGGAGGTCGCCGACGACGCGTGTTTCGTGCTGCTCTCGTCGGCCGGACTCGTCGCCCGGACGTCGGTGACGACGGCGGTCGGCAGCGGCGGCGACCGCGCGAAGCATGACGTGGTCGTCGGCTATGCCCGCGCCACGGCTCGCGGATCGGCCGGCGTTGTGACGTCGTCGGGACGGATCGTCAAGGTCGATGTCATCGACTTGCCAGCGCTTCCCGCGACCGCCACGGCCCCACACCTTCAGGGTGGGGCGCTGGTGTCCGAGTTCGTCGCACTCGACCCGGGCGAGCGCGTCGTCGCGTTGGCGTCACTGCTCGAGGACTCGCCCGGCCTGACGCTCGGCACCGCCAGAGGCGTGGTCAAGCGGGTGCAACCGGAGGTGCTCACCAGCAAGCCGTCGTGGAGCGTCATCAGGCTCGACGAGGGTGACCATGTCATCGGCGGCCTCGATCTGGTCGACGACGGTGTCGAGCTCGTCTTCGTCACCAGCGATGCGCAGCTGCTGCACTTCCCGTCGTCGACGGTCCGACCGCAGGGGCGCGCCGGAGGAGGCATCGCCGGTGTCCGGTTGACGGCCGGAGCCTCGGCGATCTTCTTCGGTGCCGTCGACCCGGCAACCAGTGCGGTCGTGGTGTCTGTCGCCGGGTCTAGCGGTTCCTTGCCGGGGACCGAGCCTGGGTCGGTCAAGGTGACCCCGTTCGCCGAGTATCCCGGCAAGGGTCGCGGAACCGGCGGTGTCCGGTGCCACCGGTTCAGAGGTCGCGAGGACGTGCTCATCCTCGGCTGGGCCGGCACCGCCCCGCCGAGGGCGGCCGCGTCCAGTGGCGTGCCCGTCGACCTCCCCGATGAGCTCGGCAAGCGCGACGGATCTGGCAGCTCGGCCGCGCAGCCGATCGTCGCGATCGGATCGGGCTCCCTGGTCCTCGACCCGTGACATGGCAGGCTAACGGTGTGAGCAGGAGGTTCTCGCGCCGGGTTGCCATCGCACTCGTCGGGTGCGTGCTGGCTGTCGCGGGGTGCAAGGGCGACGGCGCGACCAGCAACGACGAGCCGCTCGACCAGCGGATGGCTGCGGCCAAGAAGGCGATCGACCGCGCCCACTACATCGGTTTCACCCTGTCGACTCCGAAGCTGCCGAGCGGCCTCGACACCGGGCTGCTTTCGGCCAGCGGGACCGGAACCCATACTCCCGGGTTCGCCGGCAAGATCAAGGCCGACGCGTCCGGTCTCAACCTCGACGTCGACGTGATCGCGATCGGCGGCACGGTCCACGTGAAGCTGCCGTTCGTCGGCTGGAGCGACGTCGACCCGGCAAAGTACGGCGCCCCAGACCCGTCTGCCCTGATGAGCGCACGCACCGGCATCTCCTCGCTCTTGACGGCCGCCACCAACCTGCACAACGCCGGTCAGGAGCGGTCCGGCTCGGCCGTTCTCACCAAGGTCAGCGGCACCATCCCGGGCGCCGAGATGCACAAGGTGTTCCCGTCGGCCGACCTGAAGGACTTTGCGGTCACGTTCAAGCTGAACGACAACGACGAGGTCCAGTCCGCGGTGATCTCGGGCCCGTTCTACCAGGGCTACGACAACGTCACGTACAACCTGAGCGTGAACCTCAATGCCGACAAGGTCGACATCAAGGCCCCCTGACCGGGCGACGCACATCGTGACCGACACGACGACCCCGCGGCGTCTGGCGCCGCGAACCCTGCTCGTTCTCGCCTGCGTCGCGGTCGGCTTCGCGGCCGCGGACACGTACGTCGTGGTGCTCGCCCTGCCCGACATGATGTCGACGGTCGGGTTGAACATCGACCAGCTGCAGCGCGCCGCACCGATCGTGTCCGGGTTCCTTCTCGGTTACGTTGCGATGTTGCCGCTGATCGGGCGGATCGCCGACTTACGGGGACGCATTCCGGTGCTCGTGTGGTCGCTCATGGTCTTCGCGCTCGGATCCCTCGTCACGGCGGCGGCCCACGACCTCGTCACGATGGTCATCGGTCGTTTCCTGCAAGGGCTCGGCGGAGGAGGTCTGGTGCCGGCCACGCTGGCACTGGTGGCGGAGATCTGGCCGGCCGACCGTCGCGGCCTGCCGCTCGGCGTCGTCGGGGCGGTGCAGGAGCTCGGCAGCGTCCTCGGTCCGTTGTACGGCGCGCTGGTGCTCACCCGATCCGACTGGGAGACGATCTTCTGGATCAACATGGCCGTCGCACTCGTGATCGTCGCGGCGATCCTGACGGTACGCTCGGTGGACGTCCCGCACGCACCGTCACGCGGAAAGCCCGACTTCCCCGGTGCGCTGCTCGGCCTCGGCGCGGTTGTCGCGTTCGGCCTGGTACTCGTGCAGCCGACGTGGCTGACCACCGGCCTCACTACCGGGCGCGCCTTCATACCGTACGTCGGGGACTCCGTCTGGATGACCCCGATCGCGCTGGCGTGCTATCTCCTCTCGGCGGCCCTCCTGGTGCGCGAGTTGACCGCCTCCCGGCCGGTGATGGACCTGCGCGGACTCTGGGAGCTGCGCGCCACGGCGGACTATGCGGGTGCGCTGCTGCTTGCCCTGTCGCTGGGCGGGATTGTGCTTGCGTTCGCGACGGCCGAGCCGGAACGGCACGTGTTGTCGCGTACCGGCCCCTGGACGCTCACCGCGGCGGCGATCCTTGCCGTGCTGTTCTGGCAGCGCCAGCGCCGGGCGGCTGCTCCCCTGGTTCCCCGTCGGGCCCTGCACGCGACGCCGGCGTGGGGCGCCATCCTCGTCAGCTTCTTCGTCGGCTCGTCGTTGATCGCGGCGCTCGTCGACATCCCGGTGTTCGCACGGATCACGGTGTACAGGAACTCACAGCTGGGTGCCGCGCTGGTTCTCGTCCGACTCCTCGCGGCGCTGCCCGTCGGCGCCGTGGTCGGCGGCTACCTCACCCGCCGGCTGCCGTCCGCCGTCGTGGCCACGACCGGAATGGTGCTCGCGAGTGCCGGGTTCGTCGCCATGAGCCGGTGGGGCGACGGTGCGGTCCACCAGTGGGACGCCGGCGCCGTCCTGGTCATCGCCGGCTTCGGCTTCGGGTTGACGATCGCCCCGGTCAATGCCTCCTTGCTGGCGGCGACCTCCTCCGCCGTGCACGGCGTGAGCTCGGCACTCGTCGTCGTCGCCCGGATGATCGGCATGCTGGTCGGACTCTCCGCGCTGACCACCATCGGTTTGCACCGGTTCTACGCCGTGCAGAGCACATTGCCGACCCGAGCCCAGGTGTGCCACGACAACACCGTGTGTGCCGCGTACATCCATGTGCTGAAGGAAGCCGGCATCGCACAGCTACACGCCATCTTCGTCGGCGCCGCCGTCGCGGCCGCCATCGCCGCCGTGCTGTGCGCCGTCCTGCTCGGACGCCACAGGCCCGGAACCGGGCCCAGCCAGCTGGCTCACTGATGCCGTGATCGTGGCTCAGTGATGCCGCGCTCGTCAGGCGTCGATGCGGTCGGCATCCAGCTCGTAGGCGCCCTGGACGATGAAGTCCCGGCGCGGCGCGACGTCGTTTCCCATCAGCAGTTCGAAGACCTCGGCCGCACCTTCGGCGTCGTCGACGGTGATCCTGCGCAACGTCCGGTGCCTCGGGTCCATCGTCGTCTCCGCCAGCTGTGAGGCGTCCATCTCACCGAGACCCTTGTATCGCTGTACGGGGTCCTTCCAGCGAACGCCCTTCTTGGCCAGCTCGGCGAGCCTCCGTTGCAGTTCGGCGTCGGAGTACGTGTAGACGTACCTGTCGATGCCGCGCCTCGGATTGGAGATCTCGATCCGATGCAACGGCGGCACGGCCGAGAAAACCCGCCCCTGCTTCAGCAGCTCGAACATGTGGCGGTGGACCAGCGTCGCAAGCAAACAGCGGATGTGGGACCCGTCGGTGTCGGCGTCGGCCATGAAGATCACCTTGCCGTACCTCGCCTGGTCGATGTCGAACGTTCGTCCAGAACCTGCACCGATGACCTGGATGATCGACGCGCACTCGGCGTTCAGCAACATCTCACCCGCCGACTTCTTCTGGGTGTTCAAGATCTTGCCGCGAATCGGCAGCAACGCCTGGTACTCCGAGTTGCGGGCGAGCTTCGCCGTCCCCAACGCAGAGTCCCCTTCGACGATGAACAGCTCGGTGCGGTCGACGTCGGTGCTTCGGCAGTCGGCCAGTTTCGCCGGGAGCGCGGAGGACTCGAGGGCGTTCTTGCGGCGTTGCGCGTCGCGTTGCTGACGTGCCGCGAGACGTGCACGCGAGGCGCTGACGACCTTCTCCATCACGGCGCGCGCCCCGGCCTTCTCGCCCCTCTTGCTGGACCCGAGAAAGGCCTTCAGCCGGCTGCTCACGATCTTCGCAACGATCCGCGACGCGGCGGGTGTGCCGAGGATCTCCTTGGTCTGACCCTCGAACTGGGGTTCGGCGAGGCGGACGGTCACGACCGCGGTGAGTCCTTCGAGTACGTCGTCCTTGACCAGGTCGGCGTCGTTCGCCTTCATCAGCCGGGTCTGGCGGACCATCTCGTTGAACGTCTTGGTGAGCGCCCGTTCGAAACCGACGACATGGGTGCCGCCCTTCGGCGTGGCGATCACGTTGACGTACGACCGCAGCTCCGTCTCGTAACCGGTGCCCCATCGCAAGGCGATGTCCACGAACAGTTGGCGGTCGACGTCTTGCGGCGTCATGTGCCCGTTGTCGTCGAGGACCGGCACTGTCTCCGTGAATCGCTCCGAATCCTCGATCCGGACCACGCCGGTCACCGGCGCATCAGCCGCCAGGAACTCGCAGTACTCGGTGATACCGCCCTTGTGCAGGAACGACTCCTCGACGGATTCGGCTCCACGTTCGTCCCGAACCGTGATCTCGAGACCCGGGACGATGAACGATGTCTGCCGCGCCCTCGTGATGACCTCGTCGTACGAGACGGTTGCGTCCTCGGTGAAGATCTGCGGGTCGGGCCAGAACCTGATGCGGGTGCCGGTCGTGCCCTTCCTGACACGGCCGGTCTTGGTCAGCCCCGACTTCTCCGTGAACGCCGCCGTCGGCCCGGTGGCGGTGAACGTCCCCGGGAGGCCGCGCCGGAACGACATGCTCCACGCGCTCGGCGCGCGCTCGACCGTCACGTCGAGCCGAACCGAGAGCGCGTTGACGACGGACGCGCCGACGCCGTGCAGTCCCCCGCTCGCGACGTACGACCCGCCGCCGAACTTTCCACCGGCGTGCAGCTTGGTGAACACCACCTCGACGCCCGCCAAACCTGTGCGTGGCTCGATGTCGACCGGGATCCCCCGGCCGTCGTCGTGCACCTCCACCGACCCGTCGCCGTGCAACGTCACGCGGATGTGGCTGCACGAGCCGGCGAGCGCCTCGTCGACGCCGTTGTCGAAGATCTCCCAGATGCAGTGCATCAGGCCGCGCGCATCGGTCGAGCCGATGTACATCCCTGGCCTCTTGCGAACCGCCTCGAGCCCTTCGAGGACGAGCAGGTGCCGCGCGGTGTAGGTCTGGTCGACCGTAGCGCCTCGACTCGGCACGATTCTCCTATGGCAGATCGGCGTGACATTCACCACGTCGCCGGTATCCGGCACATCGGCAATGCCTCGTCGCATCGCCGTGCCTGCGGCCCAGCAGGCGGCTTCGCGCCCCACCCTACTTCGCAGGTCCGACGGCGAGCCCGCCCTCATCGGCGACACGCCGATCCCGAAGATCGCCGGATTCACGCGTCGGAAACCTTCATGGTCCACGATTCGTCGTAGTGAAGGATTCTTGGCGCCGCCCTGTAAGGTCGAGGAATCAGAGGACCACATCGGACGTTGTCAGAGGGGAAGCCCGAGTGATGAGAAGAGAGCACACGTGAACACTGCTGTTGCCCCCCGCCCCGATCTGACTGCTGTCGACCGCTGCGACCGCTGCGGCGCGCAGGCGTACGTGCGGGTTGAGCTCTCCAGCGGAGGACAGCTGTTGTTCTGTGCGCACCACGCCCGCGAGCACGAGGAGAAGCTCCGCCAGGTTGCGGCTGCCATCCACGACGAGACCGGGCGGCTGGCCGACATCCCGCGCACGGCGCTGGAGGACGAGCGCTGACCCCCGGGTGACCGCGGGAGGCGAGCTGGTCGTCGGTGTCGTCATCACGTTCGGTCTGATCGGGATCGCGGTTCCCTTCCTGCCGGGCGTCGCCGTCGTAATCGCGGCGCTCGCCTTCTGGGCGTACGACGTCGGCACGCGGGAAGCGTGGGCTGTCTTCGGGATCGCGACAACGGCCGTCGTCATCTCACAGGTTGCCAAGTACGCCCTCCCTCGCCGCCGCCTCCGGGAGGCCGGGGTTCCGCCGCTCGCGATCGCCGTTGGTGCGGCCGCCGGGCTCGTCGGGTTCTTCGTCATCCCGGTCATCGGACTACTCGTGGGTTTCGTCGGCGGGATCTATGTCACGATGCTCCGCCGTGGGAGCGACCAGCGCACCGCCCGCAACGCGACGTACGGCGCGCTCAAGGCGGTGGGCCTTTCGCTTCTGGCCGAGCTCGCGGGCGGTCTGCTCGCAGCCAGCACCTGGTTGCTGGCGGTGTTGTTTCTCACCTGACCCGCGCGACCACAGCACGTGGCGACGTCAGTCAGGAAGCACCGTGGCGGCACCCGGCTCAAGTCGCGCAACAGGCTGAGCTCGGCGTGGTGGTGCACCTGTTCGACGAGGAGGACCTCGAACACCTGTGCCGCCGGCCATGGTTCGCCGAAGTGGGTCGGAATGGGGCGACCTAGCGCCGTGTCGTCGAGGGCGGCCAGCGTCTCCGTCACCCGATCCTGGCTCGATGTCAGGTCGGCACACGCCGCCGCGGCAGATCCGAAGATCGGCAGATCGTCGAAGTTGCGGGTCGCCGGCCCGAACGAGTGCTCCCAGTAGATGTGATGACCGTGGGTGATGTGCTGCAGCTGCCAGGCGATGGTCGTCAACGGCGGAGGATCGGGAACCAGGTCGGGGTAGTCCGTCCGCCACCGATCGGTGACCGGATCAGGGCGTACCGACCAGCACCCGTCAGACGGTTCCCAGAAGAACTCCGCATCCGTTAGCCCGACGAGGAGCCGGCTGAGCCGTCGGCACGAAGCGGCCCATTGCTCTGTTGACGACTGGTCGCGACGAAGCCGTGGACGAACTCGGCGAGGGTGGTTGGCGCAACTTCGTAGGTTCGGGTCAGTGCGCTGACGTCCATCGGCGAGTCGTAGCCGGCCAGGGCAGCGGCGAGTTCGCTCACGAAGCCGGGCAAGCCGGGAACCGATTCGCCCGGGGCGATAGTGCGGACCTGCAGATCGCGGCCGAGCTCCTGCTCGAACGCGGCCACAACGTCGAGCCACGAAACCGGGTGCGGACCTCCGATGTGCAGCGTCTCGTTGTGGGCTTCGTCGTGATCGAGTGCAGCGACGGCGTAGGCGGCGACATCACGCGCGGCGACCATGGAGTGCCGGCGCATGCCGTCCCCGACGAGGGTGACAGGTTGGCCTGCCAGCGCCGGCCCGCCGACGACCGCAGGGATCCAGACGTCCATGTAGAAGTTCGGCTGCAGCACGGTCCACGTCATGCCGCTCTCGCGCAACAGCTGCTCGGTGTCGCCTTTGGCCCGCAACAGTTGCATCGGGTGGTGGGCCGCGGCGCCGAGCGCGGAGACGAACACGAACCGGTCAACTCCCTCGGCCGCGGCCGCATCGACAAGGTTGCGGTTGCCCTGCTGATCCACTGACTCCAGGTTGTCCGCGCCGCTACGGCCGATGGCGTTCGCAGTGGTGATGACCGCGTCGACCCCACGGCACGCCGCACGAACCGAGTCCGGATCTTTCAGGTCGCCCAGGGCGGCTTGGGCGCCGGCGGTGACCAGATCGGCGTACGTCGAGCCACGGCGCACGAGAATACGCACCGCATTGCCGCGCTCGAGCAGTTGACGCGCGATCCGCCCTCCCAGCAGGCCGGTGGCTCCGACTAACAGAATCATGACCCCACCGTCGACGCCGTGGAGCGACCCGCCAATCGACTCACCTGTTCGGACGCATCACCACTGGTGTCCTCGACCGGCTCCAGGAACATTCGTGCCCACTTCGCCCGCCCGGCCGCAACGCCAAAGATGAACACCCCGCGCATGTCGAAGGTGGTGCCGTCGTTTCGGCGGCCAGTCATCTCCCATTCGGTCCACAAGGTGTCGCCGTCGACCGCGCTTCGCAGCACCCGTGCTCGGACGTCGGGTATGCCGGCAAAGATTTGCGACCAGTTCCGCCGCACCTGCTGGTTGCCGCGGAACCCCCGCTGGGGGTGCGCGGGGTTGACGTTCACATAGTCCTCATCGAAGCAGGCCACCAACGCCTCGATGTCGTGCTCGTTGACAGCGGAAACCAGACCCTCGAGCAGTGCCCTCGGTTCCCTGCCGGCTCCGTTCATGACGACCTCCGCGACTTTGATACACTCGCTTGTAACAGATATAGGAGTATGTATCGAATGACCCCAGGAGTCAAGACCCCACATCGTCGCTACGACTCCACTGGCCGCCAGGCCCAAGCCCGGCGCAGCCAGGAGGCCGTAATCGAAGCCGCCCAGCGCCACTTCCTCCGCGCCGGGTACGGTGCCACCACGATGGCGGCGATCGCTGCGGAGGCCGGCGTTTCGGTAGAGACGATCTACAAGGCTTTCGGCGGCAAGCCCGGACTTGTCCGTGCCATCTACGATCGGGGCGTTCGCGGCCACGAGCACGTTTCCGCGTACGAGCGTTCGGATCAGATGCGGGCACAAGAAACCGACCCGAGAACGATCATGCGCAAATGGGGGGAACTGACCACTGAGGTTGCGGCACAAGTGACGCCGATCCGGCTGCTGATCCGCGCCGCCGCAGCGACCGACCCTGAAATCGCCGCGCTGCTCAAGGACAGCAACAACGAGCGCCTTCAGCGGATGCGACACCACGCCGAGTTCCTCGCCGAACGCGGCTACCTGCGCGACGAGGTCACCACCAACAAGGCCGTCGACATTCTGTACACCTGCAGTTCGATCGAAGTCTACGAACTGCTCGTCATCCAGCGCCGGTGGTCACAGCCAGAGTTCGCCAAGTTCATCTGCGACTTCATGATCTCCGGGCTCCTCTAGATCGGCAGGCGAAGGTGTTAGGTCGCGCATCGGGGGCCGGACAGGGTGTCGACAATGCCCGCGCGACGGCGCGCCCGAAGGGCGCTGCGTTGCTGACGCACACGGCGTCGATACGCTGCATGTCAGTCCAGGTAGTCGCGAAGGACCTGTGAGCGCGACGGGTGGCGCAGCTTCGACATGGTCTTGGACTCGATCTGGCGGATCCGTTCACGAGTCACGCCATAGACCTTGCCTATCTCGTCGAGAGTCTTGGGCTGGCCGTCGGTCAGCCCAAACCGCATCGAGACCACACCGGCCTCACGCTCGCTGAGGGTGTCGAGCACCTGGTGCAGCTGCTCCTGGAGCAGCGTGAAGCTCACGGCGTCGGCGGGCACGATCGCCTCGGAGTCCTCGATCAGGTCGCCGAACTCGGAGTCGCCGTCCTCCCCGAGCGGAGTGTGGAGGCTGATCGGCTCGCGGCCGTACTTCTGGACCTCGACGACCTTCTCTGGCGTCATGTCGAGCTCGCGGGCCAGCTCGTCGGGCGTCGGTTCGCGACCGAGATCCTGAAGCATCTGGCGTTGGACCCGCGCGAGCTTGTTGATCACCTCGACCATGTGAACCGGAATCCGGATCGTCCGCGCCTGGTCGGCCATCGCCCGGGTGATCGCCTGCCGGATCCACCAGGTGGCATACGTCGAGAACTTGAACCCCTTGGTGTAGTCGAACTTCTCCACCGCCCGGATCAGTCCGAGGTTGCCCTCCTGGATCAGGTCCAGGAACAGCATCCCTCGACCGGTGTAGCGCTTGGCCAACGAGACCACCAGGCGAAGGTTCGCCTCCAGCAGATGGTTCTTGGCGCGCATCCCGTCCTCGGAGATCCATTCGAGCTCGTCACGCAGCTTCACCGAGATCCTGGAGTCGTGGGCGAGTTTCTCGTCGGAGAACAACCCGGCCTCGATCCGCTTGGCCAGCTCGACCTCCTCGGCGGCGTTCAGCAGCGACACCTTGCCGATCTGCTTGAGGTAGTCCTTGACCGGGTCCGCCGTCGCGCCGGCGACGGTGACCGTCTGCTCGGGCGCATCCTCGTCGTCGCCCTCGGAGATCGTGAACCCCGCCTGCTCGTCCTCCTTCAGGGTCGGATCCGTGGCGAGATCCTTCTCGAACACCGTGTCGTCGATGTCAGCAAGCGGACGCTTGGCGTCGGCATCAACGTCCAACGCCAGGACATCGGGTTCGTCCAGTTCGACGGGGATGCCCGCAACCGCGGCGTGAACAGGGGTCTCGACCGGCGTCGCGGAATCCGACTTGGCGGTGCGCTTTGCTGCCGGTGCGTTCTTCGCTACCGGCGCCGCCTTCTTCGTCGCTGTCCTTGCTGCCGCTGCCTTGGTTGCCGGTACCTTCTCGGTCACCGCCTCTGTGGCCGGCGTCTTCCGCATCGGTGCCTTCTTCGCCGACTCCTTCTTCGCGGCGGTCGTCGGAGCCGTCTTGACAACCGAACTGGCGGCCTCGGAGGAATTGGCAGCGGTCGTCGACGCCGACCTCTTCAGCGCAGCCGCCTTCTTGGCGATCCTTGTCTTGGCAGCGCCCGACTTTGCAGCGCTCGTCTTGGCAGCGCTCGTCTTGGCAGCGCCCGACTTTGCAGCGCCCGACTTTGCAGTGCTCGTCTTGGCAGTGCTCGTCTTGGCAGCGCTCGTCTTGGCAGCGCTCGACTTTGCAGCGCTCGTCTTGGCAGCGCTCGTCTTGCCAGCGCTCGTCTTGCCAGCGCTCGACTTTGCAGTGCTCGACTTTGCAGTGCTCGTCTTGCCAGCGATCGTCTTGGCAGGGCTTGTCTTGCTGATCGGGCTGACGGTCGCATCCTGGTCAGCCGAGCCGTTACTGCTCGACCTCGTCGATGCTGTCGATCTCGACCTCGTGGTCGGCTTGGTGACGGTCGCGCGGCTCGGTGCTGCTGCGGAGACTTTCTTGGTGCGGGACGTGCTCGGCGTCACGAACAACCTCTCGTTTCCGGTTCGGGACACGACAAAGGCCGCTCATGTCAAGCCTGTCGCATCCCCATTGTGACACGGCGGATGGCACCTTCAAGACTCGGCACTCGGGCTTGCCTGAGAACGGGTGCGGATCCGGCGCATCAGCCGGACTTCACGGCGAGCACCGGGCACGTCGCGTCCAGCAGGATCCGCTGAGCGTTGCTGCCGAGGATCAGCTTGCCCACCGGGGTCCGGCGCCGGAGGCCGATGACGATCAGGTCGGCCCCCTCCTGCTCAGCAACCTGGGTCAAGTCGTCACCCGGGTCAAGACCGCGGACCAGCTGGCGCACCTCGTGAACGACACCACTCTTGTCGAGCAGCTCCGCGACCCCGTGCAACTGCCGCTCGGTTTCGTCGGCCGACTCACGGTCGAACTCACGACCGCCGCGGTGGGAGTTCACGACGACCAGCCGGGCGTCGCGCAACCGGGCTTCGTCGATAGCAACCTCGAGGGCAGCTCTCCCCTCGGGCTTGGGGACATAGCCAACCACGATGACGCCCATCGGTGCTCCTCGTGCTCGTGGGCAGGTTTGCCCCAGATGACGCTACCGGACCCAACTCCGCCAGAGACGACCCCATCGATCAGCCGGTCGTCCAGGTGTGGACGGGCTCGTTGGAGTGCATCTGCTGGCTGTACGAGCGGACAACGTCCCGCAACGCGTGTGCCGGATTCGTCTGATGTTCGCGATGTCGTTGAAACGTGTCCGTCTGCCAGCGGGCACCGTTGCGTCCGGTCAGGCAACGCTGCTCGATGATGTCGAGCAAGCGCTCGCGGTGAGCGGTGGCGACTCCCCAGCGGGCGAGGCCCTCGTCGGCCCAGCCGACCAGCCGGCGTACGACCAGCTCCGTCGCTGCGACGGTCCCGACGCTCGGCCAGTAGACCTGCGCATCGATACCGTCGCGTGCGCCGGCGTGGAAGTTCTCCTCGGCTGCGCTGAAGGACATCTGAGACCACAGCGGGCGTTCGTCTTCGGCGAGCTTGCGGACGAGTCCGAAGTAGAACGCGGCGTTGGCCATCATGTCGACGACCGTCGGTCCTGCCGGCAGCACCCGGTTCTCGACCCGCAGATGCGGCAGCGTTCCGACGACGTCGTACACCGGTCGGTTCCAGCGGTAGATCGTGCCGTTGTGCAGTCGCAGCTCGGCGAGGTGCGGCGTCTGCCCCTCGTCGAGGAACGCGACCGGGTCCTCGTCGTCGATGATCGGAAGCAGCGCGGGGAAGTAGCGAACATTCTCCTCGAACAGGTCGAAGATCGACGTGATCCAGCGCTCACCGAACCACACCCGGGGCCGCACACCCTGTGCCTTGAGCTCTTCGCTTCGGGTGTCCGTGGCCTGCTCGAAGAGGGCGATCCGGGTCTCCTCCCACAGGTGCTTGCCGAACAGGAAAGGCGAGTTCGCACCAACCGCGAGCTGCACGCCGGCGATCGACTGGGCGGCATTCCAGTACGCCGGGAAGTCGTCCGGACTGACCTGGAGGTGCAGCTGGAACGACGTGCACGCTGCTTCCGGCATGATGCTGTCTGCCGTGGTGTGGAGCCGGTCAGCGCCGTTGATCTGGATCTCGAGGTCCTCGCCGCGGGCCGCGAAGATCTGGTCGTTGAGCAGCTGGTAGCGGGGGTTCGCCGACAGCGTCGACGGTGTCATGTGCTCGGGCGCCAGCGTCGGCAGGATGCCGACCATCACCATGTGAGCTCCGACCTCGTTCGCCTTCGCCTCCGCGGCGTTGAGACTCTCGCGGAGAGTCGCCTCGAACGCTGCGATCCCGTCGCCGGTGAGTTCACGTGGTGGCACATTGATCTCGAGGTTGAACTGGCCGAGCTCGGTGACGAAGTCAGGGTCGGCGATTGCCGCCAGCACCTCCGCGTTCTTCATCGCCGGGTCGCACGATTCGTCGACGAGGTTGAGCTCCACCTCCAGGCCTGTCATCGGACGTTCGAACGCAAACCTGGCCTCTCCCAGCATCCGAGCGAACACATCGAGACACCGCCGCACCTTTTCCCGGTAGACCCGGCGGTCCTCGCGGGTGAACTGGCGGGTCTCCACCTCTTTGCCCATGGCACAAGCGTGCCCGCTGGCCCCGTTCGCCGCCACCCCTCCCCCGGATCAACCCGATCGCCTCACCGCCGAGCGCCGTCATCCCAGACGGCCGGATCCAGGAAGCGGTCGAGCGCCTCGGCGAGCAGCAGTGCCATCGAGTAGTCGGCGTCGACGGTGAGCACTCGCTCGACCGCGTGGCGTGCGAGTGTCCCGTTGCCGCTCAACCAGGCGGCGAACCCCGCCAGGGTCCCCGGTCCCGGGACCCAGCGCTCGGGCACACACCGGACGACCTTGGACCACAGGTCCAGGTGGATCCTTGCATCACGGCGCTCCATCAGAGCCCACGCACCGTCACGAACGGGCACGTCCGCGACACCGACAGCGAGCACGGCGATCTCCGCCGGGTCGAGGGTCTGGCCGCCGGCCAGCCAGCGGCGCACAATGTGGTCCACCCGCTCGCCGTGACCTGCCGCCGACTGCTCGGCCGCGGTCCGGGCCAGCTTCTGGATTTCGTACGTCACCAGGCTGGAGTCGGGATCACCGGCGCTGAAGACCTCACGGGAGGCGTCCCTCGACGGGGCGGCGTACAGACCGGCGGCGACAGCCTCGGCACAGACGCGCATGCTGGTCGGGTCGTAGGTGCGACCCTCGCGAGGGGTGCAGCGAACCGGCGCGCAGGACAGGCACCACCACCGGATCCCGTCCGCACCGACCGCATGCTCGACGGTGATGCCGACCCGCCGCAGCGCACGCATCGCCGCCTCGACGAACGGGGCAGCGACGTCGACGTCACCAGAGATCGCGACGACGAGCACCCGGTGTACGTCCTGACCGGCCATCATCGCCGCGATCTCGTCGACGCCTGCCGGGCAACGTGAGTCGTGGGGCAGGTCGATCCGCAAGGTGGGGCCGAACCGTTTCGACTCCCGCAAGGCGATCACGACGAGGCTCTCCGACGGCCAGTAGCCGAGCAGGTACGGGACCACCGCGACGACATCACAGGGGTCACGCACCCTGAGCACCGCCGGCGGGTCGTTGGCGATCGAATCGGTCATGACCGGTCAACGTCGTCGCCACCCGGCCACGGCGCCACCGTCGCCGTCAATCTGTGGGTCGTCGCGGCATCATGGGATCTGTGCGTAACCAGGCGTCCGTGCTCCACATCGATCTCGACGCCTTCTTCGCCGCCGTCGAACAGCGCGACAAGCCGTCGCTACGCGGCAAGCCGGTCGTCGTCGGTGGCATCGGACCCCGTGGCGTGGTGGCAACGGCGTCGTACGAAGCCCGTCGATTCGGTGTGCGGTCCGCGATGCCGACCAATGAGGCACGGGCCCGCTGTCCCCACGCCGCCTTCCTCAATGGCCGGTTCGACGCGTACCACGCCGCGAGCGTGCAGGTGATGACGGTGCTCCGGAACCTGTCGACTCTCGTCGAACCGCTGTCCCTCGACGAGGCGTACGTCGACCTGTCCGCCGCCGACCACCGGCTTGACTTCTCCGAAACCGGGCTGCGCGACCTGGTGAAGCAGCTCAAGGCGGACATCGCCGCAGCGACCGGCGGGCTCACCGGCTCGGTCGGCATCGGGACCTCCAAGCTCGTCGCCAAGATCGCCAGCGAGCTCGACAAGCCGGACGGACTCGTCATCGTCTGGCCCGGCACCGAGAATGACCTCCTCCGGGCGATGCCGGTGACCGCCATCCCCGGCGTCGGTCCGGTCACCACCGAGAAGCTCCGCCGAGTCGGCGTTCGCACGGTGTCGGATCTTCGGCGAATCGGCCTCGACGAGCTCGTCACGGTCGTTGGCAAGGCGCACGGCACGAGCCTGGTGGCGCTCGCGAAGGCCGAGGACGACCGGGCCGTCGACCCGGTTCGCGCGTCCAAGTCGGTGTCCGTCGAGGACACATTCGACAGCGACCTGGTCGACCCGGTCGTGCTCGCCGGCGTCGTCACCCGACACGGCCGGCAGGTCTGCGAGCGGCTGCGCAGAGCACGGCTCTTCGGCCGTACGGTCACGGTCAAGGTCAAGATGCACGACTTCGTGACCCACACCCGGTCGGCGACCCTTCCGGCACCCACCGACCGTGACCGCGTCGTCTGCAGCATCGCTCGCAAGCTTCTCGCCGACGTCGACACGTCAGCCGGCGTCCGGCTGCTCGGCGTGGGAGTTTCTGCTCTCACCGACTGGATCCAGGACGACTTGTTCGCCGAGCTCGAGGACGCCGACGCTGAGGCCGTCGACGGCCAGTCGGAGGATGCGCTCCCACCGACCCGCCGCGACCGCCGAGGCTGGGCGGCGGGCGCCGATGTCCGACACGCGACGTACGGCGCCGGATGGGTGTGGGGATCCGGCCTCGGGCGCGTCACCGTACGTTTCGAGACCGCCGAGACTGGGCCCGGCCCGATCCGGACGTTCGATGTCGACGATCCCGACCTGGCGGCCCGTCCCCACGAGTGCCCGCAGCTACGCTGACGGCGTGCCATTCCCCTCCGATCCCGGTCCCCGCCCCCCGTCGCCCAAGCGCGAAACCGTCGAGCGGATCCACCACAGCGACCGGTTCATCGACGACTACGAGTGGATGCGAGACAAGGACGCCGCAGACGTCATCGCACACCTCGAGGCGGAGAACGCGTACACCGCTGCCGTCACGGCCCACCTGGAGCCGTTGCGGCAGTCGATCTTCGACGAGATCAAGAACCGGACCCAGGAGACAGACCTGTCGGTCCCGACCCGGCGCGGGATGTGGTGGTACTACACCCGGACGCGTGAAGGCGCGCAGTACCCGCTGTGGTGCCGGTGCCCCGCGCAGCCCGACGACTGGACGCCACCGGAGCCGGATCCGGCGGCTGACCTTCCCGGTGAACAGCTGCTGCTCGACGGGAACGCTGAAGCCGACGGGCACGAGTTCTTCGACGTCGGCGCGTTCGCCGTCAGCCCGGACGCACGGCTGCTGGCGTACTCCGTCGACACGACGGGTGACGAGCGGTACACGGTGCGGTTCAAGGACCTCGACAACGGTGAGATGCTCCCCGACGAGATCGACGGCACGCTCGGCGAGGTGGCCTGGTCAACCGACGCGTCGACCGTCTGGTACGCCACCGTCAACGCCGCATGGCGTCAAGACGCGGTCTGGCGGCACCGACTCGGTACCGGCCGCGACGCGAACGCCCTTGTCCACCGTGAGGACGACGAGCGGTTCAACGTCAGCGTCGCGCGCACGACCAGCGGACGCTTCATCGCGGTCAGCAGCGCTTCCAAGGTGACATCCGAGGTCCGTGTCCTCGACGCCGCCACCCCGACGGCGGACCTCCGCGTCGTCGTACCCCGGCAGACCGGCGTCGAGTACGCGCTGGACCACCTGTTCGTCGGTGGAGCAGACCGGTTCGTCGTGGTGCACAACTCGACGGCTCCCAACTTCACCATCGGTGTCGGCCCCGTCGACCTGACCTCGCTCGACCAGCTCGACACGCTCCTCGCGCCGTCGGAGAGGGTCCGGCTGACCACTGTCCGGGCGTCGGCGCGTCATCTGGTCGTCGACCTGCGCGAGAATGGCCTCGCCCAGGTCCGGACATACCCGGTCGGCAGTACCGGAATCGGTTCCGGGAGCAACGTTGCGTTCGACGAAGCGCTGTTCGCCGCATCGTCGACGGCGTTCACCGACTGGGACCAGCCCTACGTTCGGCTGTCGTACGGCAGCTGGGTGACACCGGCGACGGTCTACGAGCTCGAGCCGGTCTCCGGCGAGCTCCACCTGCGCAAGCGGCAGCCGATCCTCGGGGGGTACGATCCCGCCGACTATGTGCAGACGCGGGAGTGGACCACCGCCCGTGACGGGACGGCCATCCCGATCTCCCTCGTCCATCACAGGTCCGTCACGCCACGCTCCGGCTCACCGCTGGTGCTGTACGGGTACGGCGCGTACGAGATCAGCATCGAGCCGTCCGTCTGGATCGCCAGGCTGTCCCTGCTCGACCGCGGTCTGGTGTGGGCCGTCGCACACGTGCGGGGCGGCGGTGAGATGGGCCGGCACTGGTACGACGAGGGGAGGCTGCTGCACAAGCGGAACACCTTCACGGACTTCGTCGACGTGGCACGACACCTGGTCGACACCGAATGGACGAGCAGTCAGCGGCTGGTCGCCATCGGGGGCAGCGCCGGAGGGCTGACCGTCGGCGCTGCCGTCAACGAGGACCCCGACCTGTTCGTCGGCGTGCTCGCGATCGTGCCGTTCGTCGACGCGCTGACGACGATCCTCGACCCGTCCCTGCCCTTGACGGTCTCCGAGTGGGACGAGTGGGGCGACCCGCTCCACGACCCTGACTTCTACGCGTACATGAAGTCCTACACGCCGTACGAGAACATCCGTCCCGTCGTCTACCCCGCCGTCTACGCACCGACCAGCCTGCACGACACCCGGGTTTTCTACGTCGAGCCCGCGAAGTGGGTCGCCCGGCTCCGTGACGTGGCAACAGGCGCGGCCCCGGTGCTGCTCAAGGTCGAGATGGACGGCGGACACGGCGGGGTCAGCGGCCGCTACGACTCCTGGCGTGAGATCGCCGACCAGTTCGCCTGGGTCATCGACACCTGTGGCGCGCCGGGATGACACGCGTTGTCGAGATCCTCGAGACCTACTACGACGCCGCACCGCGTCCCAGTGCCACGACCGAGGAGATCGGGCCGTTCACGCTGTTCCGCCGGCTCGACGACGCCTGCTGGCCCTACTACGCCCGTCCGCGACTCGGCGTCACGGCGTCGGTCACCGACTCGGACGTCGACGCGGTCCGAGCCCGGCAGCGGCAGGTCGGGATCCCCGAGTCCCTCGAGTGGGTGCACGACGTCACACCGTCGCTGCTCGAGTCCGCGCGCGCCAGCGGGATGACGGTCGAGGAGTGCCCGTTGATGGTCCTCGAGCGGCTGGACGTCCCCGTCCTCGACGCACCCGTCGAGATCCATGTCCTGACGGCCGACGATCCGAGGGTCGCAGGCGTCACGGCAGCCGTCGATGCGGGATTCAAGGACACGGACGAGCTGGACCGTGACGACCCGCGGTTACGCGTCGACATCCGAACGTCGATGATGCGCCGAGGCCTGCTAGCGACAGCGGGAGCGTTCGCAGCTGGCTCACCGGTCGGTGGCGGTTCGCACGGTCCTCGCGACGCCACGACCGAGATCACCGGTGTCGCCGTGCTTCCCCGGGTCCGTCGTCGCGGTGTCGGTGCTGCCGTCACGGCCGCGCTCGTCGCGGACGCCAAGGAACGCGGGGTGCACACCGTGTTCTTGTCCGCGCAGTCCGACGCCGTCGCCCGGGTCTACGGCCGGATCGGTTTCCGGCGCGTCGGCACCGCGTGCACCGCCGTGCCCGACCCGACGGCGAACTGACACACGCCGCTTCGGACTACCGCACCATGCGACGCGCCGATGCTCGTGCGCAAGTCAAGTCCGTCCGCGAGGCGGCATCGGGCTAAGGCACCCCACCTCAGACCCTGCCGTCGCCGCGACCGGCCGGCAGCGAGATACGCGATTCTCCCGATGTCGCGACCCTCCTCAGCCGCGCACGATCGAACACATCAGATCAAGCGACCAGGAGACCACGATGTTGTTCCACGAAGAACCGTTCCTCCAAGCAGAGCTCGCGTACCGGCGCGAGCGGATGACGCAGTACGTGGCGGCGCGCGCCCTCCGGCGACGCCTCCGCTCCAGACACACACCCGCTCGGCACGCGCAGGCGACAACGGCGACCCGGCCGGCAACGGTGAGTCGTTGACACTCGACCAGGCGGTACGGCCGTCAGCCAGCGCGTCGCTCCCGGGAAAGCCGATGATTTCGTCGGACCAGACCGCGATGATGGGTGTCATGCCCGACCGTCACCGTCGCCTCGTGGGTAGAGCTGCCGAGCTGGCAGAGCTCCAGACGCTCACCGGGGTCGTTGCCGACGAAGCACCGCCGATGTCGGTGTTGCTTGCCGGTGATGCCGGTGTCGGCAAGACCCACCTGCTGAGCGAGCTGCGAGACGCCGCTCAGCAGGCGGGTCTGCTGGTCCTCGTCGGGCACTGCCTCGACTTCGGCGACAGCGCGCTGCCGTACCTGCCGTTCACGGAGGTCTTCGCCCGACTCTCGAGCGAGGCACCCGCCACCCGTGATGCGCTGGTGGAGGCCCATCCGGCCATCCAGCGTCTCACCGGGGACCACCGTCTCGGCGACGCTCCAGAACGCCAGCCGGATCGGACCGAGCTCTTCGAGGCAGTGCACGGATCGCTCGAGCGGCTTGCCGACGACACTCCGGTCCTCGTCCTCCTCGAAGACGCCCACTGGGCTGACCAGTCGACGCGGGACCTGCTGAGCTTCATGTTCACCCGCGGTTTCACGCACCCGGTGTCGATCGTCGTTTCGTACCGCGGTGACGACCTGCACCGCCGGCATCCCCTGCGCGCCGCCAGCGCCGAGTGGGCCCGCCTCCCGGGGGTGACCAGGCTTCAGCTCCAACCGCTGAGCGACGAGTCGGTTCGTGAGATCGTCCGCGCCATCCAGCCGACCCAGCTCGGCGCCCGAAGCATTCACACGATCGTCAAACGAGCCGAAGGAAACGCCTTTTTCGCCGAGGAGCTCGTGGGAGCCACCCAAGCGCGCGGGCAGGCGTTGCCCGACGACCTCGCCGACCTGTTGCTCGTCCGGGTCGACCACCTCGACGACGCCGGTCGTGCCGTCGTCCGGGCTGCGTCCGGGTCCGGCCGTCGGGTCTCCCACCGGTTGCTCTCCTTGGTCGTCGACCTCGATGCCGGCGCCCTGGACGCGGCGCTGCGTGCCGCCGTCGAGCAAAATGTGCTCGTCGCCGCCGACGACGACGGCTATCTGTTCCGTCATGCGCTGCTCTCAGAGGCGGTCTACGACGACCTGCTGCCCGGTGAACGGGTCCGGCTCCACCGTGCGTACGTCGATGCACTCTGCCGCGCCGACATACCCGGTACGAAC
>JBBSHE010000030.1:0-34797 GCA_038253325.1 Propionibacteriales bacterium
CAAGGGTCGCTGTGGCTGATCCGCGACGTCCTGGCTGGACACACGCGGGGGTCGGACAAGTGCTGGTTCGCCATCTGGGAGGGCTGGCCGCTGCCGGACAAGTGGCGAACGGCGCCCACGTTTCATCTGCCTGACCGAGATCTCCTGCTGTTCGCCGGGACCTTCGACGACCTCGATGTCGTTGCGATCGAGTTCGGCTGCGCTGTCACGGAGTTCGGCGGCTCCGGCTCCCGGCTGCACGTCCCGGGCCGAACGCCGACCGCGCAGGACCACCGGATGGCAGCCGCGCATGGTCGCCAACAGCGTCAGCACCAACGACCCAGCCTGTGGTGGCCAGAGAAACGCTCCTGGGTGGTCGGCAACGAGGTGGACTCGGACGCGACCTACGTCGGCGGCTCCCGCTCGCTCGCGGCCGACCTGCTGGCAGTCGATTCCCTCCAAGCCACCGAGATCGAACCAGGCGACCGCATCACCATCGAGTATTGACACTCTCGTGCAGAGACGAGACGCCCGCTCATGCTCGTCATGCCGGTTGCGGGTACGGGGGCAGGCGCCCGCTCTGCAGGAGAGCGACGGCCTCACCGGCCGTCGATGCGAGCGGCGAGCTTGCGCAGGAGGGCACCGAGCTGACGCCGGTCCAGGTCGCTGAGCTCGGACAGCAACGCCCGTTCGTGCTCCAGCAGTCCGCTGAGTGCGCTGTCGACCCGCGCCAGTCCGCGCGCAGTGAGCCGAACCCGGATCCCGCGCCGGTCGCCGTGGTCGGGGAGCCGTTCGACCAGGCCCTTGCTCTCCAGCCGGTCGATCCGGTTCGTCATTGTGCCGCTCGTGACCATCGTCTCCTTCAGCAGCTGACCCGGCGACCGCTCGTACGGTGCGCCCGATCGGCGCAGCGCCGAAAGCACGTCGAACTCCCAGTTCTCGAGCTGATGAGCGGAGAACGCCTGGCGACGGGCCCGATCGAGGTGGTGTGCGAGGCGGGTGACGCGACTGAGGATGTGCATCGGCGCGACGTCGAGATCCGGGCGCTCCCGATGCCAGGCCGCGACCAGCCGATCGACCTCGTCCTCGCTGTCCATCGCTGTCATTCTAGGAGAAGTCGTCTGGACCTCGAGACTCTTGACGCCGAGACAACGACAGGTCGTCAGGCACCCGGCACGAGACGATTGCCGCGGTGATTTCGGTCTTGACGTCGGGGTCGGCGAACGAGGCGTCGACGGCCGAGCGGGCGAGGTCGGCCAAGCCTGCCTGGTCGAGGTCGAGCAGCCGAGCGGCCACCTCGTACTCCTGGTTGAGGCTGGTCCCGAACATCGGTGGGTCGTCGGAGTTGATCGTCACCGGCACCCCGGCCGCGACGAACACCGGCAACGGATGGTCCTCGAGCGAGGCGACGGCATGTGTCGCAAGGTTGGACGTCAGGCACACCTCGAGCGGTATCCGATGCTCGGCGAGGTGTGCGAGGAGCCGCGGGTCCTGTGCGGCGGACACACCATGGCCGATCCGCTCGGCGCCGAGGAGGTCGATCGCGTCCCACACCGTCTGCGCTCCGGTGGTCTCACCCGCGTGCGGCACCGAGTGCAGCCCGGCCGCGCGGGCCCGGTCGAAGAACGGCTTGAACTGTGGTCGAGGCACTCCTAGCTCGGGTCCGCCGAGACCGAACGACACCAGGCCGTCGGGAGCGATCTCGGTGGCGATCCGTACGGTCTGCTCCGCCGCCGCCAGACCGAGCTCTCCCGGGATGTCGAAGCACCACCGAAGGACCAGTCCGAAGTCGCGCTGCGCGGCCACCCGCGCGTCCTCTCCGCCTCGCAGAACGCTTCGGCGGAGATCCCCCGGATCACCGAGGTGTACGGAGTCATCGTCAGCTCCGCGTAACGCACCTGCTGCGCGGCCATGTCCCGCGCGATCTCGTACGTCAGCAGCCGAACGTCCTCGGCGTCGCGAACGAGGTCGACGACCGAGAGGTACACCTCGACGAACGCCGCGAAGTCGGTGAACGTGAAGTACGACGCGAGCGTCGCCGGATCCGTCGGGACCGGCGAGTCCGGGTGACGGCTCGCGAGGTCCGCAACGATGCGTGGTGATGCCGAACCGACGTGGTGGACATGGAGCTCGGCCTTCGGCAGCTCGGCGATGAACGGTGCATGGTCCGACGGCATGGCCGAACGCTACCGGGCCGGTCAGGCGGGCTTGATCTGGCGGACGACGTCCATGTCGTCGGACCCCGGCGTGCGCAGCTCCGGGTGGTGCTTGATGCCCGACAGGCCGTACCAGGCCAGGTTCACCAGGTGCGCCGCGACCTCGCGTTTCCCGGGCGTGCGGGTGTCGAGCCACCACTGACCGGTCGTTCCCACCATGCCCACGAGCATCTGCGCATACAGGGGGGCGATCTTCGGGTCGAACCCGCGGGTCCGGAACTCCTCCTCGATGATGTACTCGACGCGGGATGCGACGTCGGAGATGATCGTGCCGAACGACCCGGACGAGCCGATCGGCGAGTCCCGGACCAGGATCCGGAAACCGTCCGACGACTGCTCGATGTACTCCAACAACGACACGGCCGCCTGCTCGAGCAGCACCCGAGGATCCTCGCCCGTCAATGCGGAACGCATCATGTCGACGAGGTGGCGGACCTCGCGGTCGACGACGACCGCATACAGGCCGTCCTTGCTGTTGAAGTGCTCGTAGACGATCGGTTTCGAGACACCTGCGCGAGCCGCAACCTCCTCGATCGACGTCCCTTCGAACCCGCGCGCTGCGAACAGCGCACGCGCGATCTCGATCAGCTGGTCACGCCGCTCGGCGCTCGACATGCGTGGCCGGCGACCAGTGGGACTTCGTCGTGGCGTCACTCGCGACAGCGTGTCAGCTGGACTGGGGCTGCACGCGCTTGGCGGCCAGCCGTTCGGGAACGGGCCAGCGCACGGCTTCGATCCAGCCGAACTTCTCGAAGAGCCAGATGAGCCGCGCGGTGGTGTCGACCTGCCCGCGCAGGACGCCATGCCGGGCGCAGGTCGGATCGCTGTGGTGGAGGTTGTGCCAGGACTCGCCGAACGACGGGATCGCGAGCCACCACACGTTGCCGGACCTGTCCCGTGACTTGAACGGTTGGTTGCCGACGGCGTGGCAGATCGAGTTGATCGACCAGGTCACGTGGTGGAGTACGCCGACGCGGACCAGCGACGCCCAGAAGAACGCGGTCAGCGCGCCGTGCCACGACATCGACCACAGCCCGCCGGCGAGGGCGGGGAGGAGGAACGAGATCGCCGCCCAGACCGGGAACAGCTTGTTGATCCGCACGATGTCCTTGTCCTTGAGCAGGTCGGGTGCGTACTGCCGGGTGGGCGTCTTCTCGGGGTCGAACAGCCATCCCATGTGCGCGTGCCAGAGACCCTTGACGAGCGCGGGCGCCGTGTTGCCGTAGCGCCACGGCGAGTGCGGGTCGCCCTCGCGGTCGGAGAACTTGTGATGCTTGCGGTGGTCGGCCACCCAGCGCACGATCTCTCCCTGGATCGCCATGGACCCGGCGATCCCGAGCGCGATCTTCAAGCCACGGTTGGGTTTGAACGACTTGTGCGTGAAGTAGCGGTGGAACCCGATCGTAACGCCGTGGCCTGTGAGCTCATACATCACGACGGCGATCACGATGTCGTGCCAGCCGAGCCAGCCGCCCCAGGCGATCGGGACCGCTGCGACGAGCGCAAGGAACGGGAGGAAGATGAAGAACGCGACAAGGGCACGCTCCGTCGGCGTCGAGTGGGTCGGTTCCGGCGCTTCGGGTGGCTGCGTCGACGCGACCCGGTCGGGCGCGACGGCGGTCGCTGTTGGCGTCATGCGGATGGCCTCCTGGAGATGGTGTTCAAGTCCTACTTACGCAACCGTAACCTACGGTGCCGTAACTTGCCAGCGGCGCCTCGCCGCGGCGCCGGGTGGTGCGGCGCCAGGGCAACGTTTCGGCGCGTACCGGGCTGCTCAACCCGGGTTCGTACGGCGCTCGCCCGGGGACGGGCCGCACCGCCGGAGCATGTTCGTCGGACGAGGTGGGCAGCGGGCAGACTATGGCAGACTGTGGCGGCGCAAGCCGCTGTCCTGGCACCGGTTTGGCCGTCCCCTGTGGGGTAACCTGGCAGCCCGCAAGCCTTTGAAGCTTGAGGTCCTGGATCGAAGCCAGGCAGGGGAGCCCGGGCGGCGACGGTTCGGCGACGCGGAGGAGACTGCACACGTGACAGCCCAGCACGTGACAGACCAGCGCGCGGTCGCCCTCGTCGTACTGGCGGCCGGTGGTGGTACGCGGATGCGTTCGGCGGTCCCCAAGGTGCTCCACACCATCGGTGGGTGCACGCTGCTTGCCCATGTACTGCGGGCGGCGACCGGCGTGTCCCCGGACCGGCTCGTGGTCGTCGTCGCCTCGACGCCTTCAGAGCTCGTCGAAGAGGTACGGGCGGCTGCCGCCGGGGCGACCACGGTGATCCAGGATCGGGCCGGCGGGACGGGGCATGCGACGCAGCTCGCCCTTGATGCACTCGGAGATTTCGAAGGGACCGTCGTGGTGCTGTTCGGCGACACGCCGCTCGTGACGCCGGAGCTGATCGCCGACCTGGTGGTCGAGCACGCCGCAGCGGACGCGTCGGCGACCGTCCTGTCCGCGGTTCTCGACGACCCGACTGGCTACGGAAGAGTCGTGCGTGACTCGGTCGGCCAGGTCCAGCGCGTGGTCGAGCAGCGCGACGCGAGCACCGACGAGGCGTCGATCAAGGAGGTCAACTCCGGGATCATGGCGCTCGACGCACGGTCCCTGCGGTCGGTCATCGGTCGTCTCGACGACGACAACGAGCAGGGCGAGCTTCTTCTCACCGACGTGATCGGCCTGCTCCGTGCCGATGGCCGGTCGGTCCATGCGGTCGCTACCACCGACCGCTGGCAGACGGAGGGCTGCAACGACCGGGCCCAGCTCGCCCGGCTGGGTGCGGAGCTGAATCGGCGGGTTGTCGACGCATGGATGACGGCCGGGGTCACGGTGGTCGACCCGGCATCGACCTGGATCGACGTCGACGTCGAGCTTGCGGCAGACGTCACGATCAAGCCGGGCGTTCAGCTTCTCGGCCGGACCAGGATCGCCTCGGGCGCCTCGATCGGGCCGGACTCGACGCTCGTGGACGTGTACGTCGACGAGGCCGCCGAGGTCGTACGCGCCCATGCCAGCCAGGCGCTGATCGGCCCCCGGGTCACGGTCGGCCCGTTCGCCTATCTCCGGCCCGGCACCGTGATCGGTGCGGACGGCAAGGTCGGCGCGTTCGTCGAGACGAAGAACTCCACCTTGGGCCAGGCGGCGAAGGTGCCACACCTGTCGTACGTGGGCGACGCCGACATCGGTGACGGGACCAACATCGGTGCCGGCACGATCTTCGCCAACTATGACGGTGAACGAAAGCACCGGACGGTGATCGGGCGCCATTGTCGGACCGGGTCCGACAATGTGTTCGTTGCCCCGGTCGTCGTCGGCGACGGCGCCTCGACCGGCGCGGGCACGGTGGTACGGCGCGACGTACCACCGGGCGCGCTCGCTCTGAGCGCCGGAAGCCAGCGTCATGTCGATGGCTGGGTGGAGCGGAAGTGGCCGGACTCCGGCTCCGCCGAGGCGGCCCGGGCCGCCGCGCGCGTCACCGCGGAGGAAGCCCCCGATGCGGACATGCCGGCGGCAGAGCGCCAGAACGAGCCATCATGAGCGGGCTGAAGCGCACCACCGAGAAGAACCTGATGATCTTCTCCGGGCGCGGCTACCCAGAGTTGTCGCTGGAGGTCTCGCAGCTGATCGGCAGTGGACTGGTTCCGACGACGGCGTACGACTTCGCGAACGGTGAGATCTACATCCGCTACCAGGAGTCCGTGCGCGGAAGCGACGCCTTCGTGATCCAGAGCCACACGGTCCCGATCAACGACCAGATCATGGAGCAGCTGATCATGGTCGACGCGCTGAAGCGGGCGTCGGCGAAGCGGATCACGGTGGTGATGCCGTTCTACGGTTATGCGCGCCAGGACAAGAAACACCTCGGTCGCGAGCCGATCTCGGCCCGTCTGATGGCCGATCTCTACAAGACGGCCGGTGCGCATCGCTTGATGGCGGTCGACCTGCACACGGCGCAGATCCAGGGCTTCTTCGACGGGCCGGTTGACCATCTGATGGCGCTCCCGGTGCTGTCGGACTACGTCGCGGAGCACTACGGCGACCGAGAGCTCGCGGTCGTCTCGCCCGACGCGGGCCGGATCAAGGTCGCCGAGGCGTGGTCGGCCCGCCTCGGCGGCGCACCACTCGCCTTCATCCACAAGACCCGCGACGTCACGCGACCGAACCGAGCGGTCGCCAACCGCGTCGTCGGCGAAATCGCCGGGCGCACCTGCGTCGTCGTCGACGACCTGATCGACACCGGCGGGACGATCACGGGCGCCGCCGAGGCGTTGGCCGACGCCGGGGCCGGCGACGTCGTGTGTGTCGCGACGCATCCGGTGCTGTCCGGCCCGGCGCCCCAGCGGTTGACCGATGGCCCGATCTGCGAGGTCGTGGTCACGAACACGCTTCCGGTATCGGCCGAGCGGCAGTTCGCGAAGCTCACGACGTTGTCGATCGCGCCGCTGATCGCGCGGGCGATCCAGGAGGTCTTCGAGGACGGGTCGGTGACGAGTCTGTTCGCGGGCAGCGCACAATAGGGCACCGTCAGCGTGAGCCGGGTCACCGCGATTCGAATATCGCGACTGTCCGGTACGTGCGCGCAATCGGCTGATTACCCGACGGTGGGCGCCGCCCTAGACGGATAATGCGAGCTGTGATCGGCCAACCCGACCTCGTTCCGGTTCTCCGACGGTCCTACTTGTTCGAGACAATGGACGTCGCGGCGCTGGAGCCGTTGGCGGCGGTCGCGACGACGAGGCGTTACGTCCGTGGTGAGTATGTGATCCGAGCCGGCGATCCGGCAAACGAGCTGTGGGTCGTGATGACCGGCGAGGTCAAGGATTCTGTCGTCTCCATCGACGGTGAGGAGATCGTGTACTACGTGCACGGCCCGGGAATGACGTTCGGCGAACCTGGCTTCTTCGCGGTCGACAAGCATCGAATCGTCGGGGTGATCGCGACCGTGCCGTCGACGCTGCTCAGACTCGACCGCCGAGATCTGGTCCCGTTCATGCATCGTCACCCGGAGATCAAGGACCGCGTGCTCGAAGGCCTCGCGTCGAACAACCGTTGGCAGACAACGCTGATCTCGATGCTCGCGACCCGACCCCTGGCCGATCGGCTGGTGCTGCGGTTGCTGGAGCTCGTCGAAACGAACGCGGGCCGGACAGACGGCTCGACCGTCACCCCGAAGATCTCGCAGTCGACTCTCGCAGCGATGGTCGGTGTGAGCCGCGAGAACGTCAACCGAGCGCTCGCCGTGCTCACCGCGCAAGGATCGATCCGTCGCGAAGAGGGTCGCTACGTGTTGCTCGACGTGGAGGGCTTGCGCCGTGCGCTCTCCAACGGATGGCCGCTGGCTGTCCGTCGCGACCGGCGGGTCGAGAGCGACTCCCGGTAAACGACCGCACTCAGGCCCTTAACGGATGTGATGCTTCGTCACAGGAAACGTGTGACGCGGCGACATAGCGCTGCTCGCCAACCTCGCCGACGATATGTGACGCACACGTCGAAAGAGAGAGCCCCAATGAATGCAGCAGAGCGCGACGTGCTCGTCAAGTCATTCCGTTCCGGTTTCGGTGGTGACGTCGTGACGCCCGACGATCCCGGGTACGACGCCCGGCGTGCCGTCTGGAACGGCACCGTCGACGCGCGCCCGGTAGTGATCGCCGGCTGCCGTACCGTCGACGACATCGTTGCCGCGGTCAACGTGTCTAGGACGGGCGGCGTATTCCCAGCGGTCCGGGGCGGCGGTCACAGCCTTCCGGGCCTATGCGTCCGCGGCGACGTCGTCATCGACCTGTCAGGCATGCGATCGGTGGTGGTCGACCCCGCCAGGTCGTGCGCCACCGTACAGCCCGGCGCGACCTGGGCCGACTTCGACGCGGCGACCGCAGCGCACGGGCTGGGAAGCACCGGCGGCCTGGTCTCGACGACGGGCGTTGCCGGCCTCACGCTCGGTGGAGGGATCGGATGGCTGCAGCGCAAGCATGGTCTGGCGTGCGACAACTTGGTTGCCGCCGACGTGGTGCTGGCATCCGGCGACGTCGTGCACACAAGCGAGACTGAACACCCGGCGCTGCTGTGGGGACTGCGCGGAGGAGGGGGCAACCTCGGAATCGTCGCCAGCTTCGAGTTCGCCCTCCACCCGGTGTCGACCGTTCTCGGGGGGCTGATGCTGTTCGGGTGGGATCGGGCACGAAAGGCGCTTCAGCGGTTCCGGGACTGGGCAACCGACCTCCCGGACGAGGGCTCGATGTTGGCCGCGGTCATGACCGGACCTCCGGAGCCGTTCGTACCGCCAGAACTGGTCGGCCAGAAGGTGATAGCGGTCGTCGGCTGCTGGTGCGGGGATCTCGACCAGGGCGCCGGCGCTCTCCGTTGGATGCGCGAGCTCGGTCCGGCCGTCGACCTGTTCGGGCCGATGCCGTACCCGGCTCTCCAAGGCATGCTCGATGCGGGGGCGCCGCACGGCCTGCGCAACTACTTCCGGTCTGGATACGCGTCCGGTCTCGGCGACGACATGATCGACGTCCTGCTCGAGCACGGAACTCGGCTCCCCTCACCGATGTCTGCCGTGCACGTGCATCAGATGGGCGGCGCGGTCAGCCGAGTTCGAGACGGCGAGACCGCCTTCGGCAACCGAGAAGCCGCCTTCACGTACAACCTTGTCTCGACGTGGGTGAACCCCGTCGAGGACCGGACGCACATCGAGGCGAACCAGGCGTTCGCGTCGGCGTTGGCACCGTTCTCCACCGGTGGCGTGTATGTGAACTTTCTCGGCGACGAGGGCGCAGCCCGGGTTCGCGCGTCGTACGGCGACGCGACCTACGCGAGGCTGTCGGGGCTCAAGGCCGAGTACGACCCCACCAACCTGTTCCGACGCAACCAGAATGTGCGGCCGCAGTCATGAGCCGTCAGGGACGGTTCCTCGTGATCTCGTGGGACGGCGGAGGAAACGTGCCCCCGGCGGTCAACCTCGGGACGCGACTGATCCGACGAGGTCACCGGGTGCGGATGCTCGGATGGGATGCGATGGCTGCTCGGGCCGCCGCTGCCGGGTTGGAGTTCTCGCCGTACGAGTCGGTACCCAGGTGGCCGGACGGAGTCACCCAGGACAACGGCTGGGACGACTTGATGATTCCTCGACTGCATGGTCGACGCGTCGCCGACGACATCGTAGGTGTCGCGCGAGAGTACGAGCCGGACGTCCTGGTCATCGACTGCATGATGGGTGCCGGGTATGACGCGGCCGCCGAGCTGCAACTCCCGACTGCCGTGCTCGTTCATGTGCTCTACGGGCCGTTCGTCGATCTGTGGGGCGACCACATCATGCGTCGAGAGGTTCGTGCCCTGCTGTCCGGTGCCGATCGGGTTCTTGCACTGACCCATCCCGGCTTCGACCACCCCCGTGAGGACCTGCCCGCGAACACGTCGTACGTCGGTCCGATCACGAGTCCCGACGACCCGGCCCTGGTCGGCGCCGACGTTGCGTTGTTGGACGCGCCGGGTGATCCCTGGGTCCTGCTCAGCCTCAGCACGACCCTTCAGGGACAGCTCGAGATGCTCCCCAGGATCTTGGCGGCTGTCGAGACGCTCCCGGTCCGCGTTCTGCTCACGTTGGGCAATGTCTTCGCGGCCGATGCTCTCGCCGTTCCCGACAACGTGGTGGTGCGCGACTACCTGCCCCACGCGCGCGTGCTCCCGTGGATGTCCATGGTGATCACCCATGGTGGGCTGAGCAGTGTCTCGTCGGCGCTGGAGCACGGGGTCCCTCTGCTGTGCATCCCACAAGGACGCGAGCAACCGCTCAACGCGGCCCGGGTCGTCGAA
Organism: Propionibacteriales bacterium; assembly: GCA_038253325.1. Lineage (GTDB taxonomy): Bacteria > Actinomycetota > Actinomycetes > Propionibacteriales > Nocardioidaceae > JBBSHE01. The sequence goes on from JBBSHE010000030.1 coordinate 9,998, forward strand.
TGCGGAGTCGGTCGAGTCGTCGACGCGGATTCGTCGCCCCCCCAGATCGCCGCCGCGGCCGTCGCGGTCCTCGGTGACACAGCGTTGCGGAGTGCCGCTGCCCGGTTCGCGGGGAGCTCGACGGCTGATCGTGCAGCGCAGACCGTCGCCGACCTGCTGGCGCCCCGTGAACGAGGAGTTCCCAGTTTCGCCGTTCCGGCCGGCCGGCGATAGACTTCGGAGGTTGCCTCGGCGAGGGAGCCACGCGGACCCGGTGTTCTCCGTGATCGACGTTCTCCGTGATCGACGTGGCGCGGGTACCCGCCCGCTCTCTCCGAGCCGCCAGCATTCTGAAACGCGCATGTCGAGGAGAGTCCACCGTGGCATCTGAGGTCAAGATCCAAGCCGAGTCCCGAAATGAGTTCGGCAAGGGTGCTGCGCGTCGTACCCGGCGGGCCGGAAAGGTCCCCGGAGTGCTGTACGGACACGGAACAGACCCGGTCCACATCTCGCTTCCCGGTCACGACCTGATGCTCGCGTTGAAGACACCGAACGTCTTGTTCTCGATCGACGTCGGTGACGGCCGTCAACTGGCCCTTCCCAAGCAGATCCAGCGCGACCCCATCCGCGGCCTCATCGAGCACGTAGACCTGCTGCTCGTACGCCGCGGCGAGAAGGTCACCGTCGACGTCCCGGTCCTGACCGTTGGCAACGCTGTGCCGGATGCGCTCGTCTCGATCGAGCACAACTCGATCCCGCTCCAGGTGGAGGCGACACACATCCCCGAGTCCGTGACCGTCGACATCGAGGGACGCGGGATCGGTTCCCAAGTTCTGGCGTCCGACCTGGTCCTGCCCGAGGGCTCCGAGCTCGCCATCGACCCCGATGCACTGGTCGTCCACGTGTTTGCTGCGCCGACGGCCGAGGAGGTCGAAGCGGATCTCGCCGAAGCCGCCGAGGAGCTCGGTATCGTCGAGGACCAGCCCGAGTCCGCCGAGTCCGTCGAGCCCGGCGACGAGGAGGGTGGCGAGGCCGCCGACGCCGGAGACCGTGCCACCGACGAGGAGTGAGGCTTCGCTCGCTGCTCCGACGACGCAACGAACCCGTGTCGATCGACGCTCATCTCGTCGTCGGCCTGGGAAACCCCGGGCCGGGCTATTCCCGCACGCGGCACAACGCCGGTTACCGCGTCGCCGACATTCTGGCCGAACGGATGGATGCTTCCTGGAAGACTGACCGCAGCGGGCGCAACCAGGTCGCCGACGGCCGACTCGGCCCGCCGCCGTCACGGCGGCTGATCCTCGCCAGGCCGCGGGCGTACATGAACGAGTCCGGGGGTTCCGTCGCCGCCGTCCTGCGGTTCTACAAGCTTTCGCTCGACCGGCTGATCGTCGTGCACGACGAGCTCGACCTTCCGTCCGAGGTGGTGCGGGTCAAGAGCGGCGGCGGAGATGGCGGTCACAACGGCTTGCGTTCGCTTCGTCAGGCGCTCGGATCGGGCGACTACGTCCGGGTTCGCGTCGGTGTCGGGCGACCGCCGGGCCGTCAAGACCCGGCCGACTTCGTACTGTCCAACTACTCCGCCGCAGAGGAGCAGAGCCTGCGGCTGCAGCTCGACCGGGCCGCTGACGCGGTGGAGTCGCTCGTGGTCGAAGGACTGGACAAAACACAGAACGTATTCAATTAGTAACCCTGCGCCATTCTTTTGGGTTCGCCCCATGAATTCAGACAATCGCGTCATGCAATTGTCGCTCGACCGTATTATCTGCATAACTTGAAACCTCCTGACGGCATGGCCGAGGACCGCTCCCGCTCCTCATGCCGTCGTGAGGTCGCAACCCGGGGTCCGTTGTTAGCGAGGAAGTACGTGCTCAACCGAACTGCACACGCGCCAGCCGAGGCCGCCGTCTCCGCTGTCGGCGACGCAGAGCCAGGCGCCGCGTACGCGCGGCTGGACCCGCCGTCGAGCCGCCGAAGCACGGCAGCGATCATGGCCAGCAAGATCCGGCTGACGCTCTGGGCATCCGACGCCGCACTCGCGCTGGCACTCGCGTTCGCGATGGTCGTGGTTGGTGAACCGATGCTCGCGGCAGCGCCGCTCCTGTGGTACGTCCTCAGCGCCCTGCGATCGAGCCGGATGCAGGGTACCCGCGACCTGGTCAGCCTGACGCGGCTACGAAACTTCCATGCGGCGTTCACCTTGTTCGTGTTGTTCATCGGGGTCGCGGTCGGTGACATTCACAATGTGCGCGTCGTAGCCGTCGGACTCTTCGCCCTCGGATGTGCCGCGGCGGTGGTGCGTTGGACGATTCCTCGCCCGACCGCGTCCCGGATCCTCAACCTCGACCACCGCGAGTCGGTCCTCGTCGTCGGCAACCGCGACGCCGTGGACCGGACGATCCGCGAGTTCGCCGAGGTCGATTACCTGACCGTGATGGGCGTCTGCTTGCCGTCGGGCGACAACGGACCGACGATGGTCGGTGACGTTCCCGTCCTCGGGCAGCTGGGTGATGTCAACGACGTCACCCGCCTTTACCACCCGGACCTGGTGGCCGTCCATGATGTCGGCATGCTCGGGGGTCGCCAGCTGGCTCGACTCCAGTGGGCGCTGGAAGATGTCGGTAGCGAACTGGCGATCGTCACGCCGATGACCAACACCGGTGTCGGCCGGACCCGCATACGCACCGCAGGCCGTCGGGTGATGGTCGATGTCGCGCACCACCGACCGAGCGGCACCACCGCCGTCGTCAAGGCCTGCATCGACCGCCTCGTGGGCGCCGTGGCTCTGTTGGTCGCGTCGCCCGTGCTTGCCGTCTGCGCACTGGGGGTGAAGCTCAGCTCGCCCGGCCCTGTGATCTTCAAGCAGGTCCGGATCCGCGAGGGTGACCGCCCGTTCAACATGTACAAGTTCCGGACCATGCGTCAGGATGCCGAGGCCCTTCGCCGCGAGCTCGAGGCCGAGAACGAGGTGGGTGGTGGTCTCTTCAAGATGCGCCACGACCCGCGTATCACGACGGCGGGGAAGTGGCTGCGCCGGCTGTCCCTCGACGAGCTTCCGCAGCTGTGGAACGTCGTGAGGGGCGACATGTCGTTGATCGGCCCGCGCCCGGCGCTTCCGAACGAGGTCGCTCTCTACGACGAGTACGCACGACGCCGGCTCGCCGTGAAGCCTGGCCTCACCGGGCTCTGGCAGGTGAGTGGCCGTTCGAACCTCTCCTGGGAAGAGACGGTCCGGATCGACGCCGACTACGTGGACAACTGGCGCCCGGGCCGCGACGTCTCGATCGCACTCCGCACGGTGAAGGCCGTGCTGGGCCGCGAAGGAGCGTACTGACGAGCACCCGGTACGCGCAGCCGAGCGGTTTGCGCTCCCTTGCGGGTGTCCGGCACGCTGAGCCGGTGAGCACACCCTCGCTTCCCGTCCCTGAGTCCGAGTTGACGGACGACCATCTGTTGGCACACTGGCTCGCCGACGTCGCTGGCCGGGAGCTGACGGCGTTTCGCGCGAGCGGCCCCGAAGGCACCGAGCTCAAGGACGGCGGCGACGCGCTCAGCCACGATCTGATCGTGGCCCTGTTGGGCCGCGAGCGCCCCGATGACGTGGTCCTGAGCGAGGAGGGGGCCGACGACACGCGCCGTCTGTCGTCTGCGCGGGTCTGGATCGTGGATCCCTTGGATGGGACCCGCGAGTACTCCGAGCCGCCGCGGACCGACTGGGCCGTCCATGTCGCGCTGTGGTCCGATGGCGACCTGGTGGCCGGCGCGGTTGCCCAGCCCGGTCTCGGCGAGACGTTCAGCACCGCCCAGCCAACGGAGGTGCCTGCGCTGCGGAGTCAGCCGATGCGGATCGCGGTGAGCCGGACCCGACCGCCCGAGTTCGTGTCCGCGCTTGCCGAGGAGACCGGGGCCGATCTGATGGCGATGGGTTCGGCAGGTGCCAAGGTCATCTCGGTCGTCCGGGACGCCTCTGACGTCTATGTCCATGCCGGGGGTCAGTACGAGTGGGACTCGGCAGCGCCGGTCGCGGTAGCCCGCGCCTGCGGGCTCCACACCAGCCGCGCCGACGGCTCACCACTCGCCTACAACCGCCCCGACCCGTACCTGCCGGACCTGCTCGTCTGCCGGCCGGAGTACGCGGACCTGGTCACCGGCTTCGTCCGGCGCTGGTGGGCGGACCACCCGGCCTGACGCCTCGACCGTACGGCCCGCTCGGCGGCACGGAGCGGGTTCTCGACGTCAGGGCTGGTACTTGAACGAGACGTAGTGTGCGGTCTTGACGCTTCCCACCCCGGTGAACGCACCGCCGACACGGATGTAGTCGCGCTGCGCGTTGATCACCCAGACCCCCGGATGGTACGGCTTGCTGAACGCGGGATGGAACAACCGAAGGCCGCCGTTCACCGCCACGAGGGACGCGAGCTGGCTTCGCGGGATTCCGTTCACCTTGGAGAAGTGCCCGCCGATGAAGAGCACCCCGTCCAGGTATCTCAGCGCCTGCACGTTGCCGTTGGCGATTCGCGCCCACCGCGTCGAGCCACCACTGGAACGGTAGGCGACGACCCGGCCCCCTGGGCCCGCCATTCCGGCGAACACATCGGTGTCGTTGATCGCGAGCGACTCGACATAGCACCTCACGCAGCGTGCCGCGGGCGTCCAGTCCAGCACGCTGCCGTTGGTGGTCGACACCCGGCCGAGGTTCACCCTCGACGCCCCGTCGATCGTGCTGAACTTGCCGCCCACCACGATCGAGGTCTTGGAAGCACCGAGCGCCAGCGCATAGACCCGGCCACCGGTGCTCACCGAAGGTGTCCAGGTCCGGTCAAGTGTGCCGTTGCTTCTGTGGATGGCGGCCAGGTTCGGCTGGCGAGATGGAGTGACGGAACCGACATGATGGAACGGTCCCGCGATGTACACCCGTGCGCCGTACGGCACGATCTTGTGCACGCTGGCGTCGGTGCTGCCGTGCCAGGTTGTGTCGCGAACGCCGCCCAGGGAGAAGACGGCCAGGTGTTCTGCGCCGACCCACACTGAAGAAGAAGGGTTCTTGAACTCCGTGAAGTCGCCGCCGGCGATCAGCTGCCCGTTACTCTGCACGAGCGCGCGGACCGCGTAGTTCGTGCGCGGGGTCCAGCTCCGGACCAGCGCGCCGCTCTTGCGGCTGAACGCGGCAAGCCGCGACCGGTAGACCCGCTCGCCCGTGTTGGCGTTGATGACCTTGGTGAAGGCGCCGCCGATGTAGACCCGGGTCGAGGAGACCGTGATCGCATACACGGGACCGTTGGCCCGCCAACCAAGGGTCGGCGTGGACGAGACGGTGCCCGCCGGCCTGAGCGCAGGCTGGGTGGTGGCCGACGCCGCGGGCACGGCGACCGCCACCGCGATCGCGCCGACCACGACGGTGCGGAACAGAGGCGCTTTCCAGAGGGGACGCATCGCGTTTCTCCTGTGATCAATGTGAACGATGAGATGTATGACGGCTCATTTTGCCGCCGTCTCACGAATGACGGCGCTGCGGCCGGGTCATGACGAGCTTTCGCTTTGTTCGAATTCCAGCGTGAACCATTCGCGCCCCATTGTGAAACGGGTGAGATAAACGGGGAAATCTTTGGCGAAACTATCGCTCGCGGTGTTCGCGTGCGTACGCGCAGCGACCACGGATCCTGGCGAGGCCCGGCGAGCCTCGACCGAACCGTGCGGCGGCCAACGGCGTCCGGCCAGGGGCGTACAGTGCAGTCTCACCCCCTCCCGGTACCGGATGGGGGCTTGTCTGCGTTCAGGATCGAGGACCGATGTCCCTTGCCGGGCTCACCACGCTGCTCCGCTCGGAGCCGACCGTTGCCCGGGTTCTCGACGACGCATCGCACCGGCGGGCGAGCACGCTCGACCTGACCGCGCCCTCGGCGCTCAACCCGTTCCTGGTCGCGTCGCTCGCCGACGCAGCGGATACCGGCCGTCGGGCGCCCGTGCTCGCCGTCACGGCGACGCTCCGGGAGGCCGAGCAGCTCGTCGCCGCGCTCGAGTGCCTTCTTCCCCCCGACGGCGTTGCCCTGTACCCGGCCTGGGAGACGCTGCCGCACGAGCGGATGTCGCCGCGCTCCGACACGGTCGGGCAGCGGTTGGTGGTCCTGCGCCGGCTCGCACACCCGGACGCCGCCGCGCCAGCCCTGCGCGTGATCGTCGCGCCGGTCCGCTCGATCCTCCAGCCCCAGGCGACCGGCCTGGGTGATCTCGCCCCCGTCGGCGTCATGGTCGGCGACGAGGTCGACCTCGAGGAGCTCGTCGGCCGGCTCCGGGGCGCCGCGTACCACCGGGTCGACCTCGTCGAGCGCCGCGGTCAGTTCGCCGTACGCGGCGGGATCGTCGACGTGTTCCCTCCGACGGCCGAGCATCCGGTACGCCTGGAGTTCTGGGGCGACACCGTGGAGGACATCCGCTCGTTCGCGGTCGCCGACCAACGATCGCTCGGCCCGCTCGACGGCGGCCTCTGGGCGCCTCCGTGTCGCGAGCTGTTGCTGACCGACCAGGTCCGTGGGCGGGCGCGCGAGCTGGTCCCGGCGCATCCAGAGCTGCGCGAGATGCTGGAGAAGATCGCCGAGGGGCACGAGGTCGACGGCATGGAGTCCCTGTCGCCGGTGCTCGCCGACGGCATGGAGCTGTTCGTAGACCTCCTGCCGGCAGACAGCCGCGTCGTCGTGTGCAACCCCGAACGGGTCCGCGCCCGCGCCCACGACCTGGTCGCAACCAGCGCGGAGTTCCTCCAGGCATCGTGGTCGACCGCCGCGGCCGGTGGCGGGGCGCCGATCGACCTTCGGCAGGGGGCGTTCCGTACCGTCGGGGAAATTCGCACCGCCGCCCTCGCCCAGGGGCAGTCGTGGTGGTCGGTCTCGCCGTTCGGACTCGACGGCTCCGGGCCTGCCGGACCGGTCCGGACCGAGACAGGTGACATCGTCAGCATCGACGTGGCCACGGCGTCGAGTGTCGAGACGGTTGCGCTACCGGTGCGGTCGACGGATGCGTACTCGACCGACACCGACCAGGCCGCAGTCCAGCTGGCCGGCGCATTGACGGCAGGGTGGCGGATCGTTCTCGCGAGCGTCGGGCATGGCACCGCCCAGCGGGTGGCGGAGGTGCTCAGCGGCCAGGACGTACCCGCTCGGCTGGTCGACGACCTCGCCGACCCCCCCGAACCGGGTGTCGTCCACGTCGTGCAGGCGAGCCTCGCGCACGGCTTCGCGGTCGACGCGCTCGACCTGCTCGTCCTCACCACCGACGACCTGGTCGGACGGCGCGCGCATCGCGACCGGCAGCGCATGCCGTCGCGGCGAAAGCAGCAGATCGACCCGCTCGAGCTGCGGTCGGGCGACTACGTCGTCCATGAGCAGCACGGCGTGGGCCGCTACGTCGAGATGGTCGAGCGGACCGTCGCCGACGCCCGCCGCGAGTACCTCGTCATCCAGTACGCCGCGTCGCGACGGGGACAGCCGCCCGACCGGCTCTACGTGCCGACCGACCAGCTCGACCAGGTCACCCGGTACGTCGGCGGCGAGCAGCCGTCCCTCGACCGGTTGGGCGGCGCCGACTGGGGTCGACGCAAGGGCCGGGCCCGCCGAGCCGTCCGCCAGATCGCCGCCGAGCTGATCAAGCTGTACGCCGCCCGGCAGGCGACGAAGGGGTACGCGTTCGGCCCGGACACGCCATGGCAGCGGGAGATGGAGGACGCGTTCCCGTACGTCGAGACACCCGACCAGCTCGTCAGCGTCGACGAGGTCAAGCGCGACATGGAGCTGACCGTCCCGATGGACCGGCTGATCTGCGGGGACGTCGGGTACGGCAAGACCGAGATCGCCGTGCGCGCGGCGTTCAAGGCGGTCCAAGACGGCAAGCAGGTGGCCGTGCTCGTGCCGACGACGCTGCTGGTGCAGCAGCACATCGAGACGTTCACCGAGCGGTACGCCGGCTTCCCGGTCGTCGTGAAGCCGCTGAGCCGGTTCCAGACCGACGCCGAGGCCCGCGAGGTCACGGCGGGAATGCTCTCCGGAGCGGTCGACGTCGTGGTCGGCACGCATCGGCTGATCAACCGTGACGTGAGATTCAAGGACCTCGGCCTGGTCGTCGTCGACGAGGAGCAGCGGTTCGGCGTCGAGCACAAGGAGGAGCTCAAGCGGATGCGGACCGCGGTCGACGTACTCAGCATGTCGGCGACGCCGATTCCCCGGACGCTGGAGATGGCCATCACCGGGATCCGTGAGATGTCGACGATCACCACCCCACCCGAGGAGCGGCATCCCGTGCTCACCTTCGTCGGGGCCTACGAGGATGCGCAGGTCGTCACGGCGATCCGGCGCGAGCTGCTGCGCGACGGGCAGGTGTTCTACATCCACAACCGGGTGCAGAGTATCGACCGGGCGACCACCCGGATCCAAGCGCTGGTTCCCGAAGCCCGAGTTGCCCAGGCGCACGGCCAGATGGGCGAGCACCAGCTCGAGCAGGTGATGCTGGACTTCTGGGAACACAAGTACGACGTGCTCGTGTGCACGACGATCGTCGAGGCGGGCCTCGACGTCTCCAACGCGAACACCCTGGTGATCGAGCGCGCGGATCTGCTCGGACTGTCGCAGCTGCACCAGCTGCGTGGAAGGGTGGGGCGGGGCGCCGAGCGCGCGTACGCGTACTTCTTGTTCCCGCCGGACAAACCGCTGACCGAGACGGCACACGACCGGCTGAGCACGGTCGCGCAGCACGCCGATCTCGGCGCGGGGATGGCAGTCGCCATGAAGGACCTCGAGATCCGCGGCGCCGGGAACCTCCTCGGCGGCGAGCAGAGCGGGCACATCGCCGACGTGGGGTTCGACCTCTATGTGCGGCTCGTCGGTGAGGCCGTCGCGGACTTCCGAGGCGACGGCGAGGCAGCGGCAGCCGAGGTCCGGATCGACCTCCCGGTCGACGCGCACGTTCCCCACGACTACGTCCCAAGCGAGCGCCTCCGGCTGGAGATGTACAAGCGACTGGCCGAGGTCCATGCCGACGAGGACGTGACCGCGATTCGAGCCGAGCTGCTCGACCGCTACGGAGCCCTGCCGGATCCGGCCGAGAACCTGCTCGCCGTCGCCCGACTTCGGGTCCGGGCCCGGGCCGCCGGCGTCTTCGAGATCAACGCCTCCGGCCGCTTCTTCCGATTCGCGCCGGTCGATCTCCCCGAGTCCGGGAGGTTCCGGATGGCTCGGCTCTACCCGAGCAGTGTGGTGAAGCCGACCCTCCACAGCGTGCTCGTACCGCGCCCGAAGACGGCGACTGTAGGCGGGCAGCCGCTGCGTGATCTTGCCGTACTAGATTGGGCCAGCCGCGTGATCGATGATCTCGACCAAGGAAGGTCCTGACGTGCCGGACACCAACCGAAGGGCTCGGCGAGCGCTCTCCCTCGTCGGCCTGGTGATGGCCCTGGTCCTCGTGTCCGGTTGTGACGAGCATCCGGGCCGGGCCGCCGTGGTGGACGGCAAGTCCATCTCCGACGACTCGGTGACGAAGGTCGTCGACGCGATCTGCGGTTCGGCCACCGCCGCCCGGAAGCAGACCGGCGGGGCCACGCCCGCCGTGTCCGTCCCGTACATCCGCCGGGTCGTGCTCACCTTCCTGATCAACTTCCGGCTCGCCGACGACTACCTGACTGCTCATGGCCTGAGCGTCACCAACGCGGCGGTCGACCGGATCGGGGCCGTGCCGACGCAGCCCGGGCTCTCCTCGGAGCTCCAGCGGCGTTACCGAGGGTTCGTGCAGGCGTACCAGCGGTACGCGATGCAGCTGTCGACCATCGGTGCGCACCTGAAGAACCCGCGGGTGAAAGAGCTGTCGAACTACGACTCGACCACCCAGGGCGCCGGCCGGGCTGAGCTGCGGAAGTGGGCTGCCGGCCGGCACATCGTGGTGAACCCGACCTACGGCGCATACAAGAACCTGACCGTTGCTGCACGCAGCGGCTCGTTGTCGGCCGCACAGTCGAAGCAGGCGCTCACCTGGGAGAAGCTGAGTGCGGCCAACTCGGTGCTCCAGCCGGGGCGGGGGACCCCGTTCGGACTTCCGGCCAGCCAGATCTGCGGCTGATCCAGCGGCCCGATCTTCCGTAACCGGGTCGTTCCGGACAAACCGGATCGAACACATCGTCTTATGGTGAATTGGACGGACATGGTTTACCGATTCCGAACACCCGCGGAGTGATCTCACATAGATTCTGACCGTGAGAGTCGGCGGGCGTTGGGTCGCCATTGTGTTCTTCGGAGGCCTGGCGGCATTGTCGCTGCTGGTATTCAGCAAGCATCTGAGCGACGTCCTGCCGCAGGCGGTTGCCACGCACATAGCGCGCAACAACGAGGGACTCGTGCTGGCCGTTGTGCTGGGGGCGTGGATCCAGTTCATCCGTCCTCGTCTCGTTTCGTCGTACGCCATGCCCATCGCTCTTCTGGTCGGGGCCGGGTTCCTCTTGGGCGGCTTGTGGCTCACCCATGGGCCCCTGACGAAGCCCGGCGGGGGCGTATTCATCACCCAGGACGAGACGGCGTACGCACTAGCCGTCCTGATCCCGTACGTGCAGCTCCTGCGGCCAGTACCGCTGTGGGCATACCTCGTCCCCGTGGTCGGTTTCGTCGTGCCTGTCGTGATCGGCTCCAACCAGACGATCACGAACCTCGCAGAGTTCTTCACGGCGCTGGTGCTCGTCCCCATCACCGTCGACATTGTCGACTCTGGGATCCTCGATGGGTCGCCGGCAAGGGTCGGGCGAGGGGCCCTCTGGACGCTGTTGATGGCGGTGTGCGTCGTGGCGATGTTCAAGGGCTTCGACCGGAGACCCGACACGGTGATCGACGAGGTCGTTCGCTGGGTCTACCGTGGCGCCGAGATGTTCATCGCTGCCGGGTTCCTCACGCTCTACTTCTCCGTCCTTCGCCACGATCTCCGTCCCCGTCGACCCGTGGCCGCACCACCCGTGGGGGTCCACTGACGTCGCCCCCGCCGGGCGCGCGACTCCTCGACCTGGTGGCGACGATGGACGTGCTGCGACGCGAGTGTCCGTGGGACCGTGAGCAGACCCATGCGTCGCTGCTCCGCTACCTGGTCGAGGAGACGTACGAGGTCGTCGACGCCGTCGAACGACGAGACCGCGAAGCGTTGCGCGAGGAGCTCGGCGACGTGCTTCTCCAGGTCGTCTTCCACGCCCGGATCGCGGCCGAGGCCGGCACCGACGGGTGGGACATCGACGACGTCGCCGGCGATCTGGTCGGCAAGCTCGTACGCCGCCATCCCCACGTGTTCGCCGGCGTCCACGTCGACGGCGCCGACCAGGTCGCTCGGAACTGGGAGGAGATCAAGCACGCCGAGAAGGGTCGCAGGTCGCCACTCGACGGCCTCCCACGGGCGCTGCCGGCGTTGGCGCTGGCCGAGAAGGTGATCGACAGGCTGCTCCGCAGTGACGGCAAGCTGTCGATCCCAGTCCGGTCCGGCTACGCTGCCCCGACGGTGGCTGACGAAGTGAGCCCTATTGCGCACGATTCGTCAGCCACTGTTGCCCCTGACGATCCGAGCACTGCTCCACTCGAGGGGTCCCCGACGGTGGCTGACGAAGTGAGCCCTACGACGCACGATTCGTCAGCCACTGCGTCGGGCTGGACCAGCGAGCACCTCGGTGACGTCCTGTTCGCACTGGTCGCCGCCGCGTACGAGCAGGGCATCGACGCCGAGCAGGCCCTCCGCGACCGAGTACGTCGCGAGATCACGACCGACCGAACCCGTTCCAGCTGACCGTCGACTGTGTATGCGTGGCGGCGGGTCGGTCCGTGCGCGGTCCGGTTAGGCTCCAAGGGCAGTTCACGGTGAGTGTTCGAGGAGACCTGTGCCCATGTCGTACATCGAAGCCGTCGGAGCCCGAGAGATCCTCGACTCGCGAGGCAACCCGACCGTGGAGGTCGAGGTCGCGCTGGACGACGGTACGATCGCGCGCGCCGCGGTGCCGTCGGGCGCGTCGACCGGGCAGTTCGAGGCCGTCGAGCTTCGCGACGGCGGCGACCGGTACGCCGGCAAGGGCGTGACGAGCGCCGTACAGGCCGTGATCCAGCAGATCGGTCCGGTCATCGAGGAGCTAGCAGCGTCGGAGCAGGTGCTCGTCGACCAGACGATGATCGACCTGGACGGGACGCCCAACAAGACGAGCCTGGGCGCGAACGCCATCCTCGGGGTCTCGCTCGCCGTCGCGCGCGCGGCCGCGGAGTCCGCTGGGCTGCCGCTCTTTCGCTACGTGGGTGGTCCTGGCGCAACCTTGCTGCCCGTTCCGATGATGAACATCCTCAACGGCGGCGCACACGCCGACACCTCGGTCGACGTGCAGGAGTTCATGATCGCCCCGATCGGGGCCGCGACGTTCGCCGAGGCGCTCGAGAACGGCGTGGCCGTATATCACGCGCTCAAGGGTGTGCTGAAGGAGAACGGCCTTGCCACCGGGCTCGGCGACGAAGGGGGATTCGCTCCCAACCTGTCGTCCAACCGGGCGGCGCTCGACCTCATCGCCACTGCCGTGGAGCGCACCGGGCTTCGGCTCGGTGAGGACATCGCGCTTGCCCTCGATGCCGCCGCCTCCGAGTTCTACGACGTCGAGAGCGATCGCTACTTGTTCGAGGGCAGCCCGAAGACCAGCGGCGAGATGGCCGCGTACTACTCCGACCTGGTCGCCGCGTACCCGATCGTGTCGCTCGAGGATCCGCTGAGCGAGGACGACTGGGACGGTTGGAACGCGTTGACGGCTGCCCTGGGCGATCGGGTCCAGGTCGTCGGCGACGACATCTTCGTCACGAACGTCGACCGGATCCAGCGCGGCATCGACGAAGGGTCCGCCAATGCGCTGCTCGTGAAGGTCAACCAGATCGGCACGGTCACCGAGACGCTGGCAGCGGTCGAGCTCGCCCACCGCAACAAGATGCGGTGCATGATCAGCCACCGGTCCGGTGAGACCGAGGACACCACGATCGCGGACCTCGCCGTCGCCATCAACTGTGGACAGATCAAGACCGGCGCGCCGGCGCGTTCGGAGCGCGTCGCGAAGTACAACCAGCTGCTTCGGATCGAGGAGGAGCTCGAGGACGCCGCCCGGTACGCCGGGCGTCTGGCCTTTCCCCGCTACCAGGCAGCGGGTGGCTGACGGATGCCGCAGAACCGGAGCTCACGTGGACCCGGTCGTCGCCCGGCCGCCACCGGTGGGCGGTCGAGGCCGACGGCGCCACGAGGCGGCGGGTCCACCCGCTCGACCTCACGGGTTCCGCCGTCCGGGGTCGCACCGTCGGCGCGAACGACCCACTGGACCAGCCGCACGGCGATCCTGTTCCTGGTGATGCTGGTCCTCGCGGTGTCGTACGCGTCGAGCATGCGCGCCTGGCTGCATCAGCGCAGCGAGGCGAACAGTCTGCGCAGCCAGATCGTCGAACGCGAGGCGGCGATCGAGCAGCTGCAGCAGGCGAAGCAGCGGTGGAAGGACCCCGCATACATCCGCGCGCAGGCCAGGCTGCGGTTCGGATGGGTGATGCCGGGGCAGATCGGATACCGGGTGATCGGCGACAACGGTCAGGTCCTGGAGACCCAGAACCGGCTCCTGGACCCGTCGACGGCACCGACGAGTACGCCGCAATGGTGGCAGTCGACCTGGGACAGCATCGTGACCGCGGGCGGCGTCTCGCCGACGAAACCGGCGAAGCCGGACGTCCGCGGTCCGGCGACGCGGATCGACCGGTCGGGCAACGCGCAGACCACACCGCCGAGCCGGTGAGCGCACGGGTCCTCGGCGCGCGCGACCAGGCGGCCGTGGCGTTGCAGCTGGGTCGCCCGGCGCGGGACGTCATCACCGTCGCACACCGCTGTCGGTGCGGCCTCCCGGACGTGGTCGAGACCGCTCCGCGGCTGAGCGACCGCACGCCGTTCCCCACGCTGTACTACCTGACCTGCCCACGAGCCGTTTCGGCGATCGGGACGTTGGAGGCGTCGGGCCTGATGACGCGGCTGAACGAGCGGCTGATGGCCGACCACGTGCTGCGGGCGGCGTACGAACGGGCCCACCGGGCGTACCTTTCCGACCGCAGCCGGCACGCCGACGTGCCGGAGATCGCCCAGGTGTCGGTCGGCGGGATGCCTGACCGCGTGAAGTGCCTGCATGCGCTCGTCGCGCACTCCCTTGCGGCCGGACCGGGCGTCAACCCGATCGGTGACGAGGTGATGCGGACGTTGCCTGAATGGTGGCGGGACGGGGCGTGCGTCGACGAGCCAGTGGTCGAGCGCCGGTGAAACGGGTGGCCGCCGTCGACTGCGGCACCAACACGATCCGCCTGCTCATCGCCGACCTCGACCCGGGCACCGGCGACCAGGACGACGTCGAACGCCGGACGCATATCGTCCGGCTCGGGCAGGGCGTCGACCGCACCGGCGAGTTCGCAGCAGAGGCGCTGCGCCGTACGTTCGCGGTGTCCGACGAGTACGCCGCGCTCATCCGGTCTACCGGCGTCGACTCGCTCCGCGTGATTGGGACGTCGGCGTCCCGCGACGCCCGCAACGGTGACGAGCTCCGCACCGGAATGGCGCGGCGTTTCGGGCGGGAGATCGAGATCCTCTCCGGCGACGAGGAGGCCCGGCTTGCGTACGACGGAGCCGTGCGTGGCGTCGCTGGACATGACCGCGCGGAGCTGCCCCAACTCGTCGTGGACGTCGGCGGGGGATCCACGGAGTTCGTGCTCGGGAGGGACCGGGCGGTCGTCGGCCAGTCGCTCGACATCGGGTCGGTCCGGCTCACCGAGCGCCATCTCGCCACCGATCCGCCGACCGACGACGAGGTTGCGTCCTGCGTGGAGACAATCGACTCCGCCATCGGCTCGCTGCGTGTGCCGCTCGAGGCGGCCGCTTCGGTCGTCGGCGTGGCCGGCACGGTCACGACGATCGCCGCGATGGTCGCAGGTCTCGACACGTACGACAGCCGGGTGACGCACGGCGCCTGGATGGAGCGCGACGAGCTGTCGAGCGCCATCGACCGGCTGGTGGCGATGACGATTGCCGAACGCCGCGGCCTCGGGTTCATGGCCCCGGGCAGGGCCGACGTGATCGGAGCAGGCGCGTTGATCGTGGCCCGAGTGATGGCGCACGTCGACGTTCCCGGCATGCTCGCGAGCGAGTCCGACATCCTCGACGGGATCGCTTGGTCCCAGACATGACCGAGGAGTGGCCCCATCCCGTCACCGCAGACCGGTTTCCCAGTCCTGTCCCACCGGGGACCGGGTGGCCCGAGGACCTCGCGCGACCCAGTACGCCCACTGCCCGGTCGGCTGACGACGTCTGTCAGCGTGCCGACGAGAGCCGAAACCTGTCCGAGCTGTCCGCGCAGGTTTCGGTGTGTCGGGCGTGTGGTCGCCTGGTCGCCTGGCGGGAGCGCGTCGCTCACGACAAGCGCCGGTCATTCGCTGCCGAACCGTACTGGGGGCGTCCGGTGCCGGGCTGGGGCAGCGACACACCCGCCGTGGTGATCGTCGGACTGGCACCCGCGGCACACGGTGGCAACCGGACCGGTCGGATCTTCACCGGCGATCGGTCGGGGGACTGGTTGTTCGCGGCCCTGCACCGGGCCGGTCTCGCAACCCTCGGCACGAGCGTTCACGCCGCGGACGGTCAGCGGCTGATCCGAACCCGGATGGTCGCTGCCGTCCGGTGTGCACCACCCGACAACAGGGCGACACCGGACGAGCGTCGGACGTGCGCGCCGTGGTTGAGCGCCGAGCTCGCCTTGGTCGCCTCCACGATGCGGTCCGTGGTGTGCCTCGGCTCGTTCGCCTGGGATGCCACCTTGCGCACGGTCGGCGGGCTCGGCTATCTGGTCCCGCGGCCTCGCCCGCGCTTCGGTCACGCAACTCGTGTCGACCTGAGCGATCAGGCGTACGAACGGTCGCTCGCCGTCTTCGGCAGCTACCACCCGAGCCAGCAGAACACGTTCACCGGCAAGCTCACCGAGGAGATGTTGGACGCCGTGATCGTTGCCGCGCGGGACGCGGCCTGACCACTTGCGGGCAAACCCGCCTACCGTTCGTCTGTATTTGTGAACGCTTTCACGAGGAGTAGCCTGGCGAGGGGAGGTGTCAGATGACCGAACGCATCGTCGTCCTCGGTGGCGGGTACGTGGGGATGTACACCGCTCACCGACTCCAGAAGAAGTTGCGCCGCGACGAGGCGTCGATCACGGTGATCGACCCGCGTTCGTCCATGACGTACCAGCCGTTCCTTCCCGAGGCGGCTGCGGGTTCGCTCGAGCCGCGGCATGTGGTGGTGTCGTTGCGCCGGCTCCTCGACCGGTGTGAGGTCGTGACCGGCCGGGTCGAGGCCATCGACACGTCGCGCAGGCTCGTCCGGGTCAAGCCGCCGGAGGGCGACGCGTACGACCACGCCTACGACCAGCTCGTGGTCGCTCTCGGCTCGGTGGCTCGGACGTTGCCGATTCCCGGTCTCGCCGACAACGCGATGGGGTTCAAGCAGATCGAGGAAGCGATCGCCTTGCGTAACCAGGTCCTCGAACGCCTCGATGTCGCGGCGTCGGTAGCCACGGTCGAGGAGCGCCGCGCCGCGCTGACGTTCGTCTTCGTCGGAGGCGGGTACGCGGGCGTCGAGGCGTTGGCGGAGTGCGAGGACCTGGCGCGATACGTGACCCGCTACTACGACGACATCGAGCCCGACGACCTGGTTTTCGTGCTCGTCGAGATGGCCGATCGGATCCTGCCCGAGGTCGGCGAGGCAATGGGCCGCTACACCGTCGACCGCCTCGTCGAGCGCGGTATCGACGTACGCCTGGAGACCAAGCTCGTGTCGTGTGTCAATCGGCACGTCGTGCTGAGCGACGGCGACGGGTTCGACGCCGACACGATCGTCTGGACCGCTGGTGTGAAGGCCAACCCGGTGCTGGCGGACTCCGACCTGCCCCTCGATGCGAAGGGCCGGGTCAAGACCCATCCGTCGCTGCAGGTGGAAGGGCTCGAGGGCGTGGTCTGGGCGGCGGGCGACTGCGCCGCCGTACCCGACCTCACGAAGCCCGGCCAGTTCACGGGGCCGAGCGCCCAGCACGCCGTCCGCCAGGCGAAGGTGCTCGCCGACAACATCCGCGCCAACCTGCACGGCGATCCGATCGAGGACTATGCCCACAAGTACGCCGGTTCCGTCGCGAGCCTTGGCCTGCACAAGGGCGTGGCACAGGTCTACGGCATCAGGCTGAAGGGGCGGCTCGCATGGTTCATGCACCGGACCTACCACATGAGCCGAATGCCGACGTTCAACAAGAAGGTCCGCGTGGTGCTGGACTGGACGCTCGCGCTCTTCTTCCGCCGGGAGATCGAGTCGCTCGGCGCGCTTCAGCGTCCGCGCGACGACTTCAGCCGTGCCAACGACGACGCCGCCTGACTCCCCGAAGCCGCGACGGCGTCGTAGGATCACCGCGTCGGGGCGGCCCCCGTATCCCAACTGGCAGAGGACGCACCCTTAAAAGGCGCTCAGTGTGGGTTCGAGTCCCACCGGGGGCACAACCGGACGGCTTTCAAGTCTGCGCTCTCAGCTGAGGCTGCTTACGCCAGACAGCTCGACGACGGTCAGTGGGCTCCGGCTGGGCTGGCGTGAACCGTCGCCGCAGTGAGCCGTGGCACCCGTGCCAGCAGATGCGCCTCCGCCTGGTGCGCCACCTGGTGAGCCTCGGTCAGGCTGAGCGTGGGGGTAACCAAGAGATCCACTTCGGCGCGGAGCGTGTGACCGATCCAGCGGATGCGAAGCTCCGCCACGTCGACGACGCCATCGACGTCGACCATGGCCGCCTGGGCTTGTGCGACGAGAGCGGGCTCGACCGCGTCCATGAGTCTGCCGGCGATCTCGCGCACGGCTGAGCGAAGAACGCCGAGGATCGCGATCGCTATGACCAGGCCGACCACGGCGTCGGCGGACTGCCAGCCGAGTGCAACTCCACCCGCTCCCACCACTACTGCAAGGCTTGTGAACCCGTCGGTCCGAGCGTGCAGCCCATCGGCGACTAGCGCGGCGGATCCGATACGGCGGCCGACGCGGATCCTGTATGCGGCGACCGCTTCATTCCCGGCGAAGCCGACGAAGCCTGCCACCGCGACCACCCATAGATGTGACAGGGGCCGCGGGTTGAGCAGCCTGTCGATCGACTCGTACCCTGCGAGTGCGGCCGACAGGGCGATCATCGCGACCACGAACAGTCCTGCGATGTCCTCGGCCCGTCCATATCCGTAGGTGTAGCGGTTCGTGGGCGGGCGAGCACCGAGCCGGAACGCCACGAGCAGAGGCACCGCCGTCAGCGCATCACCCAGGTTGTGCAGCGTGTCACCGAGGAGTGCCACCGATCCGGACAAGGCAACCACGACCGCCTGCGCGGCAAATGAAACGCCCAGGACCAGAAGACTTATGACCAGCGCACGCCGGCCCTCACGGGTCGCTTCCAGTTCGGCGTCGACGCGGTCCGCTGCCGTGTGCGAGTGGCCCCCGAATAATTCCGAGACGAGGTGACCGACCCGCGCCCGCCATGTCCGCGACGCGTGGTTGTGGCCGGCACGGTCGTGTCCATGGCCGTGACGTGCTTGAGTCTCGTGAGTCATTGATGCCCTTCTAGGCGGTGTGCCTTACTCAGTATTGGGCACCTAACGCCAGACCCAAGGCAAAGCGTCACTTGCTCATAAGCCTCAACTGCAAGCGGATTGCGATAGACGGTCTGAGCATGCAGGTGGCCGATCAGTACAGATAAACGTCGACGGCGAAGGCCATGACAGCCGCCACAAGCGACGTGAGGGCGAGGCGGCGTCCCGAATGGCGTGTCAACGGTCCGACACCAAGGAGCACGGTGGCGACCGCAAGCGTGGAGGCGCCGAGCCTGTGTCCTGCCAGCTGGCCGGCAAGAGGTTGACCGGTGCGTCGACGAAGAACTCATTGCCGTGTACGTGGTGGAGGATCGCGTTCCAGGTGAGCGGGCCGGTGAACGCGGAGACTGCTGCGACACCGGCGACCGTCAACCACGAGCGCGGACGGCGATCGCGCATCCGGTCGATCGCAGCCACCGCCACAGCGGTGAGCACCGCGGACATCGTCGCCCCGTAGATGATCGTCGGCCAGGTCACCATCCGCACTCTCTCCGCTATAGGGCGGCGCCCAGGCCGTGCAGCGCTATACCGACGACCGCGCAGACGCCGAGTGTCTGTAGCACGTTCCAACCGCGGGCGAAGATCAGCCAGCAGGCGAGCGCCATCACGACGACGGCAGAGAGTTGGAGGCTGTCCACCTCTGGGACTGTGAGCTGAAGGGGACCGCGGTCAACGGCCCTGGTGCCCGAAAACAGGGTGTGCACCGCGAAGTACACCGCGAGGTTGGCGATGACGCCGACGACTGCGGCGGTTATCCCGGTGAGGGCCGAGGTAAGCGAGCGGTTGTGTCGCAGTCGCTCGACGTAGGGCGCGCCGAAAAGAACGAAGAGGAAACACGGAACGAACGTCACCCAGGTCACCAGCAGCGATGCAAGGATCGCGGCGACCCAGGGATCGAGTGAGCCGGGATTGCGGTATGCGCCGACGAACGCGACGAACTGAACCACCATGATCAGCGGACCCGGTGTCGTCTCCGCGAGGGCCAGGCCTCGGACCATCTCTCCGGGAGCCAGCCAACCGTAGACCGACACGGCCTGCTGCGCCACGTATGCCAGCACCGCGTACGCCCCTCCGAACGTGACAACCGCCGCACCGGAGAAGAACAACCCCTGATCGACGAAGACGCTGTCGCGACCGAAGACCACCGCGACTGCGACGACCGGGAGAGCCCACAGCGTCGCGCCTGTGCCGACAATCAGACCGCCCCGGCGAAGTGACGGCCTTTCAGTGTGGAGGTGGTCGTCGCTGATCAGCGGAGCTGGACCGTCCTCCGCTTTGGTCGGTTTCGGCTCCGCCAGACTTGGCCAAACACGCGCGAGCAGCCATCCGATGATGCCCGCGGTGAAAACCACCGCCGGAAAGGGGACCGCAAAGAAGCTCAAGGCGACGAATGCTCCCACGGCCAGGACCACAAGACTCGGATGAATGAGGGCCCGGCTGCTTACCCGCCGCACGGCCTGCACGACCACGGCGATGACGGCTGGTGCAAGGCCGAGGAAGAGCCCGTCCAGAAGGCTCGTGTCGCCGAAGCCGACATACATCGCCGACAATCCGAGCAGCGCGAGCATGCCGGGCAGGACGAACAGGACGCCGGCGACAATGCCGCCGCGGATGCCGTTGAGCAGCCAACCGGTGTAGATCGCAAGCTGTTGGGCTTCAGGCCCTGGTAGGAGCATGCAGTAGTTCAGGGCGTGGAGGAATCGCCGCTGGCCAAGCCAGCGCCTCTCGTCAACGAGCGTTCGCTGCATGACGGCGATCTGGCCCGCTGGGCCGCCGAAGGTCTGTAGAGAGATCGCGAACCAGGTCCGCGTGGCCTCGCGCAGGGTGATGACATCTCGGCTATCGGTTTCGCCGCTCGTCACGGATCGCTGGCCGCCCCTCTGGCCCTGCGCCAAGTCTGTGTCATGCCGGCGGGTCCTTGCCGACGAGCAGGCTGCGCTGAAAGTAGTCGTAGAGCCCATCAAACAGCGGCCCGGTGAGCTCAAGAACCCTGTCGTCGGCCTGTGTCATCGAGAGGCCTCGAAGCACCACGTCGAGGCCGGCGGCCTCCGGCGCGTCGTACCGGCCGTCTTCAAGGTCTGCCTCGTGAACGATGGCGGCGATCCTCCACAAGGTCGGGTCCAGGAGGTCGAGTCGGCGCAGCAGCGTCTCGAACGTGCAGTCGGTGCCGTGGTGGCCGTACTCGACTCCGCGCATGTCGAACGGCGTTGCATCATCGGGCACGTCTTCCGGGCCGGCGACGAACATGAAGTCGGCGTTGGGGTCGATGAAGCGTCGAATCAACCAGGCAGAGGAGGCCCGGTCGATGTGGACCCCGGCTCTCGTCGCCCAGATCACGATGGCCGCCGAGCGGGCGACTCGACGGCGGTTGCTGCATCGTGCGCGGTGTCAGCGAGCACGTTGAGCGCCGCCACCGCCTGATCTCTCTCTGCGGGCAGGAAATAGTCGCGACGTCGTACCTTGCGCATCGCTCGGCGCAATCGCTCTAGGGCGCGATCCAATTGTCCGGTCGGGCCGTTCATAGCGACCGTGGCTGCCGCGGTGATGTCGCGGTACTCGTCGGCGCGAGCGGACGACATCGATTGAGCCATGGTCCGCTCGTCATTACTCGACATTGCCTCGGCCCGGAACAGAAGGGCAGTCCCACCCGCCTCGATGACCTGATCGGCGACCCACTCGAGGTGCTCGCGAGTTCGCGAGTCCTCGGGCAGCGCGACCAGCCCGTCGCCGAGCTGCGCCACCCCCAACGCGCGCAGCCTTCGCCAGATCGCGATCCGCGGCGACGAAGGCGTCCGCGGTACGCGGTACACCAGCATCACCCAGCGAAGTCTCGGCGGAGCGGACCAGGATGTAACCACGGTTACAGCCTCGGGCCACACTCTCCGGATGTGTCAAGTCAAGGCGACGCTGCGCACTAAGACTTGCCACGAGTGCGGACGGGACATCACCTGAGCACTGGCCGCGCCTCGATCCCCGCCAGTAGGATCCCCGGTATGACCACGAGTACGAAACTCAGCGTCAGCCTGCCGACGGACGATGTCGAGTTCCTGGATGGTTTGGCGCGCGACCAGACCTTCGGATCTCGATCCGCCGCGGTCCATCACGCGATCTTGCTGTTGAGACAGATGCAGCTGCGGGGTGGCTACGAGAGCGCCTGGCGGGAGTGGCACGAGTCGGGAGACGGGGCGCACTGGGCATCCACCACAGCGGACCAGGCCCGACATGCGGCGCGGTGACATCTGCGTCATCGACGCGACCGACGACCGGCTCGGCGTCATCGTCAGCAACGACGCTGCCAACGACAGCGCTGAGCGGCTCGGCCGAGGCATCCTCACTGTCGTGCCGATGACCGCGAACACGAGCCGCGTCTTCGACTTCCAGGTGTTCGTTCCCGCAAGGGCGTCCGGACTGTCCAAACGGACGAAGGCCCAGGCGGAGCAGGTCTGCTCGGTCTCGGTCGACCGGATCGGCGAGAGACGCGGGCGGCTCTCGGCCGAGCTCCTGTCACAGGTCGACCAGGCCCTGCGCATCCATCTCGGGCTCTGATCCCTCGGAGCCGAAGAGCGGGCTCCGACAGGCAACGCCCTGTCGGGGGACGCCGACTCCGTTTCAGGCCCGGCGGCCCGTACGATGGAGCCGACCGGCAGCGTGCGCTCCCGGCCGAGGAGGACGTCATTTCGATGGAGAGCAGAAACCCCATCCTGAGCAACAGCGAGACCTTCAACGGTCGCGCTGCCCGCGAGTACGGCCATCAGGCCTACCCGGCGACCGGCCGGGGATTCCAGGGCTACGGGCAGATCCCGCCGCCGGGACAGCCGCCGTATACCGACCCCTCAACCTGGCAGACCGGGGGACCACGGACACCGACGCTCACGGAGCAGATGTCGCTGGACTCGGTGATCGCCAAGACCGGCGCCACCCTGCTGACGGTTGTCCTGGTGGCCGCCGCAACCTGGATCTTCCTCCCGGAGCAGTACACCAGCACCGCATGGATCGGTGGTGCGCTGGGCGGCGCGGGTATCGGCTTGTTCCTGAGCTTCCGTCGTGCGGCGCTGCCGGCAGCCGGCGTTCTGCTCTACGCCGTGGCGGAGGGCTTCTTCCTCGGCGCAGCGTCCGAGGCATTCGAGACCGCCTACCCGGGCATCGTGATCGGTGCCGTCCTCGGCACTGTCGGAGCATTCGTGGCGACGCTGGCCGCCTACAAGATCTTCAACATCCAGGTCCGTCCCGGGTTCCAGAAGTTCATGGTGATCTTCGGAATGGGCTTCTTCGTCGTCACGATGTTCGATTTCCTGCTGTCGCTGTTCGGCAGCTCCATCGGCTTCAACGGCTATGGGCCGCTGGGACTCGTGATGAGCTTCATCGGACTGGCGCTCGGCGTCGGCTACCTGATCTTGGACTTCAACATGATCGAGCAGGGCATTGCCGCAGGGGCGCCAGAGAGCGAGTCGTGGCGCGCGGCGTTCGCCCTCACCGCCTCCCTGGTCCTCATCTACATCGAGCTGCTGCGGATCCTCGCGATCCTCCGCAACAACTGACCTCTACTCGAAGGCTCGATGTGCCCTTCGCAGGTCGTGCTCGTGCGCGATCGCGGTCGCGTGGCCGTGCGCGAGCCCGAACTCGTCGCGGAGCCACCGCACCCGCTCCTCGAACCGCAGGAACCCGGGTTGGTCGTCGAGATGACCGAACCACTCCGTCAGTTGTCGTCCCGTCGCGCCGGGGATCCGCGCGACCAGCATCTGATGCGTTTCTTCGGAGTGGTTGAGGCCCATGGTTTCCTCTCGTCGGCTTTCTGAGAGCCTGCCTCAACGTGACGCGTCAAGACAAGGGTTCACGCCGATTTGCCCCACGACGCCGTCAGCCGATCTCTTCGGGCACGCTGTCGACGGCCCGGTCGACGCCGGACGCAAAGGTGTCGGGGCCCTCCATGGGCATGGGTTCGCGGCGCCGAAGGCGCAGCGTGACCCAGCGTCCGCGGACACCAGCGCCTCGACCCGGCCGCTCGGTGCGTGCAACCTCGACGCCTGGCTGGCGGCCAGCCTCCACCGCGGCTCGGGGCAACGAGAACATGACGTCGCCACGGTCGGCGTGCAGGTCGACGTCGTCGACCGAGAACACGCCGGCCGCGGCGGCGACGGTCGGAAGCATCGCGGCTGCGACCCGGCGAAATCCCTCCGGCGACGGGTGAAAGCGGTCGGGTCCGAAGAGCTCGAGCGGCGCCGCGGCGAACTCCGCGCCGAGCAGCGACCCCAGGGACACGGAGCGACCGCCGGCCTCGACGGTCGCGATGGTCTGCGCGGCGGCCAGCCGCCGGCTCCAGCCCCGGGCCACCTGACGTAACGGCGGCGCGATCGGGCGAACCGTCCCGAGGTCGGGGCAGGTGCCTACCACGACCGCGCTTCCGAGGTCGCGCAGGCGCTCGACGGCGCTACCGAGCCTCCGGACCGAGTCGGCGGGACGCACCCGGTGGGTTACGTCGTTGGCACCGATGATCAGGGCCGAGACAACGGGCGGCGGATCGGTGACGAGGTCGATCTGCCCATCGAGGTCGGACGTCCGCGCGCCGACTGTTGCCACGCAGCGAAGTCGCACCGACCGATCGGCCAGCAGCGACAAGCCGGCCGCAAGGAATGCACCGTAGGTCTCCTTCGGGTTGTGCGCTCCGTAACCGGCCGCCGCGGAGTCGCCGAGAACAGCAAGGTCGAGCGCCTCGCCGCCGCGCTTGCTTCCGTACGTACCGCTCGGATCGGGAACCTCGAAGTCGATCCTGCCGATGCGCATCCGTGCGATGCGCGCCTCGGCGCGGAGGATGCCGTAGAAGCTGCCGCCGAGCACGCCAAGGCCGCCGCCGCCGTACGCAGCGGCCGCCAGCCTCTTCGCGGCGTTGGCGCGTGACATGTGCTTTCACCTCCGAGCCCCAGCGAACCATTCTAGGGAACCCCTATGACATGCCGGGCTTAGGCTGGCGAGGTGGACTACGTCGAATCGTTGCTCGACCTCGTCGGGAACACCCCTTTGCTGAGGCTGGGCTCATCGACCGACGGGGCCCCAGGCATGGTGCTCGCGAAGGTGGAGTACTTCAATCCCGGCGGCTCGGTGAAGGACCGGATCGCCTTGCGGATG
>JBBSHE010000031.1:0-32754 GCA_038253325.1 Propionibacteriales bacterium
AAGGTCGTTCAAGAGCGTCTTGGGCACTCCACGATCACCACGACGATGAACATCTACAGCCACGTCACACCGACGATGCAGAAGGCCGCAGTGGATCGCTTTGCAGCGCATCTCGATGGGGCTTAGCACATATCTCAGCACATGAGCCGATAAAGCACCCCTGACCTGACCAAGAAAGCCCAGGTCAGAGGCGTTCTACCACTGGCGGAGGATAGGGGATTCGAACCCCTGAGAGCTTTCACTCAACACGCTTTCCAAGCGTGCGCACTAGGCCACTATGCGAATCCTCCGCCGCCGAGGTTATCGCGCCCGCGCCGGTTGTCCGTCCGACGCCCCCATGCGACCGGACGGAGTGTTCACGGCAGTTCCGGAGTGACCTTGGATCGTCGAGCGGCGGCGGCGAAGGGACGTCCAGTCGGGTACAGCAGGCGGGACCTCAGCGCCGGGAGTCGCGCGTCTGCTTCTGGTTGGCCTTCTCGATCGCGTCGATGAGCTCGCCCCTGTCCATCGTGGATCGCCCGGCGATCTCGAGCTTGCGCGCCACCTCGAGCAGATGCTTCTTGGACGCGTTGGCGTCCACGCCGCCGTGCGTCTTGCGCTTCGTACCTCGTCCACCGGCCGCCTTCGCGTCCGACGGGCCCTTCGTCGCCTTCGGCTCCCAGTGGTCGCCCACCTTCTCGTGGGTGTGCTTCAGCGCGGAATAGGCGACGCGGTGGGCGCGCTCGGCGTCGCCGTACTCGTCGGCCGCCGAGTCGTGCGCCTTCGCGAACGTGCGTTGCGCCTTCTTTCCCGAGCGTTTGAGCGTGCTCGGGAGCTCGTCCTGCTTGGCCTTGCCGGCCTTGGTCGTCTTGGGCATCGGAGGTCACCTCGCTGCCAGGTCTCGGGACCGACTGGTGCCTCGTACGCCCCGGTCGAACAGGACGTGCGTACCCTTTGGCACCGCCGACGAAACACAGCCGACCGGTCAGAGACGGAAACGCCGTAGGCGGGTGCTGGCATCCGGCCGCCGCCGTCCATGTCGGCGACGAGGCGTCCCCTACACTGTGGCGCAGCCCCTCGTACGGCGGCACCTCGCCCAACTCCCCCAGGGTCGGAAGGCAGCAAGGGTAAGTGAGCTCTGCCGGGTGTGCGAGGGGTCTCCCCGTGTCGGTGCAGTCCCGAGCCGGAACGCCGAACATCCTTCGTGTCCCGGCGCCGGGCTAGGGTTGCTCGTTGTGGAGGCACCGCTCGCCTTGTACCGCCGTTACCGGCCGGACACGTTCACCGACATGATCGGTCAGGACCACGTGACCGGGCCGCTCTCGCATGCTCTCGACAACAACCGGGTCCACCACGCTTACCTCTTCTCCGGGCCGCGCGGCTGCGGTAAGACAACGAGTGCGCGGATCCTCGCTCGGGCGCTCAACTGTGAGCAGGGCCTGACGTCGACACCGTGCGGGAAGTGCCCGTCCTGCCAGGATCTGGCCCGCGGCGGACCAGGCTCGATCGACGTCATCGAGATCGACGCGGCCAGCCACGGCGGTGTCGATGACGCCCGTGACCTGCGCGAACGCGCGTTCTTCGCCCCGGTCCAGGCGCGGTACAAGGTCTACATCATCGACGAGGCACACATGGTGACCGCGCAGGGCTTCAACGCTCTGCTCAAGCTGGTCGAGGAGCCCCCGCCACACCTGCGCTTCGTGTTCGCGACCACCGAGCCCGAGAAGGTGATCGGGACCATCCGGTCCCGGACCCACCACTATCCCTTCCGGCTGATCCCGCCGAAGGTGATGGGGGACTACTTGATGCACCTGTGCCGCGAGGAGGACGTACGCGTCGACGCGACCGTTATCCCTCTCGTCGTACGCGCCGGAGCCGGCTCGGCCCGCGACAGCCTGTCCGTTCTCGACCAACTGATCGGCGGAGCCGGGCCGGACGGCGTGACCCATCGGCTGGCGACGTCGCTGCTCGGTTACACCCCCGACTCGCTGCTAGACGAGATCGTCGACGCCCTCGCCGCGCATGACGGCAACACCGTCTTCGGTGTGGTCGACAAGGTGATCGAGAGCGGACAGGATCCGCGGCGGTTCGCCGAGGACCTGCTGCAACGCTTCCGCGACCTGGTGATCACCGCCGCAGTCCCCGATGCCGCGGGGATCGGGTTGCTCCAGGTGGCCGACGACCAGGCGGCGATCCTCACTGGTCAGGCTTCCCGGTTCGGCCCCGCCGAGCTGACCCGCGCAGCGGACGTACTCGCGGCCGCCCTGACCGAGATGCGGGGTGCGATCGCCCCCCGGCTCCTGTTCGAGGTGACCTGCGCCCGGCTGCTGCTCCCGGGTGCCGACGATGGCCGCGACGCGCTGCACGCACGCCTGGATCGGGTCGAGCGCCGGTTGTCGGTGGCGCCCGAACCAACCCAGTCGGTCACTGAGCCTGCCCAGTCGGTAGGGCCCGAGCCGATGCTGTCGGTCACTGAGCCTGCCCAGTCGGTGCGGCCCGAGCCGACACTCTCGGTCGTTGACCCAGCCCCGTCGGTCGCCGACGAAGCCGAGTCGGCCGCCGGGGCCGGTTCGTCGGCTGCGGCGCCGGCACGGTCCGCGACGGACGGGTCGCGGGTCGGGACGCCAGCGGTCCGCCCCACTCCCGGCGAGCTCAACACCGTCGATGTCCGTCATCACTGGCCGCAGATCCTCGGCCGGATCAAAAACCTGCGCCGGTTCGCGTGGGTGATGCTCAACCAGAATGCGCAGATCAAGGAGCTCGAGGCCGGCATGCTCACGATCGGCTTCGTCAACGCTGGCGCGCGCGACAGCTTCATCCGCAGTGGCAGTGGTGACGTGGTCCGCCAGGCGCTCAATGCGGAGCTCGGCGTGGACTGGAAGATCGAAGCCGTCGTCGACGACCTCCCGGTACGATCACCCGCCGCCGACCCGCCGGCCGCTCCCGCTCGGGTCACCCCCGAAGCGCCGCGCAGCCCAGATGTGGTCGCCGCCAAGGAAGCCATCCGCAGCACCCGGACCGAGCCAGCCGCGGACCCCTCCGGACTCGACCCGGAGGCCGAGTCCGGTGCCGCGCCGGACGACCCGGTCGTGGCGTCGGACGGGCTCAGCCAGCAGGAGCTGCTGGCGCGCGAGCTGGGCGCCGAGGTCATCGAAGAGATCCGCCACGACGGCTGAACGGAGTCCGATGTATCCCGAAGGTGCGCCCGACATGCAGGCATTGCTCGAACAGGCATCGGCGATGCAGCAGCAGCTCGCCGCCGCCCAGGCCGAGCTCGCAGAGGTCCGCGTGACGGGTGACGCCGGCGGGGGTCTGGTCACGGCCACGGTCGACGGCACCGGCGAGCTTGTCTCGCTCGACATCTCTCCGCAAGCCTGCGATCCAGGCGACGCCGACACCCTTGCTGACCTCGTCGTCGCCGCGATCCGGGCGGCGTCAGCCAGCGCGGCGCAGGAAGTCACCCGTCAGATGGGTGATCTCACTGCCAGCATCGGCGGTGCACTCGGTGGCGAGTTCGGGGGCGCTGGCGGCCTGCTCGGTGAAGGCGCATCCGGCACGACCGTCGCCGATCGAGACGACGATGACCCGCAGCGCCCAGGTCCGGACGTTCAGCCTCCGTCCCCTTGATGGTTCGGGTCCACCGAAGGTGGCCCTCCGGTTCTCTGGCGGAGCGATGACAATGCCGCCCGGCGGATGCACGCGGGCCGCGAGCCGCACAGTCATCTCGCAGACGGCATACGCGACACTAGGATTCCGTTTCAACAGGAAGGCGGGTTCCGCGCCGTGTACGAAGGCGTTGTCCAGGACCTGATCGACGAGCTCGGCCGGCTGCCTGGCGTTGGCCCCAAGGGCGCGCAACGCATCGCCTTCCACCTGCTCAACTCCGACGAGGTCGACGTACGCCGGCTCGCGGAGGTGCTGATCGAGGTCAAGGAGAAGGTTCGGTTCTGCTCCGTGTGCGGCAACGTCGCGGAGGGCGAGCTGTGCGCGGTCTGCCGCGACCCGCGCCGCGACATGTCGATCATCTGCGTTGTCGAAGAGCCGAAGGACGTCGTCGCGATCGAACGTACCCGCGAGTTCCGGGGCCGATACCACGTGCTCGGCGGGGCGATAAGCCCGATCGATGGCATCGGCCCCGAACAGTTGCGGACCCGCGAACTCGTGCAAAGGTTGGCAGACGAGTCGGTCGACGAGGTCATCTTGGCGACCGACCCGAACCTCGAGGGAGAGGCGACGGCGACCTACCTGTCGCGGTTGCTCAAGCCGATGGGTCGTCTGACTGTGACCCGGTTGGCGAGCGGGTTGCCCGTCGGCGGGGACCTCGAGTATGCCGACGAGGTGACTCTCGGCCGGGCTTTCGAAGGGAGACGCAACGTCGATGCCTGACCACGACGTGATCGAGAGCGAGCTGCACGACCTCGCGCAGGCGATTGCGGACCAGACCGAGAGCTTCTTGCTCGCATTGCGAGAGATCGCCCGCAGCGGAGACAGTGCGCGAGCCGTGCCGTTACTGCTGCTCGAGGTGAGTCAGCTGCTGCTCGGCGGGGCCCGGTTGGCCGTCCAGACGGACTTCGTACCCCCCGAGGAGTACGAGCCGGACGTCGGACCCGATCCCGACCTCGACCGGATGCGCGAGCGGCTTGCCGACCTGCTGGAGGGCGTCGACGACTTCACCGAGGTGTTCGATCCGTACGGACAGCCACCGGAGCTGGTCGTCCCGAAGCTGTCGGACGACCTCGCAGACATCGCGAGCTCGGTGGCTCACGGCCTGCGCCACTTCCGCTCGGGAAACGTCGCCGAGGCGCTCTGGTGGTGGCAGTTCTCGTACGTCTCGAGCTGGGGAGCCGAGGCGAGCGCGTCACTGCGCGCACTTCAGTCCGTGGTGGCCCATGACCGGCTCGATGCACCCGTGCTGACCCCCGCCGAGGCCGAGCGGGTCGCCGCCGCGGAGGCCCTCGAACAAGCCTGACGCCGGTATCCGTTCCCTCCGCACTGGCCGACACCCCTGGGCGCGTCGGACCTCGCGATATCCGGCAGGCGAAACGTTCCCCGGGCGAGCAACGTCGCCTCGGTAGACTGCGTAGGCGGGTGTCGCCGGACTCAGTTCTCGACCCGTGGAGGAGTACGCGTGGGCCTCGTGGTGCAGAAGTACGGCGGGTCGTCCGTTGCCGACGCACAGGGCATCAAGCGGGTCGCGCAGCGGATCGTCGAAACCAAGAAGCAGGGCCACGACGTCTGCGTCGTCGTGTCAGCGATGGGTGACACGACCGACGAGCTCCGTGACCTCGCGGAGGAGGTTTCCCCGCTTCCACCGGGTCGCGAGCTCGACATGCTGCTGACCGCGGGGGAGCGCATCTCGATGGCTCTTCTCGCGATGGCGATCGCAAACCTCGGTCAGGCCGCGCGCTCGTTCACCGGCAGCCAGGCTGGTGTCATCACCGACAGCGCCCACGGCCGCGCCAAGATCATCGACGTCACCCCCGGCCGGATCGAGCAGGCGCTCGCGGCCGGAGACATCGCCATCGTTGCCGGTTTCCAAGGCGTCTCGATGGACACCAAGGACATCACCACACTCGGTCGAGGCGCCTCCGACACGACGGCCGTGGCCCTTGCCGCCGCGCTGCACGCCGACGTCTGCGAGATCTATACCGATGTGGATGGCATCTTCACAGCCGACCCGCGGATCGTGCCAACCGCACGGCGCATCGACCGGCTGTCATACGAGGAGATGCTCGAGCTCGCCGCCTCCGGCGCGAAGGTCTTACACCTACGCTGTGTGGAATACGCCCGGCGGCACAGCCTGCCGATCCACGTCCGGTCCTCGTTCTCCAACCGGGGCGGCACCTGGATCACCGACGCAAGGGAGGACCAGCAAGTGGAATCGGCCATCATCTCCGGTGTCGCGCACGACCGTAGCGAGTCAAAGATCACCCTGGTCGGCGTGCCCGACAAGGTCGGCGAGGCCGCCCGGATCTTCGATGCGCTCGCCGACGCGTCGATCAACATCGACATGATCGTGCAGAACGTCTCCGCCGCGGCCACCGGAAACACCGACATCTCCTTTACGCTGCCGCGCACCGACGGGCAGGTCGCGATGGCCGCGCTGGCTGCGCTCAAGGACGAGGTCGGCTACGAGCAGATCCTGTACGACGACCGGATCGGCAAGGTCTCGCTGGTCGGAGCAGGGATGCGGAGCCACCCTGGCGTGACGGCCAAATTCTTCGGTGCGCTCGCCGCCGCGGGTGTCAACATCGAGATGATCTCGACGTCGGAGATCCGGATCTCGGTCATCGTCGACGAGGACCAGGTCGACGCCGCGGTGACGGCGACCCATAGCGCGTTCGACCTGGACAGCCTGGATGCCGACGCTGTGGTCTACGGCGGGACCGGACGATGAGCGACCCCAAACCAACGCTTGCGGTTGTGGGCGCAACCGGCGTCGTCGGCACGGTGATGCTGGAGATCCTCACCCGGCGCGCGAACGTCTGGGGGGAGATCAGGCTCGTGGCGTCTGGGCGGTCGGCAGGCAGGGTGTTGCGGTGCCGGGGCGAGGAGCTCGAGGTCCGCGAGCTCGCGGAGGATGTCTTCGACGGCATCGACGTGGCGATGTTCGACGTACCCGACGAGGTGTCCGCAGTGTGGGCGCCAGTTGCGGTGTCCCGGGGCGTAATCGTGGTCGACAACTCGAGCGCGTTCCGGATGGACGACCAGGTGCCGCTCGTCGTGCCGGAGGTGAACCCGGCACAGATCCGGAATCGTCCGAAGGGCATCATCGCGAGCCCGAACTGCACGACCCTCACGATGATCGACGCCCTCGGTGCGTTGCACTCCCGGTGGCGACTGCGTGAGCTGGTCGTGGCGTCGTACCAGGCGGCGTCCGGTGTGGGTCACGCCGGCGTCGACCGGCTGTACGACGAGCTCGAGGTGGTGAGCGGCAACCGTAGCCTCGGTACGGCACCGGGTGACGTGCGCCGGACGATCGGCAACAAGCTCGGCGACGAGTCGCCGTTCCCCGGTCCCCTCGCCCTCAACGTGCTTCCGTGGGCCGGTTCACCGCGGGCCGACGGCTGGTCGAGCGAGGAGCTCAAGGTCCGGAGTGAGTCGCGCAAGATCCTCGGGATCCCCGATCTTTCGGTGTCGGTTACGTGCGTACGCGTGCCGGTCGTCACGACGCATTCGCTCGTCGTGCATGCCGTCTTCGAGCACCACCTCACGGCCGAAGACGCGCGGCAGGTCCTCATCGAAGCGCCCAGCGTCGTGGTGATCGACAACCCCGCTCGCGGTGAGTTCCCGACGCCGGCGGACGTGGTCGGCTCTGACCCGACGTTCGTCGGCCGGATCCGCCAAGCGCTGGACTTCCCGAACACGCTCGAGTTGTTCGTCTGCGGCGACAACCTTCGTAAAGGTGCCGCGCTCAACACCGCACAGATCGCCGAGCTGGTGGCGCGCGAGCTTACTGCGAACAACGCGTGACGGGCGAGCGACGAATCCGCCTGAACGTGACGTGCGCGTCCGGACACGGCGGAGCCTGACCGACGCCGGGATCGACGAAGCCGCCCGGCTCTACGCCGACGGCTTGCTGTTGCGAGAGGTTGGCGCGCGCCTTGGTGTGAGCCGCGATTGTGTCCGGTTGACACTCAAGCGGCGCGGGGTGACTCTCAGGTCGGGGCTCGGTGCGCGATCAGACGCAGCCGTCGTCTTCACAGGTCTCTCCGCGCCAGGTGTTGATACTGGCCAGAAGACAGGCCGAGGCGACCAAGAGAGCAGCGACGGGATCAGCCCACCACCAGTGGAGGACGGCGTTGGCGGCGAGTCCAATGAGGACTGCGACTGAGAGGTAGGCGCAGATGATGTTCTGGAGACCTGCCCTGGCGGTGGCGTAGGAGCCGACCTGTTCGCCGGCGCGCTTTTTCGCTGTGCCGAGGAACGGCATGAGCACGGCATCAGTTGTGGCGAGCGCGATGCCGAGCCATGACGCACCGGCGCCTCCACCGGAGACGAGTTGGTTGATGGCTTCAACCACGATGTACGGCACGAGAAGGAAGAAGGACACCGCGATGACGCGTTGTGCGAACCGCTCGGCATCTTGGGACTGCGCGCGGGCGTAGTTGAACCGCCAGAGGAGGACCAGGGCAGCGGCTGCCTGTATCGCGCAGTCGAGTCCCCAGCCGATGAGCGCGACGGAGTTGGCGGTGAGGCCGGCAGTCATGCCGATGATGCCGTCGACCACGAGCCAACCGAGCGTGATCCGGGACAGCACGCGGATGCGTGAGACCGCCTGGTTGGGGGAAGAGCGAAGGGACGTGCCGTCAGCCATGCGCTTGATTGTACAAGGCAGGCTTGGTATCATCAATTTTGGTTGTTATGACTGACGTGAGTAGAGTTTCAAACCAAGTGCTCAATGAATGCCGTCGGATGGCACACATTTGGGCTCCGGTGCTGCAAGCACTGGGCAATTCAGAGCGACTGCTGATCGTGCTCTGGCTTGCCGGCACAAAGAGCACTGTCCGGGAGCTTGAGAAGGTTACAGGCCTGAGCCAGTCGCATGTCTCGTACCACTTGAAGGCGCTACGCGAGGCGGGCCTGGTATCGGCCACCGCTGTCGGCCGGAGCAATCGCTACGCCCTCGCTAATCCCGAGCTTGACCAGCTCGCGGTCTTGTTGGGTCGCCTCGACACACCGAGCCGACCTGAACAGCCGTGATAACAAACTGGACTCGAACTTTTTCACCGGTGGAATCGACATGTTCGTCCTGCTGAGCAATTAGGCCTTGGAATTACATTTTAATCTGTTTTGCGCCGTTTTATATATAATTGGTCGGGCTGACAGGATTTGAACCTGCGGCCTCGTCGTCCCGAACGACGCGCGCTACCAAACTGCGCCACAGCCCGAAGAGCGCAGTGAGTCTACCGGAGCCAGCGAGGTGTCCAGGACAGGCGCTCGTCGAGCACGACACCGGGACCGGTCACGTCACGTACCCCGTGGCATCAGCCGCAACAGGGACGCCTCAGGATTGCAGCAGAACCGGAACGGCGCGTACGGCGACGTCCCGAGCCCTGCCGACACGTGCAGCCACGCGGTCCGACCGCCGACGGTGTGTCGGTGCAGGCCGCGCGAGCGCGCCCGGTCGAGGTCACAGTTCGTCACGATCGCACCCTTGACGGGGAGCCGGAGCTGGCCACCGTGCGTGTGTCCAGCGAGGACTACGTCGTACCCGGTGCGGGTGAACGCGTCGAGGATCCGCAGGTACGGCGCGTGGCTGATCGCGAGTCGGAGGTCGGCGTCGCGGTCCGCCGGGCCGTCCACCGCGTCGGGCCGGTCGTACCCCAGATGCGGGTCGTCGACCCCGGCAACCGCGATCCGGGTCTCGCCGACGGTCAGTTCGCCCTTCGTGTTCGTGAGGTCGACCCAACCCAACCCCACCAACCGCGACCGCAGCTCGCGCCACGGCAACGGTGGTGCCGTGACGGGTTTCGGATCCGACCGGAAGAGGTAGCGGGCGGGGTTCTTGAGGACCGGTGCCCAGTAGTCGTTTGACCCGAACACGAACGCTCCCGGCAACCCGTCGAGCGGCTCGAATGCCCGCAGCAACGGCTCGATCGAGGCCGCGGCGGCGATGTTGTCACCGGTGTTGACGACCAGGTCTGGCTCGAGCGTCGCAAGCGACTCCAGCCAGCGCAGCTTCCGGCGCTGGTTCGGCATCAGGTGGATGTCGGACAGGTGCAGGACCTTGACCGGTCGCGCTTCCGGCGGCAGGACGGGTACGTCGACCTGGCGGAGCCGAAACGCGTGCAGCTCGTACCCCGATGCGTAGGCGAGGCCGCCGACGCCGACGAGGCCGGTGGTGACGACGGCGCGACGGAGGAGGCTCACGGTCCAAGGCTCGCACACGTGACAACCGAGTCACCGGCCGCCGAACAGGCACGGGATACTGGGGACATGTCAGACCTCAAGGACCGCCTGCGCGGTGACCTCATCCAGGCGATGCGCGACCGTGACAAGCTGCGTGCGTCGACCATCCGGATGGTTCTGACCGCTGTCACCAACGAAGAGGTCGCGGGTCGTGAGGCGCGTGAGCTGTCCGACCACGAGGTGGTCGCGGTACTCGCCAAGGAGGCCAAGAAGCGTCGCGAGGCCGCGACTGCATTTGCGGCCGCCGGTCGTGACGAGCTCGCCACCAAGGAGCAGTCGGAGGAGCAGGTCATCGGCGACTACCTGCCGACTCAGCTGAGCGCGGAGGAGATCACCGACTTGGTGTCGGCGACGATCGCCGAGCTCGGTGCCTCCGGTGGCGGAACGAGCGCGATGGGCTCCGTGATGAGGGTGGTCAGCCCGCAGACCTTGGGACGGGCCGACGGCACCGCGGTTGCCGCAGAGGTACGCCGGCAGCTCGGGTAGGCGGCGACAGGTCCTAGTGGTGACCGTTGGGGTTACCCGGACTGTGACCGGGTTTGTGGACGGGGCCGTTCCCGGGTTTGTGGACGGGTTTGTGGACCGGTGGGGTGGTCGGATGGCCGTTCGAAAGGTAGATCGTCACCGTGTCACCCTTGACGACGCCCTGCTGGGGATAGACGTACGCGACCGTCC
Organism: Propionibacteriales bacterium; assembly: GCA_038253325.1. Taxonomy (GTDB): domain Bacteria; phylum Actinomycetota; class Actinomycetes; order Propionibacteriales; family Nocardioidaceae; genus JBBSHE01. The sequence continues at coordinate 10,567 of JBBSHE010000031.1, forward strand.
CGTAGGGCGCGTCCGAGTTGACCGACGACGCGATCACGGGGCTGATGCCCCGCTTGCTCAGGTCAGCGGCCGCGTCGGTCGGATTCCATCCGAAGTAGGACTGAAGCGTGATCGAGTTGCCATCGATCACCGACTGGGGCGGTGGGGTGAACGTCGCGTCCGGAAGCCACTGAGATATGACATCCATCGCCTTCTTCCACATACCGCCGGCCAACGTGCTTCCGTGCGCGAGTCCGCACACACATTGTCCGGCGAGGGTGATGTTGTCCAGGTTGGTCGGCGTTCCGTCCGCCTTGACCCCCGCGACCATCGAGGCGGTCACCATGTTCGGTGTGTAGCCCATGAACCAGACCGAGTGCTTGCTGTCCGTGGTACCGGTCTTGGCCGCCGACTGCTGCGGGATCGTGTCGCCGTAGATGGCGCCGAAGCCGCCCGGTTCCTGTACACCTTTCAGGATGTCGTTGACCGCGTCCGCCTGCGGCCGTGTCATCACACGGTTGCACTGCGGTCCGCTGGTGGGAATCACCCGCCGGTTGCGGTCACGGATCTCGAGGATCGGCGTCGCCTTGCAGTGCAGACCTCGCCCGGCGACCGTCGCGTACGCCTCGGCCATCTCCAGCGGGCTCACGTCTGAGACGCCGAGCGTGAAGGTCGGAACCATGTAGCCGTTCGCGCCGTTGTGCGAGTACTTGGGGCCCGGATTGACGCCCATCGCCTTCGCCAGCCGCCAAGGGCGACAGAGTCCCGTCTTTTGCTCGAGCAGGATGAAGAACGTGTTCACCGATTGCTGGGTACCGGTGTAGAGGTCCTTGACTCCGCTCGTTGTCGACGTCGGGATCTTTCCGCTCGATGCCGTGATCGAGCCGTCGCAGGTCGCGAACGTCAGCGGTTTCGCACCGAGGTCGAGTACGGGCGGCGAGTTGATCGTGTAGTGCAGCGGGATCCCTTGCTGGATCGCTGCGGACAAGACGAAGAGCTTGAACGTCGACCCAGCCTGGAAGCCGCTCAGGCCGCCGTACTCCGGTGGTACGACGTAGTCGATGAAGGTCTCGTGCTTCTTCTTGTTGTTCCCCATCGGACGCGACTGCGCGATCGCCCTGACGTAGCCGGTGCGCGGTTGCACGACCGCAAGCGCGCCGACAGCGTGGTCGCCGGCGTAGACACTCTTCGCGACGGCGTCGTCGGCTGCCCGCTGGAACCGTAGGTCGATCGTGGTGCGGATCTTCAGTCCGCCCCCGTACAGCAGTCGCTTGCGTTCGTCGGCCGTGTCGCCGAGTGCCGTGTCGGTGAGTAGGTACTTCTCGACGTAGTCGCAGAAGAACGGTGCCTTGCTGGTGAGACATCCGTTGTTCGTCGCGTGCGGTTTGAGGGCCAGCGGGCTTCTGACGATCCGCTTCTTGGCTCGTTGCGAGATGAGGTGCTGGTCGTACATCACGCCGATCACGGTGTCGCGTCGGCTGACCGCCTTGTTGGGGAATCGGGCGGGATCGAAGCCGGTGGGGTTCTTGACCAAGCCCGCCAGCGTCGCCGCTTGCTTGAGTGTCAGGTCGGTCGCGCTGACGGAGAAGTAGTGCTTCGAGGCGGCCTCAATTCCGTACGCCCCGTCGCCGAAGTACGCGGCGTTCAGGTAGTGCTCGAGGATCTGCTTCTTGGTGAGGTGTTCCTCGACCCAGGTCGCATAACGCCACTCGAGGATCTTGCGTTGGACCGTACGGGCACTCGCGGCCTTGAACTCGGCGGCCGTCCGGGCGTTCACCTGCAACGTGAGCTTGACCAGCTGCTGGGTGATCGTAGAGCCGCCCTGGACGACCTGCCCGCTGGTCTGGTTCTTGACGAGCGCACGCAGGGTGCCGCGGATGTCGAGGGCGCCATGCTGGTAGAAGCGGACGTCCTCGATCGCGACCAGCGCCTGCTGCATCACCGGCGCGATCTCCGACAACGGGACGTATACCCGATTCTCGTCGTAGAACGTCGCGATCCGGGTCCCGTCGGAGGCGGTGACCGAACTGCGCTCGGCGAGTGGGCGAAACGTCAGCCTCAGCGGCCAGGTGTCGGCGGCGTCGGCGCTGCGTTTGGCGCCCATGCTCACGAGCCCCGCGATCGGCACGAGCAGTCCGGCCATCAGCACTCCGGACAGGACGCTCATGCCGATGATCATGATGACCTGCTGGACGAGCCCGTGCTCGTGACGCTGGGAGCCAGACAGCCGACGCATCGTCCCAGCGTACGCGAACGGTCGGTTGTTGCCCCTACCCCTGCCGAAGTACGGGTTTCGTACCTGAATCACCGACTTTCGCGTTGCGAACCCGTACCTCGGCGGATGGAGACGGACGGATGGGGACGTGGCGGATGAAGTACGGATGGGGAACGGTGGCGGATGGAGACAGACGGATGGGGACGTGGCGGATGAAGTACGGATGGGGAACGGTGGCGGATGGAGACGGGTCGCGCATACCGGCGCGAGCATCAGGGCCGTCCTAGTCCATTTGGACTACCCGACCTAGTCCGAATAGTCATGAAAACTGGCCGGTTCAGGTCTTCTGTCCCGCGGATCGGCTACGTAGCGTAAGCAGCACCCGGGGCAGTCAGGTCCCGACCTGACTGGCAGGACACATTTTTCGATGACGTGGAATGAGAACTGGGTCGACTCGGCGCGTTGCGCGGGTGCCCGCCCCGACGAGTTGTTCGTCCACGGTGCCGCGCAGAACCGCGCCAAGCAGCTCTGCATCGGGTGTGCCGTGCGTACGGAGTGCATGGCGGAGGCTCTCGACAACCGCATCGAGTGGGGAATCTGGGGAGGCATGACCGAACGCGAGCGACGGGCGTTGCTACGTCGTCGCGCCGACGTCACATCCTGGCGGGAGCTGCTTTCGCAGGCTCGGGCCGGACAGCCCGGCACCCTGAGCAAGGTCGGCTGAGCAACGTCGGCTGAGCAACGTCGGCTGAGCCTGAGTGCACGGTTGGCGCAGCGCAAGGTCGGCTGAGCCCGAGTGCACGATCGGCTGAGCGCCCAAGGTCGTTTGAGCCTCACTTCAACCGGTGGATGCCAGGTCCTCGCCGACGACGCGAAGGCCGTCGAGGTCGCGTATGTCGGTCGCCAGTCGAACCGCGGATGCCTGGGGCACGCCAGGATTCGTACGCCCGAACCGCCGCAGCAAGATGCTTTCCCGGCGAACTTGGGCCATCCGGTCGGCATGGATCCGTAGCATCGCTCGAGTGGCGTCGGTAACGCCTCCCGGTTTGATCCGGTCGGCGGCCGCCGTCGCGGCCTGCTCCGACAACGCCGGCACCCGGGTGTCCGCGACCCGGTTGACGACCAGCCCGGCGAGCGGCATCTTGTCCTCGCTCAAGCGGTCGACGAAGTACGACGCCTCCCGGAGCGCGTCGGCGTCGGGGGCGGCGACGACGACAAATGCCGTCCGGGGGTTCTCGAGCACCGCGTACGTCTTGTCCGCCCGTCGGCGGAACCCTCCGAAGACGGTGTCGAACGCCGCCACGAACGTCTGCACATCGCGCAGCAGCTGACCGCCGAGGATCTTCGTCACCACACCGGTGACGACGTTGACGCCCGCCGTGAAGAGCCGTGCCGGCCCGCGGGCGGGAAGCAGCAGGATCCTGATCAGCCTTCCGTCGAGGAACGACGCCAGCCGCTCCGGTGCATCCAGGAAGTCGAGTGCCGACCTCGACGGCGGCGTGTCCACCACGATCAGGTCCCAGCGCGCGGTCCGGCTCGCCTCCTCGTGGAGCTGGCCGAGCTTTTCCATCGCCATGTACTCCTGCGTCCCGGCGAACGAGCTCGACAGCGCCTGGTAGAACGGGTTGTCCAGGATCTGTTGCGCCTTGTCCTTGCTCGCGTGCGCCTCCACGACCTCGTCGAAGGTGCGCTTCATGTCGAGCATCATCGCGTCGAGGCTTCCCCCCGCCGACTCGTCGACATCGTCGACTGGACGCGGCATGTTGTCGAGGTGGCCGATTCCCATCGCCTGCGCCAGCCGCTTGGCCGGGTCGATCGTCAGCACGATCGCCTTCCGGCCCTGCTCGGCGGCTCGCAACGCGAACGCCGCCGCCGTTGTCGTCTTACCAACGCCGCCCGATCCACAGCACACGACGATCTGCACGTTGCGGTCGGCGAGCAGCGCGTCGACGGAGAACGCCCCCGGGTCTCGACGGCCGTCCGCGCCGGGAGTGACCCGAGTACGCCGTCCGCGGCTCGGTGGTTCGTTGCGCCGGTGCGGCCCCGGGGCCATCATACGATCCCGTCGTCGTGCAGGAGCTGGGCGAACTCGTACAGACAACCGAGGTCGACGCCGTCCGAGACCAGCGGGAGGTCGACGACCGGTAACCCGACGGTGGTGAGGCGCGCGCGTTCGTCGCGCTCCATCTCGACCCGCTCAGCATGGTCTGCAGCCTCGGTGAGCAGTCCGTCGACGGTGTCGGCGTCGGCTTCGACACCGGCCTCCTTGAGCTCGCGGGCGATCACGTCGGTGTCGAACGTGTCCGACCGGGCGGTGGCGAGATCCGCGTCGCCGAGCTCAGCCGACCGCACCTGGTTGACAACGATGCTGGCGATCCGCAGCCGAATGGCCTCCAGCTCCGCGATACCGTCCAACGCCTCCTGCACCGGCATGTCCTCGAGCACACTGACCATGTGGACCACCGTGTCGGCGGACTGCAACAGACCCATGATCGAGCTGGCCTGCTTGCGGATGCGGCCCAGCTTCGTGACGCCGACCACCTCGGTGTTGACGTTGAGGAACCGTGCGATCCGCCCGGTCGGTGGTGCATCGAGCACGATCGCGTCGTACACCGTGCGGCCGTCCTTCTTACGTCGCGCAGCCTCGTACACCTTGCCGGTCAATAGCACGTCCCGGATGCCCGGGGCGACCGTCGTCACGAAGTCGATCACGCCGAAGCGGTCGAGGGCCTTCCCGGCCGGTCCGAGCCGGTAGAACATCGCGAGATACTCCAGAAAGGCCGACTCGGCGTCGACAGCAAGGGCGTGCACCTGTCCGCCCCCGCGGGTTACCGCGATCCGCCGCTCCTCATACGGCAACGGCGGCACGTCGAACAGCGACGCAATCCCTTGACGTCCTTCGACCTCGCACAGCAGGACCCGCTTCTTGGCCGACGCCAGTGCGAGTGCCAACGACGCCGCCACGGTGGTCTTGCCGGTGCCGCCCTTTCCGGTGACCACGTGCAGCCGTGGCGAAGACGACATCCTGCTCATTGCGTCGACTTTACCCACCGGCCAGACGACCCGAGGCACGTCACCCCTCGTCATCACTTGCGAGCCGGATGCGCTGAATTGCTACCATGCACGGGCCACCCGGCCGGCTGGTGGATTTGTTTTGATGCACCCGAGAATGGGTAGACCCTCCTGATGCAGCCTGACCTCATTGCCGACCGGTACCGCGTCGTGCGCGCCGTCGGTCAAGGGGGGATGGGCAAGGTATGGCTGTGCATGGACGAGACATTGCACCGCCAGGTCGCCGTGAAGCAGATCGGCTCGCTCCCGGGCGAGTCCCCGCGCGACACCGCTCGTGCGATGAGAGAGGCCCGGTTGTCGGCGGCGCTCGTCCACAAGAACGCTGTCTCGATCTACGACGTCGTCGAGCACGACGGCATGACCTGGCTGGTGATGGAGTACGTCGCATCGCAGACGCTGTCACAGCTGATCGCCGCGGACGGTCGGCTCACACCAGGGCGGGTTGCGCACATCGGCGCCCAGGTCGCCGCGGCCCTCAGCAGCGCGCACGCTCTCGGGATAATCCACCGCGACATCAAGCCGGGCAACATCTTGGTCGGTGACGACGATGCGGCAAAGATCAGCGACTTCGGGATCGCCCGCGGCCACCAGGACGTACGACTCACCCAGACCGGCATGGTGACCGGCACCCCGGCCTTCTTCGCACCTGAGCTCGCCCGTGGCGAGGATCCGTCGTTCGCCTCCGATGTCTGGGCACTGGGCATCACGCTCTACACGGCAACGGAGGGCGCGCCGCCGTACGAACCTCAGTCCAACCCGTTGGCCATGCTGAGCACGATCGCCCGCGACCCGTTGCCTCCGCCATCGCACGCCGGGCCGCTCACCGACGTCCTCGCCGGCATGCTGCAACGCGACGCCACCCAGCGTGCAACGATGGCTGAGGCGCTCACCGGTCTGCGTGACGTCGACGAGCAAGACGGCGCAATGAGATCGCCGTGGGACACCGCCATCCTCACGGCCGACACCGGAAGTGCCCCAGCCCAGCCAGATCCCACGACCACGCTCGAGACGCCGGTCGAGCCGGCCTACGAGAGGGCGGTGACGGTTCCCGCGGTCTCGAACGGCTGGTCGGACGCCCGGGTCGACGACGACCTGCCACGTTCCCGAGAGCGCCGGACAGCTGGCTGGCTCACGGTGGCGGTGCTGGCGCTTCTCGTGCTGCTCGGCGCGGGCGCTTTGCTGTGGAACACCCTCGGCCTCGGCAACCACGACAACACCGGCACGGCGGTCAACCCGCCAGCGTCCAGCGGGCAGCAGACCCAACCCGGCACCGACAGCACCCAGGCGGGCACCAAGCATCCGCCGACCAAGTCGACCGACACCCAGCCGACCACGCCGCCGTCATCGACCGCGCTAACGTCCACGTCCACGGGGACCACGAACCCGCCGACCGCCTCGTCTGCGGTGGACTTCACCCGGTCGTACTACACGATCGTCCCCGGCGACCTCGACACCGGCTGGAGCCTCCTCGCACCCAGCTTCCAGCAACGGTTCGGGCGGGCCTCGTACGACAGCTTCTGGAACTCCATCGCGTCCGTGGACGTTCGCAATGTCGTCGCCGTCAACCCCGAGACGGTCCGCTACCAGATCACCTATACGCGCACCGACGGAAGCCAGCCCACGGAGAACAAGCAGCTCACCCTGCAGCGCAACGGTGGCTCCTACCTGATCACCGGGGACGCTGGCATCGGCTGACCGCACGCAAACCGAGGGCGGCGCGAGGACTAGCGGCGTTCACCACGTGACGTCGACGGGTCGAACGTCCTCGACCGCGATCGTGTCGCCACGGTGCACACCGCGCAGGCTACGTACGACGGCGTCGACGGCGGCGGGCTCAGTCAGCGCACGCACCTCGAGCCGGAGCAGTCCGGCCGTCGCGAGCAGGCGGTGGAATCCAGCAGTCCCCGAGTCTCGACGCTGCACCTCCCACCCGTCGTCGGCGAGCTCATGCTCGACCGACTCGACCAGGCTGAGCGGGTCACGGCCGTCGAGCCCGTCGTGTCTCGCCGCTGCCTCCGCCTCGACGACGTCGGTTCCGTCGGCCCGTTCGTACCAGCGAACGCGCATCCCGCCCGGGTGCGGGAGGCCGGAGGTCAGCTTCGGCCAGAGAATACGCAGGGCGTAAGCGACCGCATCGCGCATGGCCTCGCCCTCGGTCCCGGGCAAGGCGGCCGGATCGTCCGTGCTCTGGGCCTCGGGCGCCACGATCACGAAGTCGACGCCGGGAAGCCGCCGACGCAACTCGCGCCAGAAGTCAGGGGTCGTCACGCTCCGAGGCTACTCATCTCGACAGCGAACCCACTGCAACCGCCCTGCGGCTGGAGGTTCGGGAGCTACTACCTCGCGAACTCCCAGCCGTAGCGCCGTCGGGCCATCGGGTCGGCCCGGGCGCCGGCGCCACGGCCGCGGACATCAACCCAGCAGTCACAGGTCGCCGCCTTCCTCGAGCAGGCGACCGATCTCCCGCTGCAGCAGGCCGAGGCGGGCCTCCTTGACCAGCGGAACCTGGCGTCGGCGGCGGCGGATCTCGGCCAGGTCGATGTCCACGGTCAGCACCTGCTCTTGGTGCTGCTCGGCTGCTGCCAGCGTGTTTCCCCACGGGTCGACGACATGGGAGCCACCCCAGAAACGCATCGGTCCCTCGGTGCCGACCCGGTTCACGAACACGACGTACAGCTGGAACATCCGACCATAGAAGCGGGTGATGTCATGCCAGTACTCGTCTGAGGCATAGTGCTCGGGGAAGCTGCTCTGCGCACTCGCGGCCGGCACCAGCAGCACCTGGGCACCGTCCTGGGTTGCCAGGAACGCCAGCTGCGGCTGCCAGGCGTCGTTGCACAGCAGCACGGCCATCGTGGTGTCGGGGCGCACCGGGAACGCCCTCAGCGTCGGGCCGGGGGTGAAGTGGTTCCGCTCCTCGAACGGCGCGTACTGCGGCAGGTACAGCTTGCGATGCACATGCACCAGCCGGTCGCCCTCGTAGTACGCCATGCTGTTGTACGTGTGCGGTCCGCGTGCACCGGCCTCCACGAAGCCCACCAACAGCGCCGCATGACCCGCGCGCCTCGCGAGCTTCTCGATCCTTGGGTCGTCGGGGCGCATCGACAGGTCCGCGTCGACGTCACCGACCGAGTACCCGGACAGGAACAGCTCAGGGAAGACGATCAGGTCCGCGGCCTCGGCCTCGGCGCTGACGACCGCCTGCTCGGCGCGTTCCAGGTTCGCGTCGATGTCACCGAGCCGCGAGTCCAGCTGGGCGAGGCTGATCCGCATCCCGACCCCTTCGCTCCAAGATTCGCGTCCCAGTAACGCAGGACCGAGCCTACGTGGAGGGTCTGGTCCCTAGATGAAGCCGTTGTCCGAGAGCCACTGCTTGGCGACCTCCGGTGCCGGGATCCCGTCCACATCCACCTTGGCATTGAGCTTCGCAAGCTCCGCACTGGTGAGCTTCTGCGCGATCGGGTCGAGGATCTTACCCACGTCCGGATACTTGCTGTACAGCTTGGCGTTCATCGTCATGGCCACGTCGTACTTCACGAAGAAGTTCTTGTCGTCCTGGAGAACCTGCATCTTGTTGGCCGGGATACGGCCGTCGGTGGCGAACACCTCGCCGAACTTGCACTTGTCGCCCTTTGGGACCTGGGTGAACACGATGCCAAGGTCGACCTCGGTGATGTTGCTCGACGGCAGTGAGAACCCGTACGCCTTCTCCACGCCCGGCCAGCCGTCAGAGCGGTTGAGGAACTCCGAGGCGGCGCACAGCGATGCCGACGACGGGTCGCTGTTGGCCAGCGATGCAAGGTCCGACAGAGACTTGACCTTGCTGCCGCCCGCGGTTGCGATGGCATAGGTGTCGTTCGCCGACGACAGTGCGAACCACTTGATGCCCTTGCCCAGATCCTCTTTGGCGACCGCGTCGAACAATTGCTTGTCGTCCTTCGGTGCGGTGCTGGCCTCATGGCCCAGGATCGTCGTCCAACCGGTTCCGGTGTACTCCCAGTACATGTCGATCTGCCCGGAGGTCAGCGCTTTGCGCACGTTCGTGGTGCCGGTGATCCCGGTTTGGTCCTTGACAGTCGCGCCGGCGTTCTCCAGCGCCTGGATGGTGATCTGACCCAGGATGAGCTCCTCGGTGAACTCCTTCGAGCCCACCGTGAACGACGCGCCCTTCAACGGGCCGCTGCCCCCACCACTGCTGCTGCCGCCCCCGCAGGCCGTTGCCATCAGCGCCAGTCCGGCGCCCAGGGCAGTCAGCCGGACCGCATTCCTTGTGTACCGCATGTTGGCTTCACCTTCCGTGTTGTGTGTCGTGTGATGTCACTCAGAGCCCTCGAGGGCGTAGCTCGTCCTCGGCGATGCCGGCGAGGTAGTCGACGAGCAGGGCGAGGATGGCCACGAGACCGGCTCCGACGACGGTGATCAGCTGTTTGTTCTGCACGAACCCCGCCACGATCAGCTCCCCGAGCCCACCCGCGCCGACAAATGCGCCCAACGTGGCGGTTCCCACGTTGATGGTGAGAGCGGTCCGCAGGCCCGCCATGATGATGGGCACGGCAAGTGGCAGCTCGATCCGGGCGAGTACCGCCCGTTTGGTCAGGCCCATGCCTCGCGCGGACTCGATCACGGACGCGTCCACCTGTCTCAGCCCCACCATGGTGTTACGGAGCACCGGCAGAACGGTGTAGGCAACCAGCGCCACGACGACCGGCCAGAATCCGATGTCCCAAACGAGCGCAAGCAGCGCGATCAGACCGATGGACGGTACGGCCTGGCCGATGTTGAACACGGCGATGGCGGGTGGTGTGACGGTTCGCGCCAATGGCCGGGTCAGCAAGATGCCGACGGGGATGGCAATCATCAGTACGAGCACAGTCGAGACCACGGTCAGCTCGATTTGCTCCCAGATCTTCGTCATGATGTAGCTGAACTTGAGCCGCTGCTGCTCGCCGCTGCTCAGGTTCCGGCTCTGCACCGCCACGAACAAGGCGATCAGGGCGGCAAGCAGCAGCACCGGCAAGAACAGGTAGCCGCCGAGCGAGCGGCGCCGGCGCGCGCCGATGCCCTCAGTCTCGATGGGGTTCTGCTGCGTGACAGACACGGCTAGGACGACACCTCCTCGTCCTCACCGGACGCACCGCGCAGCCGGGCTTGCTCTGCGCGGCGCATGCTGCGGACCGCCTCGTTGATGGTGTCGATGTCGACGATCCCCTGGTAGGCGCGTGAGGAGTCGGTGACGATCGCGCAGCTGTACCGAGCCGTGAGCATCTCGTTCAGGGTGTCGCTCAGGGTTGCCACCGGCTGGACCACGGCGTCGGCCGGGAGGCCGATCTCCCGCAGCGGTCGTCCGTCCGACGCCCGGTGCAGGTGCTCGGCGTTCACCCACTGTACGGGTCGCCGCTGATCGTCGAGGACGAGCACGGCCGTCTTCTCACTGGCGTCGAGGATGCGGCGCACCTCGTCACGGCTGGCGTTCTCGTCGACCGTCGGCCACTCTTGCAGCTCGACGTCTCGCACCCGGCTCAGGCTCAACCGCTTGAGCGAGGCGCCGCGTCCGATGAAGTCCGCGACGTAGTCGTTGGCCGGGTTGACGAGGATCCGCTCAGGCGTGTCGAACTGCGCGATGTGTGACTGGTTGCTGAGGATCGCGATCCGGTCCCCCATCTTGATCGCCTCATCGATGTCGTGGGTGACGAAGACGATCGTCTTCTTGATCCTGGCCTGGAGCCGGAGGAACTCGTTTTGCAGGCGGTCGCGGGTGATCGGGTCGATGGCACCGAACGGCTCGTCCATCAGCATCACGTCGGGGTCGCCGCTCATTGCCCGGGCAACTCCGACCCGCTGTCGCTGGCCGCCGGAAAGCTCCTTGGGATAGCGGTCGCGGTAGTCGGCGGGATCCATTCCCACGGTCTCGAGGAGCTCGTCGACCCGCTCCGCGATGCGCTCCCGTTTCCAGCCGAGCAGCTTGGGCACGGTGGCGATGTTGGCGCCGATGGTCTGGTGCGGGAACAGTCCGATCTGCTGGATCACGTAGCCGATCCGCCGCCGTAACTGGTCGGGGTTGACCTTCGTCACGTCCTCCCCGTCCAAGACGATACGGCCCGAGGTCGGCTCGATGATCCGGTTGATCAGCTTCATCGTCGTGGTCTTGCCGCAGCCCGACGGCCCGACGAAGATCACGATCTCGCCCTCGGGGATCTCCATCGACAAGTCGTCGACCGCCGGCTCCCGCTGACCCGGAAATCGCTTGGCCAGGCTTTCGAGCTGGATCTTGACCTTGCCGCCGCCGCCGCCGTTGGCCGCCGCCCGCGCGTCCTGTGTGTCGTTCATCGAATGCCCTTCGGAACGGTGATCCAGGAGATCACGACGTAGACCAAGTCGAACAAGATGGCCAGGATGATGACGCCGAGCGTCCCGGCCAGCACCTGGCTGAGCGCGGTCGCGCCGCCGATCTGGGAGAGCCCGGAGAAGATGAGCTTGCCCAGCCCGGGGCCCCTGATGTAGGCGCCGATCGCCGCGATGCCGATCAGGATCAGTGTGGAGACCCGCATGCCGGTCACGATGACCGGCCAGGCGAGCGGGAGCTCGATACGCAGCAGCCGTTGGGTCCGGCCCATCCCCATGCCCTGCGCGGACTCGACGATCGCCGGGTCGACCTCTCGGAGTCCGACGACGGTGTTGCGGACGATGGGCAGCAGACCATACATGACAAGGGCGACGACCACCGACCGAGCACCTAGGCCCAGGCCGGGAACGGCGATGAACAAGCCGAACAATGCGAGCGAGGGGATCGTCAGGAACGTACCGGTCACCGCGAGCACCAGGTCGCGAGGCCGATCGGTCCGGTAGGTCGCAACGCCGAGAGCGACCCCGATGACCGTAGCGATGACGACCGAGATGGCGACCACAACCGCATGGTCGATGGCGAGCTGTAGGACGTCGCGCCAGTAATACTTCAGGTAGGTGCGAAGTGCCGACCACCAGCCGGGCTTGCTGTCGCCAAGAAAGATGGGTGTACCGCCCATGAAGCACCTCCACTCCGGTGCGTAGGGCCAGGTCAGCCAGAGCCACCGGCGAAGTCAGGCAGCGGGCCCGACCCCGGCACCGACTCTGGCACGGTGGGGCGAAATCGCACAAGGTCATTGCCCATTGGGCAACGACAGGAACGATTCACCAACCGTTCATGGACAAGACTGCCGGAATGTCACGGGACGTCTGCCGACGACAGCTCAGCGGAATGTGCGACCAGTAGGTCGGCTGCCGTGCGCATCGCGCGCGGGCCGAACCGAGCCGCCGGGCCTTGCAGCCCCAGGACAGCGATCAGGTTGCCTCCGGACCGCAACACGGGGGCCGCGATGGCATTGAGGTCGTGCTCGCGCTCGCCGACGGCCTGCGCCCAGCCCCGGTCTCGGGCTCGGGTGACCTCCGCGGCCAGCACCGAGCCGTCCGTGATCGTGCGTTGGGTGAACGCCGGTAGCGGACCCGTCGGCAGGCATCCCCGGTGGGCGAGGAAGATCTTGCCGGTGGCGGTGGCATGCGTGATCGCCGGTCGGCCCACCTGGGCAACGCTGCGCACCGACGAGGGGCTCTGCACGAAGTCGACGGTGATCGTGGAATGGTCGTCGGGCACGGACAGGGTCGCCGTCTCTCCGGTCGCCTCGGTGAGCGCCACCAGGTGCGGACGAGCGAGCTGCCGCAGGTCGACGCGTGCAAGTGCCGCGTTGCCGAGCTCGATCAGCCGGGGACCCAGGCGAAAACGGCCCGTCTCCGGCACCCGGCAAATCAGCTCGTCCTTGGCGAGGGTGGCGAGCAGCCGCGAGACGGTGCTCGCGTTGATACCGGTGCGCCGCGCGATCTCGTTGTTGCCGAGGTCGCCTGACGACTCCGCCAGCTCCCGCAGGACGGCAACGGCGCGCTCCACCGTGACCACCGGCCGGTTCCTTGTCGTCACCATGCCTCCCGTGTTAGCGTCGCCAAAGAAGTCATTATGCAACGGCGTTGCCTATAGGGCAACAGGAGACGACGTCAATGTCAGACGGCAACAATCCACCTTCGCGGGTACGGTACGTCGTCGTCGGAGCCGGTGTGCACGGTCTGTCCACCGCCTGGCACCTGGCTCGCGAGCTGCGTACCAGAGGCGAGGGCGGCGGCGACGACGTCGTCGTGATCGACAAGTCCGGGATCGGTGCGGGCGCTTCCGGCATCGCCTGCGGCGTCATCCGCAACAACTACTTCCAGCCCGCGATGCGACGGCTGATGGCTCACTCGGTCTCCGTCTGGGAGTCCGACCCGACGGCGTTCTCCTACCATCCGGTCGGATACCTTCAGGCCGCTCCCGAGGTGATGCGGGCCGGCGTCGGGCAGATCCATGACGAACAGCGCGAGATCGGCTATCCCTCCACGCTGGTTGAAGGAGAGGCCGCCTGCCGCGACTACCTGCGAACGCTCTTCAGCGACTGGCAGGCTCCCGGGATCACCAACGTCTTGCACGAGAGCCGCGGCGGGTACGCGAACAACCGCGCCTCCATGGCCGGCCTGGCCGCCAAGGCGAAGCAGGAGGGCGTCCGCATCCTCACCGGTGTAACGGTCGAGGGGTTCGACATTCGTGACGGCGCCGTTCGTGCGGTCCGTACCGACCGGGGCGAAATCGGCTGTGAGCAGGTCGTGATCGCCGTGGGTCCTTGGATCAGGGACCTGTGGGCGATGCTGGACCTTCCCGCAACGGTGGCGGTCCGAGATGGCGCCGGGGAGCTCCATCCCGACGTCGACATGTGGACGTACCTGCTCCTCCAGGAAGGCACGCTCGGCGTCGATCCGAAGCTGTTCACCGACAACCGCGGCGAGCTTCCCCCGGTCATCCATGTCGACTCCGACGCTCCGTTGTACGACGACGAAGGAGCGCTGGTCACCGACGAGATGTGGGGGGTCTACTACAAGCCCGACTTCTCGTTCGGCGGTGTGCAAGGCGGAACGATGCCGGCGACGGTGGACAAGTCCGCAGCCGACGTCGCCGTCGACCCGTACGGCCCGGCAAGCCCGGAGTTCACCGTTTCCGGCGACTTCCCGCGGATGTGGACGGCGGCCCTTGCGCACTGCCATCAACGTTTCGAGGGCACCCGCCACCTCTACAAGGACGAGAACTCCGGCGGCCTGGGCTGCTTCACCCCGGACAGTTTCCCCGTCTTCGACACGTTCCGCGACAACGCGTACGTGATCGCCGACTCCAACCACGGCTACAAGATGATCGGCGTCGGGGAGCTGGTCGCCAAGGAGATGCTCGGCGAGCCCCAAGACCTGCTCGTCCCGTTCCGATTCGACCGCTACGAGCGCGGCGAGCTGCACCCCACCAGCAACTCACCGTTTCCGTGGAGCTGACCACAACCCGCTGAAAGGACACCTCGTGCGCATCCCCTATGACGTGCCGAAGATCCACATGTACACCCGGATCCGCAAGTCGCCCTACTTCTACGCGTCCGCGCGCCACGGCGTCCAGTCGTACACCGTGTGCAACCGGATGTACCACCCACGCCACTACGACGACCCGATCGCGGAGTACTGGAAGCTGGTCCGCGACGTCACCCTGTGGGATGTCGGGGTCGAGCGTCAGGTCGAGATCGCCGGTCCGGACGCCCTTCGGCTGGCCAACATGCTGACGCCCCGCGACCTCAACAAGTGCAAGGTCGGACAATGCAAGTTCCTGCTGAACACCGACGTGGACGGCGGCGTCATCAACAACCCGGTTTTGCTGCGCCTGGCCGAGGACTGCTTCTGGTTCTCGGTTGCCGACGGAGACGTGCTGCTGTGGGCGAAGGGCGTGGCGAGCCAGCTCGGCCTCGACGTACGCGTCAGCGAGCCCGACGTCGCGCCGGTACAGATCCAGGGACCGAAATCACAGGCCCTGATGCACGACCTCTTCGGTGACCGGGTGCTGGAGCTGAAGTACTACTGGATGGGCGAGTTCGAGCTCAACGGCATGGATGTCGTCGTTGGGCGTACCGGCTACACCGGGGAGATCGGCTACGAGATCTACCTGCGCAACGCGAGCCGTGACGCCAACAAGTTGTGGGACACGATCTGCGAAGCGGGTGTGCCGCACGACCTCGCAGTGATCGGCCCGTGCCAGATCCGCCGGGTGGAGGCCGGCATCTACAGCTATGGCTCGGAGATCGCGCTGGACAACAACACCTTCAGTGACTACCAGTTCCTCAACCCGTACGAGCTCGGCCTCGAGTGGACCGTCGATCTCGACACGGACAGCGACTTCATCGGCAAGCAGGCGCTGCAGCGGATCGCCGAGGTGGGCGTGAGCCGCAAGATCGTGGGCGTGGAGCTCGGCGGCGACCCGCTGATGGGATACCTCGACGACTACCTGCCGGTCACCGACGGCGGCAACCAGATCGGCCAGGTCTCCTCGGCATTCTGGTCACCGAGGCTCGAGAAGAACATCGGCTTCGCACTGGTGCCTGTCGGACAGAGCGAGCTCGGAACCAAGCTGACCGTACGCACCGCCGCCCGGGGCGAGATCGACGCGACGGTCGTCGAGAAGCCGTTCGTCGACCCCCGCAAGGAGACGCCGAAAGGCACCAGCGCAACGGGGAAGAACTGATGGCTCCGGACGCGGCGGAGCAGACAGCGGGGCTGCGCGAACGGCTCGCCGAGGGCACCGTCATCTGCGCCGAGGGCTATGTGTTCGAGCTGGAGCGGCGTGGCTACGTGCAGGCCGGGCCGTACGTGCCGGAGGTGGTCCTGGAACACCCCGAGCAGGTCTCGGCGCTGCATCGGCAGTTCGTCCATGCCGGGTCCGACGTCGTCGAGGCGCTGACGTACTACGCCCATCGCGAGAAGCTGCGGGCCGTCGGCAAGGATGGCCTGCTCGAACCGCTGAACCGGCAGGCGCTCCAGCTCGCCCGCGAGGTCTCCGCCGAAACCGGCACGCTGTTCGCCGGGAACGTGTGCAACTCGAACCTGTACGACCCCGCTGACGTCAGGACCCATGAGCAGGTCCGGGCGATATTCGAGGAGCAGGTCGGGTGGGCGGCCGAGGCCGGGGTCGACTTCGTCATCGGCGAGACGTTCCGCTACGTGGAGGAGGCGGCGGTCGCCCTCGATGTGATCCGCCAGGCCGGGCTGCTCGCGGTCATCACGCTTGCCGTCGGCCGGGAACCCGAGACCCGCGAAGGGTGGACGGTCCCGGACGCCTGCCGCCGACTGGCGGCGGAAGGCGCCGACGTCGTCGGGCTGAACTGCATCCGCGGCTTGGCGACGATGCTTCCTCTGCTCGCCGATATCACCGCCGCGGTCGACGTCCCCGTCGCCGCGCTGCCGGTCCCGTACCGAACGCATGCCGAGCAGCCGACGTTCCAGTCGTTGCGGGAGCCGGACATGTCGCTGCTCCCCGACGGCAGACCGTTCCCTACCGCGCTGGACCCGTTCACGTGCAACCGTTACGAGGTCGTCGACTTCACCCGGCACGCGTACGAGACCGGCGTCCGGTATCTCGGCCTCTGCTGTGGGGCGGCACCGCACCACGTCCGCAGCATGGCCGAGGCACTCGGTCGGATCCCACCGGCGAGTCGATACTCCCCGGACATGACCAAGCACGCGTTCCTCGGCGCGGACCCGGTGCTCGCCAGCCACAACCGTGCCTACGGCGAGCATCTGTAGTCCATGACCGAGGCAGCGACCAGGCCAGGCGCCGATCCGTCGGCTCCGTTGACCGGACTCGACCGGCAGATCGCCGCGCTGAGCCGACCCCGCTACGAGGTCTTGCCGCTGCCCGGAACCGCCGACAAGGTGCAGGAGCATGTCCCGCGGGACCTTCCGGTCACCGTGACCGCCTCGCCGCGGCGCGGGCTGGAGCCGACGGTCGCGCTCGTCGAGGACCTGGCGGCTCGTGGATTCTCGGCCGTCCCGCATCTCGCGGCACGGCTGGTGCGCGACGAGGTACACCTGGGTGACCTGCTCCAACGACTTCAGCAGGCTCAGGTCGTCGACGTCTTCGTGGTCGCCGGTGACGGGAAGCAACCCGTCGGCGACTTCTCCGACTCCGTCGAGCTGCTCGCGTCGATCCAGCGGCTGCGTCGGGCCGGGACGGTGACGGGCTTCGAGCGGATCGGCGTTGCCGGCTACCCCGGTGGCCATCCGTTGATCGGGGACGATGGCCTCTGGCGGGCGCTGCGCGACAAGCAACCGATGGCGACGTATCTGGTGAGCCAGATGTGTTTCGACGCACGGACCGTGCTGGCCTGGGCTTCCATGGCCCGGCAAGCCGGGCTTCGGCTCCCGTGGTACGCCGGCGTCCCAGGAGTCGTTGACCACCGCAAGCTGGCCCGGGTCGCCGGCCGGATCGGCGTCGGTGAGTCGGCGCGCTTCCTGCGCAAGCACCAGCACGGGCTGGTCCGGCTGCTCCGCCCCGGGGGGTACCGCCCCGACCGCCTGGTGGCGCAGCTCACCCGCGGCACGGTTGACCCCCCAGCCGGCCTGGTGGGGCTGCATGTCTACACGCTGGGCGACGTCGCCGGCACCGAGCGCTGGCGTCGCCGGGCGCTGGAGCGACTCACCGAGGCTGCGGCGGCCTGATGGCTTGGTTGGACGGGCGGCGCCGGAGCGACCGCTACTCGGCGCTCACCGTGCTCCAGCACGGGATCACCGGTCGGCCGTGGCCGCGGGCCTGGCGGACGCCCGAGCTCGAATCCGGCTACCAGGTGGTCATCGTCGGCGGCGGCGTTCATGGCCTCGCCACTGCGTACTACCTCGCCCGCAACTACGGCATCACCGACGTTGCGGTTCTCGACCGTGGCTACATCGGCGGCGGTGCCTCGGGGCGGAACACGGCCATTCTCCGGTCCAACTACCTGACGCCGGAGGGAGTCCGGTTCTACGACCGGTCACTGACGCTCTACCGATCGCTGGCCGCCGACCTCGACTTCAACGTGATGTTCTCCCGTCGCGGTCACCTCACCCTCGCCCACAATGACGCATCCCTGCGCACCATGCGGTGGCGCGCAGAGGTGAACAAGCTCAGTGGCGTCGATTCCGAGGTGATCGGCACGCGCGAGGTGAGCAGACTGGTGCCGCACCTGGACACCTCGGCGGCGGCTCGCTATCCGATCGTCGGTGCGCTCTACCATCCGCCCGGCGGCATCATTCGGCACGACGCGGTCGTCTGGGGGTACGCGCGGGCGGCCGACGGCCTCGGCGTACACATTCACCAGGACACCGAGGTGACGGGCATCGACGTGTCCGCTGGACGGGTGACCGGTGTGCGCACGAGCAGGGGAGACATCTCCACCCCGGTCGTCATCAATTGCACGGCCGGCTGGTCGACGATCGTCTCTGACCTGGCGGGTGTCCGGATGCCGGTGCAGACGTTTCCGTTGCAGGCCGCCGTCACCGAGCCGGTGCGACCGTTCCTGGACACGGTCGTCGTCTCCGGGACGCTGCACGTCTACGTCAGCCAGACCGACCGCGGGGAGCTGGTGTTCGGCGCCAGCGTCGACCCGTTCGCCTCGTACTCGACGCGCGGTTCGCTGGAGTTCGTCGAGGGGCTCGCCACCCATGTGCTGGAGCTGATGCCGACGCTCCACAAGCTCCGGGTGCTGCGCCAGTGGGCCGGATTGTGCGACATGACGCCGGACTTCGCACCGATCATGGGGTTCACCAACGTCCAGGGCTTCCTCGTCGACGTCGGCTGGGGGACGTACGGGTTCAAGGCCGGGCCGGTCGCCGGCGAGGTGATGGCCGAGTGCGTCGCCACCGGGACCACCCCGGAGCTGATCGCGGCATTCGGGTTGTCCCGCTTTTCGGAGGGACGTCTGGTCGGCGAGAAGGGCGCCGCGGCGGTGGGGCACTAGATGACTGATCCCCGGCGGCCGGCGCGATGATCCTGCTTCCCTGCCCATGGTGTGGCGCGCGTGACAGCGAGGAGTTCGCTTACGTCGGCGAGCTCGGCGCTCGCCCCGACCCGCACGCGACGACACCCGAGAAGTGGCGGGCCTATCTGTACCTGCACGCCAACCCCGCCGGCTGGACGACCGAGCGGTGGTACCACCGGATGGGTTGCCGACGCTACCTGACCGTCGAACGCGACACCGTCACCAACGAGGTGCGCTCCGCGAGCGATGCCGGTGGCTTGGCGGGCTCCCGGTGAGAGTGCCTGGCCGGCCGGCGCCCGGGCCGGCGGAGATGACGATGCGGTTGGCGCCGCAGCCGGGGGAGGTGGTCGACCGCAAGGTGATGTTCAGGTTCGACTGGAACGGCCGCACGTACCCCGCGTACGAGGGGGACACGATCGCCTCCGCGCTGGCAGCCTGCGGCGAGCGGGTGTTCTCGCGCAGCTTCAAGTACCACCGGCCGCGCGGCCTGCTGACGGCGGACCACCTCGACCCTGGGTGCATCGTCCAGGTCGGCGACGAGCCCAACGTGCGCGGCGCCCACCGGCTGGTCCGGCCGGGCCTGTCGGTGCACCCGCAGGACACCTGGCCGTCGCTCGGCTTCGACGTCAAGGCGGCCAACGGTGCGCTCAGCCGCTTTCTGGGGGCCGGGTTCTACTACAAGACGTTCATCCGCCCGCAGTTCCTGTGGCCGACGTACGAGCGGGTGTTGCGACGGTTCTCGCACGGCGGTCATGTCTCGGCGGCCCGGCGGACACCGAACGGGAGTGCCAGGTACGACAAACGTCACGTGCATCCCGACGTCCTCGTCGCCGGCGGAGGTCCGGCCGGGATGGCGGCCGCCGTCGCCGCGGCGCGGGCCGGCGCCCAGGTGATGCTGGTGGAGGAGGAGCAGTCGCTCGGTGGCCACCTGCGGTGGGGCGCAGAGGCCGACCTGACGCTCTTGCGCGAGCTGTATGCCCTGGTGGACGCGACGCCGGGGTTGGAGGTGCTGACGAACTCGGTGGTGCTGGGCCGCTATGACGACAACTGGGTTGCCGTGCTGCAGCGTGGTCTGGCCCGAGTGGACGAACGCCTGCTGAAGGCCAGGGCGAAATCCTTGGTCGTCGCACCGGGTCTGATCGAACGGCCCTACGTCTTCGCCGGCAACGACGTACCGGGAGTGCTGGTGTCGACGGCGGTCCGGCGGCTCCTCAACCTGTACGCCGTCAGGCCGGGGACGCGCGCCGTCGTCTTCACCGCCAACCCCGAAGGCGACGCCGCCGCCAGCGACCTGGCGCGCGCAGGTGTGGACGTCGTGCACGTCGAGGACGCCCGCCGCGGTGGTGACGTGGTCCGGGTCTTCGGCCGCTCCGGCGTCCAGGCGGTCGAAGTCGCCGGCGGCTCGAGGTTCGACTGCGACCTGCTTGTCACCGCCGTCGGATGGACGGCCCCGGTCTCGCTGCTCACCATGGCCGGAAACGTCGCGTCCTACGACCGGCGGTGCGCCCGGTTCCGGCCCGACATCGCCGGGCTGCCAGCCGACGTCCTGGCGACCGGCGGCATCGTGGGTGACGGGACGTCGGAGCAGCTCGTTGCCCACGGCGAGGCGACCGGCCGGGAAGCGGCCAGACGGGCCGCCGAGGTTGCCCGAGAACGGCGCGCAACCGTACCGACCCGGGCGGCCGGTGTCGACGCCGGGCCGCCATCGGCGACCGACGGACCGGGCGAGGTGCCCGGCTTGCTGGTGCACCCGCACCCGGAGCTGTTTCGGGGCCGCACCCACGGCGTCGTCGACTTCTCCGAGGATGTGTCCTCGCAGGACCTGTACACGGCGGTAGCCGAGGGCTACGAGTCGGTCGAGCTGGCCAAGCGCTACACCACAGCGACGATGGGACCGACCCAGGGAAAGCTGGAAACCGTCAACGTGGTGGCTATTGTCGCCGACGCGACGGGTCGGAGCATCGAGGAGACCGGGACCACGACCTGGCGACCGCCGTACGCGCCGGTCACGCTCGGCGCGATGGCGGGCAGGCCGCGCGAGCCCAGGCGGGTCTCGCCGATGCAGTCGTGGCACGAGCACCATGGTGCCGTCCCTTTGGTCGCCGGCGCCTGGATCCGGCCGGACCACTACGGCGACCCGGATGACGAGGTCCGCGCCGTGCGGGAGCGGGTCGGGATCATCGACGTGACGCCGATCGGCAAGCTCGACCTGCGCGGCCCCGACGTACCGCGGCTGCTGAACCTGCTCTATGTGAACAAGTGGTCCAAGCTGGAGGTGGGCCGGGTCCGCTACGGCGTGATGTGCGCCGAGGACGGCGTGGTTCTGGACGACGGCGTGACCGCACGGCTCGGAGCCGAGCACTACTTGATGAGCACCACGTCGTCGGGCGCGGCAGCCATCTGGGAGTGGGCCGAGCGCTGGCTGCAGACCGAGCACGCCGACTGGCGGGTGCACGTGACGCCGGTGACGACGGCGTACGCGAGCGTCAACGTCGCCGGACCGCGGTCTCGGGACCTGCTGTGCCGGCTCGTCGACGACGTGGACCTGTCGGCGGAGGCCTTCCCGTACATGCGGGTGCGCACGGGTCGGGTTGCCGGCATCGACGGCTGTGTGCTGTGGCGGATCGGCTTCACCGGCGAGCTGAGCTTCGAGCTGCACGTACCGGCGAGTTACGGGCTGCACGTGTGGGAACGACTGCTCGACGACGGTCGCGACCTCGGGGTCCGGGCATTCGGGGTCGAGGCCCAGCGCGTCCTGCGCCTCGAGAAGGGCCATCTGATCGTCGGCCAGGACACCGACGGCCTCACCCGGGCGTTCAGCGCCGGGCTGGACGGGCTGGTCAAGCTCGACAAGCCCGACTTCGCCGGTCTGCCCGAGCTGGCCTGGCAACGGGAGTCCCGAGACGACGTACGGCTGGTCGCTCTGCGTACGGCCGACACCTCCCTCGTACCCGAGGAGGGCAGCCAGCTCACCGAGGACGGCGACCGGATCTGCGGTCGGGTGACGTCTGCCCGGATGTCGCCGACCCTCGGCCGGTCCGTCTGCCTGGC
>JBBSHE010000032.1:0-31615 GCA_038253325.1 Propionibacteriales bacterium
AGCCCCGGCCAGGAAAGCTCCGGCCAAGAAGGCCTCGGCGATGAAGGCCTCGGCGACCCCGCCAGACGACAAGGTGGCCAAGAAGGCTCCGGTCAAGAAAGCCCCGGCGAAGAAGGTCCCGGCGCAGGCAGTGGCGGCCAAGAAGGCGCCGGCCAAGAAGGCTCCGGCGAAGAAGACAGCGCCGGCCAAGAAGGCTGCGGCGAAGAAGACAGCGCCGGCCAAGAAGGCTGCGGCGAAGAAGACAGCGCCGGCCAAGAAGCCGACGAAGCAGCCAGCCAACAAGGCTGCGTCGACGATTCCGAGAAGGCTGTCCCACCTCGCGGTCCGTCCCGGGGAGACCCCCTGGACCGCAAGACAGCTCGAGCAGGTCCGGGAAACGCTGCGAGACGACGCCGTCCGGCTGAAGGCGGAGATCGAGGCGGCCAGCGAGGAGATCGACCAGCTGCTGCGGCAAGGTGGTGAGGGAGCGGGCAACGACCAGGCAGACGTCGGGTCTCACACGTTCGAGCGCGACCATGAGATGTCGCTGCAGAAGAACGCGATCGACAACCTGCGAATGGTCGAGGATGCCCTGGAGCGTATCGCGGACGGCTCCTACGGTCTGTGCCAGTCCTGCGGCCGGCCGATCGGAAAGATGCGGCTGCTCGCATTCCCGCGTGCGACACTGTGCCTGGAATGCAAGCAACGCGAGGAACGTCGCTGACCGACGACGCGGACGCCACCCCCCAACGACCCCGCGGGGTGACGCTTGTGCTGTTTTCCATTGCAACCGCGGCGACATATGCCGTCGATCAGGTCACCAAGTACGTTGCCATCCGCGATCTCGATCCGGGCCGGCCGAGAGACCTGGTCGGCAGCGCGCTGAGACTGAACCTCACCCGCAACCCTGGTGCGGCGTTCAGTGTCGGCACGGGCTACACCGCCGTGCTGACCCTCGTCGCGATCGGCGTCATCGTGTTCATCATCAGGGCCGCCCGCCGGCTCGGCAGTCCGAGCTGGGCACTTGCGCTCGGTCTGATCCTCGGTGGGGCGCTCGGGAACCTGACCGACCGCCTTGTTCGTGAGCCGGGGCCGTTTCGCGGTCACGTCGTCGACTTCCTCGAGCTGCCGCACTGGCCGATCTTCAACGTCGCCGACTCCGCCATCTGTGCGGCGGCCGCGCTGTTCGTCTGGCTCACCGTCCGCGGGGTGAGGATCGACGGCAGCGTGCAACGGTGAGCGGGGAGCTGCGGGCCCTTCGGGTTCCGGACGGCGTGTCCGGGGAACGGGTCGACACGGCGGTGGCGCGCGTGTTCGGCCTGTCACGCACCAAGGCCGCCGAGCTCGTCCGCCTGGGTGACGTGCGCGTCGACGACGCCGTGCCTGCGAAGTCGGAGCGCGTGATCGCTGGTGCGCTCCTTGAGGTTCGGATCCCGGAGCACGAGACATCGGGAGAGGCTGCCGCGCAACCTGTCGACGGTCTCGAGATCGTGCACGATGACGATGCGGTCGTCGTCGTGGACAAACCGGTCGGTGTCGCCGTCCATGCCAGTGTCGGGTGGACCGGACCGACCGTACTCGGCCACCTGCGTGCGGCCGGGATCATCGTCGCAACGTCGGGTGTGCCAGAGCGGCAAGGTGTCGTACAACGCCTCGACGTCGGGACGAGCGGTCTCATGGTGGTTGCGAAGTCCGAGCAGGCGTACTCGAAGCTCAAACGCGCGTTCAGGGCGCGGACCGTCGACAAGACCTACCACGCACTGGTACAAGGCCATCTCGACCCGCTGGTCGGCACGATCGACGCCCCGATTGCGCGCCACGCCCGCCACGACCACAAGTTCACCGTCGCCGCCGGTGGTCGGGCCAGCGTCACGCATTACGACACGTTGGAGGCACACCGGTACGCCAGCCTGCTCGAGGTCAAGCTCGAGACCGGTCGGACGCACCAGATCCGGGTCCATCTGAGTGCCCTGCACCATCCGTGCGTCGGCGACCTGACCTATGGTGCCGACCCGGTGCTCGCGCGTCGGCTCGGCCTGGGTCGACAGTGGCTGCACGCGGCCAGGCTCGGCTTCACGCATCCGGCCACCGGTCGGTTGGTCGAGTTCAGGTCGCCGTACCCGGCCGATCTCGGACACGCGCTCGCCGTCATTCGGGACTCCGACTGACCTCGTCAGTGGGTCGAGTGTCGGTGCCCAGGTCGACGATGGGCTCGCGTAGGCTGACGGCTTACTTCCCCAACGGCTGCCGGTCGCCACCAACCGGCTTGTCTGCGCACGCCCGACAGGAGGCGCTCTCTCGATGGCGAGCAACTCGTCGTTCGTGCATCTGCACGTCCACACCGAGTTCTCGATGCTCGACGGGGCCGCCCGAGTCAAGGAGCTGATGTCCGAGGCGGCCCGGCTCGAGATGCCGGCGCTCGCCATCACCGACCACGGCAACATGTTCGGTGCCTTCGAGTTCCACCGGGTCGCCACCGAGCATGGGATCAAGCCGATCATCGGCGTCGAGGCCTACCTGACACCGGGCACCAGCCGCTTCGAGCGACGCCGGGTCCAATGGGGCAACGGTGGCGAGGACGACGTCTCCGGAGGTGGCGCCTACACCCATGCCACGCTGCTCGCGGAGACGACGCGGGGGATGCACAACCTCTTCGCACTGAGCTCGAAGGCCTCGGTCGAGGGACAGTTCTACAAGCCGCGGGTGGACCGCGAGCTGCTCCAGCAGCACGCCGATGGCATCATCGCGACCACCGGTTGCCCGTCGGGTGAGGTGCAGACCCTGCTGCGCCTCGGTCGAGCCGGCGACGCGATGCAGGCCGCCGCCGACTTCCGTGACATCTTCGGGAGCGACAACTACTTCGTCGAGTTGATGGACCACGGACTGCGCATCGAGGCCCGGGTGCGCGACGGCCTGCTGACGATCGCTCAGCAGCTCGCGATCCCGCTGCTGGCCACCAATGACCTGCACTACACCCGTCGCGCCGACGCCGTGGGCCACGCGGCGCTGCTGTGCGTGCAGTCCGGATCCACGTTGGCCGAGCCGAAGCTCAGGTTCGACGGAGACGACTTCTACCTGAAGGCTCCGGCCGAGATGCGCGACGTATGGCGCGACCTCCCGGAGACGTGCGACAACACGCTGCTGGTGGCCGAACGCTGCCACGTCGACTTCGACCTGGGGGCCAACCTGATGCCTCAGTTCCCGGTGCCGGAGGGCGAGACCGAGGAGTCGTGGTTCGTCGAGGAGGTGGAGGCCGGGCTGAACCGCCGGTATCCCGGCGGGATCCCCGCGGACGCCCGGGAGCGGGCGGATCGCGAGACGGGGACCATCCTCCAGATGGGTTTTCCCGGGTACTTCCTGGTGGTGGCCGACCTGATCGGTTGGGCGAAGATCCACGGCATCCGGGTCGGCCCAGGCCGTGGGTCCGCGACCG
Source organism: Propionibacteriales bacterium (assembly GCA_038253325.1). Lineage (GTDB taxonomy): Bacteria > Actinomycetota > Actinomycetes > Propionibacteriales > Nocardioidaceae > JBBSHE01. The sequence continues at coordinate 3,413 of JBBSHE010000032.1, forward strand.
GATCGATCGTCGCGTACGCGTTGGGGATCACCGAGCTCGACCCCCTCGTGCACGGGCTGCTGTTCGAGCGGTTCCTCAACCCTTACCGGATATCGATGCCGGACATCGACATCGACTTCGATGAACGTGGACGTGGCGAGGTGATCAAGTACGTCACCGACAAGTACGGGGATGACCGGGTCGCCCAGATCGTCACCTACGGCACGATCAAGGCCAAGCAGGCGATCAAGGACTCCTCGCGCGTGCTCGGGTTCCCGTTCGCGATGGGCGATCGGATCACCAAGGCGATGCCGGCGCCCGTGATGGGCAAGGACGTGCCGCTGTCGGGGATCTTCGATCCCGGCCACGGCCGCTACGCCGAGGCCGGCGAGTTCCGTGCCCTCTACGAGTCGGACCAGGACGTCCGCACGATCGTAGACACCGCGCGCCAGCTCGAGAACCTGAAGCGTCAGTGGGGTGTCCACGCGGCCGGTGTCATCATGTCGAGCAAGCCGCTCGTCGAGGTCATCCCGGTGATGCGGAGAGACCAGGACGGCGCAATCATCACCCAGTTCGACTACGCCGCCTGTGAGTCGCTCGGACTGCTCAAGATGGACTTCCTGGGCCTCCGGAACCTGACCGTGCTCGACGACGCCCTGGCCAACATCAGGGCAAACCGGGGAGTCGAGCTCGAGCTCGAGAAGCTGGGGCTCGAGGACTCCGCGACGTACGACCTGCTCGCCACCGGTGAGACGCTCGGCGTCTTCCAGCTCGACGGCGCACCGATGCGCCAGCTGCTCCGCCAGATGCAGCCGGACTCGTTCGAGGACATCGCCGCCGTGCTGGCGCTGTACCGGCCCGGCCCGATGGGCGCGAAGAGCCACACCAACTACGCTCTCCGCAAGACCGGTCGCCAGCCGATCACGCCCATCCATGCGGAGCTCGAGGCACCCCTCAGCGAGATCCTCGCGCCGACGTACGGCCTGATCGTCTACCAGGAGCAGGTGATGGAGATCCCGCAGAAGCTCGCGGGGTACTCCCTGGCGGAGGCGGACCTGCTCCGGCGGGCGATGAGCAAGAAGAAGAAGGCGGAGCTGGACGCTCAGTTCGAACGGTTCCGGGACGGGATGCTCTCCAACGGCTACTCCCCGCACGCGGTCAGGACGCTTTGGGACATCCTGGTCCCGTTCTCGGACTATGCCTTCAACAAGTCGCACACCGCCGGCTACGGCCTTGTTTCGTACTGGACCGGCTATCTCAAGGCCAACTACCCCGCCGAGTACATGGCGGCGCTGCTCTCCAGCGTCAAGGACTCCAAGGACAAGATGGCGGTCTATCTCGGCGAGTGCCGCCGGATGGGCATTCTTGTGCTGCCCCCCGACGTGAACGAGTCGGAGGGTACGTTCACCACGATCGACAAGGACATTCGCTTCGGGCTTTCTGCGATCCGCAACGTCGGTGGCCATGTGGTCAACGCGATCGTCGACTCGCGGGCTAACGGCAAATTCAACGACTTCGCGGATTTTCTCGACAAGGTGCCGGTTCAGGTCTGCAACAAGCGTGTCATCGAGTCGCTCGCCAAGGCGGGCGCGTTCGACTCGCTGGGACACGGCCGGCGGGCGCTGGTCGCGATCCACGAGTCCGCGGTCGACCAGGTTCTCGACGCCAAGCGCAACGAGGCGATCGGGCAGGAATCGTTGTTCGGGGGCCTCGACGACGCCGCGTTCGGTTCGGTGAGCGTACGGGTTCCCGAGCTCGACGAGTGGGACAAGCAGACCAGGCTGGGGTTCGAGCGGGAGATGCTCGGGCTCTACGTCTCCGACCACCCGCTGATCGGTGTCGAGCACGTGCTGCGAAAGGCGAGCGACCTCACGATCGGCTCCCTGGTCTCGGACGAGGAGCGCCCCGAGGGCACCGTCGTCACCATCTGCGGGCTGATCACCGGACTTCAGCGCAAGCAGAACCGAAAGGGCGACATCTACGCAGTGCTCACGGTCGAGGACCTCGACGGCTCGGTCAGCGTCATGGTCTTTCCCAGCCTCTACCGTCAGGCGTCGACGCTGTTGCTCGAGGACGCCGTCGTCGTGGTCAGGGGCAAGGTACGCCGCCGCGACGACGCGGTCGAGGTCCACGCGTCCGACCTGATGGCGGTTGACATCACCGATGTGCCGTCGGACCAGCCGGTCGTCATCACAATGGCGGCCGGCAAGGTGACCACTCCGGTGATCGACCAGCTGAAGGACGTCCTCGGCACCCATCCCGGGCTCGCCGAGGTACACCTGCGGCTGACGTCCACGGCCAGGACGATGGTGATGAGGCTGGACGACCGACTGCGGGTCGAACCCGGTCCGGCCCTGCGTGCCGACCTGAAGGCACTCCTCGGTTCGGGCTGCATGTCCTCCTAGTGTCGCGTCTCGAGGGACCTCTGATGCGCGACACTAGGATCAAGGCATGTCTCACTCGCCGGAGCCGGCTCACTCGTCTCCGAGCGTAGTCAGCGGCCCGGCGGTGCATCCACATGAACCTCATCCGAACTCACCGGACGGCCAAGAACCGACGGGTCGTCTCGTTGCCGAGTCGTTGGTCTTCGTGCTGGTCTCGGCCATGGCCGGTGTCGCAGTGGCGTATCCCCTGGCGCGGACCTGGGTCGCGCTCGCCTCACCGCCGCGCCTCATGGTGTCCGGTGGGGGTGTGTCGTACGGAGAGTCGGAGATGAATGCGCTGACCGGAATCCCGGGATGGTTCGTCGTGATCGGCATGGTCGCCGGGTTGGCTGGTGGTGCGCTGCTCGCCTGGTTCGGGCGCCGGTACGGCCAGCTGGTCGTCGTCGCAGCGTTGCTGTTCTCGGTGACGGCGGCCGTCCTGACCCGCGCGATCGGCATCCACTGGTTGAGCGCGCCCTCCCTGCGTGACCAGCTGGACACCGCCGCCAACGGTGACACCGTACAGATGCCGGTGCAGCTCGGATCACGCTCGTTGTTGCTGGCCTGGCCGGTCGGAGCCCTGGCCGGTGTGGTCGCGGTCGTCGCCCTGCTGTGGCCTCGGAAGGAACCTGACGTCCCGTAGGCTCGTCCGACGCGGTAACTCGACCCGAGGAGTACGTGATGTCGTTCGACCAGCCGAGCACCGGACGCAGCGAGCCCACCCAGGTCAATCCGATCACGCCCAACCCCTACGGGTCGTCTGGATCAACCGGACCGTACGGGCCGCCCGGACCAAGTGCGCCGTCCGGACCGTACGGACCGCCTGGACCGAATGCGCCGTCCGGACCGTACGGACCGCCCGGACCGAATGCGCCGTCCGGACCGTACGGACCGCCCGGACCGTACCAGGGAGTTGGTCCGGCCGGACCCGACCAGCTGGGTGGTCCTGATGGCCCCGGCGGGCCGGGCGGCTACGGCGGCTACGGCGGCTACGGGTATGGATCGCCGCCGCGCCCGAGTCGACGTGGTCGAGCCGCGCTCGTGATCGCGCTCATCCTCGTCCTTTGCATCGGCGGCGGAGCGTTCGCGTTCGTCAAGTTCGACCCGTTCGGCGTCTTCAAGGCCGGACCGGACGCATCGGCCGCGATGCCGGCGAACACGACGGCGTTCGTCGGGGTCAACCTCGACCCGAATGCCAGTCAGAAGGTCGCGATGCTCCAGTTCCTGCTGCACTTCGACGCCTTCAAGAACGCCTCCGACGTGACGAGCTCAGCCGAAGACGTCCGCAAGCGTCTGATCGAGCAGGCACTGTCGAGTGCCCTCTGTCAGGGCGTCAGCTACGACGCCGACTTTGCTCCCTGGCTGGGTTCCGCGATCGGCGTCGGCGTGGTCGGTGAGCGATCCAGCTCCGACGACGCCGTCGTCGCGATCAAGGTCGACGACCAGTCCAAGGCGACGGCCGCGCTCACCAAGATCCGCACCTGCGCGGCGTCAACCAGCGACTCGACCGACAACTTCGGGTTCGCGTTCGAGCACGGGTTCGTACTTCTCGCGTCGTCGCAGGACCAGGCGACGGCATTTGCACAGGCGGCCGACCAGCAGTCCCTCGCCGACACGGCGAGCTTCAAGAGCGACATGGGCGCCCTCGGTGAACGCGGGGTCGCGACGATGTGGGCGGACCTGTCGGTGTTGACGAACCTGGCTGGCCGCACCAACCCACTCGGCACCGGTTCGCAGCCGAACGTGCCGATTGCGCACGGGTCCCGGATCGCCCTGACCTTCCGGTTCCAGGACAACGTGGCGGAGATCGCTGCCGTGGGGACGTCGGACGCAATCCCGGCGCCGACCACGATCAGCAACCAGGTCGGCAAGCTTCCCGCGGACACGTCGATGGCGTTCTCGTTGTCAGGCGGAAAGAAGTGGGTGGCGACCGGGTGGGACAAGCTCACCAGGTCATTGAGCCCGACCGACGTCGACCAGCTCGTTACCAAGGTCAGCGAGCAGTCCGGTCTACAGCTCCCCGGTGACCTCGAGACGCTGCTCGGGGACAATGTCCTGTTCGCCGGTTCGGTTCAGGGCCTGGACCCGAACCAGAACCCACAGCCCAGCGACATCCGCGCGGGCGTCCGTTTCACCACGGACCTCACCGCCTTCAACGAGATGTGGTCGCGGGTCCAGCCGAAGATCGAGGCGTCGATGAACGGCAACCCGAGCCCCCTCGTCAAGGAGGACTTCGGCACCGGCACCGCGATCTCGCTGAACGGTGACTACTCCGACGAGCTGGCCCACCCGAACGGAACGCTCGGGGCGAGCAGGGCGTTCACCGACGCCGTCGGGCCGAACTGGCAGAGCTCCACGGTGCTGATGTACGTCAACATCCACGACTTCACCCAGGTGTTCCATTCCCAGATCGAGCAGAGTGCGCCCAACCAGGTCTCGGACATCGACCAGCTCCAGTCCTTCGCCCTGACCGGGAGCCAGGACGGCAACTACGGCAAGGTGTCGATGAAGCTCACCCTGACCGGCTGACCCGTCAGTTCGGTGACCAACCGGTCCTGGCGATGTCGGTCGCCGGCAGCGACGCCACTGCGGAGATCGTCTGGATCTCAGCGAGCATCAGCGCCGTCAGCGCGTCGAGCCGTTCGGTGACGGTGACGGTTTCGAGCAGCTGCTGACGCTGTGCCAGCTCTAGCACGACGGTGGCGGCGAGGACGTAGGACAGCACCATGTCGTTGGACGGCAGCTCGCCCTCGAGCAGAGCGATGCCGCGGACGGCTTCGACGACCTCCCGGTAGTCGTCGAAGACGCGGCGTGCGCGCCGGGCAGCGACCTGCATCCCGTTGCCGGCGGTCTCGGGGACGAACTTCGGTGTGCCGACGAGATAGCCTCCGGCGCGGTCGACGGCATTCAGCCGGAACCTGCTCGTGCCCCGCACGACGATGTCGAAGGTGCCCTCGTCGTTCGCCGTCAGGTCGTTGATCTCGGCGACGCAGCCGAACGAGTGGATGGTCCGACCGCCGTGGTCGCCGACCTCGTAGCCGATCTTGATCGCGACCACGCCGAAGTGTGGCGGCCCTCCCTCTGCGGCAGCGACGACGTCGCGAACCATCGCGCGGTACTGGTCCTCGAACACGTGCAGCGGCAGCAGGAGGCCGGGGAACAGCACTGTGTTCAACGGGAACAGCGGCAACCGTTCGGGCACGGACCCGAACCTAACACCGTCGCCCTGCACCGCTTCTACACTGAGTACATGATCCGCCAGGTCGACCTCCGTGGCCGGTCCACCGACCGGGCCGGCTACCGCTCGCTGCTTCCCCGCGCGGTGATCGATGTCGACTCCGCGATCGACGTCGTTCGGCCGATCTGCGACGACGTTCGCCGCGACGGCCACGACGCCGTCGTGCGCTATGCCCGGGAGCTCGACGGTGTCGCTATCACGAGCGCTCGGGTTGCCGCCGGGGCAACAGTCGAGGCTTTCGAGCGGCTGGACCACGACGTACGCGGGGCGCTCGAGGAATCGGTTCGCCGCCTCCGCATCGCGTGTCAGGCAGCGCACCCTGTCGACGTCACGACCGAGATCGTCCCCGGTGGTACCGTCGCCGAGCGCAACGTGCCCGTCGGCCGGGTCGGTGTGTACGTCCCCTCCGCGAAGGCGCCGCTGATCTCCTCGGTGCTCATGAACGTCGTGCCGGCGCAGGTCGCGGGGGTGGACTCCATTGCGCTCGCAAGTCCTGGTCTCGTCGATCACGCAGGATCACCGCATCCGTCGATCCTCGCGGCGGCGGCGCTGCTCGGCATCGACGAGGTGTACGTCGCCGGAGGGGCCGTAGCGTTCGCCATGTTCGCGTACGGCTACGACGCTGGCGACCTGGGCCGATGCGTGCCGGTCGACCTGGTGACCGGACCGGCCAACGTGTATGGCGTCGCCGCCAAGCGGTTGCTCCGGTCGGTCGTCGGTGTCGACTCCGAGGCTGGACCGACCGAGATTGCGATCCTCGCGGACGACACCGCACGCGCCGAGTTCGTCGCGGCCGACCTGGTGAGCCAGGCGGAGCACGACTCGGCGGCAGCCAGCCTGCTGGTGACGCCGTCGGTCGAGCTCGCTGACGCGGTCGCGTCGGAGCTCGGCCGGATCGTCCCCGCGGCCAAGCACAGTGAGCGGATCGCGGCCGCACTGTCCGGCCGACAGTCGGCGATCGTGCTCGTCGACGACCTCGCTCACGGTGAACAGGTCGTGGACGCGTACGCCGCGGAGCACCTCGAGATCCACACGGCCGACGCCGCCGAAATCGCAGGTCGAGCTCGTAACGCAGGAGTCGTCTTCGTCGGCGACCACTCCCCGGTGTCGCTCGGTGACTACTGCGCCGGCTCGAACCACGTGCTGCCCACCGGCGGCTGTGCATGCCACGCGTCGGGCCTGTCGGTCCGGACGTTCCTGAGGACGGTTGAGGTCGTCACGTACTCGTGGGCGGCACTCGCCGCGACCGCGCCGGCCGTCCTCGCGCTGTCCGGTGCCGAGGACCTGCCGGCACACGGCGACGCGGTCCGGGTCCGGTTGACGGGGCCGTGATGACGCGTTGGTCCCTGCCGCTGCGGCCCGAGCTGCGTGACGCGGAGCCGTACGGAGCACCGCAGCTCGACGTCGCCGTCCGACTCCACGTCAACGAGAACCCGTACCCGCCGAGTGAGGAGCTGGCCCGTGACCTCGGCGCCGCGGTGCAACGGCTGGCGCTCCGGCTGAACCGGTACCCCGACCGGGAGGCGACCGAGCTGCGCGCGGCGCTGGCCGGATATCTCGGTCACCAGCTCGGCGTACGCCAGGTGTGGGCCGCCAACGGTTCGAACGAGATCATGACGCAGATCCTGCAAGCCTTCGGCGGCCCGGACCGTTCGCTGCTGTCCTTCCGGCCGACCTACTCGATGTATCCGGAATATGCACGGAACACGCACACGACATGGGTCACCGCAACCCGGACCGACGACTTCGAGATCGATGTCGAGACACTGCCCGACGTGATCGCGACTCATCAGCCCAACGTGGTCATCGTCGCGTCGCCGAACAACCCGACGGGCACCGCTCTGCCGCTCGCGACGGTGCGGGCGATCTGCGAGCACGCGCCCGGAGTCGTCGTCGTCGACGAGGCGTACGCGGAGTTTCGTCGCCCGGGAAGCCCGTCGGCGCTTTCGGTGCTGGATGCCTACCCGATGCTCGCGGTGACGCGGACGATGTCGAAGGCGTTCGCCCTCGCCGGCGCGCGATGCGGGTACGTCGCCGCGTCACCGCAGTTCGTCGACGCGCTGCGGATCGTCCGGCTCCCGTACCACCTCAGTGATGTGACCCAGGTGGTCGCCAGGACGGCGCTGTCCCACGCCGGCGAGCTGATGGCCGCCGTCGGCCGGTTGCGCGACGAGCGAGACGCGCTCGTGGCGTGGCTGCGCGGGATCGGGCTGCGGGTGGCCGACTCCGACGCGAACTTCGTGCTGTTCGGGCAGTTCACCGACCGGCACCGTACCTGGCAGGGTCTGCTGGAGCGCGGCGTGCTCATCCGTGAGGTCGGACCCGACGGCTGGCTGCGGGTCTCCGTCGGGACGTCAGCGGAGATGGCGGCGTTCCGCGCGGCCCTGTCCGATGTGCTCGAGGAGGTATCGGTGTGATGGCCAGAGCGGCGCGGGTCGAACGTGCGACCAAGGAGACCAAGGTCGCCGTTGAGCTCGACCTCGACGGCGCCGGGAAGGCCGATGTGTCGACGGGCGTCGGGTTCTACGACCACATGCTCGACGCGTTCGCCCGGCACGCATTGTTCGACCTGACTGTTCGCGCCGATGGCGACGTGCAGGTCGACCCGCATCACACCGTCGAGGACACCGCGATCGCGCTGGGTGCCGCGATCCGGCAGGCCCTCGGCGACAAGGCGGGGATCCGCCGGTACGGCGACGCGCTCGTACCTCTGGACGAGGCGCTCGTGCAGTGCGCCGTCGACATCTCGGGGCGACCGTACCTCGTCCACGTCGGAGAACCTGCCGGTCAGGAGTACGTCGCGCTCGGCGACCACTATCTGGGCTCGCTGACGCGGCATGTCTGGGAGTCCTTGTCGACTCATGCCGCGATCGCACTCCATGTCCGCGTGCTCGGCGGACGCGACGCCCACCACATCGTCGAGGCGCAGTTCAAGGCGGTCGCGCGGGCGCTCCGTGCGGGGGTCGCGCTCGACCCACGCGAGAGGGGAGTGCCCAGCACGAAGGGCAGCCTGTGAAGGGTGCTCCGCGCGTCGTCGTGCTCGACTACGGTTCGGGCAATCTTCGGTCAGCCGAGCGCGCGCTGGCGCGCGCCGGTGCCGCCGTGGAGGTGACCGGCAACTATCCGGCAGCGCGTGATGCCGACGGTCTGGTTGTCCCCGGGGTGGGCGCGTTCGCCTCCTGCATGGCGGGCCTGCGACGCAGCCACGGACCGGAGCTTATCGGGCGACGGTTGGCGGGCGGTCGCCGTGTCCTCGGTATCTGCGTCGGGCACCAGGCGTTGTTCGAGCGCGGCATCGAGCACGGTCTCGAGACCGTCGGCTGCGGCGAGTGGCCCGGCACGGTCGAGCGGATCGATGCGTCGGTCGTACCGCACATGGGATGGAACACCGTCGACGTGCCGCCGGGGTCGGAGATGTTCACCGGCGTGGAGAACGAGCGGTTCTACTTCGTGCACTCCTACGCCGTACGCCGCTGGGAGCTCGAGGACACCGACCGGCTCCGCCCACCGATCGTCACCTGGACGACGCACGAAGCCGACCGTTTCGTGTCGGCGGTGGAGAACGGTCCCCTCTGGGCTACCCAGTTCCATCCTGAAAAGTCCGGTCCGGCGGGAGCCATCCTGCTCCGGAACTGGGTCCAACGGCTATGAAGTCGCTGATTCGTGCCGTTGCTCCCGCCGTCGTGCTGCTCGCCCTGACGTCCTGTGCCAATGCGGGAAACCAGGCCGACCGACCGTCGCACGACACGGCCCCCTCGACGGGCTCGACGAGCACCGCACCGACCACCGATCAGCCGTCGCCGGCCAACGCAACCCGGGTCGTTGTGGTTCGCAGCGGCGGGTTGACGGGCGAACGCACGACCCGAACGTTCGCGGCCGATGTGCCGCCGCCGACCGGATACACCCGCGCCGACGTCCGCTCGACGCTTGCCACTGCCTCGGACCCGGCGCTCGTCCACCTCGAGCTGTCACGACCAGACACCTTCTGCTGTGACCGCTACCAGTACGACGTGACGATCGGGTATGCCGACGGATCGAGCAAGCGGTTCTCGACGGTCGACGGCGCGGCCTGGCCTCCGCCGTTCAAGGCACTGATGAGGACTGTCTGAGTCGTGGCCGCAGGCGTGTCATCCCTCGAGCTGCTTCCAGCGGTGGACGTCGCGGACGGCCGCGCCGTCCGGCTCGTTCAAGGCGACGCGGATACCGAGCAGGTGTTCGGTGAGCCGGTCGCGTGCGCGCTGCGCTGGCAGTCGGCGGGGGCCGCGTGGGTGCATCTGGTCGATCTCGACGCGGCATTCGGCCGGGGCGGCAACGACCGGGCGCTCGCGGAGGTCGTCGGAGCACTCGACGTCGATGTGGAGCTCTCGGGCGGGATCCGCGACGACGCGTCCCTGCGGCGCGCGCTCGGCACCGGGTGCCGCCGGGTCATCATCGGGACGGCCGCGCTCGAGCGTCCGGCGTGGTGCGCCCGGATCATCGCCGAGCACGGCGATCGGGTCGCGGTCGGTCTCGACGTACGCGGCACGACCTTGGCGGCCCGCGGGTGGACGAGTGACGGCGGTGACCTGTACCCGACGTTGGCCCGGCTGGATGCCGACGGGTGTGCGCGTTACGTCGTGACCGACGTCGGCAGAGACGGGATGCTCGAGGGGCCGAACCTCGAGCTGCTCGCCGGCGTGTGTGGACGTACGGACCGTCCCGTCGTCGCGTCCGGAGGCATCTCGACAATCGCAGACCTGGTCGCGCTTGCCGAGCTGCCCGGTGTCGAGGGTGCCATCATCGGCACCGCCTTGTACACCGGGGCGTTCCGGCTCCAAGACGCGCTCGCAGCGGTGCGCGTGTGACCGTCGCCGTCCGGGTCATCGCGTGCCTCGACGTCCACGAAGGCCGAGTGGTCAAGGGCGTCGAGTTCGTCGACCACCGTGACGCCGGCGATCCCGTCGAGCTGGCCAGGCGGTACGACCGGGACGGCATCGACGAGCTGAGCTTCCTCGACATCAGTGCCTCCCGCGACGGTCGGGACACGATGTTGTCGATCGTCCGGCAGACCGCGGAGCAGGTGTTCGTCCCCCTGACGGTCGGCGGCGGCGTGCGGACCGTCACGGACGTCGACACCCTGTTACGGGCCGGTGCAGACAAGGTCGCCGTCAACACTGCGGCGATCGAACGACCGTCCCTGGTCGGCGACGTCGCCAGCCGCTTCGGCAACCAGGTGCTGGTGCTGAGCGTCGACGCCCGGCGGTCGGACTCGACCCCGAGCGGGTTCGAGGTCACGACGCATGCCGGGACCCGCGGTACCGGCATCGACGCCGTCGAGTGGGCGGGTCGTGGACAGCAGCTCGGTGCCGGGGAGATCTTGCTGAACTCGATGGACGCCGACGGAACCCGCGGCGGGTACGACCTGGACCTGATCCGCGTCGTACGCAAGGCGGTCGGTGTCCCGATTGTCGCCAGCGGAGGAGCCGGCACGGCGACCGACTTCCCCGCTGCGGTCGCGGTCGGCGCCGATGCCGTGCTCGCGGCCAGTGTGTTCCACTTCGGGGTCGTGCCCATTATCGCCGTCAAGGACGCTCTGCGGGCCGCCGGACACTCCGTCCGCTGAACCTGTCGCGACGGTGGCCTGGTGGACACGGGACAATGGCCGGGTGGACGCTCCCGAACTCGACCCCGCGGTTGCGGCCAGGCTCAAGCGTGACCCGCGTGGGCTCGTCGTCGCCGTCGTGCAGGACCACGACACGGACGCCGTGCTGATGGTCGGGTACATGGACGACGAGGCGTTACGACGGACGTTGGCGACCGGGTGGGCGACGTACTGGAGTCGTAGCCGCGGTGCGTACTGGGTGAAGGGTGAGACGTCCGGCAACGTCCAGCGGGTACGGGAGGTCCGGCTCGACTGCGACGGCGACGCGGTGCTGGTGCGAGTCGATCAGACCGGGCCAGCCTGCCACACCGGGGAGCGGACCTGCTTCGACGCCGATGTCGTGTTCACCGGTGGCGATCGAGCACCGAGATGACGTCGGACGGTCACATCAGGGGATACGGCGCCACCCTGCTCGTCGGCCTGCTGTCGGGCCTCGCGGTCGCCGTCGGCGTCGCCCAACCGTGGGTTGCCGCGACGGCGTCGGTCCCCGGCATCCCGACCATCCACGGTTCGGTCGATGGTGCATCCGTCGCCCCGCTCGCGGGGGCTCTCGGCTACGTTCTGCTCGCCGCGTTCGGCGCGGTGATCGCGACCCGCGGATGGCTGCGACGAGCCGTCGGATCGCTCATCGTGGTGGCCGCGGTCGCGGTCGCGATCTCGGTGCTGGTGCTGCCCGGCGGTGCCGACGCCCAGCTTCGCGATGCGCTGGCTGCCAACGGCTGGCCCGGTCGCGGCCCGATCGACCCGGAGACGCCGGTCTGGCGCTGGCTCGTGCTCGCGGGTTCGATCGGTGCCGCGAGCGCGGGAGCCGTGATCGCGGTGCGGGGCCACCGGTTCGCGGTGATGGGTGCGCGGTACGACGCCGTCTCGGCGCCGGCCGGGAAAGCCGACATCGGTTCCGGGGAGTCCGATCTGTGGCGCGCCATCGACCGGGGCGACGACCCAACGACCTGAGCCGGGAACGGGCAGGCCACAATGGACGCTCACGAGAGGAGCATCTCGCCGATGGCAGCACATCACGGGTCGACGCCGGCCGCCTGGACGGCCGCGACCCTGGCGGTCCTGGCGTTCTGCGTCGGCGGGATCGGCCTGATGATCGGCCCGAACTGGTGGGTTTTCGTCGCGGGAGTCGTGCTGCTTGTCGCCTCCGGGATCGTCGGCAAGGTCATGCAAGCAATGGGCCTCGGCGCACAGTACAACCGTCCGTCAGACACCACCTGAGCCATGTCGGTACTCGACGAGATCCTGGTGGGGGTTCACGATGGCCTGCGCCGGCGACAGGCCCGGACCAGCCTGGATGAGCTCAAGGAGCTGGCCGCCCGGCAGCCGTGTGCTCTCGACCCGATGCCCGGCTATCGCTCGCGCGGGATCTCGGTGATCGCGGAGGTGAAACGCTCGAGTCCGAGCCAGGGGACGTTGGCACCGATCGAGGACCCGGCGCACCTCGCCCGGCAGTACGCCGACGGGGGAGCGGCCACGATCAGCGTGCTCACCGAGGAACGCCAGTTCGGCGGTTCGCTCGACGACCTGCGCGCGGTCCGCGCGGCTGTCGACGTACCCATCCTGTGTAAGGACTTCATCGTCACGTCGTACCAGCTGTGGGAGGCCCGTGCGGCGGGCGCGGATCTGGCGTTGCTGGTCGTCGCGGCGCTCGACGACCTGGCGCTGACCAGCCTCGTCGACCGGTCCCGTTCGATCGGACTGACCCCTCTGGTGGAAGTGCACACCGGTGCGGAGCTGGCGCGTGCCGTGCAGGCCGGAGCGGACCTGATCGGGGTGAACGCCCGCGACCTCCGTACGCTGGACGTCCATCGCGACACGTTCACGCGGCTCGCGCCGATGATCCCGCACGGCATCGTCCGGGTGGCCGAGTCCGGTGTGCGCGGACCGCACGACGTGCTCGACTACGCACGTGCTGGCGCGGACGTGGTTCTCGTCGGTGAGACACTGGTGACCGGGAAGGACCCGCGCCGCGCCGTGGCGGACATGGTCGCGGCCGGCGCCCACCCCGCGCTCAAGCAAAGGCTCTGACTCCGATGGCTGCCTCCAACCTGAATCTCCATCCCGTCGCGCAACAGGTCTCGGGCATCCCCGATTCCGCCGGGCACTTCGGGCGGTTCGGCGGACGGTTCATCCCGGAGGCCTTGGTCGCTCCGCTCGACCAGCTCGAGACCTGCTGGCACGAGGCGATGGGCGACCGGACGTTCGTTGCCGACTTCGAGTCACTGCTCGTGAGGTACGCCGGCGTCCCGAGCATGCTGTACGACGCGGACCGGCTGTCGGAACACGCCGGGGCTCGGATCCTGCTCAAGCGCGAGGACCTCAACCACACCGGGGCGCACAAGATCCGGAACGTCCTCGGGCAGGCGCTTCTCACCCGGCGGATGGGCAAGCCGCGTGTCCTCGCCGAGACAGGCGCGGGCCAGCACGGCGTCGCGACCGCGACCGCGGCGGCGCTCTTCGGGCTCGACTGCACCGTCTACATGGGTGAGGTCGACACCGAACGCCAGGCGCTCAACGTCGCGCGCATGCAGATGCTGGGTTCCGAGGTCGTGCCCGTGACGACCGGAAGCCGCACCCTCAAGGATGCGATCAATGAGGCGATGCGGGACTGGGTGTCGTCCGTCGACACCACGCACTACGTGTTCGGCACCGCAGCGGGCCCGCACCCCTTCCCCTCCCTGGTCCGCAGCTTCACTCGAGGGATCGGTGACGAGTCGCGCGCGCAGACGCTCGACCTGATCGGCCGCCTGCCTGATGCCGTCGTTGCGTGTGTTGGTGGCGGTTCGAACGCGATCGGCATGTTCGCCGGGTTCGTCGACGACCCCGACGTCGCCTTGTACGGCATCGAGGCCGGCGGCGACGGCGTCCAGACCGGTCGCCACGCCGCCTCGATCACCGCCGGCGACGTCGGCGTGCTCCACGGCGCCCGGACGTACGTGCTCCAGGACGAGGACGGTCAGACCCTCGAGTCACACTCGATCTCCGCCGGACTCGACTACCCGGGCGTCGGACCCGAGCACTCCTGGCTCGCGGCCAGTGGCCGGGCGACGTACTCGCCGGTGACCGACGCCGAGGCGATGGATGCGTTGCTCGTCCTCGCCAAGACGGAGGGCATCTTGTGTGCGATCGAGAGTGCCCACGCCCTTGCTGGTGCCCTCACGATCGCACGAGACCTCGGGCCCGGCTCGACGCTCGTCGTCTGTCTCTCAGGCCGCGGTGACAAGGACGTCGACACCGCGGCGCGGTGGTTCGGCGTGGGCGGCGCAAAGCGGTGAGCCCGGGCGTGGCGCCGGCGATCGAGGCTGCCCGCAGCGAGGGACGCGCTGCCTTGGTCGGGTACCTACCGGCCGGTTTCCCCACGGTCGAGGGGACGATCCGGGCTGCCCAGACCATGGTCAAGAACGGGGTTGACGCCGTCGAGATCGGGCTGGCGTACTCCGACCCGGTCATGGACGGGCCGACCATCCAGCGGGCCACCGAGGCGGCCCTGGCAGGGGGTGTCCGTACGACCGACGCGCTCGGTGTCGTCGAGGCGGTGGCCGCGCACGCGCCGACGCTCGTGATGACGTACTGGAACCTGGTCGAGCGCTATGGTGCGGCGAGGTTCGCGCGCGACCTCGCCGGTGTCGGCGGGGCGGGGGCGATCACTCCCGACCTGATTCCCGACGAGGCGGCGGACTGGATCGCCGCCGCCGACGAGCACGAGCTCGACAAGGTGTTTCTGGTCGCTCCTTCGTCAACCGACGCGCGGCTGGCGATGACGGCCGAGCAGTGCCGCGGTTTCGTCTATGCCGTCTCGATCATGGGCGTCACCGGGGCGCGGACCAACACCAGCGAAGCGGCACCGAAGCTCTGTGCGCGGCTGCGGGCCGTCACGCTCAAACCGATCGGAGTCGGCCTCGGGGTTTCGAACGGAGGACAGGCCGCAGACGTGGCCGCGTATGCCGACGCGGTGATCGTCGGCTCGGCGTTCGTGCGATGTCTTCTCGACGCGGCCGACGAGGACGCCGGTGTTGCAGCCGTCGCGGAGCTGGCCACCGATCTCGCCGTCGGCGTACGGGGCGGTCGCCAATGACGGGCCGGTCGGTCCGTAGCCGCCGTCGCGGTGCGGTTCTCGCGGCCGCCACGGTGATCGGGCTGGCCGGATGCTCGGGATCGGCGTCGACCCCGCACGACCCGCCCACCTCGGGCAACCCCGGAGGCGTCGTGATCAGCGGCGTCCAGAAGGGGCCGTACCAGGGTGCGGCCCTCGGCGCGCCGGAGGCTATGCCAAACGTCACGCTGACCGCCTCCACGGGCCAGCCGTACGACCTCGCGACCAACACGACGTCACCGGTCACGATGGTCTACTTCGGATACACGAACTGCCAGGACGTCTGTCAGCTGGTGATGGCCGACATCACCAGCGCCTACCTGCGGCTGCCGTCCGACACCCGGGCGAAGACCCAGGTGCTCTTCGTCACGACGGACCCTGCGCGAGACACCGTGCGGGTTCTCCAGCGGTACCTCAGCCGGTTCGACCCGCACTTCGTCGGCCTCACCGGTTCCCTGGGCGACATCCGACGCGCAGCGACCGCACTCGGGGTGCCGCTCGGGGGGACCCATCGCCTCCCGAGCGGCGGCTACGAGGTCGACCACGGCACCCAGGTGCTCGGGTTCAAGGGCACGCACGCTCTCGTCGCATGGACACAGGGAACGCCGGTCGGCGACATGGTCGACGACATCGAGACGCTGGCTTCCTGACGACGGTCCGTAGACGCCTGGTCCGCAACGGGTAGGTTCTGCTTGTGCCCGTCGCCTTCATTCCCAGCCCTACGCACAACCTCTGGCATGTCTTCGGCGTTCCGGTCCGGGCCTACGCGCTGTGCATCCTGCTCGGCGTCGCGGTCGCGATCTGGATGGGGGAGCGGCGCTTCGTTGCCCGAGGCGGGCGTACCGGTGCCGTCGGGGACGTGGCGGTCTGGGCCGTACCGTTCGGTCTGATCGGTGCGCGGGCATATCACGTGATGACCGACCCGGAGCTCTACTTCGGTGCCGGCAAGCACCCGGTCGACGCCCTCTATGTCTGGAAGGGTGGCCTCGGGATCTGGGGTGCGGTCGCCATGGGCGCGCTGGGTGGCTGGATCGCCTGCCGGATCTACAAGATCCGCTTCACGGTCCTGGCGGATGCAATCGCTCCCGGCCTCGTCGTCGCGCAGGCGATCGGCCGTTGGGGCAACTACTTCAACCAGGAGCTCTTCGGCAAGCCGACGACGAAGCCGTGGGGCCTGAAGATCGATGCCGAGCACCGACCACCGGGCTATCAGAGCTTCTCGACGTTCCAGCCGACGTTCCTCTACGAGTGCATCTGGGATCTCGGCGTCGCCGGAGTGGTCATCTGGGCCGATCGCCGGTTCAAGCTCGGCTACGGTCGGGTCTTTGCGCTGTACGTCATGCTCTACACCCTTGGGCGAGCCTGGATCGAGTACCTGCGGATCGACACCGTCAACCACGTCCTCGGGCTGCGCCTCAACGTGTGGACGTCGATCATCGTGTTCTGCCTGGCGGCTGCGTACTTCGTCATCGTCGGTCGCCGCCATCCCGGCCGCGAACCAACCGCGATGCTCGACAGGTACGGGCAGGACGATGCTGACACCGACGGTGTCGAAGTCGGTGACGCGGCAGCCGAGGACGAGTCAACCGCCGCCGGCGACGAGTCCGAGTCATCCGACGGCAGTGTGGTCCCCGACAAGGTCGATCCAAACTCCGGCTCCGACTCAGATGCCGACCTGGAGCGGCGATCGACAAATACCGATTGAGCCGTTGCCGAATGGTTTGCCGCTGCGTTGGAGCCGGAGCTTGCTCGGCTCGGTCAGCGTCAGGTCGATGAACCTGGACGATGCCGAGGTGATGGCGGCGATCAGCGGCCCTGCTCTCACGGGTCGGCTGCCGACCACGGATCAGCGGATGAGATGCCGCGACGGAAGGCCTGACAGAGTGCCGGAGGGGGCACTGTCGCCCACTTGAGCGACGGCCAGTCCTGGCCGACGACCGAAGATGCCCAGGCTGGCTCGGACGTCGTGCCGGACACTCAAACGCGGTAGCCCAATCGGGCGACCTTGTGACGCCATCACGCTCTGTGTCAGGATCGTTACGGAACGAGCACGTTCCTTAGCTCGCCAGGGCGACCAGGAAGCAGATGGCGCTGCCGTTCACGGTCGGTTTCTGGCCGGCTTCGCCCTGATCTTGTCCGCTGGCCAGGCAACCCACGGCGACCCGAGCAACATCGGCGGAAGCGTGACGGCCACCAGCACCAGCAGCCCATCTGCGGCAGGTGCAGACGCCTATCGCGCGGCGGGCGGCTGCCCTCAGGGCCTCGATGGTACGCCAGGGTGCCATCCGTGTGCCGACAGGCGCGGAGCATCGTCGACAACACGTTCCGGGGAGGTTCTACGCCGATCACGGGAGGCGCCGCCGGGCCAGGTACGACCTGGTGATCACCGGAAACACGGCGACGCAGGCCGACCCGTTGATCGACTTCGAGAGCACTCCGACGAACCTCACGGCGAGCGGCAACACGCCGAACACCTGCTCTGGGTGCTGAGCTGGCGCTCTGCGTCGGGCGCCGGGCGACCGTCTCACGCTTCGCTGCCTGCTTCGCGGGGAACGCCCGGGGAGCACCGTAAACGGACGGGTCGCCCGGCACGTGTCAGTCGAGGAACATGTCCACGTGATCGAGCCACGCCACAGGCTGGTCGACGTGCGTCATGTGCCCGGCATCGGGGATCAGCGCGAGCTGCGCATCAGAGAGGACTCGGGCTGCATGCTCGGCCGCCGTGGCCGGGAACCTCATGTCGTACCGGCCGTGCAAGAACAGCACCGGAACCCCGATCCGCGCAAGTGCCTCGATGCCTCCGCTGGGCAGCGCCGTCGGTAACAAGCCAGCGTGAAGAGCCTTCAACCACTCGCTCGACCAGTGGATGTCGTCCAGCCGGCGGCGCCAGTCAGGCAGCGCCTCGGCCGTCCAGATGACGACTTCTGCTTCAGCGACGGCGAGTTCCCTGCAGTAGTCCGGAGTCAGGCGAAGCTTCCCAACCCGGTTCTCCGCCGCTTGAATTCGTGCGGCCCGCTCCGGCCAGTCACCGAACCAGGAGCCGTCGAACGGCACCGTACTTGTCGAGGCCAGCACCAGGCGAGCGACGCGATCGGGTGCGGCGGCTGCCAGGCGCTGGGCAAGCAGGCCGCCGTACGAGAAGCCGAGTACGTCGACCTGCGCCAGGTCGAGGTCTGCCAGAACCCTGATCAGGTCCTCGACGGCGGCCTGCGGGGTGTACCGGTGCAGGTCGAGTCCGCGGGTCGACTCCCCGCATCCGCGCAGATCGAGAAGCAGCAGCCGCCGTTGATCCGCGGTGTGCTCCAGCGGCTCTTTCAGGTAGCTGTGGTCCCAGTCGGGGCCACCATGCACGACCAACAGCGGGCGGGCGTTGGTCCGGGCGAGCTCGTGCACGACGACCGTCACATCGGGCTCCGTATGTACCGTTCGTGACACCCAACTCTGCCGACGGTTCACGCGCACATCCCCGACCACCTCGTCGGTCGGGGCGAGATCGCCGACCAGCTCGGGGGCAACAAACGCATCGCCGTGACACCTCACCCAGGTTGTCTGCACTTCACCCAGGTAATTTCCTGGGTGAAGTGCAGATGTCCCACGTTAACGTGGGACATCTGCGGGTGCGGCAGAGTCGGCAACTCGGGCCTCTGGCTCGGCTGGCTCGCGTTCTCGGGGGCTGAGGTCGACGACCACGGGGGCGTGGTCGGATGCGTTCCTGCCCTTGCGGGCCTCGCGGTCGACGTACGCGTCGTCGACGAGGTCGAGCAGAGCTTCGTTGCCGTAGACCAGGTCGATCCGCATTCCGTTGTTCTTCGGGAACGCGAGCTGACGGTAGTCCCAGTAGGTGAACGCGACGTCGTACTTCAAGGCCCGCGGGTAGACCTCGCGCAATCCCGCCTCGGTCAACGCGGCGAGTGCCGCCCGCTCCGGTCCGGTGACATGGGTGCTGTTGTCGAACCTGCTGATGTCCCACACGTCGTCGTCGGTCGGCGCGATGTTGAAGTCGCCGAGGACGACCCAGGGGCGGTCACCGTGCAGTTCTGCCGCGGCCGTCGCTCGAAGCGCCTCGAGCCAACGCAGCTTGTACGCGTAGTGGGCGTGCCCCACCTCGCGGCCGTTCGGCACGTACACGGACCAGACCCGGACACCGCCGCAGGTGGCGCCGATCGCGCGTGGCTCGGCAGCCTCGAGCAGCGCCTCCTCGGGCTGGAAGCCGGGCTCGTCGAGCAGGTCGCGGTGGACGTCGGAGATCCCGACCTTGGACAGCAGCGCGACACCCGCCCAACGGCCGGTGCCATGAGCCGACACCTCGTACCCCAGACGTCGGACCGGCTCGGCCGGAAACGCATCGCCGGCGCACTTCGTCTCCTGAAGGCACATCACGTCAGGTACTGCCGACGACAGCCAGTCGAGAAGCCTCGGCAACCGGGCACCCACCGAATTCACGTTCCAGGTGGCGATCCGCACCCCGGCACTGTCCCACATTCCTTCACGAGACACGACGGCCCGGCAGGTGATACGAAGGTCCGATATCCGGACGGCTCGTGTAGCCTCGCTGTCAATCACCCCGCCTGGGCCACGGACGTCCCACCGCAACCACCGACCGCCCGTCCGTGGTCGGTTGCGAGCCACCGGGAGCCTGCATGGGAGTTGGATTCCAGTCCCCGTCCCGCCGACCGTCGGGCCTGTACGACGGGCGGCACGAGCACGACGCCTGCGGCGTCGCCTTCGTCGCGACCCTGACGGGAGTCGCGAGCCACCGCATCGTGACCGACGGTCTCACCGCGCTCCGCAACCTCGACCACCGCGGTGCATCCGGCGCGGAGCCTGGCTCTGGCGACGGCGCCGGCATCGTCGTGCAGGTTCCGGACCGGTTCCTTCGGGCTGTCTGCACCTTCGATCTGCCCGACCCGTCCACGTACGCGGTCGGTTTGGTGTTCCTTCCCGTCGACGATGAGGATGCCGCGAAAGCACGTACGAGGATCGAGGAGATCGCCGACGAAGAGGGCCTCGCCGTTGCCGGCTGGCGAGTCGTGCCCACCGAGCCGGATCTGCTCGGCCGGACGTCGCACGCATGTATGCCGCGGTTCGAGCAAGTGTTCGTGGCCGCGAAGTCCGGGCGGGTGATGGGGGCGGCGCTGGAACGGCTGGCGTTCTGCCTGCGCAAGCGTGCCGAGCACGAGGCCGACGTCTACTTCCCTTCGCTCTCCTCGCAAACCCTCATCTACAAGGGCATGCTGACGACCGACCAGCTCGACCGTTTCTTTCCCGATCTGGCCGACGAGCGGGTCGAGTCGGCGATGGCCGTCGTCCACTCGCGGTTCTCGACCAACACCTTTCCCTCCTGGCCGCTCGCGCACCCGTACCGGTTCGTCGCGCACAACGGCGAGATCAACACGGTGATGGGCAACCGCAACTGGATGCACGCCCGTGAGGCACTGCTGCGCAGCGACGTCATTCCCGGAGACCTCGAGCGGCTGTTCCCGATCTGTACACCCGGCGGTTCTGACTCGGCGACCTTCGACGAGGTGCTCGAGCTGATCCATCTGGCCGGGCGGTCGCTTCCGCACGCGATGCTGATGATGATTCCCGAGGCATGGGAGAACCACGCCGAGATGGACGACTGCCGACGGGCCTTCTACCGCTTCCACTCGGCGCTGATGGAGCCGTGGGACGGCCCTGCGTGCGTCGTGTTCACCGACGGTACGCAGCTGGGAGCCGTCCTGGATCGCAACGGGCTCCGCCCGTCGCGTTACTGGGTGACCGACGACGGCCTGGTCATCCTCGCCTCAGAGGTGGGCGTGCTGGACATCGCACCGGAGCGAGTGATCCGCAAGGGACGTCTTCAGCCGGGCCGGATGTTCCTGGTCGACCTCGACGAGCACCGGATCGTCGAGGACGACGAGATCAAGGCTCAGCTCGCGTCGGAGCTGCCGTACGACGAGTGGCTGCACGCGGGTCTGATCGCGCTCGACGACCTGCCACCACGTGAACACATCGTGCACACACACAAGTCCGTGATCCGACGGCAACAGGTGTTCGGCTACACCGAGGAGGAGCTCCGGATCCTGATCACGCCGATGGCGATGACCGGCGCGGAACCGCTCGGTTCGATGGGCACCGACACTCCCATCGCCGCACTCTCGGAACGTCCACGACTGCTGTTCGACTACTTCGGGCAGCTGTTTGCCCAGGTGACGAACCCTCCGCTCGACGCGATCCGTGAGGAACTCGTCACGTCGCTGGCCGGGACGATCGGTCCGGAGGCGAATCTGCTCGAGCCGTCGGCCGCGTCCTGCCGGCAGGTGGTGCTCCCCTTCCCGGTCATCGACAACGACGAGCTCGCCAAGATCATCCACATCAACCGCGACGGCAACCTGCCGGGCTACTCCACCCATGTCGTGGCCGGCCTCTACCCTGTCGACGAGGGGTCCGACGGGCTGCGACGCCGCCTCGATGAGCTCTGCGCAGAGGTCAGCGTGGCGATCGCCGACGGTGCCCGGGTAATCGTGCTGTCCGACCGCAATTCGACCGCCGACCGCGCGCCGATCCCGTCGCTGCTGCTCAACGCGGCCGTACACCACCACCTCGTCCGAGAGAAGACCAGGACCCGGGTCGGGCTCGTCGTCGAGGCCGGAGACGTTCGTGAGGTGCACCATGTCGCATTGTTGATCGGGTTCGGGGCGGCGGCCGTGAACCCGTACCTCGCCATGGAGACGGCGGAGAACCTCGCCAGGCGCGGCGTGTACCTCAGAGGCATCGAGCCCGAGCAGGCACTGCGCAACCTGGTCAAGGCACTCGGCAAGGGCGTGCTCAAGGTGATGAGCAAGATGGGTGTCTCCACCGTGGCGTCCTACACCGGCGCCCAGATCTTCGAGGCCGTCGGACTCTCCCAGGCGCTCGTCGACCGGTACTTCACGGGTACCACCTCGAAGCTCGGCGGTGTCGACCTCGACGTGATCGCCGAGGAGGTTCGGCTGCGCCACCGCCGTGCGTACCCCGACGACGGTCTGCCGCCTTCCCACCGCGAGCTCGAGATCGGCGGGGAGTACCAGTGGCGCCGTGAAGGCGAGCCGCACCTGTTCAACCCCGAGACCGTGTTCCGTTTGCAGCACGCCACCCGGACGGGGCGGATGGACGTCTTCCGCCAGTACACGAACGCAGTGAACGACCAGTCCGAGAAGCTGTTGACATTGCGAGGCCTGTTCCGCCTCGCGTCTCAACGTGATCCGGTGCCGCTTGACGAGGTCGAGCCGGCCAGCGAGATCGTCAAGCGGTTCTCGACCGGCGCCATGTCGTACGGCTCCATCAGCAGCGAGGCCCACGAGACGCTGGCGATCGCCATGAACCAGATCGGCGCCAGGTCGAACACCGGAGAGGGTGGCGAGGACTCCGACCGGCTCCACGATCCCGAACGTCGCAGTGCCGTCAAACAGGTCGCGTCCGGCCGGTTCGGGGTGACGAGCGAGTACCTCACGAACGCAGACGACCTTCAGATCAAGATGGCGCAGGGTGCTAAGCCGGGCGAGGGTGGGCAGCTTCCCGGTCCGAAGGTGTATCCATGGATTGCCGCGACCCGGTACTCCACGCCCGGTGTCGGACTGATCTCCCCACCGCCGCACCACGACATCTACTCGATCGAAGACCTCAAGCAGCTCATCCACGACCTCAAGAACGCCAACCCCCGCGCCCGCGTCCACGTCAAGCTGGTCTCCGAGGTCGGAGTCGGCACCGTCGCAGCAGGTGTGGCGAAGGCCAAGGCGGACGTCGTGCTCATCTCCGGTCACGACGGAGGAACGGGCGCATCACCGCTCACGTCGCTCAAGCATGCCGGCGGTCCATGGGAGCTGGGTCTCGCCGAAACCCAGCAGACCCTGCTGATCAACGGTCTTCGCGACCGGATCGTCGTCCAGACCGACGGGCAGCTCAAGTCGGGTCGCGACGTCGTGGTCGCGGCACTCCTCGGCGCCGAGGAGTTCGGGTTCGCCACCGCGCCGCTGGTCGTCGCGGGCTGCGTCATGATGCGTGTCTGTCACCTCGACACCTGCCCGGTCGGGATCGCGACCCAGAACCCGGTGCTGCGGGAGCGGTTCGCCGGAAAGGCGGAGTTCGTCGTCAACTTCTTCATGTTCGTCGCGGAAGAGGTACGCGAGATCCTGGCCGAGCTCGGGTTCCGTACCCTCGCCGAGGCTGTGGGCCACGCCGAGTCCCTCGACATGTCGGCGGCTACCGACCACTGGAAGGCGTCGGGTCTGGATCTGACACCGATCCTGCATGTCCCAGACCTGCCGCCGGGCGCAGCCTTGCACCAGACCGTCGGCCAAGACCATGGCCTCGAAAAGGCGCTCGACCTGGAGCTGATCGCACTGTGCCGGCCAGCGATCGAGACCGGGGAGCCGGTTCGCGCCGCGCTCAGGGTCCGCAATGTCAACCGAACGGTCGGAACGATGCTCGGTCACGAGGTCACCAAGCGGCACCCGGACGGGCTGCCGGATGGCACCATCGACCTGACGTTCACCGGGTCCGCCGGCCAGTCGTTCGGTGCGTTCCTCCCGGCGGGTATCACGCTCCGCCTCGAAGGTGACGCGAACGACTATCTCGGCAAGGGTCTGTCGGGTGGACGGATCGTGCTGCGTACGGACCGTTCGGCGGTCTTCCCCGCCGAGGACCACATCATCGCCGGCAACGTCATCGGGTACGGCGCGACCGGCGGCGAACTCTTCGTCCGTGGCCAGGTCGGCGAACGGTACTGTGTCCGCAACTCTGGCTTGACGGGCGTTGTCGAGGGTGTTGGCGACCACGGCTGCGAGTACATGACCGGCGGCACGGTGGTCGTGCTCGGAGCGACCGGTCGCAACTTCGCGGCCGGTATGAGCGGCGGCGTGGCGTACGTACTCGATCTGGAGCCTCGCCGGGTCAACCACGAGCTCGTCGAGCTCGCACCGTTGAGCGGGGACGCGGTGTCCCGAGTCAAGGACCTGATTACGCGCCACTGGGAGGAAACCGACTCCCCGGTGGCGCACGCCCTGCTTCTCGAATGGCGGACTGCGCATGAACGGTTCGTCGAGGTGATGCCGCGCGACTTCCGCAAGGTGATCGAGGCCAAGGCGGAGGCCGAACGGCAGGGGCTGTCCGAGACGGACACGACGGCGGCGATGATGGGGGCGGCGCTCGATGGCTGATCCCCGGGGCTTTCTGAAGGCCGGCCGGCAGGTCGCGCAGCGTAGACCGGTCGACGAGCGCGTACGCGACTGGCGCGAGGTATACCCCGACGACGTGGGCCGCACGTTGCTGCCGATCATCGCGACCCAGGCGGGTCGCTGCATGGACTGTGGCATCCCGTTCTGTCATCAAGGCTGCCCGCTCGGGAACCTGATCCCGGAGTGGAACGACCTGGTCTGGCGTGACGACTGGGAGGCCGCAATCGAGCGGCTGCACGCGACGAACAACTTTCCCGAGTTCACCGGGCGGCTCTGCCCGGCGCCATGTGAGACCTCCTGCGTGCTCGGCATCAACGCAGAACCAGTCACGATCAAGAACGTCGAGGTGGCGATCGTGGACCGGGCATGGGATGCGGGGCTGATCAGGCCACAGCAGGTCGACTGGCTGACCGGCAAGACGATCGCGGTCGTCGGGTCCGGGCCCGCGGGTCTCGCTGCGGCCCAACAACTCACCCGGTCCGGTTACACCGTCGCCGTCTATGAGCGCGACGATGCGATCGGTGGGCTGCTGCGGTACGGCATCCCCGAGTTCAAGATGGAGAAGCGGCAGCTCGACCGGCGGCTCGACCAGATGCGTCACGAGGGGACGGTATTCCGCACCGGCGTCGACGTCGGCGACACCGTCACCTGGACCCAGCTTCGCGAGCGGTTCGATGCCGTGGTGGTCGCCATCGGGTCGACAATCGGCCGTGACCTGCCCATTCCCGGACGGGAGCTGACGGGCATCCACCAGGCGATGGAGTATCTCCCGCAGTCGAACCGCGTGGTCAGCGGACAGCATGTTTCCGGTCAGGTCACGGCCGCCGGCAAGCATGTGGTCATCATCGGCGGCGGCGACACCGGTGCGGACTGCCTCGGCACTGCGCACCGCCAAGGCGCCAGCTCGGTCACGCAGCTCGAGATCCTCGACCAGCCGGGCGAGCAACGGCCGTCCGGGCAGCCATGGCCCACGTACCCTCTGACGTTCCGGGTCTCCTCCGCGCACGAGGAAGGCGGCGAGCGGATGTACGCCGTGTCGACCCAGCAGTTCGGCGGCGACGACGCCGGCCACGTCCGGACCCTCCGGATCACGGGCGTCTCGTCTACCGGCGGGCGGTTCGAGCCGGTCGCGGGGACCGAACGTGAGATCCCGGCAGATCTGGTTCTGCTCGCGATGGGGTTCGTAGCGCCCGAGACGGCCGCGATCACCGACCAGCTCGGCATCGAACTCGACCAGCGCGGCAACATCGCCCGCGACGCGCGCTACCTCGCGTCGGTGCCGGGGGTGTTCGTCGCTGGTGACGCCGGCCGAGGCCAGTCGCTCATCGTCTGGGCGATCGCGGAAGGCCGTTCGTGCGCGTCCGCGGTCGACACGTTCCTCACCGGTACGACCGCCCTGCCGGCGCCGATCCTGCCTGACGAGCGCCCGCTCACGGTCTAACGGGGACCAGCTTTCACGGCTTCGTCTACGCACGTCGCGCCACCGGACCAAGCCAGACATCGCCTACGCTCGATGTGTGCGTAGAGCAAAGATCGTGTGCACGCTCGGTCCGGTGACGTCGACGCAGGAGCAGATCGACGCATTGGTCGCGGCGGGCATGGACGTCGCCCGGCTCAACCTCAGCCACGGAACCCACGAGCAGCACGCCGCGGCGTACGTCCGGACCCGTCGGGCGTCGGACAAGTTCGGGCACGGCGTCGGGATCATCGCCGACCTTCAAGGACCGAAGATCCGGTTGGGCAACCTGGCATCCGGCCCGCAGCTGCTCCGGTCAGGCGACTCGTTCACGATCACCACTCGTTCGGTTCCGGGTGACGCGTCGATCTGCTCGACGACGTTCGAGGGACTTCCCGGTGACGTGCACCCGGGCGACCCGATCCTCGTCGACGATGGGGCGATCCGGCTGGTCGTGACGTCGGTCGACGGCGCCGATGTTCACACCGTCGTCGACATCGGCGGGGTCGTGAGCGACCACAAGGGGATCAACCTGCCGGGGATCGCCGTGTCTGTTCCCGCGTTGTCCGAGAAGGACGTCGAAGACCTGCGCTGGGCGCTCCGATGCCCCGTCGACATGGTCGCGCTGTCGTTCGTACAGTCGGCGCGCGATGTCGACGACGTCCGCAAGGTCATGGACGAGGAGGGCGTCCGGCTACCCGTGATCGCCAAGATCGAGAAGCCACAGGCGATCGACAACCTCGACGAGGTGATCAAGGCATTCGACGGTTTGATGGTTGCGCGCGGAGACCTCGGTGTCGAGTGTCCCCTCGAGGATGTGCCGTTCCTCCAGAAGAAGGTCGTCGCCAAGGCGCGGCGCAACGCCAAGCCCGTCATTGTCGCGACCCAGATGCTCGAGTCGATGATCACCGCGGCACGACCGACCCGCGCCGAGGCCTCTGATGTCGCCAACGCGGTCCTCGACGGCGCCGACGCCGTGATGTTGTCGGGGGAGACCAGTGTCGGCGCCCATCCCATCGAAGCGGTCGAGACGATGGCCCGGATCATCGAGTCGACGGAGGACCACGAGCTGCCGCGGATTCAGGCGTTCGACTGGCAGCCCAAGACTCGGGGCGGAGTGATCGCCAAAGCCGCGACCGAGGTCGCCGAGCGGATCGGGGCCCGCTACCTGGTCGCGTTCACCCAGAGCGGGGACAGCGCTCGACGGATGAGTCGCTACCGGCCCTCCGTACCGATGCTGGCGTTCACTCCTGTCCAGGCTGTACGGTCGCAGCTCGCGTTGACGTGGGGCCTGGAGACGTTCCTGGTCGACACCGTCGAGCACACCGACGAGATGGTCATGCAGGTCGACAAGGCACTGCTCGACATCGGACGGGTGGCCGAGGGCGACCTGGTGGTGATCGTCGCCGGCTCGCCTCCCGGTATTCCTGGGTCGACGAATGCACTGCGCATCCACCGGATGGGCGATGCGATCAAGGGCGTCGCGCCCGCCTACCGCACCACCCGGCCACGCTGACTCCCTACCGCCCCGTCGACGCCTCGGACCGCCGGTGCCCTGAGTGGGATTCGAACCCACACTGGACGGTGTTTGAGACCGCTCCCTCTGCCGGTTGGGGTACCAGGGCGAGTGCACGTTTTGACGGGCGCAATCTTAGCGGTCAGATTCGACCACTCTGCCGTTCTGCCGGTTGGGGTACCAGGGGGAGTGCACCGATGCGCCAAGAGTTCCAGCGGTCTCAACCGCGACCACTGCGTTGCTCTGCCGGTTGGGGTACCAGGACTCCACCCGTTGGAAGTGCCGCAATCTTAGCGGCCTCAACCGCGACCACTGCGTTGCTCTGCCGGTTGGGGTACCAGGGCGAGTGCACCGATGCGCCAAGAATTCTAGCGGTCTCAACCGCGAACCCTATTGTCCGTTGCCGATTCCGCAGGCGGAGTGGATCATCGCTTTCAACCGGCGCTGCGCGGCTTGGCTCGGAATGACGATCACCTGTGTCGACGTCGACCTGACGCGGACGCCGACCCGAAGCAGGAACGTCTGCGTGCTCTGGGACAGCGCGTGTGAGTCGCAACGCCCGTTCGACCGCAGCACCACGGCAAGCCGACCTTCGGGTCGGCCGGCCGGCAGGGACAGCAGAGGGGTGGACGTCGTGAGCGCAATGAAGTCGAGCAA
>JBBSHE010000033.1:0-28979 GCA_038253325.1 Propionibacteriales bacterium
CCGGGACCGCCTGCCGGTGGACCGGCGTGTTCGCCGAGCAGGACGGTCCGGCCGATGCCGGGGCGGGGAGTCTGGCGACCTGGCTGCGCCGCGAGCTGCGGGTGACCGGACACGACGCCCGGCGCCGGGTCCGCACCAGCCGGCTGTTGGCGAGCTTGCCGGCCACCGCGAAGGCACTCGAGCACGGCCAGATTGGCATCGAGCACGTGGCCGTGCTCGCGAAGGCCGCCGACGACCTCGGACCCGGCGTGATCGCCGAAGCCGAGCCGATCCTGCTGCCGATCGCCCAGGCGGCCGACCCCGACGCCCTGCGGGCCGCAGTCCAGCGGCTGCGTGACACCCTCGACCCCGATGCCGCCGACGAAGCCTACGTACGAGCCCTAGAGCGTCGCGACGTGAACGTGACAGCGGTCGGCGACCTGTTCCAGCTGCGCGGCCTGCTCGACCCGGTCACCGGAACCTCACTGAAGACCATCCTGTACGCCATGTCCAAACCAGACTCCGCCGCCGACGACAACCGGACCGCCGGCCAACGCCGAGTCGACGCACTGCGGACCCTGTGCGACCAGCGGACCCTGTGCGACCAGCGGCTCCGCAGCGGCGTACCCACCGACCACGGCCACCGACCACACCTCATCGTCACCGTCACCGGCGACAAGCTCACCCAGACCGGGCCTCGCCGCCATCAGCCGGCCCTCCTGCACGGGTTCGGCACCATCGGCGACGGCCTGCTCGGACAACTCGCCTGCGAAGCCGACCAAACCCAGGTCACCATCGACGCCTCCGGGCACGTCTTGGACGTCGGCCGGACCAAACGGCTCGCCACCTGGAAACAGCGAGTCGCCGTCTACACCCGCCAACAAGGCATCTGCGCCGCCCCCGGCTGCCACAACACCCACCTCGAAATCCACCACCTCGACTGGTGGTCCCACGGCGGCAACACCGACCTCAACGACCTGGCCGGCTACTGCACCCGCTGCCACCACCTCATCCACCAACGCCTGCTGGTCGTGACAAGGGATCCGGCAGGCAACTGGACCCACCAAGACCGCCGACGTCAGCGGCTCGACGACCGAACACGGGATGCCGAGCGAGCCAACCGCGACCACCTCGACAACCTCGCCCGCCAGATCTTCAACCCACCCGATCACCCGGTCGAACCAGACCACGGAACAGACCGAAAACCGCCGACCGACCCAATCGACCCGCAACGACTACACGACCAGCTCCAACGACATCGACGACGCCTGCGAAGCCGTTTCGATCGTCATCGACGAGGCCATCGATGGCGTTACCCACGACGCGACGACTGATGCCGTCATGGCGGCGAGACGCGGAGTCACCCTATCGTTTGGTTATCTTGGACCGCCCTGCTCAGCAACCCGTCAGGGTTGACGCCTCGTTGGCCGACTCCAGGTCGTCCAGGCCGTCGGCACCACGCGTCTCGGCTACGGCACAGACGTCGTTCGCCGCCGCAATTCCCACTGCAAACTTGCGACGTGGCAATCGCGCACTCGGGCGTGTCTGGTGGGCGCGCTCGGAGGGATTCGAACCCCCAACCGCTTGATCCGTAGTCAAGTGCTCTATCCGTTGAGCTACGAGCGCCTGCCCGGGAGGGCTCGGACGAGTCTAACGGCTCAACCGAGGCGCTTGTAATCGCCCGACGGACACGAGTGCTCGTACGCTGGTTGGGTCACAGCGAGGGGGTTCCATGCGGCCGTGGGCCAGACCGGTGGGTGCTGTGCTGTTCGCTCTCGTCACCGCGTCCGGTTGCGGGGACAACGCCGAGCACCTGGTGTCGACGCCCCACTCGACGCAGCCGACAACGACGGTAACCACCGGACCGACGGTTCACACCGCGGCTCCCGGCGCGGGCGAGGTCGATGTCGGTGTCGTCACCGGCAGCGTTCCTGACCGCAGCTGCACGCCTCAATCACCGACACAGTACTGCTCCGCCGACGACACCACGCGGTACACCCTCGACCCCACATCGCTCGAGACCCTCCGAGTCACCAAGACCGAGGCATTGGTCGTCGCAGGTACGGACCAGTGGTCGGTGTCGATCAGTCTCGACGGTCCGTCGACCACGCTGTTCGCAACACTCACCACGCGGCTCGCGACCAGCCATCAGCGGCTTGCGCTGGTCAAGAACGGGACCGTCGTCACGGCGCCCGCGGTGCAGACGCCGATCCTCGACGGCCGGATCCAGGTGAGCGGCAACCTGACGCATCAGAGCGCCGAACGGCTCGCACTCATGCTTGTGCAGTGAACGCGCGGACGGCCCGGCACCGTGAGCCGGACGGCAGTTCGGCAAGTCCAGGGTTCGGTCGCGCCGCCGTACCAGGCGGGTTACTCTTACCCCCTACCCGTCCACAGTGTGGACACTTCAATTGGTGCGGGGAACGGCACCAGACCAGCGGTCGGGGGCGACGACGCCGTCACCGCGTGTTCGAGAGGGATGGTCTTGGGCATGACAGCCGTGACCGACGCTGACGAGAAACCCGGGCATACCGGGACCACCAGTCACCAACGGCTCCAGGCCTGGGTCGATGACGTCGCCATCCTGACGAACCCCGACTCGATTCATTGGTGCACGGGCTCCGATACCGAATGGAAGGCGCTGACCGAAGAGCTGGTCGAGCGCGGAACGCTCGTGCGCCTCAACGAGTCCATCAAGCCGAACTCCTTCTGGTGCGCTTCCGACCCAACCGACGTCGCGCGCGTCGAAGACTGCACGTTCATCTGCTCGGACGAGGAGTCCGACGCCGGTCCCACGAACAACTGGATGGCCCCCGGCGAGATGAAGTCGATCATGACGGACCTCTACCGCGGCTGCATGCGCGGGCGCACGATGTACGTGATCCCGTTCGTGATGGGCCACCTCGACGCCGACGAGCCGATGTTCGGGGTCGAGATCACCGACTCGGAGTACGTCGTCGTCTCCATGCGCGTGATGGCCCGGATGGGTAGCGAGGCGCTGGCGCGGATGGAAGAGCTCGATGCCGACTTCGTACCATGCCTGCACTCGATCGGCGCACCGCTCGAGCCGGATGAGCAGGACGTCGCCTGGCCGTGCAGCGACACGAAGTACATCACGCATTTCCCCGAGGAACGCATGATCTGGTCGTACGGCTCGGGGTACGGCGGCAACGCCCTGCTCGGCAAGAAGTGCTACGCCCTGCGGATCGCATCGGCCAAGGCGCGCGACGAGGGGTGGCTCGCCGAGCACATGCTGATCCTCAAGCTCATCTCGCCCGAGGACCGCGCCTACTACGTGGCGGCCGCGTTCCCGAGCTCGTGCGGCAAGACGAACCTTGCGATGCTCGCGCCGACGATCAAGGGCTGGAAGGTCGAGACGCTCGGCGACGACATCGCCTGGATGCGTTTCGGCGATGACGGACGGCTGTACGCCGTCAACCCCGAGTACGGCTTCTTCGGCGTCGCACCGGGGACCAATCAGAAGACCAACCCGAACGCCATCAAGACGATCGACATCGGCAACTCGCTGTTCACGAACGTCGCACTCACCGATGACGGCAACGTGTGGTGGGAGGGGATGGAAGGTGAACCGCAGCACCTGACCTCGTGGAAGCGCGAGGACTGGACGCCAGAGTCAGGTGAGCTGTCGAGCCACCCGAACAGCCGGTACTGCACGCCGATCAAGCAGTGCCCAATCCTCGCGCCGGAGTACGACGACCCGCGCGGCGTACCGATCGACGCGATCCTGTTCGGCGGCCGCCGCAAGACGACGATCCCCCTGGTCACCGAGGCGCGGGACTGGACCCATGGCACGTTCATGGGTGCGACGCTGTCGTCGGAGACCACGGCGGCGGCGACTGGCGAAGTCGGAGTCGTCCGCCGGGACCCGATGGCCATGCTGCCGTTCATCGGCTACAACGCAGCCGACTACTTCAACCACTGGATCACCGTAGGCAAGGAGCACGACGCCGCAAAGCTGCCGCGGATCTTCTACGTCAACTGGTTCCGACGCAACGCCGACGGTGGCTTCCTGTGGCCGGGCTTCGGTGAAAACAGCCGCGTCCTCAAGTGGGCCATCGAGCGCATCGAGGGGACGGCCGAGGCGACCGAGACGCCGATCGGCCACGTACCCACGTACGAGTCGCTCGACGTCGACGGTCTCGACGTCACCCGGGACGACATCGAGGCGGCCCTGCGGGTCAATCCCGAGGAGTGGCGGGCTGAGCTGCCCCTCATCGACGAGTGGTTCGAGAAGTTCGGCGACAAGCTGCCGACGGTGCTCTGGACCGAGCTCGACGGGCTGCGCGTCCGACTCAGTGCGTAGACCTGTGAGACCGAGGCGTCAGCTGGCTGCTCTCGCGTTCGGGCTAGCCGTCTTCGTCGCCGTCGGGGGGTGTGGCGGCAGTCCGCACCCGACCCGCCCGGGCACGACCCGGCCGAACACGACCCGGCCGAACACAACCGGCCCGAACACGACCCCCAGCCCCACCGGCCCCTCGACGCCCGTCGAGACGTACTTCCCGGACGCCGTCGGATTCGGCGAGAGCCTTGACCGGCTCGGTGGGGCGCAGCGGGTGTTGAGCATGTACGACCCGGCGCCCAGCGCGCCGCTGCACCCCGCAAGAGGACAGCATGCGGTGTCGCTCTTGGTCGAGACCTGCGCCTCGACGTCCGGCGCACTCACCGTCACCGATGACGGCTGGAGCCTGGTGACGACCCCTCCGACGACCAAGAAGATTGTGCCCGCGATCCGTCCGCAGCCGGCCAGTGAGGGGTCGCCGCCGATCGCTGACGACGGTCGTATCGGGGCCGGCAAGTGCGCGATGGCCGACCTCTACTTCGTCGTGCCTGACAGCACCGTCGTGCTCGGCGCTCACTTCGTCGGGAAGGGGTCGAAGACGGGCACCTGGATCAAGATCGGCTGACGGACGCGGCGCCGCTGCGCGCCGGCGAGCAGGACGTCAGAACGGGACCTCGGTTGCGAGCAAGCCTCTGGCGACGCCGCGTCCGGACAGCTGGCGGCAGAACTCGACGGCGTCCATGTCGATCTGCTCGCCGCCACCTTGCGTCGACCAGCCTCCTCCGGCAGGTCCGCTCAAGGTCAAGTCGAACGGCTGCCCGTGCCGGCTTGCCCACTCGTCGACGACATCTGCCACCAGGACACCATCATGGTCGGCGGTGAGCTCGAGCTGTCGCCCAACCGCATCACTGATGTCCACCCGATGCATCCAGGTATCCCGGGTGAGGATGACGTCATTGATGAAGCCGATGGTCCACCATTCGTCGCGCCCGCCTACGGACTGTGGCACGGGCAGCGCCCGCCGCCGGATGAAGCCAGGCGCCAGCCGACGACCCCGTGCGGCACGTGGGCCGATGCGACGGAACCGCGTCGTCATCTCGTTCGGCGGCATGCTCTGACGTTCCGAGACCTGCAGTTCCGTGAGGGCGTCGATGAAGGCGCCACCGGCCCTGCCGGCGAGCCGTTGTTGCCGCTTACCCTCCCGGATGGACGCCGCCATCTCGGCCATGCCCAGCACGTGGCTCGCCATCGCGCGCACGTCCCAGCCGGGACAGACCGTCGGGCGTTGCCAGTCTTCGGTGTCCAGTGATTCGAGCAGCCGGCTGAACCGCTCGTATTCCTCTCGGGCCAGCCGCATCAGGGTTGACCGGTGCGGCACCGGACGGCGAAGGTCTTCGCGCGCTGGACGCGCCGCTGATCGTGTCGTCATTTCTTTCTCCCTGCGTTCGTTGCCGGCAGCCCAACGCTGTCGGCGAACATGTCCATGGCCCGATCCAGCAACCGCGACCAGCGGTCTCCTCCGGGGTCGTTGGCGTGCTGGGCGTCGATGAGCCCGCCAATGATCGCGACACAGAGATCGAGGTCGGAGCTCCGAGAGACGCCGAACCCGCGCATCTCCCGTCCAAACCGATCGAGAACATCAACCGCTGGTGCGTAGGCATCCTCACTCGGGACGAAGCCTGGGATCGTGCGTTGGTTCATCAACTGAAACCGGGGAAGATCGCCTACCGCGAAGTCGAAGAACAACCTTGCCATCAACTTCAGGGCGCGGCGCGGCTGCCGCGGGAGGCGCTCAGTGGCCGCGACTGTCACTGCTCGGTAATCGGACCATGCCTGCCCGAACATGGCGTCGTAGATCGCGTTCTTCGAGTCGAAGTGCGAGTAGAGCGAAGGTGCTTGCATTCCCACCCGGTTCGCCACGTCCCGCAGCGTGATCGCGGCCAACCCTTGCTCGCGCGCAATGGCCCACGCGGCGTCGAGGATCTCGCGCCGAGTAGCCGCACGTCGTTCGGCTACCCTATCGCGCTTAAGTTCACCTAACATTGTTAGGAGGATGTCAGATCTCGGCGGCGGCGTCAAGGGGAACGGTAGGGCGGCGGAGGTGGCGTCAAGGGGAACGGTAGGGCGGAGGTGGCGGGATTTGAACCCGCGAGAGGGCGTTACCCTCAACCCGCTTAGCAGGCGGGCGCCATAAACCGGACTAGGCGACACCTCCGAGTCGCCTCATCGGCGACGCCACACCTTACCCGTCGCACCACCCAGGGATCGAATCCGGCACCCCGTCCGTCGGATGAGCCGTGACGACACAGGTGGTGCGCAGGGGCGGCCAGGCAACTCTGTTGCTTGCCCAAACGGCCTTGCTGCTGACGCTGGTGGCTTGTGGACCACAGGCAGCCTCCTCAGATCGCGTCGTTCTACGGGGTGCGGCATCGGCCGGCCCAACCTGCGCCGTCGAGAAGCAGCCTCCCGAGCCGCAGTGCGCAGAGCGACCCGTGGCCGGTGCCGTGATCCTCGTTCGCGAGCCGGACGGCGCGGCGGTTGGACAAGTGACGACCGCGCGGACCGGCGCGTTTACCATCTCGCTCAGACCCGGCCAGTACCGGCTCGTGGCGCAACCGGTCGACGGGCTGATGGGCACGCCCCGCCCGCTGACGGTCAACCTGGTCTCCGGGAAGCGGCCGAAAGCGGTCGTGCTGCACTACGACACGGGGATTCGGTGAGGACCCACTAGTCCGCAGACGTACGAGGCGATTCTTGCGATGTCTCCCAGCGGCGGTATCCGTGCGCGGCGTTGAGGCGTTCGGACACGTCGTGCTCGAGCTCCGCAGAGCGACGCGGAACCAGCGACAGCGGGATCCTCGTCGTGCGTCCTGAGTCGAGGTGCAGGACGAGCGCCGGATGACCGGGCGCCGCGGCGATCTCCTGGGTGTGGACATCCGCCACCTGCCGCCACTCAGCTGACCGGATTCCGGTGCCCCCGAGTCGCCCCCGCCGATACCCCACCTGGTCGACACGAAGAACGATCGGCGGAACAGCGACAGCGACCAGACCGGCCGCGACGATCATGAGTCCGAAACCACCCACGACATCACCCAGGACGTCGAGCCACCCGCCACCGCCAATCGTCAGCAGAACCGCGGCGACCACCACCAAAGCTGCCGCCACACAGGCCAACCGGCCGAACACGCGCAGGCTGTAGGCACGGTCCATCCGGTAGTACGACGGAGTGACCGCGGTGCTCACCGCGGCCACGTGTCCTCGTTCACTCGGTCAGACCCGATCGCTCTCCGGCAACAACCTCCCGGCAGCACCCTCATAGCGCAACCTCATAGTGACGGACGACGTCTTCCCTGCCGATCAGGTACTGGTCGTCCTCGGCGTAGTACTTGGCCACCTCGATGTCGTCGCCGGCGAACCCGCGGATGGCGTCGAGTGAATCCCACCAGCTCACCGTCATGACCTCGGAGCGTCCGTCGCCCAGGTCGCGGGTCAGCATCTGTGCACCCTGGTTCCCCGGCACGCTCTGGTACTCGGCAAGCCCGGTGGTCTCGATGTAACGCACGTAGTCGGCGACCCGACCGGTCGTGACCCATCCCCGCCAGATCCGCATGATCATCACGCCACGATAGCGACCGTAGGGCGGCTCAGCGGCCCGGGCATCATCGTCGATCACGACGGGTGCGGTCGAGGGTCTCGAAGATGTCGCCGCTCAGCGGTGGCCCGGTGCGGCAGCCCTGCTCGGTGAACCATTCGTAGCCGAGCGCCCGACGAAACACCCATTTCGGGAGCCGCAAGAAGAGCCCGAGGGTGCGGGGATTCCCGCCGGTGGCGGTGGCTTGCGACACGTGCGCTTCCATCGCGGCCCGCTTGGCGCCGGCATGTGCGCGCACGTCGATCCGGTGCGTCAACCGCGATCGCGGGGTGAACGTGTTCTCGGGGATGTATAGGTGCCAGCGCGGAACCACGCGGCTGACTGCCCGGGCGATCAGGAGCGCCCACCGGAATACGTCCCGGTCGACCGTCGCCTCCAAGACGACGGACGTACCGGCCTGGCGCGCAGCCCGGACGCCTACTCGGTAGACCTGTCGATGGTCGGGATGGCCGTAACCGCCGTCCTCGTCGTAGACCGTGAGCATGTCGGCAGACTCGTACGTCAGGACGTCTGCCAGCCGCCGCGCCGCCGTTTCGACATCGACGTTTACGAATGCCTCCGGTTCGCTGGTGGCCCCGTCCATCCCCGAGTCGCGATATCCGAGTCGCTCGACTCTGGCTACGCCGAGCGCACGGGCCGACGTCTCCAGCTCGGCCATCCGACGCGAACGGAGGTCCTCGGGTCCACCGAATGCCGCGGGCGCCAGGCCGAGCTCACCATCCGTTGCGACGACGAGAACGACCCGATGACCGGCCGCCGCTGCCTTGGCGAGCGTCCCCGCCGTCAGCAGGGCTTCGTCGTCGGGATGCGCATGAAACGAGACGACGGTGTAGCGGCGCCGCGATGCCTCGTGACCCGAGCTCATCCGCTCAGGTCGGAGGCGAATGCAGCACCTGGCCTGGACCGGGCGATCAGCTCAGCCGCCTCGTTGTACGCCGCCTCGGTGCGCCGGAGCACCGTCGGCCAGTTGACCGAGGGCAGTTGCGAGCGGTTGTGTGCCGACATGGTGTCGCGCAGCCGGTCGTCGCTGACGAGGCGCGCCATCGCCTTGACCAGCTCTCGGTCGTCGGACGCCAGCAAACCCTCGTGCCCGTGACCGATGAACTCCCCCACCCCACCACGCCGGAACGCGACGACCGGGATCCCGGCGCAGCGCGCCTCGAGGGCGGCGATGCCGAACGACTCCAGGGTGGCGGGCGCGACGTACAGGTCGGTCTCGGCGTACGTGGCTCGGATCTTCTCGCGCTCCAACCTGCCGGTCAGCTCAACCCATCCCATGCCGTAATGAGCCAGGTAACGCTCCATCGGACCGCGTTGAGAGCCCTCCCCGATCACGAGTGCGCGCAGCGGAATCCGGCGCGGGACAACCCGACGCAGCCGACGCAGCATCCGCACCAACGCCATCGGGCGCTTGCGAGACTCGAGCCGCATCACACTCGCCACGACGATCGTGCCATCGCCCCGGGCGACCGGCTTGACCCGCCACTCCGCCGGGTCGATGCCGTTGGACAGCACCGTGACTGCGGCGTCCGGGCCGAGAGTACGGCGCAGGGGCGAGGCGGCGGCCTCGCTGACGCCCGACCACAGGATGGGCCACTTCGCGGCCGCGAGCGTCTTGGCGACGAGAACAGGGATCGGACCGAGACCGTTCAGCAGCGAGTGGATCGTGATGACCGTCGGGATGTCACGAATGGCGGCGGCCCGCGCTGCCGTGATCGCCAACGGCGAAACCAAAGAAAGGTGCGCATGGACGACGTCGAAATCGCCGGGCGAGAAGACCTTCCTCGCGAGGTTCGCGGCCAGTACCGAGCGGGCGGCCGGGAGCTGCACACCGCTGGCGAGTCGAAGCACCTCGACGTTGTCGGCAAGCTCTGGGCTGCCCTCGCGAGGGTCCGTCAGATCGGGACGCGTCGACGTGATGACGCGTACGGCGTGTCCGGCGTCACGCTGGCGGTTGGCCAAGTCGTGTACATGCATCTCAATGCCGCCGAGACGTGGAAGGTAACAGTCGGTGATGTGCGCAATGCGCATCAGGCAACCGCCGGCGACACCGTCGACTCGGCACCATCGCGACGCTCGTGACGCTGCTTCCACAACCAGGCGAAGAGGCCCAGGCCACCGACGGGAATTTCGAGGCCGAACACGAAGATCCGGTAGATCAGGACCCCGGCGACGGTGATCACCGGATCCCCGCCGAGTCCGACCAGCAGCGCGGTCATCCCGACCTCGACAAAACCCGCGCCGCCGGGAGTGACCACGACGAACGCGAGCACCCGCTCCAACGCGTACCCGGCAAAGATCTCCGCCGGTGTCAATGTGCTCCCGAGCATGTGCAGTGCGGTGAACAGGAGCAGAGCCTGCAACGCGGAGTACGCCAGCATGCCGGCCGACAGTTGCACCCACGCGCGCCTGACGATCGCGCTGCTCTGATGACGTAGGTCGAGGACGTGTCGCGCTACCGACGGGCGACGGCGGGAGCGTACCAATCGGCAGGCGCCCCGGGCGACGAGCTCGAGCGCCCGCCCCATCCACCAGGTGCAGCTCTCACTGACGATGAACGCACCGACCACGACCAGGACCACACCGAGCGTCACCAGGGCGACCACGCTCGTCGTCACCAACCGGGGGTTGGTCACCTCACCAGCCATCAGCAGCCCGGCCAGCGCCAACGCCGGCAGGCTCAACCGGATCACGAGGTTCCACAGGTTGGTCAGCAAGGTGAACAGGGTGAAGGACTGTCGGGTGAAGCCCCACGACCGCGTCATCGCGTAGTTGAGGCCCATGCCGACTGCGCCACCGAGCGGCACGACGTTCGACACGGCGCTCCCCGTCAGGTTGAGAGTGAGCGCCCGGCGGCGCGAAAGTCCAGGCATCCCCGCCGTCAGCACGAACGAGTACGCGTAGAGCCCGCCGAACCAGATCAGCATCAGCAGCCCAACCTGGCGCCAGGTCAGGATCTCGATGACCGTGAAGATCTCCCGCCAGGCGACCCCGGACGCCTTGGGGAGCAAGAACGCGAACAGCGCGGCCGTGGCAGCGATCGACGCAAGGACCTTGATCGCGGTCCGCCACCGCCGTGACGACCGGGCGGCAGGGCGGTCAGGCCGCGGGATCGCCGAAGCGAGCGGCTCGCACACGCGAGTCTTCCCCATGGCCCAGCCCTCCAGCGGCAACGGCCGCGCTGCCGGCGTCGGTCGATGATGGTTTCCCCTCGATGATAGCGATCAGGAGCCGACAAGGCCGCATTCAATACGTGATCCGCACAACGGCGGAGGAGGCGGGATTCGAACCCGCGGCTGACATCACTGCCAGCGACCGCTTTCAAGGCGGTTCCGATAGGCCACTCCGGCACCCCTCCGGCGTACGTCGCGGCGGCCGCTTCAGACCGCGCGTACGCATCGCGATTGTGCCATTACGGCAGGCTCAGAGCAGGGGAGCAAAGCGCGGCACCTCCGGACGCTCGACGTCCAGGTCGTCCATCACCGCCGTGCGCCGGCCTCGAGGTCCCGTCAGCAACCGGTCGAGTCCGAGCAGCCCGATCCCGAGAATCGCGCCGATGACGAGCCCCTCGGCCGTCGCCAGCAGGTCCTCGGACAGGCTCGACGTCGGCACGGCAAACCCGGTCGCAACACCGGCCGCACCGAGCGAGCCGAATGCGCACAACCACCAACCCTGCCGGCGCCGCCGACGAATCGCGACACCCCAGACAAGCGCCGGGAAGCCCACCAGTGCTTCCGAGAAGCGTGGCACCGCCCCCAGGTAGTGCTTGATGTGCTGCTGACCCCCCGCGATCGTCGTCAGGATCTCACCCGATCCCCACCTGCGCAGCGCCGCCGCGTAGACCGCGGCACTCACCAACGCGACGATGGCGGTCACCATGAAGATCGCGCCGCGTCGGCCGAGGCTGCCGAAACCGTAGCCCAGCCGCCACGCCAACCCGAGCGCAGTCACCAGCACCAGCGTCAGCACGATCACCCGAAGGCGGTAGGGCCGGACCTCGACCGCGTACCCGGCGACGACCGCGGCACCGGCCAACCCCAGCACGACCGAGATGACGAGTTCCCCGAGCGACCTCAGACCAGCCGCAGGTCTCGTCACGACCATGCCCAGCAGGCCGTACGTGACCGCAGCCGCGACGCTTGCACCGGCCAGCGACCAAGACTCCGGAAACGCGACGATGACCGAAAGAATCACCGAAGCCGTCAGTCCGACGATCACGGCGCGCCCTCCCGTTCGCATGGTGACCACGACGACCCCCGCAACGGTCGCGACCGCCGATGCCGAGCGTGTCACGGTGTCACGCAGCGTCCACCAACCCGTGTCGTCGGGGAGCGCGGTCGCGGCGAGGACGACGGCTACTGCGCCGATGCCGAGCACGACCCGCAGGATCATCGAGACCGTGTCCGCGTCAGGCGAGGTGGGCGGCGCCACGGGGGCCTGCGCCACGGGGGCCGCCGTGGGCACCTCCGCCGTTGGCACTGCCGCCTTGGGAGCCGCCGCGGTGGGAACCTTCCTTCCTCCTGCCTTCTGGCCCCCTGCGTTCTGGCTGGTCGCTGCGTTCTGGACGGTCGCTGCGCTCCCGGTGAGCGGGCGAACGTCCCGCATCGGCCGGGAGTCGTGCGTAAGCGGAGGCGAGTGCTCGGGTACGAAGAGTCCCGGGCCTTGCTCGTGCCGGGACGGTTGGCCGCGGTGCGAGCCGAAACTGAGCTCAGCCGAGTCGTCGAACGACTCTGAACGTGGCGCGCCCCGGCGTGCCCCTCCTTCGCGCGATGCCCCCTGCTCGGGCGATGCCCCCTGCTCGGGCGATGTCCCCTGCTCGGGCGATGTCACAGAGCACTCCGGACGCGCCGGTTCGTGAGCGACGGGTTGACGGAACGAACCTGCTCGATCCGGTCGCGGTCGACCCGTCCGGTGATGACGGCCTGCTGCTCGGCCAAGGAAGCAACCAGGGCGCCCATCGGGTCGACGATCATCGACCGTCCGCAGTACCGCGTGCCGCACTGAGCCGCGGCGACGACATACACCGTGTTCTCGATCGCGCGGGCACGCAGCAACGTCGACCAGTGATCCTCCTTCGCCGGGCCGCGTACCCAGGCCGCCGGTGTCACGAGGACGTCGGCGCCCCCGTCGACCAGGGACCGGGCGAACTCTGGGAACCTCAGGTCGTAGCACGTCATCAGCCCGAGCCGGAACCCACCGACGTCAACGGTGACCGGGTCGCCGGGTCCCGGGGTGAGCCGGTCCGACTCGCGGTAGCCGAAGGAGTCGTACAGATAGGTCTTGCGGTACGCCGTCATCAGCCCACCTGAATCGACCGCCACAACCGTGTTGTACGGCCGGTGGACATCGTCGGACGGCTCGAACATGCCGGCGACCAGCATTGCGTCGTGCCGGCGAGCGAGATGGGTGAGCGCCGCGACGAACGGGCCGCGCACGTCCTCGGCAACGCTGCCGAGCGGCAGCTGCGGCGACCCGAAGTCGTGCATCGCGGCCTCAGGAAAGACCACAACGTCTGGCCGGTCGTCGGCCGATGAGTCCAGCAGCTCAGCCATCGCCGCCAGGTTCGCGGACTTGTCGGTTCCGGCGGCGAACTGGCCCACGCTGATACGCACAGGCCAAGTCTGCCAGTGCGACACTCGTCCGTGTGACCGCCTACGCCGCGCTCGTGCTCGCCGGAGGCGCGGGCCGCCGCCTCGGCGGCGCGGCCAAGGCAAGCCTGCTGGTTGCCGGGACGACGCTGCTGGACCGAGCGCTCGACGCAGCGTCCGCGGCCGAGCACACCATCGTGGTCGGCGGCACGGTGACCGTGCCTGTCGGAATCGGCGTCGCCTGCGAGGAACCGGCCGGCGGAGGCCCGGTCGCGGCCGTCGAGGCCGGTTTGATCGACCTCGTTGAACCGCTCGTCGCCGTCCTGGCCGTCGATCAGCCGATGCTGACCCAGGATGTCGTGGACGCCCTCGCCGCCGCGGTTGGGGGCTCCGACGGTGCGGTCCTCGTCGACGGTACGGGACGGCGGCAATACCTGGCGGCGGTCTACCGTACCGAGGCGCTGCGTACGGCGCTCGAGCGCACGGCGTCAGCAGTCGGGGCTTCGATGCGCGACCTCGTGCGAGGCCTGGATCTGGTGGACGTAGCCTCTGAGGGAGACGAGACTCTCGACTGCGACACGTGGGAAGACGTGGAGCGCGCCCAACATCTCCTGGAGCACCGATGAACCTCAGTGAATGGGTTGAGCAGCTGTCCGAAGCACTCGGAGTCGAGCTCGACACCGACGTCGACGCGATCCTCGACCTCGCCCGCAACGCAGCCCACGGGATCGATCGCACGGCAGCACCGGTGACGACGTTCCTCGTCGGCTACGCGGCGGCCCGGCGCGGTGGTGGCGAGCCGCACCTGAGTGAATGCTTCGACATCGCCGAGGCGCTCGTGAGCGAACGGAGCTGACTGTCAAGACGGAAAACCCGGGACTGGGCCAGGTTGACACCGCGGGCACCAGTACGTCATCCGGTCGTCGAGCTCTGAGCCCTGGTGGGCTCGGCGGATCGGCTCTCCGCATCGACGGCACGGTTTGCCGGATCGCTCGAATACGTACGCCCTCCGACCGCGCCTGAGGTCGCCGGTCGTCACCTGATCCCAGCGGTCGCGGTTGCCGAGCAGCAGCCGGTGAGCCAGTTGCACCATGGCGTCGAGGTCGTCGACCTCGTTGACCGGGGTCCACGGTGACACGCCGCGCAGGAACAGCAGCTCACACTTGTAGACGTTGCCGATGCCGGCCAGGTTTCGCTGATCGAGCAGCGCG
This sequence comes from Propionibacteriales bacterium, assembly GCA_038253325.1. GTDB lineage: Bacteria > Actinomycetota > Actinomycetes > Propionibacteriales > Nocardioidaceae > JBBSHE01. Next base: position 14,731 of record JBBSHE010000033.1, read on the forward strand.
GCGGCGATCGACTCGTCGGATCGCTCGGCGAGCCGACGTACCGCCTCGGCGGAGTCCCAGTCCGGCCCCAGCAGGTCGGGTCCGAGGTGACCGACCAGATCGGCCTCGCGCGTCGTCGGAACCAGCGCGACGTGGTGCAGGTGGAAGCCGACAACCACGGCGCCTTCCACGGTGAGGACGACGCGGACGGTGTGGGCCGGTCGTCCGCGCCAGGGTTGGCCGGGCCGGAACACCCGCCAGGTCCCGTCCATCCGCAGCTGGCTGCGCAACGACCAGTCACCGCGGTCCGGCGTCCGGACGCGGATCAGCAGGTGCTTGCCTCGGCTCACGACCTCACGGACCTGTGCACCGGCGATGTCGGCCGTCGCCAACGCGGCAAGCCGGAACTCGGACCCGCGCAGCTCGCGGCCAGCCAGGGCTGTGTGGAGTCTGCGCGCATGCAGCCAGACGGTGTCTCCTTCGGGCATCACCCAAGTATCGGCCGGTCCGAAGGCTCGGCGGGATGTCCGGATAGTGTCGGGCCTGTGCGTGCGGTTCGTTGTTCGGGGGGCGGCGGTGTCGAGGTGCTCGACATGGCCGAGGTCGACGACCCGGTGCCCGGCAGCGGAGAGGTCCTCGTCGAGGTCGCTGCGACGGCAGTCAACCGTGCCGACCTGATGCAACGACAGGGCATGTACCCTCCGCCACCAGGCGCCAGCGACATCCTCGGGCTCGAGTGCGCGGGCGTGGTCGCCCAGCTCGGGCTCGGCGTCGAGGACTGGCGGGTAGGCGATCGCGTCTGCGCACTGTTGTCAGGAGGTGGGTACGCCGCCAAGGTAACCGTCCCGGCGGGCCAGCTGCTGCCCGTGCCGTCCGTCCTGTCTCTGGCCGAGGCCGCGGCCCTGCCGGAGGCGACGGCCACGGTGTGGTCCAACGTCTTCATGCTCGCCGTCCTTCAGCCCGACGAGCAACTGCTCGTACATGGGGGAAGCAGCGGCATCGGCACGATGGCGATCCAGCTGGCTCGCGCTCTCGGTGCGAAGGTGTCGTGCACCGTGGGAACGGCCGAGAAGGCGGCCGCTTGCCGGGAGCTCGGCGCGGACCTGACGATCAACTACCGTGAGCAGGACTTCACCGAGGTGCTCCTCGAGCACACCGACGGCCATGGAGCCGACGTCATCCTCGACAACATGGGCGCCGAGTACCTGCCGGGCAACATTGCCGCGTTGGCCACCGCCGGGCGTCTGGTCGTCATCGGTCTCCAGGGCGGTGGCTCGGGACAGCTCGATCTCGGTGCCCTGTTACGCAAGCGTGGCGCCGTCCTTGCGACGGCTCTGCGCGCTCGCCCGTCTGGGGAGAAAGCGGCGATCATCGCCAGCGTGCGGGAGAACGTGTGGCCGCTCGTGGACAGCGGTGCGGTACGACCCGTGGTCCACGCCAGCTTTCCGCTAGAAGACGTACGTCGGGCGCATCGGCTGGTCGAGTCAAGCAACCACATCGGAAAGGTGGTGCTCCTGGTGAACCCGTCGCTGGCCGAGGAGACAGCACCTCCATCCCCCGACGAGAGCCCCAACGGAGCGGCATAGGGTTGTTCCATGAGTGCAGCGGACAACCAGAGCCATCCAGGAAACAGCGATGAGGCGCCCGTCGCGGTGATCGGTCCGGCAACGCTCGACTGGCCCGACGATGAAGACGTGCGGTCGCTGACCGACCTCGTCGAGCAACCGGCGAAGGTGATGCGGATCGGCGCGATGATCCGCCAGCTGCTAGAGGAGGTCCGTTCGGCGCCGCTGGACGAGGCCGGCCGGACCCGGCTGCGCGAGATCCACCAAGCCTCGATCAAGGAGCTGGAGCAGGGCCTCGCCCCGGAGCTCGTCGAGGAGCTGGAGCGGCTGAGCCTGCCGTTCAGCGAGCAGACGCCGAGCGAGTCCGAGCTCCGGATCGCGCAGGCTCAGCTCGTCGGTTGGCTCGAGGGCCTTTTCCACGGCATCCAGACCGCGGTGTATGCGCAGCAGATGGCCGCCAGGGCGCAGCTCGAGCAGATCCGCCGGGCGCTTCCACCGGGCGCGGGGCCGGGGCACCCGGCAGGCCCCGATGCCGAGCAAGGACCAAGTGGACCGGGTGGGGGTCTGTACCTCTGACCCGTCGTCCGGCGTACGACCGCACCCAAACTCACGGCGTCCGAACAACCGAGCGCGATAGACCCCCGCTCTTCGGACGCTGCCGCCAACGAGCCGTACGACCGGCGCCCCCCAAACTCACTGCGTCCGAACAACCAAGCGTCATAGGCACCGCCCCTTCGGACATTGCCGCCAACGAGCCGTACGACCGGCGCCCCCCAAACTCGCTGCGTCCGAACAACCGAGCGCCATGGCCCCGCCCCTTCGGACGACGCGGGTCAAACGACCCGTCAGCTGGCGGATCGCGAGGCGGTCGCGTCGACGACTTCGTCGAACACGTCGAGGACGTCATCGACACTCGGCAGGCGCGACCTGCCGGGCGCAGAGTCGCTCGGATGTCCTTCCCGCGCCCGACGCAAATGACGCTTGACGGTTGACAACGAGCAACCGAGCCAGGCCTGCGATCGACTCCAGCGGCTCGTCGGGGTGTTGAGCCCGCATCCGCAGCACATCGTCGTGCTCCACCGGTTGACGAGATGCCCGGGTGCCTGGCGTACTGGTCGAGGCCGTCGGTGTCGACCTTGATCCCGAGTGCGCGGCGCATCCTCACCCGGTCCTGCGGAGTGGTGCATCCGACGAAGCCCGACACGTCGGACTGGACGACGGCCTTGTACATGCAGTCCGCAAGGAGCGCACAGCCAGCACACGCGGTTTGGGCCCGAGCGACCAAGACCTCGTACTGCGACCAGATGTCCTTGGTGACCGCAGACCGGCTGGGTGGTTCCTCGAGCAACGGATCCAAGAACAGCTCGAGATCCGTCGCGCACGGGGTCTCGCCGAGGCCCCCGATGGGTGGCTGAGGAACCGCATTCGCGCTCACCCAACTACCCCCTTCGGCTCGAGCTCCGCATCATGAAACGCTCGACCAGCCGAGAAGTGACGCCGAGCAAGACGCGCGTTGCCGCTCGGCTCATTCCGATGGCGTAAGCGTGAACGCGCAATCACTCGACCGGATCGAGGGTGGTCCGCCCTTGCAGATACGGTTGCAGCGCTTCGGGGACGCGTACGGACCCGTCGGGCAGCTGATGGTTCTCCAGCAAGGCCACGATCGTTCGCGGGATGGCGCAAGCGGTTCCGTTCAGCGTCGCGACCGGCGCGATCCCGTCCGGGAACCGGCCGCGGATGTTCAGCCGCCGGGACTGGAACTCGGTGCAGTTCGAGGTCGACGTGAGCTCGCGGTACCGCTCTTGGGTCGGGATCCACGCCTCGCAGTCGAACTTCCGGGCCGCCGACAGCCCGAGGTCTCCTGCCGCCACATCGATGACGCGGAACGGCAGCTCCATCAGCTCGAGCCATTCCTTCTCCCACGCCAGCAGTCGTCGGTGCTCGGCGTACGACTCCTCGAGAGTCGTGTACGCGAACAGCTCGACCTTGTCGAACCAGTGCACCCGGATGATCCCCTTGGTGTCCTTACCGTACGAGCCTGCCTCACGCCGGTAACACGAGCTGAACCCGGCGTAACGGCGGGGCAACGTCTCGGCGTCCAGGATCTCGTCGCTGTGGTACGCCGCCAGCGGCACCTCGGACGTTCCCACCAGGTAGAAGTCGTCCTTCGGCAGGTAGAACACGTCGTCAGCAGCCTGACCGAGGAAACCGGTGCCTTCCATCGCACGCGGCTTGACGAGTGCCGGCGGGATCATGGGTGTGAAACCGCTGGCCTGGGCGCGCTGCATCGCCATCGTGACCAACGCCAGCTCGAGCATCGCGCCGGTCCCGGTGAGGTAATAGAAACGCGACCCGGAGACCTTTGCACCGCGCTCGATGTCGATGGCGCCCAGTAGCCTGCCGAGCTCGATGTGGTCGCGCGGGGCGAACCCGTCCTTGGCGAAGTCGCGCGGTGTTCCGACGTGCTCGAGTACGGCGTAGTCGTCCTCGCCCCCGCTCGGTGCCTCGGGGTCTGCCAGGTTGGGCAGCTGAAGGAGCAACCCGTTCAGGGACTCGTCGGCGGCGTTCTGAACGCCTTCGAGATCCTTGACCTTGAGCGACAGCTCCTTTGTCTCACCGAGCAGCGCAACCTTGTCCTCACCCGAGGCGGCCGCGACCTGCTTGCCGAGCCGCCGCTGGGCGGCGCGCAGCTGCTCGAACTCGGTGATCGACCGACGACGCTCGGCGTCGGCGGCGAGGATCTCGTCGATCAGCTCCGGAGATGCGCCGCGCCGCCGCTGCGCTTCCCTGGCCCCATCAGGGTCGTCGCGCAACACTCGCAGGTCGATCACGCATCGAGCGTACCGACCGGTCGATCGAATCGCCTGGTCAATATCTCCGTCCGTGATCGAGCGCCCGGGCGGCCGGGCGTGGAGCCGTACCGCGGCACTGCTAATGTCGCGGTCTCGTCGACCTGCCCAGCGGAAATCCCACCCCGAGAAGATCGCCCGTGACCGATTCCGAGGCGGAAGTACGCGCCGCCGCGGTCGCCGCTGCGCTGGTGGTCCCGCTGGTCGTCGCTGCGGTGCTGCTCAGGACGGGGCACTGGCCATTGCAGGGCGTCGACCACTCCGTCGCGCTTTGGTTGTACGACTCGCCGGTCGGCGTCGACGGCCGGCCGTTCTGGCGCTGGTTGGGCAACGCCACGCAGACCTGGGCGATCGACGGCGGTTTCGTGCTGCTGATCGGATGGATGATCGTACGCCGTCGGCTGCGGATTGCGATCTGGGTCGCAGTCGCCGGGCTCGTGCAGCTCGTCGGCTGGCCGCTCGTCAAGGTCCTCGTCGATCGGCCACGACCGCACCTCGGTGCGTACGTGTTCCATGGCTCGTCGTTCCCGTCGGGTCACAGCAGCGGCATCGCGACCTTAATCGGTGTCACGATCGTTCTCACCCGGCATGGCGTGGCACGACGGGGACGCCGACGGGTCCTGATCGGATGCTGGCTTGCCGTCGGCCTGCTCGTCGGTCTCGACCGGATCTTCGTCGGGGCTCACTACCCCAGTGACGTCGTCGGCGGCTGGCTGGTCGGAGCGTTCGTCGTGTTTGCGTCCGCCGTCGCGTTCGGCGTGGTCTCCTTCGGGCGACCCGAGACCGCACCACGGTCGTTGTCGTCCGTGCCGGATTACCGGCGGACGCTCGCCGTCGTCGTGCATCCGGTCAAGGTCGGCGATGTCGATGCGTTCCGGACCAGGGTGTCGAAGGCCGTTCGGTCGGCGGGCTGGGACGAACCACTCTGGTTCGAGACTTCGGTCAACGACGCGGGCCGCGCGATGACCCGAGCAGCAATCGCCGCCGGAGCCGACATCGTGCTCGCGGCCGGCGGTGACGGCACCGTGCGCGTGATCTGTGGCGAACTGGCCGGTACGGGCATCCCGATCGGCATCCTGCCGCTCGGAACCGGAAACCTGCTCGCCCGCAACCTCGCCCTGCCGCTGTTCATCGAAGCTGCACTCGATGTCGCCCTGCACGGCCAGGATCGGGCGATCGACATCGTCCGGGTCGAGGGTGACGCGCTGCCCCAGACCCATTACGTGGTGATGGGTGGCCTGGGCCTCGACGCTGCGATCATGGACGGCGCCCCGGACGTGCTGAAGGCGAGGATGGGCTGGCCGGCGTATGCCGTCTCGGCCCTTCGCCAGTTCCGATATCCGGCAATGAAGGTGGACATCAGCGTCGACGGCGCCCCGCCGGTCGCGCACCGGGCCCGCACCGTCGTCGTGGGCAACGTCGGGACCCTTCAGGCGCGCATCCCGCTGCTGCCCGACGCCCTCGTCGACGACGGCTTGCTCGACGTCGTCGTGATTGCGCCGCGCCACGTCACCGGATGGCTTGGCCTCGTCTACCGAGTGATGCTGAGGCGTCGCCGGACGGACGACCGGTTGAACCGGTTGACGGGTAGGAGGGTCGCGATCACGGCAGGACACCCGATCCCGCGTCAGCTCGACGGGGACAGCGTCGGTGCCGGCCGCGAGCTTCGGTGCGAGGTGCAGGCCGGCCGACTGCTGGTACGCGTCCCTCGCTGACCAACCAGCTGGCACGGCGTCAGCGGCCCTTGGCGAACCCGATTGCCTCCTGCTCTTCGGGTGAGAGCTGCTGGGTGCTCGTCCAGTCCGAGACATTCTTGGCGTATGTCCGGGCGTCACTGCGGCCATGGATGGACGTGAGGAGGACTCCGTCTCCGTTGTCGTCGAGCAGGGCCAGCGACCACGACAGGTGGCCACCCATGTCGCCGAACGCGTCGTACCGCACCACCGCGAGGTGACGCAATGCGCTGGCGACGTCGTCTCGCAGGTCGGCGACGAGTGCCGACAGCTCGTCGACGGACCCCACGTCCGGACCACTCGAGCCGGGGGCGCTCGAGCCGCGGGCACTCGAGCCGGGAGCACTCGAGCCGCGGGCCGCTGAGCGAGTGGGCCGGGACCGGCGTGGACGGCCGTGCGCAGCGGACACCCGGCGGACCGCCATCGCGGCAACCACCACGGCGACCGCCGCGACGATCAGGGCAGCGAGCGACACCCAGCCCAGCGCGGTCGAGGACAGCGGCATCTTCCGACCCTACGTGCCGCGGGCGAGACCCGGTCCCACCGGTTCGGTGGGTCGCGGAGTTGCGTCGGGACGCCCCGAAAAAGTGAGCCGTAGGTTGTCCGAGCCTGAGTCACGATAGATTCGCGCGCATGGCCGGCGCCCACATTCCTCCGCAGGCGCCCTCCGACGCAATCGCGGACCTGGGGTACGCACGAGTCGATCTCGAGCGAGAGGCGCGAACGGGAGACCCCGAGGTCGTATACGGTGCCGGCAAGGAACCGAAGCAGATCATTACCATCCTCCGTCAGCTCCAGTCGGCGCACCCCCACCGCGCGGTCCTCGCGACCCGGCTCAGTGACGAGGCGATGCGCCAGGTCCGCGCCGCGATTCCCGAGGTCGAGATCGACGATGTCGCCCGATGCGGCATCCTCGGTCCGTTTCCGACTCCCCGGGGAAGGGTCACGGTCGTCGCTGCTGGAACGTCCGACCTCCCCGTTGCGAGGGAAGCAGCGACCGCCGCGTGCGTCTTCGGCGCCGCAGTGTCCGAGATCAGTGACGTGGGTGTCGCCGGCCTGCACCGCCTGATGGCGGTGCAGGACCAGCTTCTCGACACCGACTGTCTCGTCGTCGTCGCCGGGATGGACGGTGCGCTGCCGTCGGTCGTCGGCGGTCTCAGCGGGGTGCCGCTCGTCGCTGTTCCCACCAGCGTCGGGTACGGGGCTTCGTTCGGTGGTATCGCCGCGTTGCTCACGATGCTGAACGCATGCGCACCGGGGGTCACCGTGGTCAACATCGACAACGGGTTCGGGGCCGGAGTCTTCGCAGCACGGGTGGCTCGAAGAAGCAATGCAGGACACCAACAGGCCGCGCTCGCGGTGCCGCGCGATGAGTCCGACGTCGAGGCGACCACGCCCGCCTCACCCGAAGCAGCGGCTCCCTCCCCGTTGAGTGCCGAACCGACGAGACCTGTGCAGGTAGCGTCTGACGGTCAGCTCGGTCAGAGCCCCGCGACGGCGTCGTGATCGGCTGGCTCGACCTTGCCTCCGGGGCGAGCGGTGACATGCTGCTCGCGGCCCTTCTCGACGCCGGTGTCCCGGTCGCCGACCTCGAGGACCGGATCGCCGCGGTCGCGCCCGAGCACATCGTCCTGCGCCATGAGCAGGTACACCGCGGCGCAGTCGCCGCCCGCCGTACCGTGGTCGATGTCACTACCTCGACGACGCACCGCGGGCTCTCGGATGTCATCCGGTTGATCGAGGCCGCCGATCTCCCCGCCGATCTGCGCGACCACGCCGTCGCGGTGTTCACCTCGCTCGCGGAGGCGGAAGGTTCGGTCCACGGGGTCCAACCGGACCAGGTGCACTTCCACGAGGTCGGTGCGCTCGACGCGATCGCCGACATCATCGGCGTCTGTGCCGGCTTCGTGGCGCTCGGTTTGACCGAGGTGCACGCTGGTCCGGTCGCACTCGGCGGTGGCTCCGTCTCGACCGACCACGGTCGCCTCAGCGTCCCCCCGCCGGCGGTCGTCGCGCTGCTTCGGGGACGGCCAACGGTCGGCGGCCCGGTCGACGCCGAGCTGTGCACCCCCACCGGCGCGGCCCTGCTGCGGCACTGGGTGACTCACTGGGGCTTTCAACCCGCGATGCGCGTCGTGTCGACGGGCGTCGGCGCCGGTGGCCGGGACTTCGTCGGGTATTCGAACGTCGTACGCCTGCTCGTCGGGGAGCCTGTCGAGCGTCATCCGACATCGACGGCGGTCGTGATCGAGGCGAACGTCGACGACCTCGATCCGCGAATCTGGCCGTACGTCGTGCAGCGACTGCTTGCGGCCGGCGCCGCCGATGCCTGGCTCACGCCGATCGTGATGAAGAAGGGGCGATCGGCCCACACGATATCGGTTCTGGTCGGGTGGGACCGACTCGATGACGTACGACGCCTGATCCTGACGGAGACGACGGCGATCGGATTGCGGTTGCACGACGTCGACAAGTACGCCCTCGAACGCGAGTTCGCCGTCGTCAACGTCTCCGGCGAGACGGTCCGGGTGAAGATCGCCCGGCTCGACGGTCATGTCGTCAACGTCCAACCGGAGTACGAAGACGTCGTCGCGGCGGCCACTAGACTCGGTTGGCCCGTCAAACGGATGTTGGCGGCAGCCCACTCCGCGGCGGCAGATTGGTGGACACTGGGCGACTGACAAGTCGGGAAGTGGTGCGGTGTGGACTGGCACGTCTTCCTCCTCACCTTCGCGCTGATCTTCCCGGTCGAGCTTCCCGACAAGACGTTTGTCGCAGCGCTGGTCCTCGCCACCCGCTACCGGCCGCTCCCGGTGTGGGTCGGCGTAGGACTCGCGTTCGGCGTCCAATGCCTGGTCGCGGTCACCGCCGGCCAGGTCGTGTCGTACCTGCCCGAGTGGGTCGTCGCTGTCATCAGCACGTTGATGTTCGCGCTTGGAGCATTCCTGTTGTTCCGCACCGCCCCGAACGCCGACGTCGACGAGAAGGAGGCCGAGGAACAGTACGAGATGCGGGCTTCTCGTCCGCTCCACGGTCTCCGAGTCGTAGGGACGTCGTTCCTCGTCCTGTTCGCGGCGGAGTGGGGAGACCTGTCACAGATCCTCACGCTCAACATCGTGGCGAAGTACGGCTCGCCGACCGCGGCGTTCCTCGGGTCGTGGCTCGCGCTGCTCACCGTGTCCGGACTCGCCGTCGTCAGTGGACGGTTCCTGCTCCGGCACATGCGGCTGTCGGTCATCCACTACATCGCCGGCACGGTTTGCCTCGTGTTCGTCGGACTGGGCGTCTATCACATCGTGACCGCCTGAGCGCCCGTCCGGCTGAGCTCCCCGTACGACTGAGCCCCCCGTACGACTGAGCCCCCCGTACGACTGAGCCCCCCGTACGACTGAGCTCCCCGTACGAACCGGCCCCGGCGCCCGAACGCCCGGACCGCTATTGTCCGGCTGGTGAGGAGATCTGCATGACGCCAGTGTTGGGTGCCGACAGCGAGGTCGGTCCACTTCGTACCGTCATGCTGCACCGACCCGGTCCAGAGTTGAAAAGGTTGACACCTCGCAACAACGACAGCCTGTTGTTCGACGGGATTCCGTGGGTGAGCCGGGCTCAGGGTGAGCACGACGCTTTCGCGGAGGCCTTACGTGGCCATGGCGTGGAGGTGCTCTACCTGACGGGTCTGCTCGAAGAGGCGCTCGTCGGCCCCGAGGCCCGCGAGCATGCGATCGAGGAGGTCACCACCGGCCGGTGGCTCGGCCACACCCTGACGGCCTACCTCCGCCCGTACCTCCACGACCTCGATCCGGCGCAGCTGACCGAGACTCTCACGGCGGGGATCCGAAACGACGAAGCCCGCGGAGGGTTCGGGCTGGTGACCAGTATCCTCGCCCGTGACGACTTCCTGATCGACCCGCTGCCGAACCTGCTGTTCACCAGGGACTCCTCCGTGTGGATCCGCGATTGCGTCGTGATCACCAGCCTGGCGATGCCCGCTCGCCGACGCGAGACACAGTTGACGGGCCTCATCTACCGATTCCATCCCCGGTTCGCAGGCGTCGCCCGGATTCACGGACCCCACCGCGAGCATGTCGAGGGTGGCGACGTGCTGCTGCTGGCGCCCGGCGTGATCGCGGTCGGCGTCGGTGAGCGTACGACTCCGGCTGGTGCGGAGGAGCTGGCGCGGCAGGTGTTCGCAGGCGACCTCGCCCACACCGTGCTCGCGGTACCGATCGCGCAGGAGCGCGCGACGATGCACCTCGACACCGTGTGCACCATGGTGGACACGGACGCGATGCTGATCTACCCGAACGTGGCCGACGAACTCTGCGCGTATTCGATCACGTGCCCGGAGCCGACCGATGACTCCCACGACCTGACGCTCGAGGTCTCCGTCGCAGAGCCGTTCCTGATCGCCGCCGCGAAGGCGATGGGGATCGACACGCTCCGTCGGATCGAGACCGGTCTCGACCCCGTCACGGCCGAGCGCGAGCAATGGGACGACGGCAACAACACGCTGGCGATCTCGCCCCGGCTGGCGGTCGCGTACGAACGCAACGTCGAAACCAATGAACGGCTCAAGGAGGCCGGCATCGACGTCATCGAGATCCCCGGGTCGGAGCTCGGATCCGGCCGAGGTGGTCCGCGCTGCATGTCCTGCCCGATCAGCCGGGAACCGCTCCCGACCTAGCCGAGTCCGGCCGCTATCGGATCGTGAGCTGGCGGTTGGTGAGGCCCGAGCGTGCCGAGCGCTCGGGTGCGGTCAGCGGCTCTCGGGCAGCGAGGGCTTCGCTCAGCCGGCCGGCGAGAGCGACCATCGGCTCCGCCACGCCACCCGCACCGGTCCCGACCGGCAGGTCCCAGACCGGTACCAGCAGGCCGTGCGCACGGAAGGAACCGATCAGCCGTGATCCCTCGATCACCGCGTCTTCCCCGGCCGCGTGCATTCGTGAGAGGGCGTCGAGCGCCCGGTCCTCGTCGTGCGGCAGCACCCAACGCACGTACTCGCGAGTGCCGGTGTCGATCCAGTACGCCGCTTCCAGGCCGCCGAGCCGGGTGGTGGGCGAGATCGAGTCGTTGACCGACTCGAGGCCAGCAGCGACCGAACCGTCGGGGTCGTCGACACCTTCGAACCAGAAGTCGAAACCGGGCATCACCTCGATCGTGAACGGCAGGCTAGGGTCGACCACGTCCTGGAGTCGTTGACCCGATCCGCCGCCATCGATGTCGGCTGCGATCCTGCTGCCCGGCTCGAGCAGCGCCGCCCGCTCGACGACCGCGCAGATGTCGCGACTGGGATCGGCCGATCGGTCGAGCAGCTGCACACTCACCCACATCTCGCCGTCGTCGCGGACCAGGCCCGGCGCCAGACCCGGCAGGACGGTCACGGCGCGCACCGTACGCCCTGCCAATGAGCCGCCGAACGCCTCCGGAAGAAGATTGACGGTTGCCCGAGCGGCCGGTACGAACTCCCGCATCGCCACCCAGTCGCACTCGCCGGGCAGGCCCGCGAACGTGCGGACGACGTACGGTGCGTCGGCATCCGCAGCTGCGTGGCAGTGCCGATAGCGACGTCCGGAACCGCATGGACACGGCTGACGCGGGCCAACGCCGTCGGCCGTCTCGGGTCGAGCGCCAATCGCTCGAGACTTCTTCCCCACCGCCGCTCCTTCGTCTGCCCATGCGTGGCCGCGTGCAGGGGCGGCATCGCATCGAGAGACAAGTCTCCCATCCACCGCGGCCACCGGGATCAGCGGTCGATGACAGCAAACACCGTGTTGGACAAGCCGCCTTCGCGGACGCCCCACTCGCGGGTCAGTGCGTGCACGATCTCGAGACCGCGTCCGCTGCATGACAGCGCCGGGGGGCGCGTGAACTGTGGAAGCGTGGCCGACCCCCCGTCCCTCACGGCGACCCGGATCCCGGCCGCATCGAGCCGCAGCACGATCTCGACCAGGTCGCCTGGCAGCGCCCGCGCATGCGTGATCGCGTTGGCAAGGAATTCCGAGACGACGATCTCGGCCACATCCATCGCAATGCCGGTGACGTCGTGTGCGGCCAGTAGGTCGACAACCGCGCCGCGGACCGCGGGCACGCTCGCCGGCGAAAAGGGTACGGTCCACGCAAAAGCCTCGGACCCATCAGTGACCGGGGGCGCGGTCTGCATGTAGGTACTCTCACGATTTCGTTGATTCGCCGCAAGAGCGCAACGTAAAAAGTTGCGCGGAGGCGTCAACTCCGCGGATTCACGCTTCGTGCCCGGCGACCTGTGCGATCACCGCTGCCGGGCGGTCCGTGATGATCGCGTCGACTCCCGACGCCAGGCAACGCTCGACATCGTCGGGCTCGTTGACGGTCCAGACATGCACCTCGTGACCCTTGTCGTGGACCTTCTCGACATAGGTCGGATGGGATCGGATGACGTCCACCGAGATGCCGGCGATCTGCGCGCCCAGCGGAAGTGTCCCATCGCGATAACGCAGCGGGATCCGCTCCATCAAGAACACCGTCGGCAGACCTGGTGCGAACTCCCGCACGCGCCGAAGGCTCAGCCAGGAGAAGCTCATCACCCGAACCGGAGGTATCAGGCCACGACGCGCGCGCGCCCAGCCGTGTCGGTCGAGCAGCTCGACCAGCCGGTGCTCAACCAGACCCGCATACCGGGTCGGGTGCTTCGCCTCGATCGCCACCTCCACGGGACGGGGGTAGTCGTGGATCGTGTCGAGCAATCGCTCCAGGGTCAGGACCCCGGCGCCGTCGATATCCACGCCGTACGCCTCCTGGCCAAGCTCGCTCCAGGGCTGTTTCCAGGAATGGAAGTCAAGTTGCTCCAGCTCCTGCAACTCGAGGACCGAAACCGGACCGCGACCGTTGCTGGTGCGCTCGATCCGGCGATCGTGGACGCAAACCAGATGTCCGTCAGCCGTCAGCCGGACATCACACTCCAAGGCGTCGGCGCCCTCATCGAGAGCCTTACGGTACGCAGCCAGCGTGTGCTCGGCGACATCGGAACTCGCACCGCGGTGAGCGACGACCTGCGGACGCTCGGCCCGCTTGACCACGACCGGACTCGGTCGGGTACGGAGCAACTTCGGAAGCCGAAGCGAACCCCGGCGGCCGATCCCGTCAGGTGAGGAGCTCACACCGAAATGGTGTCACGAGTTGATGCACGGCGGTGGCCCACCCACCGAACGAGAGGCGAAGTCGGCGTTACCAGTTCGAGTACGGGTTGGGACCACCAGCACCGGTCGCCCGTCGGGAGCTCCGAACCGCCAGGATCCCGATGATGAGGCCCACCGCCGCAAGCGCGGCGCCAACTCCCATCACGAGGGCGGCGGTCGCGGCCTTGTCACCTTGATCGTGCTGAGAGCCCTTGCCGTCGACTCCCCCCGAAATCACCAGGCCGATCGCCAGTGCGATCAAACCGAGCACCGTGACCACCAGACCACCGATGTCCACACCAGCGCCGGAGGTCCTGGACCCGAACTTCAGAACCAGCCACCACGCCAGCGCCCCGACCATCAACACGACCGCGACGATCAAGAAGATCGCGTCGAGACGGTCGCTGGACTTGGCCTCGTCGACCGTCATCGTGGACGTGCCGTCGGCGAAGTCGCTGAAGATTCCGCGTCGATGGATGATCGCCCATCCGGCGTACCCGAGACCTGCCAGCGCGGCGAGCGCCAGCACGACCACGGGTGCCCAGCCCGCTGCCGTCGAGCCCGAGCGCTCATCACTGTAACGACTCCCGTAGGTGCTGAGGCCGCCTGGTGCGGAGGCGAACGGGCCTTGTTGGCCGTACCCCGGCTGACGGTACGCCTGTTGGCTGTACGCCGGTTGGCCGTACCCCGGCTGGCTGTATGCCTGTTGGTCGGGCGGCTGCGTTCCGTACCCCGGCTGACTCGACGCAGGAGCATATCCCGGGCCGTACGGACCCGGGCCGTACGGACCCGGGCCGTACGGCGCCTGGCCGGGTGGCGCCTGGCCGGGTGACGTCGGACCGTGCGGAGCTTGGCCGGGTGCGGCTTGGCCAGGTGTCGTCTGACCGTGCGGCGGCGTTGTCGGAGGAGGGGTTGCCGGAGGCGGGGTCGTCGGAGTCGGGGTCGTCGGAGTCGGGGTCGTCGGAGTCG
>JBBSHE010000034.1:0-27842 GCA_038253325.1 Propionibacteriales bacterium
TCAACGCACCCCACCTCGTCGCCCTGGTCCGTGCCGGCGCGACGTTCAAGAACGGCATCCTCGTCGAACGACCCGACGAATCAGAAGGTGGTGATCAGCAAGTCGCGTGACACGCCGATCCACAGGTCTTGACTATTCCTCTCCCGTGTCGGCGCCGACACGGAGGCTGTCTGTGCGATTTCTCATTCTCGTCTCACCAATCTCTGTCACGCTGACCATCGAACTGTCTTGAAAGGAGTTCGACGCCAATGCTGGACAAGTTCAACAACCTGCCTGTGCACCCGCTCATCGTGCACGCGGCTGTGGTGCTGACTCCATTGGCGGCGCTGGCAGCCGTCGCGTTCGCCATCGTGCCGCGGTGGCGGTACGTCCTGCGCTGGCCGACTGTCGTAGCCTCGGTCGCTGCCTTCAGCACACTCTTCTTGGCACGGGAGAGCGGCTTCCCGTTCAAGAAGAGGTTCACCGGGTCGACTGGCGTACTCGCGCACCGGATCCAGACCCACCAGCACCGGGCCAGCATCCTGTTCTGGCTCGCGCTCGTCTTCGTCGTGCTCGCCGTCGTCGTGATCTGGCTGCTGGCGTTCAGGCGGTCCACGCTTCCGCCGGCCGCGCAGTGGGGTCTCAATGCTCTTCTGGTCGTGTCGGCGATCTCGGTTCTGGTACTCGTCATCCTGACCGGGGAGGCCGGGTCACGCGCGGCCTGGGGCACCTGACGTTCAGCGCATGGTCGGGCGGGCTTGGACGATGGTCCAGCGGTTCCCCTCCGGATCGTCGGCCACGTAGAACGGTAGTCCCCACGGGCTGTCGAGCCTCTCGATGATTGTTGCGTCGTTGACCGTAGATCGACGGAAGTGCTCCTCGATGTCGTCGACGTAAACCCACGGGACATGGATGTGAACGCGCTCGGCCCGGTCGTCGTCGAGCTTGAAGAGCATCAGCGAGCTGTTGCCGATTCGAAGCTCGATCCAGGGATGGCCGTGCTCGTCCTCGGGTAACGGATCGATGCCCTCGGGTAGCGGATCCGGGGACTCGAAACCGAAGACGTGAGCCAGCCAGCGAGCAGCAGCAGCCGGCCTGGCGTAATAGACGCCAAGAGCCAGCCGAGCCAAGTCGCGCATCTCGCGCGGCGCCGTGTCCCGCTTCGCGCACCAGGCTCCGAACCACTTCGGAACGACGCGTACCCACGACGTGCCACCGCGGTCCTGGCCGCCCTCGGGGATGCGCGCAACCACCTGCACAACGGTGCCCACGTCCGAGGCCTCGAAGCGGACCTCGGTCTGTACATCGTCGATGGCGCTCCGCCAGGCTAGTCGTCTTCCCGGTTCCCACGTCGTGATCCGGCCCAGTTCGAGGGCGTCGCCGGTCGCGTCGTCGTAGACCTCGAGCAGCCGACCGCCGACGCCACGCTCACAGCGCATGGCCGAGACCCGTCCCGCTGCGTGGTGGTTGATCGGGCCCCTCACCCACCACAGGTCCAGCTCGTCGGTGAACGCTGTGAATGCGGTGCCGGGATCGACCGCCAGCTCAACCGTCGAGGACACCGATTGCTCCGCGCCCGATGCTTCGCTCACCGTCTCGCCCTTCGTTCGACGTGCTCCTTGAAGGCTCCGAGCTGTTCGTCCCAGTG
This sequence comes from Propionibacteriales bacterium, assembly GCA_038253325.1. Classification (GTDB taxonomy): domain Bacteria; phylum Actinomycetota; class Actinomycetes; order Propionibacteriales; family Nocardioidaceae; genus JBBSHE01. The sequence goes on from JBBSHE010000034.1 coordinate 1,628, forward strand.
CGCCTGAAGTTGGTCGAGCCAGGCCCGCAGCGCGACGACGGACTCGGGACGCAGTCGGAACATCCGCACCCGGGCGTCTTCGGGGAGACGTGCATCCGCGACAATCCTGGCTCTCAGCAGTACGCGGAGGTGCTTGCTCATCGCAGTTGGCGGGACACCGAGGTCGTCGGCAAGCTCTCCGGCGCGCCGCGGCTCCGCACTCAACAACTCGACCACGCGCAGTCGGACCGGATCTGCCAGTGCTTGTATCAACGAGTCGAGGTCGACCTCATCCATGCTCATATCGGCAATAGTTTCTGTTCTAGGCACTGATTGTCAAGAGTTGCGAGGACCTCTGCTCCGCGGCACACCCGTCAGAGGCCGTCGGTCGCCTCCCGCGACGCAAGCAAGCGCCGGAAGGAATCGACGCGGGCCGGGTCGACCGTGCTGGCCTCGAGGGCGTCGTCGAGCGCGCACTCGGTCTTAGTGGCGCGATGGGTACAACCGCGGGGGCAGCTCGCCGTGATCTCGTACAGGTCGGGGAAAGCCCGGATCAACCGGTTCACGTCGACGTGAGCGAGTCCGAACGAACGAATCCCCGGGGTGTCGACGACCCAGCCGGTTGCCGGTGGAGGGAGCTCGAGACCCAGCGCCTGGGTCGACGTGTGCCGACCACGTCCGGTCACCTCGTTGACCCGACCAACTGCCCGGGCCGCTCCGGGGACGAGCGCGTTGATCAGGGTCGACTTCCCGACGCCCGACTGTCCGACGAACACGCTGACCTTCCCGTCGAGACGGCGACGAAGCTCGTCAGGGTTCTCGTCGCGGCGTGTCACGACATGACGGACGCCGAGTGGCTGGTACGCCGCGACCAGTTCCCGGTGGTCGGCGAGATCCGCTTTCGTCAGGCAGAGCAAGGCGTCCATGCCTGCGTCGAACGCCGCCACCAGGCAACGGTCGATCAGTCGCGGACGGGGCTCGGGATCAGCAACCGCGGTCACGATCACCATTTGATCTGCGTTGGCGACGATCACTCGCTCGACCGGGTCGCTGTCGTCCGCCGTCCGCCTCAGCACCGTCCGCCGTTCGGCGACCTCGACGATGCGCGCGAGCGCGCCGACGTCGCCGCTCGTGTCTCCGACGACGCGCACGTCGTCGCCAACGACGACCGCCTTCCTTCCGAGCTGCCGGGCGGTCACGGCGACGACGTCGCCGCCGCCTTCGCCCGAGAGCCGGGTCGCGTACCTTCCCCGGTCGACCCGGATCACGAAGCCGTCAACGGCGTCGTCGTATGCCGGGCGATCCTTCGTCCGGGGCCGGGTACGTCGCCGCGGCCGGTCGAACGCGCCGGGATCGTCGTCGTAGCCGTAGCGGCTCACTCGAACATCGCACTCCATGCCGGGGCGAAGCCGGGGAAGGACTTCGAAGTCGTCGCGATGTTCTCGACCTCGAGGCCTCGCACGCGGAGGCCGATCACCGCACCCGCGTGCGCCATCCGATGGTCGTTGTACGTGTGGAAGACACCAGCCCGCAGCGCCAGCGGCCGGATCACGAGGCCGTCGGGTGTCTCCTCGACATCCGTTCCGCGGGCCTGGAGCTCGGCGGTCAGCGCGGCCAGCCGGTCGGTCTCGTGACCGCGCAGGTGGGCGATGCCGCGGATCCGAGACGAACCGTCGCCGAACGCGCAGATCGCCGCAACGACAGGCGTGAGCTCACCGGCGTCGTGGAGGTCGAGGTCCACCGCACTGACCCGATCCCGTCCCCTCACCCGAAGTACGTCACCGGTCAGCTCGACCTGAGCACCGAATGCTCCGAGGATCCAGCGCAACTGGTCGCCCGGCTGGTGGGTTGTGGCGGGCCAGCCGCGAACCGACACCTCGCCGCCGGTGACGGCCGCCGCGGCCAGGAAAGGCGCCGCCGTGCTCAGGTCAGGCTCGACCACCGCATCGATGGCGGCAACCGGCCCGGGATGGACGACCCAACGGTCGGGCTCTGCGTCGTCGACCCGCACCCCGCGCTCGCGCAGGGCCGCAACTGTCATCTCGACGTGAGGCAACGACGGAATGGGCTTGCCGTCGTGACGCACGTCGATCCCGTGTTCGTAGCGCGCGCCGGCGAGCAACAGGCCCGACACGAACTGGCTCGACGCCGACGCGTCAACCGTGACGGCGCCTCCCTTGACGGAACCGGTGCCGTCGAGAATGAAGGGCAGAGTTCGCGCCGCTGGAGAGAGGGCAACGCCGATCGAACGGAGTGCACCGAGCAACTCACCCATCGGGCGGGTACGAGATCGCGGATCACCGTCGAAGTCGATCCGGCCGTCGGCCAGGGCGGCGACCGGAGGCAGGAACCTCATCACGGTACCGGCGAGGCCGCAGTCGACTGCGGCCGGTCCCCGCAGCGGACGAGGGATGACGCGAACCCGGTCGTCGCTCGACTCGATGCCAACTCCCAGGGCAGCGAGACCGGCCAGCATCAAGGACGTGTCCCGGGCGACGAGGGGATTCCTGACAACCGTCGGTCCCTCCGCGATCGCGGCGAGCACCAGCACCCGATTTGTGAGCGACTTCGACGCCGGAACGTCGACCACAGCATCGACCGGCCGGTCTGCGTACGGTGCCGGCCAGTGCTGCGATGTCACCGAGCGGCGCGTTCCTGGAGCTTCTTGGCGTTACGACGAACCCGCCACGCAACGCTCGGCTTTCCGCTCGTGTCGACACTCGCCAGCAGCACCCCGCCCATCATGGAGAGGTTCTTGATGAAATGGATGGTCTGGTTGGTCCGCTGGGCCGGATCGGACTCCTCCCAGAACCGGTGGCCGGCCAACGTGGTCGGCACCAGACTTCCGGCGAGGGCGAGGGCGGCGAGCCGCGGTTGCCGACCGGTGGCAAGGGCAAGCCCGGCGACGACCTGCGTCGCGCCGTTGAGCCGGACCAGGGTCGTGGCGTCGACCTCGACGGGCAGCGGGCCGGTGGCCTTGTTCGCGACCGGCGCGATCTTGTCGACGATCGGAGCGGCCCGGCTGGCGATGAACACCGCGTTACGCAGCGAGTTGACACCTCCGTACACGAACATCGACGCGAGCATGGGTCGGGCGATCAGCCGGACAACAGTCATGCCTCATTCTTACCTGGTCGCGGGTGGTCCGGCCACCCCGGCACCGGCCAGGCGAGGGGGATCACGGAGACAACCGGTGCAGATCGCGCGGGAACAGCGTGGCTTCTCGTACGTTCGCGGCGCCGATCAGGCGCGCGATGAAGCGCTCGAGGCCGATTGCGAAACCACCGTGAGGTGGCATCCCGAGCTCGAATGTCCGGAGGTATGCCTGGTAGGGCTCGAGTTGCTCACCACGCGCGAGAAGCGCCGCCACGTAGTCCGGGTACCGGTGCAGCCGCTGTCCGCCGGTGACCAGCTCGACTCCCCGGAAGATCAGGTCGAACGAGTTCGAACTGCGCGGGTCCGAGGGCTGGGGATGGGTGTAGAACGGTCGTTTCGCCAACGGATAACCCTCGACGGCGAGGAAGTCGCTGCCGTACTCGTCCAGTGCCCAGAACCCGAGCGCGCGCTCGTGCGCAGGCGACAGGTCGAGCTCGTCGGGTGACCCGCCCGCCAGTCGGAGGGCGTCGGTGAAGTGCACGACCGGAATCTCGTCGGGTACGACCGGCACGTCGGTCTCGAGCAGGCCCACCGCCACCGACGCCCTGTCGCGAACTGCGGCGGTCATCCCGGCGAGCACGTCTCGCAGAACCCGGAGGACGTCATGGTGGTCGCGGATGAATCCGAGCTCGACATCGAGCGAGACGTACTCCGCCAGATGGCGAACCGTGTCGTGCGGCTCGGCGCGGAACACCGGGCCGACCTCGTAGACGCGCTCGTGGACACCGACCAGGACCTGCTTGTAGAACTGTGGGGACTGAGCGAGGTACGCGGGCCGTCCGAAGTAGTCGACCTGAAAGACATTCGCACCGGATTCCGTCACCGACTCGACGAACTTCGGAGTCTGCACCTCGGTGAAGTCCGCGGCATCGAGTGTCCCCCTAAAGCCCTGCAGCGCGGCCGCTGCGAGCGTCGAGACGGCGCGTCGCGTCGGATGACGCCACGTCAGTTGGGCGTTGTCGAGCAGCACCGGAAGGCTGACGTCGAGCTCGGGGCGCCAGAGCTCGACTGGAGGGGTGACCGCCGGACCCGACAGCGCGCTGAACGTGGCCTCCACGATCTCGACCCCACCGGGTGCCTGAGCGTTGGCGCTGGCGATGCCGGTCACCTCGACGACGGTTTCCTCTCCCCAACCGTCGAGCTGGTTGCGGGTGGTGTCGTCACGCAGCACGACCTGCGCCAGCCCGCTGCGGTCGCGTACGACGACGAACGTGACGCCCGACAGACGTCGACGGCGGTGGATCCAGCCGGCAAGCCGGACGTCGGTGCCAGCGGATACTCCCGGAAGAGAGGCCGCGAGCGTTCTCGGCAGCGGGGTATTCATGTCCGTCACCTCCATGGCGTCGACTTGCCCGGAGGTGTGGGCGATGGGCCTCTGGTCGCTGTGCCACCACACCTTCGCCGTCCACGGCAGGACGGCCTCGATCGGTCCGTGACGAGGACCAGCCGGTTCGGCTCGGGAGTGTCTTCGACGCGGGTCGTGGTCCGCCTTTGCAGCAGCCGGCGGCTCTCTGTGTCCACAACGTTCCGCGGCTACTCGTCTCCGTCGTTGCCCGGGAAGGGAATACTACGCGGTCACCCGCTGAACGAAACCGTGTTGTTGCCGGGCGGATCGCCGACGTCGTTCGCAGCCGTGACGGTCGCCGTGTAGGTGAGCGGGCCGGACCCGGGTTCGACGACCATAATCCAGAGCGGCGGCGGAGTGGCGCCGACGATGGTGCAGGTCCGATCCCGCGCCACCGGGGTGGCGTCGCACCGCCACCCGTGCGGCAACACGAGCAGCAGCCTCGAGCTGGTCGATATGACCATGGTGAGCTGGGTCGCCGGTTCCTGCGTCGCGACGAACAGCGGCGATCGCACGAACCGCAGGTAGCGCGACCCCCCGACGTACGGGTTGTCGGTGAGGCTGACGTCCACCGGAGGCACCGTGGTCGTGGTCGTCGTCGTGGGTGTGCTGCTCGTCGTCGGAGCCGTGGTCGTCGCCGTTGCTGTTGTGGTGGTGGTGGTCGTGCTTGTCGTCGGGGTCGTGGCCGTGGTGATGCTGGTCGTGGTCGTGGTCGTGCTGGTCGTCACGGTGGTGGTCGTAACGGCGCTCGTCGGCACGCTGGTGGTCGGTGTCGTGGTGGGCAACGTCGTCGGAGACGTCGTCAGTCCGGTCGTGACGACCGATGTCGGGACGGTCGACCCCGGGAGGGCGGACCTCGGCAACACCGTCGCCGGAGTGTCGGACCTCGCCGTCACGGACCTGCTGGCTGGCACCGCGTGGCGCGCATGCGTCTGCTTCGTGCGGCGGGGAGCGGCGGACGTCGACGATGACGAGCTCGTGGCCGCCGGTCCGACGGAGCCGAACAGTCCCGAGCTGAGCAGCGGGTCGGCCACCCGGTTGTTGCCGGGACCGCCGGTGAGCGCTGTCGCGGCAACAATGCCGACGACCGCGGCCGTTGCCGCCGCCGTCCCTCCGGCGATGGCCCCGTTGGCCGTCACGACGTGCCAGGCGTGCCCGAGCCACGACCCGGACGACGCGAGGGCCGTCCCGCCCGCGGCGGCCCCGTGGGTCGCAGCGAGGTAAGCGGCGGCAGCGGAGCCGAGGATGGCCGGAGCGATGACAGCTCGGAGGTTCGAGTTCACCTCGACCAGTTCGAGATACACCGCGGAGCAGCGGTCACAGCCGTCGAGATGCTCGCTGACCTTGGAGCCCTCGCGGCGGGCAAGCCCGTTCCGGACGTACGCACCGAGCCGCTCGGTCACCCAACGGCACTCGGCGTCACCCGTGTCGGCGAGGTGGTTCTGCAGGTACGCCTGCCGCAGACCCTCCCGGGCACGGTAGGCAAGCGCAGACACGCTGTTGGCGCTGATTCCGAGGAGCACTGCGATCTCGGCGGGTTTCTGTCCCTCGACCTCCATCTGCCATAGCACCATCTGCCAGCGCTCAGGGAGACTGGTGAACGCGCGCGCAGCGGTAGTGCTCTCGAACGCGGCGACCGCCGGGTCGCGGAACGGCTGCCCGCGGTCAAACTGCTCGATGTCATCGGTCGTCCGGACCCGTTTGCCGGACCGCATGCTGTCGATGTGGCGGCGACGCACGGCGGTGAGCAGATACGGACGGAACGCGACATCCGGACCGCCACCGTTCGTCAGCACCCGCAGCACGCCGTTGAAGGCGTCGGAGACGAGGTCGTCGGCATCGCCCGCCCACGTCAACTGACGGGCGAGGCGGAGCGCTGCGTCGCGATGCCGGGAGAACAGCTGACCGTACGCCTCCAGGTCACCGCCCCGGACCAACGCGATGAGCTCTGCGTCGCTCGACGCCTCGGCGTCGAACGGTGGCGGGGTACTCATGGCGATGATCCCAACGTGAAGTCGTTCCATTCATGACGCGTGAACGGCGTCATGCTGTCGTTGTCTGATCGTGTTACCGCAGAGGAACAGGGAGGCTCAGGCAGGATGACGCGTTTCACGCTTCACATGAAGAGGGTACGCCAACCGGCCGAATTCGGACGTATGTCGGCGCAGCTCGACGCGCTGGCGGAGACGCTGATGTGGCGGGGCGATGTCGTGGGCCTCTGTCACGAGCTCGGTTCCGTCGCCGCCGAGGAGGGTCTCGGACTGGCCGAGCTGCTCGACCACCTGGAGCAAGTCATCCGTCGCTCCGGTGCCGGCGGACCAGCGTTCGACGCGGCGCGGGCCGCCGCCGTCGCCTGGTCCGAGGCAAGCCTGAGGTACCAGCACGGCATGGCGTGCGAGGATCCGCTCACGGGGCTCTCGTCGATACCCCACCTGCGTTCCGTCCTGGCCGCGTTGTATCGCGAAGCGGAGCGGGCAGACCGGTCGGTCGCCGATGACTATGCGCTGGTGGTCGTCGAGATCGCCGACCGCTCGCCCGAGACCGATTGTTTCGAGCACGCGTTTCGGCTCGTGGAGATGGCGGCAGCGATCCGCGAGGTCTACTCCGGCGGTGAGGTGCTGACCGGCCTCACCAACCGTCGCGTCTGCGCTCTGGTGCCGCGCGATCACGCGGTCGGCGAACGCCGGGCCGTCTTGGCAAGCCACCTCTACCGGTGGAGCCGACGCTCGCCGAGTGCGGCCGGAGCGCCGGTCCAGACCCGGATCTGGATCGAAGGACTACCGGCACACAGTGAGGCGGGGGTTCTCCTCCTGGACGAGCTCGCCCGCTGACCTCGTGGCCACTCGGGGGGTCACGAGGCATCTCGTGTCGCGTATCGGAGGTCGTTTTCGCCTTGCGGCGGTCCATCCGGCGGCTCGCGGCGTTGTCTCACGTCGCCGATAGGCGCCGCTGCGATCGGCTCGTGCTCCGCCTTGCGATGCATCCGCCTGTCCTCGCCGCAAGCCTGAAAGGACCTCTAATACGCGACACTAGGTGGGCCGTGACGTAGGTCGAGTGTGGCAGGGTTCCCTGCATGTGCGGTCGTTACTCGTCGAGCCGATCAGCCGACGACCTGGTCGACGACTTCCGGATCGATCGTGTCGACGTCGCCGAGTCACTCGAACCGGACTACAACGTGGCGCCGACGAAGGACGTCTATGCAGTGCTGGCGCGGCGGCCCCGGGACCAGGACGGCCAACCAGACGAGGGCGCAGCACCGGTACGCCGGCTTCGGGTCGCACGGTGGGGGCTGGTGCCGTCATGGGCGAAGCACCCGTCCATCGGGAGCCGGCTGATCAACGCCCGACGCGAGACGCTCGCCGAGAAACCGGCGTTCAAGCGAGCATTTGCCGCCCGCCGCGCCCTGATTCCCGCGGACGGCTACTACGAGTGGTATCCCACCCAACAACGGACCAAGCACGGCAAGCCGGTCAAGCAGCCGTTCTTCATCCGGCCGTCGGACGGCGGCGGTATCGCGATGGCGGGACTCTACGAGATCTGGCGTGACAACAGCATCCAGGACAGGCAGGCGGCCGGCGCCTTCTGGTGGACGGTCACGATCATCACGACCTCGGCCGAGGACCACCTCGGCCGGATCCACGATCGGATGCCGATGCTTGTCGAGCCAGGGCGGTACGCCGAATGGCTGGACCCGACCCTGAGTGACCTCGGCCACCTCGACGGGCTGCTTGTGCCGGCTGCCCCGGGGCGGCTGGAGGCGTACCCCGTCTCGACGAAGGTCAACGACGTCCGCAACAACGGCCCGGACCTGGTGCAACCTGTGCCCGTCGAGTCCGACGACGCCCTGATGCTGGACGGCTGAGGAACCCTGTGGTCACGTACCGCGCGATCAACACCGACCTCGGTGAGCTACGCATCTACCCGGCCCGGGCGATCCGGCCAGTCGCGACCCTGGTCCTGAACCACGGGGCTGGTGCGGGCATCGACACGCCGGACCTCGAGGTGCTCGCGCGGCGTCTGCCGCCCCTCGGGATCAACGTGTTCAGGGTCGAGCAGCCATGGCACGTCGCCGGCCGACGGGTGGCGGCTGGACCCCGGCGCCTGGACGAGGGTGCGCTGGCGGCGGCCAACGCGATCCGGGTCCGAACCCCGATTGTCTGGGGCGGACGCAGCGCGGGAGCCAGAGTCGCCTGCCGGATGGCCAAGCGCCTCGGCGCGGTCGGGGTGATCGCACTGTCCTTTCCCTTGCACCCTCCCGGCCGTCCCGACAGGTCCAGGGTCGACGAGCTGCGCGGTACCGGTGTTCCGACGCTGGTCGTACAGGGCGACCGCGATCCGTTCGGGCGCCCATCACAGTTTCCGCCGACGGTCGACCTCGCGACCGTGCCGTACGCCGACCACAGCCTGCGGGTGTCGCGCCGCGCACCGCTCAGCAACGACGACGCGTTGGCGATCGTGGTCGAGGCGGTCGTCGAGTGGATCACTTTGCGGGTCGGATGAGGCTGCGGGTCGGGCCTCGGCGCCGGCCTGGGCGTCGGGCCTGGGCGTCGGGCCTCGGCGCCGGCCTGGGCGTCCGGCCTTCGGGTCGGCCTGGGTCGATGAGGTTGCTGATCGGGACGTCGATGAGTCTGCGAACGCGTCAGCGCCGGGCAGGGTCGCCGCCTGGGAATGAGTGGCGACGTCGCTGCGTTGAACCTGTGGGTCGACCGCGACGGTCGTCCACAACACTCAAGGTGGAGGACAGCCGATGTCGGCCACGCTCGTACGAGCGCGACCCGGAGCCCACCGGGACCGGCGGCACCCCGACGCCGACCGCACCGAGCGCTGTCACGGACGTCTCGAGCGGTCACTATCCTTGGCCCCAATGACAGAGCCCGAGGAGACGATCGAGGAGCGCACCGCGCGGTTCGAGCGAGACGCATTGGTGTTCCTCGACCAGTTGTACTCTGCCGGTTTGCGGATGACGCGGAACCCGCACGACGCGGAGGATCTCGTCCAGGAGACCTACGCCAAGGCGTTCTCGTCGTTCCACCAGTTCAACCCGGGCACGAACCTCAAGGCCTGGCTGTACCGCATCCTGACGAACACGTTCATCAACAACTACCGCAAGAAGCAACGCCAGCCGGCGCAGCATGGCGGTGAGGACGTCCAGGACTGGCAGCTGGCGCGCGCCGAGTCACACATGTCGACCGGACTCCAGTCGGCCGAGGTGCAGGCGCTGAACCACCTGCCCGACTCCGACGTCAAGGACGCGCTGCAGCAGCTGCCGGATGACTTCCGCCTCGCCGTCTACCTCGCGGACGTCGAGGGCTTCGCGTACAAAGAGATCGCCGACATCATGGAGACCCCGATTGGAACCGTGATGTCACGGCTGCACCGCGGCCGCCGGCAGCTGCGCGAGCTGCTGAGCGACTATGCCGCCGAACGTGGCCTGATCCGGGACCCGAAGCCGGCGGAGATGACGCCATGACCGAACGCACGCCATCGGCGCCGGACTGCCGTGATGTCATCGCGCGGTTGTTCGAATTCATCGACAACGAGCTGCCGGATGCCGACCGCGACGCGATTCAGTCGCACGTCGAGGCGTGCCGGCCCTGCTTGAGCGAGTGCGACCTCGATCGGTTGCTGAAGGCCCTCGTACACCGGTCGTGCCACGAACGCGCACCGGTCGAGCTACGTCAGCGGGTGCTGTTCTCGATCCGTCAGGTTCAGCTGCAGATCGGCCTCCACCGACCCGAGTGAAACAGCGGCCGTGGTCCCTTCCGCGGCCTTTCGGTCCTGCGAAAACCGACGTCAGGTGTTGGGACGTTTGCCGTGGTTGGCGGCCTTCTTGCGTCGAGCGCGGCGCTTGCGACCTGTCTTGCTCACGGTGGTCCCTCCTTGGTCGGTCGAGGTCCACCGAACGTCGGGACCCTCGCACCAGTGTCTCAGATGGGCGCTGGCGGCGCGATTTCTCGGCTGGCCCAGTTCGCTCGCGGGCCGCGTCTCAGATCGACCGGTGTGCCTCAGTTGGCGCGGTGGCTCAGATCCCAGTGGTCGTACGCGGGTACGCGGCGGCGGGGTCGGTGATCACGTTGACGAGGTACGGGACGCCGGACGCGAAGGCGCGGTCGAGCGCAGGTCCGACCTGGTGGGGGTCCTTGACCTGCTCGCCGGCTCCGCCCAACGCCTCCACGATCCGGTGGTAGGGAGTCTCCGGCGCGAGGTCGGTCAAGACGTCGTATCCGTACAACAGCCGCATTGGCCCCTTCTCCAGGCCCCAGCACGAGTTGTTGCCCAGCACCATGACGACCGGTAGCCGGTGCCTCACGAGTGTGTCCACCTCCATCAGCGACATACCGGCTGCGCCGTCGCCGAGCAGGACCACCACCTGGGACGCGGGGCGCGCGATCCGAGCGGCGATCGCTGCGCCGAGACCCGCGCCGAGACACCCGAACGGACCGGGGTCGAACCAGCAACCGGGCTGCCGGGGTTCGATGTACTTTCCGGCGAACGACACGAAATCCCCTCCGTCACCGATCACCACGGCGTCTTCGGCGAGCCGGGGGAGCAGCTCGCCGTAGACCCGCGCCGGGTGGATCGGCTCAGCGTCGGAGCCGAGGAGTTCGCGGTCGCGGTCGGTACCTGCCGCCACCGCCAGGGACATCGTCGTACGCCAGGCTGACCAGTCGGGGAGCCGGCGACCAGCAAGGTACGCCTCACGGACGGCGTCGAGGACCGCACCGAGGTCTCCCGAAGCGGTCGCGGCTGTCGGAACCTGCCGGCTCAACTGGCCGTCGGAGTCGGCGATGTGGACGACGCGTGCCGGCGGTGCACCGTCCTTCCCACCGAACGCTCCGAACCCGAGTCGGAAGTCGAGGGGCGTTCCGACGACCACCGCGAGATCACAGCGACCGAACGCCGCTGCACGCGCCTTCGCCGCCAGCAGCGGGTGACCGCCGGGGATCATGCCGCGGCCCATGCCGTTCGTGACCACGGGCAGCTGAAGCTCATCGACGAGGCGGGCCGCCGCCTCTTCGGCGCCGTCCAGCCAGACGTCGGTCCCCAGCACCAGCACGGGATTGCGCGCCTCGGCGAGCAGGCTCGCAATCGCGGCCACGTCGTCCGGGTCCGGCGATCCGGTCTGCCGGTCGGACGCGGCCGGGACGGCCCGTTCGGTGCGGGAGAAGAAGTGGTCCATCGGAATGTCGACGAACACCGGCCCTCGGTGCGGCGACCCGGCTGTCGTGAACGCCTCGTCGACGTCGTCGGCGAGCCGGTCGACGGATGACACGGTGCGGGCAAGTTTGGTGATCGTCTCCAGGATCGGCGGGTGGTCGAGCTCCTGAAGGCTTCCGGCACCCCATCGAAACGCCGGCGCCCGGCCGCCGAGGACGACCAGAGGGGAGCCGCTGAAGTACGCCTGCGCGATCGGGCTCACGCCGTTCGTGACGCCAGGTCCTGCCGTCAGGACAGCAAGGCCGGGGGTCCGGGTCAGCTTGCCGGTCGCCTCCGCGGCGAACACGGCCGACGCCTCGTGCCGGACGTCGACGAGGCGGATCGGCGGCTCTGCCTTCACGGCGCCGTCGTACGCGGGGAACACGTGCGCACCGGACAACGTGAACATCGTCTCGACGCCGTGCGAACGCGCGACGGCCACTGCGAAGTCGCCCCCGTGGCCTTCCATGACGGTGCCGGGTGCCGTCATGAGCGGCGGGCGTACAACCAGGGCGCGGACCTCGGAACCTGGGCCAGCAGAGCCAGCAGCAGGTCCGCGCGGTGGGCGGGCACCCGGTCGAACATCTCCTGGTCGTCGGGGTGAGGCATCGGTGGCCGGATTCCCGCTCCCAGGTGGACGTAGACGGCGCGGATGAACCCCGACGTGTTGCGGGCAGCAGGGGTAGGCACGTCGGTCCGCCCCTCCGTGGCCTCGAGCCCGTCGCCGAGTCGGCTGGCCCAGGCGTCGAGCACGTCGGCCGAGACCAGGTTGCGGTAGACGACCGTCAGTGCTGCCGCGGCCAACCGGTCGACCTCGCCGTCGACGAGCAGGTGACGTGTCGGGCGCTGCAACCGTTCGGCGATCACGCCGAGGACGACCTCGGCCTCGTCGGCACCGCTGTGGTGCGACGCGGCGATCGCGCGGAGGAGGTCTGCGCCGTGGGCGACCGCATGTGCCGAGCCCTTGTCGGGAACAAGACCACGCAGGTCCTGCTCGCGCAGGAGCCAACTGATACCTCGGTCGCTCCACTGGAGAAACAGCTCCTTCGGCAGCAGCCGGGCGGCGTTGTCCCGCTCGAGGCACCCGGTCAGGATCAGCGCCGCGAACGAGCGTCGGAAGACCGTGTCGGTGCCGTCATCGCCGAGTCCGACCTGCATGCCGCGGGCGATGGAGTCCCCCAAGGTGGCGAGCAGGTCGTCGTAGACTCCGCGGCAGATCCAGGTCGCAAGCACGCGATACGCGATCTCGTCCCGCAGCTCCGGGTCGGTCGTACCGAGCATCTCGACGAGCTCGGTGGTCAGGTCGTTGAGGGGCCGATCTATCGGCACTGCGAAGTCGGTCTCGACCACGGTCTCCCACATCGGTCGCGACATGTCCCAATCCTGGCACACGATCCGAGGGGTTGACCGTCGTGACACTAGGCTCCGACGGTGGCCTTCCTCGACAGCCTCGCCGCGGAGCACACGAACCTCGTCGAGGATGAATCGCGCGTCGGCGACGGCTTCATCCGGCTCGACGAGAAAGGGGCCGTCAGCTACGCCAGTCCGAACGCGCTGTCGACGTACGGACATCTCGGCAAGACCGCTGACCTGATCGGGCGGGCAGGCGCTGGGCCTGGCCACCGAGGAGCTGGTGGCGGAGCCGTCCGGTCGCTCGACGAGATGCTCTGCGGGTGGCCGGATCAGGGTCAGGCGGTGCGGATTCGCGCCCTGGCGCGACGACGCTTCAGTGCTCGCCGCTCGTCTTCGGAGAGGCCGCCCCACACCCCATGGTCCTGACCCGCTTCCAATGCCCATGCGAGACACTGCTCGCGGACGTCGCATCGACGGCACACGGCCTTGGCCTCTTCGATCTGGAGCAAGGCGGGCCCGGTGTTCCCGATGGGAAAGAACAGCTCGGGGTCCTCGTCCAAGCACGCGGCGCGGTGGCGCCAATCCATGGGGTGACTCCTCTTCATCAGCTCACTCGTGAATCTCTTCACGAACTCCCGCCTGATCCTGTCTGCTCGGGGTGACCAGAGGACTTCGGCGACATGCTGTAGACGGTTGCTACAGCCGCGTTATCGATGGTCGCAACTGACCGGACGGCGCACAACCCTTTTCATCGGCTTTTCAGGTTGTCTGATGCGTCACACGGGCGTTCCAGCCGGTTTGATCACGGATTGTCGGGTTTACCCGCGGTCTCGGAGGCGGCGGTGGCAACCCGGCTACAGTTCCCGCGTGACCGACCCTGAACCCGCCCCGGCCGACCCAGCGTACCGGGCGCGCCCGTACCTGCTCGGCGGCGCCGGAGTCTGCGTCCTCGAGGCGCTTGCTCTGGTCGTCCTCGGACTCGCTGCGATCGTCGACATCCATCGCGACCGGATCGCCGAGGGGCTGACCAGCGCCGTCTTCTTCTGGATCTACGCTCTCGGGCTCGCCGCCTGCGCGCGCGGGCTCTGGCGCGCCCGTCGATGGCCGCGGGGCGCCATCTTGCTGACCCAGCTCATCGCGCTCGGGATGGCGTACAGCTTCTGGGGAACCTCGCAGCGCTGGCTCGCGCCGGTGATCGCCATCCCGGCGCTGGCCGCGGTCTTCTGCGTGCTGCACCCGGCCACGACCGCGGCGTTGTACGGCCGACGGACGCCCGACGACACGTCACCCGACGACGTCTGAGCGGTACGCCGGGCCAGGCACAGGCGAGCCCCTCGGGCCTTGAGCCGCTCGGGACGGAGCCACTGGGGGAGCCACTGGTGGTCTTGAGCCACTGGGGGAGCCACTGGTGGCGCGCGGTCACAACACGGAAGTCTTCGGACACAACCGCCGACCGGAGCCCCAAAGCGAACCCGGGCCACCACACGACTCGTGGGACTGGGGCGGAGCCCCGTCAGGGTTTGGCCTAAGGAAGGCGATGACCGAAACGAAAACGACGATCCGGGTGCTGCTCGCGGAGCACAACGACGGCGTCCGCGAGCACAACGTCACCGCCGAACAACTAGCCAGCACGGGTTCGGAGAGGTGGAGATCAGCGGCACGGAGACCGTGCGGGAAGCTGCTGCTGAGGCGACATCCGACAGGTAAACGCCCAGGTCAGCGACCTGCGAACCGTTCTAGCCGCTCTTGGTCTCCCAGAAGATCTTCGAGATCTCCTCGATCTTCGCGAGCAGCTGGTCGGCGACCTCGACGTCGGTCGAGCCCTTCGTGCCGCTTGCTCCGGCAAGCTTCGTCGCCTCGTTGACGAGCGTGTGGAGCTCGGGGTATTTCTCGAAGTGAGGCGGCTTGAAGTAGTCCGTCCACAGCACCCACAGGTGATGCTTGACGAGTTCCGACCTCTGCTCCTTGATCAGGAGGGCCCGGGCGTGGAAGTCGGGGTCGTCGTTGTCCGCCATCTTCTGCGCGATGGCACGTACCGAGTCGGCCTCGATCTTGGCCTGCATCGGGTCGTAAACCCCGCACGGGAGGTCGCAGTGGGCGGAAACCCGGACGGTTGGGGCAAACAGGTGCCTCATCAAATTCGGTCCCTTCTGTGGATCCATCAATGTCGCCAGACTGTCCCTGTGACACTACCCCCCGTCGCACGGCAGCATCGACGTAGATTCGGCTTCGCCATCGTCACCGGACGCTCGATGGAACCGACGCTTCGTGCCGGTGACCGACTGCTCGTCGACTACGCCGCCGCGCCGCGCGCCGGCCGGCTCGCCGTCGTACGGCTCCCGAACCGGCCGCTGGCAGTGAAGCGGCTGGCCCGTGTGACCGACGGCGGCTGGTGGGTCGCGGCGGACAATCACCGCGCAGGGGTCGACTCCCGCGTCGTCGGCGTCGTCGCGGCAGCCGACGTGGTCGCCCTCGTACTCCTGCGGGTCTGGCCCCGGCCCCGATTCGCTTTCCCAGGTTAACCTGGGAAAACCGCGGGAGACCCCGGTTGCAAGGAGCATGCGGGCAGGCGACCTCGTCGGTGGCGGTCAGCTGTCGCTAGGTTGGCGTCTATGTTCGCCGTCTACGCCGCGTCACAAGATGCCGACGACCCGTTGTCCGGCCTCGAGGCCGGAGACGTCCCGACGCCGGAAGTCCCGGACGGCTGGACGACTGTGGACGTGAAGGCGGCGGCACTCAACCACCATGACCTGTGGTCGTTGCGCGGTGTCGGCCTTCCGTCCGATCGGCTGCCGATGATCCTCGGCTGTGACGCCGCGGGCGTCGACGCGGACGGCGCGGAGGTCATCGTGCACGCGGTCATCAGCGATCCGGACTGGCTCGGTGACGAGACCCTGGACCCCCGCCGGTCGCTGCTGTCGGAGCGCTATCTGGGTACGTTCGCCGAACGCGTCGCCGTGCCTCGGCGAAACCTGGTGCCGAAGCCGCCAGGGCTGACGTTCGAGGAGGCCGCCTGCCTCCCGACGGCGTGGCTGACGGCGTACCGGATGCTGTTCACGAAAGGTCGCCTGCGGCCCGGGGACAGTGTGCTCGTGCAGGGCGCGGGCGGAGGCGTGGCGACCGCGCTACTGATCTTGGCGAAGGGCGCCGGTATGCGGGTGTTCGTGACCAGCCGGGACGAATTCAAGCTGGTACGTGCCCGCGAGCTCGGTGCGGACGAGGCCGTCGCTACGGGTAGCCGGCTTCCGCAGCGGGTGGACGCCGTGATGGAGACCGTCGGACAGGCGACGTGGTCGCACTCGCTGCGGTCGGTACGGCCCGGGGGAACCGTTGTCGTGTCCGGTGCAACGTCCGGGCCGAACCCCGAACAGACGGAGCTGAACCGGGTCTTCTTCCTCCAGCTCCGAGTCCTCGGCTCGACGATGGGCACTCGCGACGAGCTCGGCGCGCTGGTGAGCATGCTCGATCTGACGGGCGTCCGTCCGCTTGTCGACGCTACCTACCCGTTGACCGATGCCCGGGACGGCTTCGCCGCGATGGAACGCGGTGCCGTGTTCGGCAAGATCGTCTTCACGGTGTGACGAACGAGACGCACTGGGCGCCCTTGCAGGTCTGGAGCTCGACGGAGATTGCGCGCAGCTGCGCGACCAGGCGGGAGTACCGCGGGTCCCGGAGCGAGCTGTTGAGCTCGTACGGGTCGCGTCTGCGGTCGTAGAACTCCTCGCCCAGGGACCCGTAGTTGAGGTATGTGTACTGACTGGTGCGAACGCCGCGGTACAGCCAGCCAGGGACATTGGGACGGAGTGGTCCAGCCTCGATCGGCACGATCCGGTCGGCCCCGTCGGGCCGCCTCCCCGTCGCCAGCGGCATCATCGACGTGCCGTCCATCGGATGGTCGACCTGGCCACCCGCATCGGCGAGGTCGACGATCGTGGCGGCGATGTCGACGGTGGTCACGGTCTGCTGCCGATGGACGCCGTGCGGGAGGTTCGGGTTGGTGATGATCATCGGCACCCGCAGCGACGGCTCGTACCCGAGGATCTTGCCGGTCCACCGGTGCTCGCCGAGCTGAAACCCGTTGTCCGACGTGAACAGCAGGTAGGTGTTGTCGTACTGGCCGGTCGCCTTGAGGCGTTCGACGATGTCACGGATGTCGCGGTCGACGGACTGGAGCGACTCCAGGCGGGTCCGGTAGAGCCGTTCGTGGGCGAGCAGCCGCCAGGCCGAGTACCGCGGCAGCTGCTGGATGAACTGCGACTTGTCGCTCACGTCCTTTTCGTTGATCGACGGGTTCTTGACCATCGGCAGGCTGCTGTACTTGCCGACGTCCCCCGGCGCCCCGACGGGGTCGTTCCAGCACCGTCCCTCGATCCGTGCGCTCGCCGCCGTGACCGAGCACGAGGTGTGCGGCGCGGTATAGGACAGCCAGAGGAAGTACGGGCGCGCGTCGATGGCGAACTGCGTGATCCAGTCCTCCGCCGTCGCGGTCATCTGGTTCGTCTGGTAGACGTCCGGGTACGACTGGAGCTGCCCGTCGCTGTTGTACCTCGAGTACCAGTAATCGTACGTCCCGTCGACCGACGCGAACCAGTGGTTCCACCCGGGCGGGACCGCGTACGGGTCGCGCTTGCCGTACTGGTTGAGGTACTTGCCGATGAATCCCGTGTCGTAGCCCTTGGCCTTGAGCCATACCGGCAGCGTGTGGTTGCTGTCGAGCTTGTAGTAGCCGCCGTTCGGCCAGGCGTTGCCGCGTACGCCGTTGTTGTGGGAGTACTGGGCGGACAGGATCTCCGCCCGCGCCGGACAGCACAGCGGGTACGGCGAGACCATGTTGTCGAACGAGACGCCGTTGCCCGCGAGCAGCCGGCGCGTGAACGGCATGTACGCGAGGTCGCCGGTGCGCATGTCATCGGTGCTGATCAAGACGATGTTCGGCCCACGCGCGATCGGCGGCTCGGCTGAACGGTGTGCGAGCAGAGCCGCGACGAGACACACCACGCCGACCAGCGTGACGAGCAGGATCCGGCGGGGGCTCACGAGTCGTCGTCGTCGAGCCGGGCCAACCAGGTGGCGAGCCGTTCGACGGCGTTCTCGAACTCAGGATTCAGGTCGACGAACTCCCGCAGCCGGTCGGAAAGCCAGCCGAGCGTGACGCCTTCTTCCCCACGGCGGTCGATCAGCTCCTCGATACCGCGATCGGTGTGGTACACCACCGAGCCGCCTACCCGAACGCCTCGGCGAGCAGCGTACGCAGCTCCTCTTGGTGCCGCTTGGCCTGACCGACCGACGGGCTGGCCGACTCCTGCCGGGAGACCCGGTCGAATGGGAGGCCGCCCAGCTCCGGCGCAAGGTTGAGCTTGAAGTCGGCCCACGGCCCCATGTTCGCGGGCTCGTCCTGCACCCATCGGATCCGCTCCAGGTTGGGGTACCTCGCGATCACGTCTCTGAGCTCGTCGACGGGGCGCGGGTAGAGCTGCTCGACTCGGGCGACCGCGAACGGCGAACCGGCGGCATCGAGACGCTTGCGCTCGGCCAGTAGGTCCCACGTGATCCGTCCCGAGCACAGGACCAACGTGGTGACGGAGTCGGCATCTGCGGCGTCGTCGGAGATCACCGGCCGAAACGTCCCGGTGGTGAAGTCGTCGGGATGCGAGGCGGCATCCTTGCGCTTCAGCATCGACTTCGGCGTGAAGACCACCAGCGGACGGTGCGCCGCGCCGAGCGAGTGCTGCCGCAGCAGATGGAAGTAGCTCGCCGGTGTCGACGGTTGGCCGATGACGATCGCGTCGTCAGCCGCCATGCTCAGGAACCGCTCGATCCGGGCCGACGAGTGGTCCGGTCCCTGCCCCTCGTACCCGTGCGGCAGCAGCAGCACGACTCCCGAGTGTTGCTGCCACTTGGCCGAGCCCGACGAGACGAACTCGTCGATGACGGTCTGTGCCCCGTTGGCGAAGTCACCGAACTGCGCCTCCCACAGCGTCAACGCCTCCGGACGCGCGACGGAGTAGCCGTACTCGAAACCCATCGCGGCATACTCCGAGAGCAGCGAGTCGTAGATGTAGAACTGGGCCTGATCCGGTGAAAGGTTCTGCAGGGGAGTCCACTCGGCGCCGGTACGCCGGTCGATGATCGTGGCGAACCGCTGGACGAACGTCCCGCGGCGGGAGTCCTGGCCGGACAGTCGTACCGGACGACCCTGGAGCAACAGCGATCCGAGGGCAAGGATCTCGCCGGTTCCCCAGTCGATCGGACCGTCGGTGATGGCCGCCGCCCTGCGCTGAAGCTGCGGGAGCACCTTCGGGTGCACGGTGAAGCCGTCCGGCACGTTCACGTGGGCGTCGGCGACCTGCTTCAGCACCTCCTGGCTGATGGCGGTCTGGGTGCTGCCGGCGGCCGCGCCCTTGGCGGGGTACTCCGGTGCCGTGATGTAGGCCTCCTGGTCGTTCTTGGCGTCGCGTACCTCGGTGAACACCCGCTCGAGCTGCTTCTGGTAGTCGAGCAGGGCGTGCTCGGCCTCCTCGACCGTGATATCGCCGCGCCCGATCAACGCCTCGGTGTAGAGCTTGCGCACCGACCTCTTGTTCTCGATCAGGTCGTACATCAAGGGTTGGGTGTACGACGGGTCGTCCCCCTCGTTGTGTCCGCGACGGCGGTAGCAGACGAGGTCGATGACGACGTCCTTGTTGAACGCCTGCCGGTACTCGAATGACAGCTGGGCGACTCGGATGCACGCCTCGGGGTCGTCGCCGTTGACGTGGAAGATCGGCGCCTGGACCATCCGGGCCACATCCGTGCAGTAGAGCGACGAGCGTGACGCCGCGGGCGACGTGGTGAACCCGACCTGGTTGTTGACGACGACGTGGACAGTGCCGCCGGTGCGGTAGCCGCGCAGCTGGGAGAGGTTCAGCGTCTCGGCGACGACGCCCTGACCGGCGAATGCGGCATCTCCGTGCAGGAGCAGGGGAAGGACGGGGTAGTCCGCGCCGCGGTTCAACAGATCCTGCTTGGCCCTGGCGATTCCTTCGAGCACCGGGTCGACCGCCTCGAGGTGGGACGGGTTCGCCGCGACGGAGACCTTGACGACCGCACCGTTCCCGGCAGTGAACGCACCCTCGGCTCCGAGGTGGTACTTCACGTCGCCGGAGCCCTGGACGGTGCGTGGGTCGATGTTGCCCTCGAACTCCCGGAAGATCTGCGAGTAACGCTTGCCGACGATGTTCGCGAGGACATTCAGCCGACCGCGGTGGGCCATGCCGATGCACACCTCGTCGAGGCCGGCATTCGCCGCCGCCTCGCAGATCTCGTCGATCAGCGGGATGGTCGTCTCGCCGCCCTCGAGGCTGAAGCGCTTCTGGCCGACGTACTTGGTCTGGAGGAACGTCTCGAACGCCTCCGCCTGGTTCAGCTTGCGCAGGATGCGGAACTGTTCCTCGCGCGGCGTCCGCTCGTGGGGCCGTTCGACCCGCTCCTGGATCCAGCGTCGTTGCTCCGGGTCTTGGATGTGCATGTACTCGATGCCGGTCCTACGGCAGTACGAGTCGCGCAGGATGCCGAGCACGGACCGCAGCTTCATGAACCGGCGGCCGGTCACGTTCCCGAACGACCCGGTCGCGAACTCGCGGTCGAGGTCCCACAGCGTCAGCCCATGGTTGACCACGTCCAGGTCGGGATGGCTTCGCTGCTTGTACTCGAGGGGGTCGGTGTCGGCCATCATGTGGCCCCGGACCCGGTAGGCGTGGATGAGCTCGAGGATCCGCGCCTGCTTGCTGACTTCGTCGTCGTGGTCGGTGGAGATGTCGTTCGCCCAGCGGATCGGCTCGTACGGAATGCGGAGCGCCCGGAAGATCTCGTCGTAGAAGCCCTCGTCGCCGAGCAGCAACTGGTGGATCCGCCGGAGGAACTCGCCGGACTGTGCGCCTTGGATCACCCGGTGGTCGTACGTCGAGGTGAGCGTCATCACCTTGCTGATCGCGTTCCGGGTGATGGTGGCCTCGGACGCACCCTGGTACTCCGGCGGGAACTCCATGGCGCCGACCCCGACGATGCAACCCTGTCCGGACATCAGCCGTGGCACGGAGTGGTTGGTCCCGATGGTGCCGGGGTTGGTGAGGGTGATCGTCGTCCCGGCGAAGTCGGGTACGCCGAGGCGGTTGCCACGAGCCCTCGTCACGACGTCCTCGTAGCCGGTCCAGAACTCGGCGAAGTTCATCGCCTCGACGGCCTTGATCGACGGCACCAGCAGGGTCCGGCTGCCGTCGGGTCTCTTGATGTCGATCGCCAGCCCGAAGTTGACGTGGCCGGGCTTGACCAGCGTCGGCTTGCCGTCCTTGACCTCGAAGCCGTGGTTCATCTCGGGCATCGCTCGCAGCGCCTTCACCATCGCGTACCCGATCAGGTGGGTGAACGAGACCTTGCCGCCGCGGGCCCGGGTCAGGTGGTTGTTGATCACGATCCGGTTGTCGATGAGCAGCTTGACCGGCACGGTGCGGACGCTCGTCGCCGTCGGCACCGTGAGACTGGTGTCCATGTTGGCCACGGTCCGGGCCGCCGCGCCACGCAGGACGACCAGCTCGGAGTCGCTGCCGTCGTCCGGAGCGGGGCGCGGGCCGGCCGCGTCGGTGCCGGGTGGCGAGTGGACAGGTGTCGGGTCGGAAGCCGTCGGGTCGGCCGGCGTCGCCTTGATCGGAACAGCCTCGGTGCTTGTGGTGCGGGTGTCCGGGGTCTCGGGGCCTGTGGTCTCGGTTCCGGTGGTCTCGGTGCCGGTGGGCCCAGTGTCGGTGGTCCCGGGGCCCGTGGTCTTGGTTCCGGTGGTCTTGGTTCCGGTGGTCTCGGTGCCGGTGGTCCCAGTGTCGGTGGTCCCGGGGCCCGTGGTCTTGGTCGGCGTCGATGCCGCCCGGTCGGTCGATGTCGACGCCGTCGCCCGGCCGTTCGAGCCGGCACTGGTCGGCGCGGCTCTGGTCGAGCCGGTGCTGGCCGGTCCGGGAGGGGTCGCCGTCGGGTTCAGGGACTCGCCGCCGTCACCGGCCGGCTCAGCACCAGCCTTCTGCGCACGAGTCTGCTGAGCACCGTTCGCCGCTTTCCGTTCCTGGTCGCGGTTTCGGAACAGCTCCCACCATGTCCGGTCGACGGAGTTCGGGTCTTCGAGGTACCGCTCGTACATTTCGTCGACGATCCACTCGTTGGCTCCGAGACTGGCCAAGGGACTCTCGTCTGGCTGAGACACGACCCGATTCGCCTCTTCCGTTTCCTTGCATGGGGGTGTCGTCCCAGGTTATCGCCTCGGGAGCTGGTTCATACCTCGAAGGTCGAGCGGAGGCCGACACGTGGCCGTGGGCGGCATCGGCCACCCGACCGGTCCGGACGTGAGTCGCCCGGTGCACCGCGGAGTGTGAACCACGGTGCACCGGGCGATGCGTTGTCATCCGGTCGGGAAGGAGACGTCCCGGGGACGACGGGTGCTCAACTGGTGGGGTGGATACGTGCCCTCGCGTGTCCGAGGTTGATGACCGCCAACGAGCCGTCGAGCAGCGTGACGCGCAAGCAGGTGACACTGATCGAGTCCCGCGTCCGCTTGACCACCCGAGGCTGGACCGTGGCGACCCCGGGAACGCGGATCACGTTGGATGGCGGGAAGCTGACCCGCTGACCGTTGACCCTGATGATGCCGAGGGTCGTGCCCTTGAGGTCGGTGTGGACCTTGCCGCCCCTGGTGTAGAACGCACGTGCCCTGGCCTCGACGGCCTTGATCACGAGCCTGCCGCCACCGAGTGACAGCCGGGCGATCTTGCCGTCCGTGAACATCGCGGCGTGCGTGCCCTTGACGTACGCGCGCTCGCTGGTCTCGAGGCCGCGGGCGTTCACACCGCTCTTGATCACCGCGTGGGCGACGGAGCGGTAGCGGGTGATTCCATACGTCCCCTGGCACGGCATGACCAGCAACGGCGTGGCGCCACTGGTGATGACGCCCTGGGCAACGCTGGCCTTCGTGCTGTAGGCGCTGCCGCCGAACAGTCCGACGGGCGAGCCGCGGAAGATCGTCGACCGGGCGTGTCCGATGTACAGCGTCGAGTTGGTCGCGTCAAGGTGGACCTTGAGGGCGGTCGTCTGGATCGCCGCGGAGTGTCCGGTGACCGTCCGCGTTCCGGTAGCGACCGAGATCGTGGCAACGCCGGTCACGACGATTGGTTTGCTCGGCGTGGGCACGCCGAGGGATACCCCGGCAAGCGTGACCGACGCGACGGTGACCGAGGCGCGGGCCCGGTACCGGCCGTCCCAGTAGGCGTGGGTCTTGGTGACGATCCCGTTGACCCGCAAGACGCCAAGCGTGTTTCGACCAAGGGCGACGGACACAATTCGGTTCGTGGCCCAGGCGGACGCGTGGGTGCCCTGGTGGGTCGTCCAGACGTGGGTTGAGGCGGCCTTGAGCGAGAACCCGCCGGGCTGTACCCCGACCTCGGTGTTGGTCTTGCTGAGTCCGGCCTGGTTCGTGCAGCCGATGACCTGGAACGCGGTCTTGTCGGATCCGGCGGGAAGCTGACCGCCGACGAGGCGCGTCGCGTACCCAGACGTTCCGAAGGCGAACCGGGTCGTTGTCGTCTTTGCGGATGCGGCGGTCTTGGCAGAAGTGCCGTTGGCCGCGAGGGGCGAGAGGAAGAGCGCACCGCTGGCGGTGAGCGCCAGCGCAGTGGCCAGTGATCGTTTCATCGAGAACTCTCTTCATGGTGGGTAGGGAAGTGGAAACGCTGATTATAACGAGTAACCAAGCGACTACGTGACGTAACTATTGGGCTTCCTCTCCCCTTCGACGGAATAATCCCGAAATGTTGGACTGGTCGCAACGGCTGGGACTTCGCGAACTACTACCTCGCGAAGTCCCAGCCATTGCGGGACTGCTCAACCGACGAGCGCTACCGGACCGAGCGCCTGCTGACGTGGCGACGAGCGATCGACATCGTCCAGCGAGAGGTACGTCCGCGCGGCCCACGCGGCAGGGTCGCGGGCGAAGTGGCGTTGCAACGCGCCGTGGTTCAGCGCGTTGTCGAGCGCCGCCATCTCCATCGACTGGTCCAGCACGAGCCGACGGTGACCCACGGCCCCGGTCGTCGGGTCCACCGCGTCGTAGAAGCCCCCGTCGCGGGAGACGACCCTGTTGTCGTCGTGCAGGAGGGCGTGGGCGCGTACGTGCGTGACACCGAGGTCGTCGTGTGCGCGTCGCAGCGACTCGGCGAACTCCGCACCGATCTGGTTTCCGTGACCGTCGTCGCCGAAGCCGAGCTGGGTGAGGCGTTCCGCTCCGATCATCCGCCAGACCCGGTCCAGGTGTCGTACGGGCGCCGAGGTGTCGACGCTGACCTCGACGACGCCGGGATCCCCGGTGAGGACGGCACAGGACACCGGCTCGGACCAGGCCCAGACGGGGTACTCCGCCCCGGCGACCGCCCCGACCCGATAGCCGTACTCAATGCCTTCGGCGAGTCCGGTGTCGGCGAACGGGGGTGCTGGCAAGGCGGGGACGTCGCTGCCGCCGTGTCGAACGATCGTCGGCCGACTGTCGGCGCCGGTGCGTTCGATCAGATAGCCGGCCGCACCGGGTACGTCGTCCCAGCTGAGCCGCACATGTCCCACGGCGGGCTCGGCGTGCACATGCGCGGGCGCCGTAAGGGCGAGCGAAGTGTCGGCGTCGCTGGTGTCGGTGAGCCGTCGGTAGATCCGCTGCTCCCAGTCCTCGCGAGCTGCCCGCTCCGTCTCCTCACGGCCGCGGACCGTCTCGGTCACTGCCGGCTCCTCGACCGGGGCGACGATCTCCGTCGGCACCCGCAGCTGTGCCTGATGACGGTTCTGGTGGGCAGCACGACCGAGCGTCTCGGCGCCGCCGGGTCGGCGACCCGCTCGAGGAGAAGGCGAACCGCCTGCTCGCCGAGGTCGCGCATCGGCTGCCGGACCGTGGTCAGAGCCGGCCGGAGATGGCGGGACGAGGCGATGTCGTCGAACCCCGTGACGGCGACCTCACCGGGAACCCGGAGCTTGGCCGCACGCAGCACGCTGAGGGCTCCGATGGTCATCTCGTCATTTCCGCACGCGACGGCCTGAGGCGGGCGGCGCGTCGAGAGAATCTCCCGGACAGCTCGAGCACCGCCCGTCACGGTGAAACTGCCGTCTGCGTCCGGTGCGTCCGGTGCATCGAGTCCGGCCGTCAGCAACGCCTCGCGAAACCCCGCGAACCGTTCCATGGAGTCAGGTGAGCGTGGAGGCCCACCGACGAAGACCAGGTCGGTGTGGTGGTGTTCCCGCACCAGATGCGTGACGAGGTCGCGCATGCCGCCGCGGTTGTCGGCACCGACGGAGTCGCAACGCGTGCGGATCGACCGGTTGGCCAGCACGACGATCGGCACGCTGCGCGCAAGCGTCGCGATGTCGCGTTCGGGCAGACTTCGCGCGAGCACGACGAGTGCGTCCACCTTGCTCGCGACGGAGTAGGCCAGCTCGCGTCCGGAGGTGCCTCGGGTGGCGGCGATCAGCACGGCGTCGCCCACGGCGGTGGCCGCCCGCTCCGCCCCACGGATCACCTCGTCGACGTACAGCGGAGACTCCTCCTCGGCGTCACCCGAGGCACCAAGGTCAGGAAACAGCAGGCCGATGATGCCGGCGCGTCGAGTGGCGAGGCCACGGGCCGAACCACTTGGCACCCAGCCGAGCTCGGTCGCAGCGGCCAGTACGCGGTCCCGGGTCGCCGTCGACATACCCGATCCGTCGCGGACAGCCCGCGACACCGTGGCGGTCGAGACGCCGCTGCGGCGCGCCACCTCGTGGATCGTCGACCGAGCGATCATGCCTCACCCGTCTTGCGAGAGTAACCGCTTACGTACTTAAGCGGTTACGTGACCACCGAGCGGCTCGGCTGTCAATGACTGGCGTCGATGCTGCGTGAGCTTTCTGCATCGCGTCGATGGGCGCGCTGGGCCAAAAGGGTCGCAAAGGGTCAGCTATCGGGCGTGCCATATGCGTCGACGTCTTGAGCAGCCGGGGGCGCCAAGATCCGCAATGGCTGGGAGTTCGTGAACTACTACCTCGCGAAGTCCCAGCCGTCGGGGGATCGGCGCCCCCGGCAGGATTCGAACCTGCGCACACGGCTCCGGAGGCCGATGCTCTATCCCCTGAGCTACGGGGGCCCGGGGCCGGATCAGA
>JBBSHE010000035.1:0-25443 GCA_038253325.1 Propionibacteriales bacterium
AGTCGTGGGAATGATGCGGGGTCAGGCGGCGCGGTGTGATCCGGCCTCGGGCGAACCGGCGCCGGTCAACGACGCCGTGTCGCTTGGTGTGAGCGCGAGATCCAGGACCTCGCTGACGTCCGACACCAGGTGGATCCTCAACTCGTCCAGCACCGCGTCGGGGACGTCGTCGAGATCCGGCTCGTTGCGCTGCGGCAACACCACCTCGGTGAGCCCCGCACGGTGTGCGGCGAGCAGTTTCTGCTTCACGCCTCCGATGGGGAGCACCCGGCCGGTCAACGAGATCTCGCCCGTCATCCCGACCTCCGATCGGACGGGGCGCCCGGACAGCAGCGACGCCAGCGCGGTCGTCATCGTGACACCCGCCGATGGACCATCCTTCGGCACAGCGCCGGCCGGAATGTGTACGTGCACCCGCCGGCTGCTGAGTGGGTTGATCGGCAGACCGAGGCGGTCGCCGTTGGCGCGCAGGTACGAGGCCGCGATCTGAGCCGACTCCTTCATCACGTCACCGAGCTGCCCGGTCAACGTCAGGCCGGCGTCCCCCTCCATGACCGACGCCTCGATGAAGAGCACGTCACCGCCGGCACCGGTCACCGCCAGGCCGGTCGCGACACCGGGCACGGCGGTACGGAACGCCGACTCCGGCGTGAACCGGGGGCGCCCGAGGTAGTCACGCAGATTCGCGGTGTTCACGGTCTGGGTCGAGTCCTGAGCGGAGGTCGCCAGCTTCGTCGTCACCTTGCGGAGGACCTTGCCCAACGCCCGGTCCAGCTGGCGTACACCCGGCTCGTGGGTGTACTCGGCCGCGACCAGCCGCAGCGCGTCGTCGTCGATCACGACGTCGGACTCGTCCAGGCCAGCACGCTCCCGCTGTCGCGGCAGCAGGTGGTCTCGGCCGATCACCAGCTTCTCGTCCTCGGTGTAGCCGTCCATCTGCACGAACTCCATCCGGTCCAGCAGCGCCGGTGCGATTGTCTCGGCGACGTTGGCGGTGGCCAGGAACAACACGTCGGAGAGGTCGAGCTCGACTTCCAGGTAGTGGTCGCGGAACGTGTGGTTCTGCGCCGGGTCGAGCACCTCGAGTAGCGCCGCGGCCGGGTCGCCGCGGAAGTCGGAGCCGACCTTGTCGATCTCGTCGAGCAGGACGACCGGGTTCATCGACCCTGCCTCGCGGATGGCCCGCACGATCCGGCCCGGGAGCGCACCGACGTACGTACGCCGGTGGCCGCGGATCTCCGCCTCGTCGCGGACACCACCGAGTGACAGCCGGACGAACTTCCGGCCGAGCGCCGAGGCCACCGATTCGCCGAGCGATGTCTTGCCGACCCCGGGAGGGCCGACGAGCGCGAGGACAGCACCGCTGCCCCGCCCTCCGACCGCGTGCAGGCCGCGCTGCTCCCGGCGGGCGCGGACGGCGAGGTACTCGACGATCCGGTCCTTGACGTCGGAGAGACCGGCGTGGTCGGCGTCGAGGACGGCACGGGCGGCAATGATGTCTGACGAGTCCTCCGTACGAACCTGCCAGGGCAGCCCGAGAACGGTGTCGAGCCAGGTGCGGATCCAACCGCTCTCCGGCGACTGCTCCGATGCCCGCTCGAGCTTGCCGACCTCACGCATCGCGGCTTCCCGTACGTTGTCGGGTAGCTCGGCCGCCTCAACGCGGCCGCGGTAGTCGTCAGCACCTTCAGCTTCGCCCTCTCCGAGCTCCTTGCGGATGGCGGCCAGCTGCTGACGGAGCAGGAACTCGCGCTGGCCGGTCTCCATCTGCTCGCGGACGTCGGTGCGGATCTTCTCCGAGACCTCCAGGTCGGCGAGGTGGTCGCGCGCCCACCCGAGCAGGATCCCGAGCCGGTCGGCCGGGTCGACGGTCTCGAGAAGCTGTCGCTTGCGGTCGAGGTCGAGCCACGAGGCGTACCCCGCCATGTCGGCCAGCGCCGACGGGTCGTCGATGGTCTGCACCATGTCGATGATCTGCCAGTTGTTGCGTTCCTGAAGGATCGAGACGAGCACGGCCCGGTATTCGCGGGTCAGGTCCTCGAGCCGGCGTTTCGCGTCGGCGTCGGCGGGGTCCGGGACGTCGAGAGCGGTGACCTCCACCCACAGCGCCTTGCCGGGGCCGCTCACGCCGATGTCGACGCGGGCGCGTTGGGTCGCGCGCAGGACAACCGCGGGTTCGCCGCCGGGAAGCCTGCCGACCTGGGTGATCTCCGCGATCACCCCGACCGGTCCGTGGCCGGCGTCGGTCCGGGGAACAAGCAGAAGCTGGTCCTGGTTGTCGGCACCGAGTCGGGCGGCATCGACGACGGCCTGAGTCTCGGTGTCGAGCTGGAACGGCACGACCATCCCCGGGAGCACGACGGCGTCGGTCAGGGGCAGTACGGGAAGCGAAAGGCTCATGCCCAGATCAACGTATTACCGGATTACCTCATTCCCGTCAGCGATCCTCGGCCGTCGGCCGCGCCGTCGATGGCATCGGCTGCTCGGACCAGGGCCAGGTGGGACAGCGCTTGCGGAGTGTTACCGGCCTGCCGGTGCTCGTCGACGTCGTACTCCTCCGACAACAGACCGACGTCGTTGGCCGTGCCCAGCATCCGGTCCATCAGGGCTCGAGCGTCCCGCTCCCGGTCGGACCGGGCGTACTGCTCGACCAACCAGAACGAGCACGCGACGAACGGGTGCTCACCGCCGGGCAGCCCGTCGACGCCCTCCTCGGTGCGGTACCGCATCAGGACGCCGTCACGTAACAGGTCCTGCTCGAGCGCCGCCACCGTACCGAGCATCCGGTCGGAGTCGGGTGCGCAGAAGCCGACCTGAGGCAGCAGGAGCAGTGACGCGTCGACACCGTCGGCGCCGTAGTACTGGGTGTACGTGCGGCGCTTGTGGTCGAACCCGCGTTCCTCGATCTCGTCACGGATGTCGTCGCGCAGCTTCTCCCACCGCTCGGCAGGCCCCTTGAGACCGAACTTCCGCACGGCCTGCACACCGCGGTCGAACGCGGCCCACACCATCGCCCGCGAGTGGGTGAAGTGACGCGGCGTGCCCCTGATCTCCCAGATCCCGTTGTCGGGCCGTTGCCAGTGCTCCTCGAGATAGCCGAGCAGCGACCGTTGCAGAGGCCAGGAGAACTTGCTCTCCTCGACACCGGCCTCCCGCGCCCTCTGCAACGCGACCATCACCTCGCCGATCACGTCGGCCTGGTACTGGTCGACGGCGCCGTTGCCGACCCGGACCGGCCGTGCGTCGTGGTAGCCCGGCAGCGACGGGAGCTCACGTTCAGCGAGGTACCGCTCGCCGGCGATGCCGTACATGATCTGTACGTCCTCGGGGTCGCCGGCGATGGCGCGGAGCAGCCAGCGGCGCCAGTCGTGCGCCTCGTCGACGTACCCGTGCGCAAGCAACGCCTCCAACGTGAGCGCGGCGTCGCGCAGCCAGCAGAAGCGGTAGTCCCAGTTGCGCGGGCCGCCGAACTGCTCGGGCAAGGAGGTCGTGACGGCGGCGACGATTCCGCCGGTGTCCTCGTGCGTCAGCGCACGGAGGACCAGCAACGACCGCCGGACCTCGCGGGCATAGTCACCCCGGCAGTGCGACCGGTCCGCCCAGTCCTGCCACCAGTCCTGGGCTCGCTCGAGCGACTCTCCGACGTCGAGCGCGGGCGGGTAGTCACGGTGCGACGGATACCAGACCATCGACAGGTCGACATGCTCCCCTGCGCTCACCTCGAACTCCCCCACGTGCCTGTGGTCCGCCGCTCGCGGTAGCTCCCCGCCGCGCACGATGACCGCGTCTGCGCCGGCGACCGCGATCAGACACTCCTCGCCCTCGTTGTCGTGCCCGCGGTAGACCCATGGCAGGGTGGTGGCGTACCCGAACCGGATCGCCAGCTCCTGCCGCATCGTCACCGTCCCACGGACGCCGGTGATGCGGCGCACCAAGTCGGCCCGACGGTCCTCGGGCGGCATCGCCTCCGTAACCGTCGCCACACCGGTCGGCGTCTCCCACGTGGTCTCCAGCACGAACGAATCGCCGAGGTATCGGCGGCTCGTGCTCATGACCTTTCCGAGCGGAGCTACCGCCCAGCGCCCGTGGTCGGCGTTCCCGAGCAGCGCTCCGAACATGGACGGTGAGTCGAACCGCGGGAAACACAGCCAGTCGATGCTCCCGTCGGTGCCCACCAGGGCAGCGGTATGACAGTCGCCGATGAGCGCGTAGTTTTCGATGGGCAGCGGCATACCCACATCTTGCCGCGCGCGGTGGCCGGGCGTCTGGGCACCCGGCCCAAGCACAGCGCCGCAACGTCCGAAACAACCGTGCGCTATGGCGCTCCGAACCCCGGACGCAACGCCGAGGCCACCGCGCCCAGCCGCCGAGGCACCGCAATGTCCGAACAACCGTGCGCAATAGCGCACCGAACCCCGGACGCAACGCCCAGCCACCGACACCGAGGCGACCGGGCGCCGCAACGTCCGAACAACCGTGCGCAATAGCGCACCGAACCCCGGACGCAACGCCAAGGCCACCGCGCCCAGCCCGACCCGAGAGGCACGCATGGATCGGCACGCCCGCGTCGGCCCGCGCGGATCCGCACTCAGCCGGTACGGGCGTCCAGCCGGTACACCCGGCGGGCGTTCGCCGAGCCGACGAGTACGGCGATCTGCTCGGCGTCGTTGGCGGTCATCTCACCGTCCTCGACCAGCGCCTGAAGCGCGCCTGACAGTCCGCGTCGGAACAGGACCGACCCGAGGTAGTAAAGCTCCGCCAGCCCGAATGCGTCGGAGGAGTAGAGCATCTTGCCGAACGGCACCAGCTCCAGCGACTCCCGGATCACGGCACGTGACAACGCTCCCGTGTTGTGGACCGCCAGTCCGACGTCCATGAAGACGTGGTTGAACACCTGCGCCAGGTAGCTCGCGTTTCGGTGGAACGGATAGTTGTGGAGCAGCATCACGGGTACGCCGTGCTCCTGGGTCGCCCGGAGGAAAGCGGTCAGCTTGAGCGGGTCGCACTCGAGCATGTCCACGTCGCTGTCGCCGTAGCCGACGTGGAACTGAAGCGGCAGTCCGATCTCGATCGCGGTCCAGGCAAGGTACGCGTTGACCACTGGGTGGGCGATCCGGAGCCGGCCGTCAGACCCGCCCGCGTCCTCAGGCAACGCTTCGACCAACTCGTCGGCACCCGGCTTGACGGACGGCAGCGACAGCCCAACCCGGTAGGCGGCAATGCTCTTCGCCGCCACGGCTTCGGTGGTACGCAAGGCGTCCGCGAGCTCGTCCGGAAACGACTCCGGCTTGATTCCTGATCCGAGGAGGGACTCGGCCAGCGCCTCCAACCGGACGACCTCGTGGCCGGTGCCACCGGCGAGCGCACCGAGCTCGTCCGGCGTACTCACGGGCTCAGGAAGGTAGCCGGTGTCCACGACGAGATCGGAGACGCCTGCCGATGCCATGAACCGTCGGTTCACCTCGTCAGTACCGAGATCGCGCCGGCGCGCGATGTACGCGTCCGGCCCTGCGTGTGCAGGGAGGTCGAGGACCGGTGCGCACCAGCGCCGGACGGCAAGGCCGATCATCGAGTCGAACGTGCTCGTGCTCAGCGCGCTCCCGGCGGTGCCCTCGTTCAACAACGACTCGAACTCGAGCCGGTCCAGCTCACGCTGCACTAGCCCGTGGCAGTGGTGATCGACGAGGTCGCCGGTAACGAAGCGGTGCAGGGGGCTCACTGGGTTGCCGCCAGTGCTTGTCGCAGGTCGTCGACGATGAGGCTGACCGGCTCGATTCCGCACGAGAGCCGGATCATCCCGTCCGAGATCCGCGCCTTCCGACGCTTCACCTGGACGTCCGTGTACGACTCGTCATCGAGGTAGTACGTGACCGAGTGGTGGATGGGTGGCACCCCGGGCCGGGTGCGGGGACTGAACGAGACGGACTGCCGTGGACGGCCGTCGGGCATGCGGACGGAGCCCTTCTACAGACGAGGCGAGGCGAGATCCTCGTCACGGTCGATCGACGCCAGACTCGGAGCCAGCCGGCGGGTGAAGCCAGGTACGGCGACCACCAGCACGGCGACCAGCGCGATCCAGCCGCCGGCGACGATCGGGAACCAAAACGCTGGCTGGCCCGACGCCGGGTACGGGTAGACGTTGCGATAGATCGTGTAGCCGAGCATGAGCAGCGCTCCGAGGGGCACGATGATCTCCCACATCGGTACGGCCATCCTGCGGTCGAGGAAGAGCAGCTTCATGCAGCCGAGCGTCGCCAAGATGTAGACGACGAGCAGGATGAGAGTTCCCATCGTGCCGCTCCAGAGGAACGTGTCGAACGGCTTTGCATGGAAGGCACCGGCGCACAGAGCGGCGATCGCGGCGATGAGTGCGACGATGATCGTCGCCGCGGCCGCGGGCGTGTCGCTCCGCCCGGTCCGGCTGGTCACAGCTGTCGGCGACAGGTCACGGGAGATCGCGAACAACAGCCGCGACGATCCGACCACGCACGCCAAGGAGCAGCCGAACGCGCTGATCGCCGCTCCCAGGGTGATGACGTCGCCCACCCAGGACGCGACGTACGACGACCCGAGGTCGCCCATCAGTGCGGGTGATGCCGTGAAGGCCGCCACCCCCTTGGCGTCCGTGCCGAAACCCATCATCTCGATCGCTGTCACGACGGTGAAGTAGATGCCGCCGAAGATCGCCGTTCCCAGGATCGCTCGCGGGATGTCGCGCGCCGGGTTGTTCGTCTCCTCGCCAAGCGTCGACGCCGCCTCGAAACCGGCGAACGACAGCAGGCCGAAGATGATGCCGAGGAAGAGCGCGGAGTTCGAGGTGCCGGGCTCGACCTTGAACACGTCCAACGTGAACGACTCACCGCCCGGAGCAGATCCGCCGAGGACCTTGACCAGAACGACCGCCGCAATGACCACGATCAGGGCGACCGTCAGGCCCTCGACCGTCAGCAGCAGCGACGTCGCCGACCGCGCCGGCACGATCGCGAAAAACAGGGCGAGCGCGAGCGCGACGCCTCCCACGACGAATCCGGCCCACCACGGCTGGTTGTTCCACACGCCCATCTGGTCGAGGAAGGCGGCACCGAAGATCCCCGCGGCCGAGGCCGTGACCAGGCCGTAGAACACGTATGTCGCCATTAGCGCCAGACCTGCGATCACCCCGGCCGGCGCGCCGAGGGTTGCGCCCGCGAACACGTACACGGATCCGGCGTGCTGGTAGTACTGGCACAGCCTCACGAAGACGTACGCGATCAGCAGCACCGCGACGGCAGCGAGGAAGAACGCCAGCGGGGTAGCCCGCCCGACCAGACCGCTGGTGCCCTGCGGGTTGATGTTGATCGCCATGCTCGGCGCCATCAACGCCACCGAGATGCCGACTGCCTGCCAGACGGACAGGCTGCGACGCAGCCCGCGTCTGTTTTCCGTGGTCGCCGTGTCCATGGGAGCGCTCCTGTGCTGGTGGCGGGTCCCCGAAGTCCTTACGATGCGAGTTTGGAGCGCAAGCGCATCCTTTGTCTACACGCCGCGCTTGTCGGGATCGCCTGTGAGGGAGCGCGATGGACACGTCGGAACGCAAGGCGCGTAGCGCCCAGGCGTCGGCCTTGCTGGGCGGGCTTGCCGAACGGGACGTGGCCGCGGTCGCAACCACGTTCGTCGACAACGCCGGGATCGCCCGGGTCAAGTCGGTCCCGCTGGACCGGCTGCCGAGCCTGGCGGGATGGGGCGTCGGGTTCTCGCCGGTGTTCGACCGGTTCCTCGCCGACGACTCGATCGCCGAGCCACCCGACGGCTCGGGACCCGTCGGCGACCTGCGCCTGATCCCCGACGTCAACCGGATGGTCGTGCTGGCAGGGCAGCAGGGCTGGGCCTGGGCTCCGGCGGACCGCTACGACCAGGAGGGCAACCCGCATCCGCAGTGCAGCAGGTTGCTGCTGCGCCGCCTCGTCGACGGGCTCGCCGAGGACGGGCTGACCATCAAGTCGGCGTTCGAGATCGAGTGGGTCGTCTCCGACGGCGCTGGCGACGAGTTCGTACCAGGTGTGAAGGGGCCGGGCTACAGCATGACCCGGCTGGTCGGCCTGTCGGACTACTGCCACGACGTCATCGTCGCGCTTGGTGAGGAAGGGGTCAGCGTCGAGCAGTTCCACCCGGAGTACGCACCCGGGCAGCTCGAGCTCTCGGTCGGCGCCGAGTCGCCCGTCGACGCCGCCGACACGTCAGTGCTCGTCCGGACGACGATCCGCGCCGTCGGCGAGGCGTACGGGCTGCGTACGTCGTTCTCGCCGAAGGTCGCGTACCCGGGTGTCGGCAACGGCGGCCACGTACACCTCAGCCTCTGGCGTGACGACGCCAACCTGATGGCGAGCGGGGACGGACCCTACGGCCTGAGCACTGAAGCTCAGGCGTTCGCCGCCGGTGTGCTGTCGCGACTCACGGCGCTGCTCGCGATCGGCGCGCCGAGCCCGGTCAGCTACCTGCGCCTGGTGCCGTCACACTGGGCCGGCGCGTACGCCTGCTGGGGACTCGAGAACCGAGAAGCCGCGCTGCGGATGGTCACCGGATCTCGTGGCAGCACCCAGTGGGCGGCAAACCTCGAGATCAAGTGCTTCGATCTGCTCGCCAACCCGTACCTGTTGCTGGCCGCGCTGCTGGCCGCCGGATCCGCCGGGATGTCAGAACAGGCGAAGCTGCCCAAGCCGGTCGACGTCGACCCGGCAGCACTGGACGAGTCGCGCCTCGCCGAGGCCGGTATCGCGCGGCTTCCCACGTCGTTGGCCGACGCGGTGAGCGCATTCCAGGCCGACGAGGCGATCACGACCGCCTTCGGCGCGGACCTGACCGCGTCGATCGTCGCCGTCCGCGAGGCCGACATCGAGCAACACGCGGGCAGCAGCGAGGAAGAGCTTGCGGCCGCGACCCGTTGGCTGCACTGACCGCCTTTCCCCGAGACTGCACTGACCGCCTTCCCCGAGACTGCACTGACCGCCTTCCCCGACTTTTTGCGTACTTCCGGGGTATGCGGCGGTGAAACATGCCCCGGAAGTACGCAAAAAATCACGGGTGCAGGCCGATTAGAGTGCAGATCATGTCGATCGACCACCCGGCGCACGACAGCGCACAAGGGTTCACGTCATGACCAACGACCGGTTCACACCTTCGGGCGATCAGTGGCCGATCGTTTCGGGACAGCACCGGGCGGTCATCGTCGGGGTCGGTGGCGGAGTCCGCTCGTACGACATCGGCGGGACCGCTGTCCTGGACGGGTATGCGGAGACCGAACGGGCGATCGGCGGGGCCGGCATGGTCCTCGTCCCGTGGCCGAACCGGATCCGCGACGGGCGGTATTCCTTCAACGGCACCGACCAGCAGCTCGCGCTGACCGAACCGACGAAACGCAACGCGATCCACGGGTTGCTGCGGTGGGCGTCATGGTCGCTGGTGGAGCACGCGACGGACAGCGTCACCGTTGCCGCCAGCATCGTGCCTCTCCCCGGTTACCCGCACGGGCTTCGCGTAGAGACCCGGTGGAGCGTTGGTCCGGCTGGCTTGCGCGCGGAACACCTCGCCACCAACGTCGGGAAGACACACGCGCCGTTCGGCCTCGGCGCACATCCGTACCTCGTCATCGACGGCAGCAACTCGAGTCGTTGGGACCTGCGTCTTCCTGTCGAGGAGCGGCTGCTCACCGACGACCGTGGTCTGCCGACCGGTCGCGAGCGTGTCGAAGCAACGGCGTACGACTTCCGCACCCCGCGCGTCGTCGGCGACCTCGTGCTCGACACTGCTTTCACGGGACTCAGACGCGACGACGACGGGCGTGCTCGGATCAGCATCGCCGACCCGGATGGCGCCACGGTCACCCTCTGGCTCGACGAGTCGTTTCGATGGGTCCAGGTGTTCACCGCCGACACATTGGCGCCACCACGCCGACGCCGGTCATTCGCCGTCGAGCCGATGACGTGCCCGCCCGACGCGTTCAACTCCGGCGACGATCTCGTTGTGCTCGACCCGGGTCAGACCTGGACGGGTTCATGGGGTGTCGTCCGTACACCGAGCTGAACGTCCCCGACCAGTTTGCCGGCCGTACACCGAGCTGAACGTCCCAACAGTTCGTAAAGCCGTACGCCGAGCTGCACGCCTCGCCCCCACCGGTTCATAAAGCCGTCCGCCGAGCTAATGGCCGAAACCCGACCGACCCAGGATTCCGGAATCGGATGCTCAGTCTTCCTGGGTGGCGAGCATCGCCATCAGCCAGTCGTCGGCCGTCGCCTCCTCGTCGCGAGGGAGGACCGCCGCGACCCTTCGATACACCTCCGCCGCAGACAACGAGATGCCGTCGGGAAGATGAGCCGTCGCCATCGCGTCGGCCGACTGTGTCATCTCCCCGACCCAGCGCCACGCCTTGGTAGTGGCGCGGGTCGCGAGACGGTCGAGCTCGGCGTCGAGGTCGATGTCGTCTCGGGCAAGCTCCTCGCGGACCGCCGCACCGACACCGTACTGCTGAGCGGCCGCGCCGATGACCGCCCAGATCGTCGGCAACGCCTTGCTCTGCAAGGCGAAACAGGCCTTGACCGCAGATGCCTGACCGGCCCTCGGGCCGACGACCCGGGTTTCCAACCGCGTGTCGCTGAACAGGCTGGCAGCATCCTCTGCGTGCTGCCCCGACAGGTGCAGCACGGTCGTGGCGGGTTTCCAGACCGGCGGCCCGATGATCGCACCGTCGACCACATGATCGGTGCCCAGCAAGACGTCGATCTCTTCCATCGTGGACGGAGCGACTGCGTTGGCGTCGATGTAGAGGTCGACACCGCCTGCAGCTGCTACCGCCCGAGCGACTTCGACGGCGGCGTCCGGTGGACAAACGGACACGATCACATTGCTGCGGCTGACCAGATCCGTCAGCGTGCGGACGGCGACGAGATCAGCCCACTCGGCCCGCTTTGCCGTCTCGTCCGACCGACCCTCTTCTGCCCACAAGACGTCGGCGACCTTCGGACGCAGCACGGCACCAAGGGACGCACCCATCTGTCCGGGGTGCAGTACGCCGACCGTGAGTGCAGACACGATTGTCACGTTACCGCCTCGCGGAGGCGCCCCACCTAGCTCCTCAACGTAACTTGTCGGTCGCTGACGGGGCTATAACCCCCTCAGCGACCGACAACTCTGCGGGTTGCGCGTCACGACAGCGAAAGTGTCCCGTCGGACGCGATGATGGGCGTCGCGGCAACATCGATGGTGCCGGGATAGATCAGGCCCGCTCCGGTGTTGAGCAGCACGACCTCGTCCTCCGGCTTGATCCAGCCGGATCTCAGGAGCGCCCGGGTCGCGGTGACGGTGGCGGCACCTTCAGGTGACAGGAAGAGTCCCTCGAGCCCGCCGACCCGATGGACGTCGTCGAGCAGGTCACTGTCGTCGACGGCAACCGCGGTTCCCCCGGTCTCGTAAATCGCCTCGAGGACAAGGAAGTCCGCGAGCGGCTTCGGCACGGTGAGCCCGAACGCGACCGTACGGGCGTCCGGCCACGGCTCCGTCTCCGCAGCGCCACCGTCGTACGCCTTCACGATCGGCGCACAACCGGTCGACTGCACGCACACCAGCCGGGGAGGCGGTCCGCTGACCCAGCCGAGCTCGCGAAGCTCCTCGACCGCCTTGTGGATCCCGATCATGCCGACGCCCCCGCCGGTCGGGTAGACGATCACGTCGGGCATCCGCCAGC
Organism: Propionibacteriales bacterium; assembly: GCA_038253325.1. Classification (GTDB taxonomy): domain Bacteria; phylum Actinomycetota; class Actinomycetes; order Propionibacteriales; family Nocardioidaceae; genus JBBSHE01. The sequence continues at coordinate 11,717 of JBBSHE010000035.1, forward strand.
CAAGCTGCTCAACGATCTCGAACGCCATCGTCTTCTTGCCCTCGATCCGGTACGGCTCCTTCGACGTCGCGACGTCGAACCAGTCATCGTCGCTGCTCGCGACCGCTTCGGCAATCATTCGGCCGGCGTCGGAGATCAAGCCGTCGATGAGCCGGAGGTCACCACCGGCCACCGCGATCTCAACCCCGGCGATCGGCGGCGCGTCCAGCGGCATGGCGACGACCACGTCGAGTCCGGCTCTCGTCGCGTACGCGGCCCACGCGGCGCCCGCGTTTCCGTTCGTCGGCATTGCCAGCCGGGACGCCCCGAGCTCACGGGCCCGAGAGACACCGACCGCCGCACCGCGAGCCTTGAACGAGCCCGTGGGCAGCAACCCGTCGTCCTTGATCAGCAGTCGCTTGAGGCCGAGGTCGGCAGCGAGCGCCGGAACCGTCAGCAGCGGGGTCATCCCCTCGCCGAGCGTGACGATGCGCTCGGGGCCGGAGACGGGTAGCAGCTCGTGGTAACGCCAGAGGTCGTTGCGCCTTCCGACCAGGTCGCCCGGTTTCGTGACCACTGCCGCCAGGTCGTACCGCGCCAGCAACGGCGACCCACAGGAGCGACACAGGCCCTGCCGTACCCGGGCGTCGTGCCGCTCGTTGCAGCGCGAGCAGGCGAGGTGATCGAGGTAGCTGAACGCGGACACCGGCCCAGTCGATCACACGTTCAACGGCAAGCATCCATTCCACGAGGGTCTGGGGTGCGGCGATCGCGTACATTCGTCAGTCGTGTCGACCGATCCCGCCCGCGAGCTCGCCAGCCCGTTGTTTGTCGTCGGAGACCCACATGGGCACCGCCGCGAGCTCACAGCCGTCCTGCGCGAGGCCGGACTCGTCGACGCCGCGGGCGACCGGCCACGCGGTGACTGGATCGGAGACTGGGCGGGAGGCGACGCGCGGGTCTGGGTGCTCGGGGACCTGCTCGATCGCGGCCCGGACGGAATCGGCGTCATCAACGACCTCCGCCGGTGGTCGGCACAAGCCGACGACGCGGGTGGCGAAGTGAGCGTGCTCCTCGGCAACCACGAGATCCTCGCGCTCGGCACCCATCGGTTCGGCGACACCCCGGTGCCGGGAGACGAGTTCCAGTCCTTCGCGCAGAGTTGGCTCTATAACGGCGGCCTGCTCTCGGACCAGGCCGGACTCACCGACGAGCACGTCAACTGGCTGTGTTCACGTCCGGTCATCGCGCTCGTCGATGACCACCTGCTGATGCATTCGGACACGGTGGAGTACCTCGGCTGGGGTGACACGGTCGACGCGATCAACGCGACGGTCGCTTCCCGGCTCGCCGATCCGGACCTGGCCACCTGGTGGGACATCTGGTGTCGGATGACCGACCGCTACGCCTTCCTGCCACCGGACGACGAAGCCGTGGCGGTGATGCTCGGCACGCTCGGTGGGCACCAGATCGTGCACGGCCACAGCATCGTCGGCGACCTGCGCAACATCGCGTCGGTCGACGTCGACGGTCCCTGGATGTACGCAGCCGGTCGGGTGCTGGCCGTCGACGGCGGGATGTACGACGGCGGCCCGCTGATGGTCGTACCCCTTCCGTGCGAGCTGCCAGCAGAGTAGCCACCGAACCTGTCCAGCCGAGGAGGACGATAGGAACCACGATGCGATCGACTCCCCCACCGCTGACGGCGCGGATCCCAGCACGCCCCAGATCCGGAACGACTGGCGGCGACGTCCACCCGGCCAGAACCGACGACGACGTCGGCCCGGACGCCCTGTACGACGCGTTCGAGTCGTGGGTCGGCGAGCAGGGTCTCACGCTCTATCCCGCCCAGTCCGAGGCACTGATCGAGCTCGTCGACGACGCGAACGTGATCCTCGCGACCCCGACCGGGTCGGGCAAGAGCCTGGTCGCGACCGGCGCACACTTCGCCGCCCTCGCTCGCGGTCGCCGCAGCTACTACACGGCGCCGATCAAGGCGCTGGTCTCGGAGAAGTTCTTCGACCTGTGCGCGATCTTCGGACCCGATAACGTCGGGATGCTGACCGGCGACGCGGCCGTCAACCCGACCGCGCCGATCATCACCGCCACCGCCGAGGTACTCGCCAACCAGGCGCTCCGCGAAGGAGCCGATGCCGACGTCGGTCTCGTCGTGATGGACGAGTTCCACTACTACTCCGAGCCCGACCGGGGCTGGGCCTGGCAGGTGCCGCTGCTCGAGCTCCCACAGGCGCAGTTCCTGCTGATGTCGGCAACGCTCGGAGACATGGCCCGTTTCGAGGCCGACCTCACCCGGCGCACCGGCCGGCGAACCGCGGTCGTCAGCTCCAGCGATCGCCCGGTACCCCTGCACTTCTCCTATGTGACCGCGCCGATCCACGAGACGATCGAGGAGCTGCTCGATACCCATCAGGCTCCGATCTATGTCGTGCACTTCACCCAGGCCGAGGCGATCGAGCGCGCTCAGGCGCTGTCCAGCATCAACGTCGCGACTCGCGCCGAGCGCGACCTGATCGCGGAGCTGATCGGCGAGTTCCGATTCACGGCCGGATTCGGGCGCACCCTGTCGCGGCTGGTCCGGCACGGCATCGGCGTCCACCACGCGGGCATGCTGCCGCGCTACCGTCGTCTCGTCGAGACGCTCGCCCAGGCGGGCCTGCTCAAGGTGATCTGCGGAACGGACACCCTCGGCGTCGGGATCAACGTCCCGATCCGCACGGTGGTGCTGACCGGCCTGACGAAGTACGACGGGACGCGATCGCGTCACCTCAGCGCCCGTGAGTTCCACCAGATCGCCGGTCGCGCCGGGCGTCCTGGATACGACACGTACGGCTGGGTCGTTGTCCAGGCGCCCGATCACGAGATCGAGAACGCCCGGTTGGTGAAGAAGGCCGGGGACGACCCGAAGAAGCTGCGCCGGGTCCAGCGCAAGAAGGCGCCCGAGGGATTTGTCAGCTGGGGGGAGAAGTCGTTCGAGAAGCTCGTCGGCGCGGCCCCCGAACCGCTCACGTCGTCGTTCGCCGTCACACACTCGATGCTCCTCAACGTGGTCGCTAGGCCGGGTGACCCGTTCACCGCGATGCGCAGGCTGCTCACCGACAACCACGAGGACGAGGTCGCGCAACGCCGGCACATCCGCCGGGCGGTCGCGATCAGCCGTGCGCTGCTCGCCGGCGGCGTCGTCGAACGCCTCCCGGAGCCGGCCCCCGATGGTCGCGGTGTACGCCTGACCGTCGACCTGCAACCGAACTTCGCGCTCGATCAGCCGCTGTCACCGCTGGCGATGGCGGTCATCGAGCTCCTCGACCCGGAGTCCGACGACTACGCCCTCGACGTCGTCTCGGCCATCGAGTCGACGCTCGAGGACCCACGCCAGGTCATCGCCGCTCAGCTCAACAAGGCGCGTGGGGCGGCGGTCGCAGCGATGAAGGCGGACGGGATCGAGTACGAGGACCGGATCGAGCTCCTCGACGATGTGACCGCGCCGCGGCCGCTGGCCGAGCTGCTCGAGGCCGCGTACGAGAAGTACCGCTCGGGCCACCCGTGGGTCGCGGACCACGAGCTCCGGCCCAAGTCGGTCGTCCGCGACATGTACGAGCGGGCGCTGACATTCGTCGAGTACGTCTCGTTCTACGGCCTGGCTCGCTCGGAGGGGCTCGTCCTCCGTTATCTCGCCGACTCGTACCGCGCCCTTCGCCGGACGGTGCCCGACTCGGCCCGTACCCCCGAGCTCGACGACATCGTTGCGTGGCTCGGCGAGCTCACCCGCCAGGTGGACTCGTCGCTGCTCGACGAGTGGGAGGACCTGGCGGGCGGCGCCGGACCAGATGCCACCGATGCCGTACGGCCGGGGCTCGACGCCCCGTTCCGACCGGTCACAGGGAACGAGCGTGCGTTCCGGGTGCTCGTCCGGAACGCGATGTTTCGCCGCGTCGAGCTCGCGGCGCGCCGCGACTGGACCACGCTCGGAGATCTCGACGCTGATGCCGGCTGGGACTCGGAGGCCTGGGCCGAGGCGATGCGCCCCTACTTCGCCGAGCACGACGTGATGCTCACCGACGCCGACGCTCGCGGGCCCAGCCTGCTCGTCATCGACACCGGCGCGGCCTCACGGGGTTGGTCGGTGCGCCAGATCCTGCACGACCCGGAAGGCTTCCATGACTGGAGCATCAGCGCGGCCGTCGACCTGGCGGCCAGCGACCAGGCTGGGGAGGCCGTGATCAGGGTGACCCACGTAGGCGAAACCGGTGACTTGTCGGCACGTCATGGGGCCATGACCCCGTGAACCGCCGACAAGTCGCTTGGTGCGCGGCTCAGACAGCGAGCACGTCTGAAGTAGCCGGCTCGTCTGTCGCCTGCGTGACGAAGTCCTTCTCACGGATGAGCACCCAGGTCAGCACCGCTCCCGCGGCCGCCGCGACCGCTCCGATCAGCAGGATCGAGTCGAGCGCGTCGGCGTACCCCTGCTGCAGGCTGTGGGCGGCGAGACCCCGGAGCTGAGGCGGGACAGACGCGACCACGCGACCCGCGTGTCCGTTGCCGACTGCGTCCGCGAAGTCCCCCGTACGCGCGGCGAGCGGCGTGTGGGAAAGTGCGCTCGTCACGTTGTCCCGCACCTGAGTGGCGAGGATGCTGCCCAGCGCGGCAACGCCGGTCGCGATGCCCACCTGACGGAACGTGGAGTTGATGCCTGACGCCATCCCCGCCCGGGCCGGTTCTACGACCCCGACCGCCGTCGAGGCGAGAGGCACGTTGATCAGGCCGACACCCACCCCGGCGACGATGAAGCCTGGAAGGAAGTGAACCCAGCCGTCGGACGGGTCACTCCCCCGCATCAACAGCAACCCGACCGTCACCAGAACGAACCCGGGCGCGATCAACCAGCGGATCGGGACAAGGCTGCTCACCCGACCCGCGACCGCTGCCGTCACGAAGATGACCCCAGTGAACGGCAGGAACCGTACGCCCGTCTCGATCGCCGAGTAACCGAGGATCGGCTGCAGATAGATCACCAGGTAGGTGAGAAGCGCGAAGACGGACGCGGAGATGGTCCAGGCCGCGATGAGACCACCGACAAACGTCGGAACGCGCAAGAGTCCGAGGTCGAGCATCGGGGCCGGGGACCTCAGTTCGATCGCGACGAAGGCGACGAGCAGAACGGCCGCCGTGACCAACGACCCGATGACGGTGGTCGACGCCCATCCGTCAGCACCGCTGCGGATCAGCCCGAACACCAGAGCCGCCAGACCGGCGCTGAACGTGGCACACCCCTCGAGGTCGATCCGTCTGCTCTGCGGGGCCTTGGACTCGTCGACCCACAACAGAGTCACCACCAGCGCTGCGATCCCGATCGGGATGTTCACGAAAAAGATCCACCGCCACGACAGCCCACTCGTGAGAGCTCCGCCGAGGACCGGTCCCACGGCAACGGCGACACCGGTCACGCCGCCGAAGACGCCGAACGCCACGCCACGCTCGCGCGGGGTGAAGGCTTGTGCCAGCAGCGCGAGCGATGTCGCGAACATGATGGCGCCGCCGACGCCCTGGAACGCCCGAGAGATGGCCAGCATCACGATCCCGTTGGCCGCACCGCAGGCAATCGACCCGACCGTGAACACGACCAGACCCGACGCGAAGACGAGCCGTCGGCCCGAACGATCCGCCACCGTGCCGGCGGTGAGCAAGAGCGCCGCGAGCGTCAACGCGTACGCGTCGATCACCCACTGCAGCCCCGACAGCGACGACCCGAAGTCGGTCCCGATGTCAGGCAATGCGACGTTGACGATCGTGATGTCCAGCAACAACATGAAGACGCCGGTGCAGACGGCGCCGAGGGTCCACCACTTTCGGTCCATGGCCTTCTTCCTTTCTTGAGTGTTCGCTCAGAATAGGATATCTTGAGTGAGAACTCAAGAACTGAGCACACAACCGTAGGCTTGGGGCACTCATGAGCGACCAGGACCGGCAAGCAGAAGACGGCCGACGCCCGCGCGGGCGGCCTCCGTCGCGGGGACGCGACGACATCTTGACGACAGCTCTGCACCTGCTCAGAGAGCTTGGTGTCGCCCGGCTGACGACACGAGAGGTGGCCCAACGCGCCGGCGTCTCCGAGGGAAGCATCTTCTATCACTTCAAGGACCGCACCGGACTTCTGCTGGCCGTCTTCATGTCCGGCCTGCGCCCGCTCGTTGAGCTGAACGCCGAAGGGTTCGCCCGCGAGACGGTTCGCGCGACCTTGCTGAGCTTCAGCGGCGCGGTGGAGCAGTTCCTCGACGTCGGCCTCGACGTGTTGATGGCTGCGCAGGCCGACGCCACGCTGCGCGACGCCTTGGCCGAACGCATGCTGGCCGACAACCTGGGTCCACATCGCGGCGTCGCCGCACTCGGGGCGTACCTGCGCGAACAACAGCTCGCCGGCGCGATCCGGGCGGATGTCTCAGCCGAGGCGGTTGCCTTGACCGTCCTCAGCAGCACTTTTTTTCGGGTCAGCCAACGACGGATGCTGGGCCACCACCGGGGCATCCCGACGCAGGACGAGGTGATCGACAACCTCGTCACGATGTTGACGCCGTCATCCGCCGGCTGACTGCCGACTTGTCGGTACGTCGTGGGGCTATGACCCCACGAGGCGCCGACAAGTCGGCGGCGTTGGCGCTCGCCGCTGCGACTCGGATACGTCGGCGCCTCGGCGCGTCGGCGCGGCGGCTCGCCTGGCGATGGCGCGGGACGCGAGTTAGCGTGATCGTGTCCTGCGCAAAGCGTGCTGAGTCCTCCAAGGAGCTGATCATGGCCAACCTACGTACCGTCGGAACGGGCCCATCGAAGGTCGTCTGTCTGCCCGGTTGGTTCGGCTCGTCGAACGGCTGGGGACACTGGCCGGACCTGCTGGACGGTGACGCATTCACCTACGCGTTCCCTGACTACCGCGGCTATGGCACCCGGATCGAGGAGAAGGGCGACTACACGCTCGACGAGATCGCCGCCGACACGCTGACGTCCGTCGACGAACTGAGCTGGGACACGTTCAGCATGATCGGGCACTCGATGGGCGGGACAGCGATGCAGCGGGTGCTGATCAAGGCGCCGGACCGGGTGACGAAGTTGGTTGGCATCTCCGCGGTGCCGTCGACGGGTGTGCCACTTGACGAGGAGGGCCATGACCTGTTCTACGGCGCCGCCGAAAACCCCTCCAACCGCCGCGCGATCATCGACTTCACCACGGGAAACCGGCTGTCCGGCGTCTGGCTGGACCAGATGGTCGCCCATTCGTTGAAGGAGTCGACCCGAGACTCGTTCGCGGGCCACCTGGTCGCGTGGGCGGAGACCGACTTCGGCAGCGAGGTGCAGGGCAACGAGACACCCGTCCTCGCGATCGCCGGTGAGCACGACCCCGCGCTGAACGCCGACGTCATGCACGGCACGTTCGGCCAGCAATACACGAACGCACGTGTCGAGGTGTTCGCGAACGCGGGCCACTATTCGATGTACGAGACGCCGATCGCGCTTGCCACCGTCGTCGAGACGTTCCTGCGCGGCTGACATGCTCACCGAGCCGTTGCCTGGTGTTTGAGATGATCGTCGAGCCGTTGCGTGGTGACTGAGATGCCTGCGGCCGTCGAGCGGACAGAGGTACGGCGGCTCGCTGACCGCCTGCACGACCCGTCCACGTATGTCGACGGCGTGCCGCTCGACGACCTGGCTCGACTCCGGCGCGACCTCGGCGTGGTCTGGGTCGAGGAGCCGCCGTTGCTCTGGGAGTCCAAGTCTGTGCGACGCACCGGTCCCGGCTATCTGCTCGTGCTTCGGCATGTCGACGTACGCATGGTGCTCGCCGACACCTCGACGTATTCGTCACATCGAGGTGGAACCCAGATCCGCGACCCCGGCAGTCCGGATGCCCTGCGCTATGTACGTCGGATGATGCTGAACATGGACCCGCCCGAGCACTCGCGGCTCCGCAAACTGGTGGCGGCGTCCTTCACACCACGCGCCGTGAGCGAACTCGAGCACGACATTGCAGCGCATGCCCGCCGGATCGTCGACGCGATGATCGGCGAGCGTGACCACGGTGAGTGCGATTTCGCCCAGGACGTCGCAGCCGACCTGCCGCTGCTGAGCCTTGCCGACATTCTCGGCGTGCCGACGGAGGATCGCTGGCTGATGTTCGACTGGTCGAACCGGGTGATCGGCTTCCAGGATCCAGACTACGCATCCAGTGCGGAGTTCGACGGCACGACCGGCACGGACCTGGCGCGACAGGCGATCGCGCTGCGTCCCGAGCCCGACGCGGACGGCATGATGCCCGACCCACGTACGCGTGAAGGCATGCCCGACCTGTACGCCTACGCAAACCTGTTGGGTGAACGCAAGCGAGCCGACCCCGGCAACGACGTGATGTCGATCCTGATGGCTCAACGCGACGACCACGGTGGACAGGTCAGCGTCGAAGAGTTCGAGAACATGTTCTGGCTGTTCGCCGTCGCCGGAAACGAGACGCTCCGCAACGGGCTGCCGGGCGGAATGCTCGCGCTGCTCGCCCACCCCGACCAGCAGCGTCTGCTTCGATCGTCGCCCGACCTGCTCGAGTCAGCCGTCGAGGAGATGCTTCGCTGGTGGACGCCGGTGATGACGTTCCGGCGTACGGCGGCGTCGGCCGCGACGATCGCAAACCGTGCTGTGCAAGCCGGCGACAAGGTCGTCGTGTCGTTCATGTCCGCCAATCGCGACGAGAACGCGTTCGACGACCCGGATGCATTCAACATCCGGCGTTACTCGCGCCGCGGGACGAGCCGCCATCTGGTGTTCGGCTACGGACCGCACTTCTGTCTTGGTGCGCACCTGGCTCGCGTCCAGATGCGGGCACTCTTCGGTGAGCTGCTGCGGCGTACTCGCTGGATCGAGCCCGCCGGGCCGCCGTCGTACCTGCGGTCCAACTTCCAGCGGGGCGTCAAGCGGCTTCCGATCGGCTGGCAGAGCTGAGGTCCCAATGCCGTGACACCGCATCCGCTGGGCCGATGTATCTCCGCGGGAGCCTTGCCGGCGTCGGTCTCGGGCCTGACGGATGCCCCTCGGGCTGACGGATGCGGGGCCTCGTGGCGGACAGATGCCGGCACCTCGTGGCGGACAGATGGTAGGACCTCGTGGCTGACGGAGGTCGGGTCTCGGGACTGACGGGTGTCGCGGCTCGGGGCTGACGGGTGTCGGCCTCGGCGACCTGCAGCCGCCGTGTCGGACTAACGTATCGATGCATGGCTGCACCTCCATTCATCTCGGTCGATCGGGATGACACCGACGTTCTCTATGTCGAGGTCATCGATGATCCGGCTGAGTTTCCTGCCGCATGGCGGCGCCTCGAGACCACGGTTGGATCGCTCAAGGGTCGCCACTTCGTCGGCGCGTTCTTTCCAGGTGCCGGCGTCTACTGGGCGTGTGTCGAGGCGAGTGTCGACGCGGACGATCTCGGACTGCGACGCGGAGTCGTACCCGGTGGTCAATATCTGCGGGCTCGGCTCACGGGGCAACCACCGGGCTTGTATGAGCAGATTCCGGTCACCATGGACGCGCTCGCCGCCGCCGCCGGCAACGTCGATCCCGACCGGCCCGGGGTCGAGGTTTATCGCCGATACGACGAGGTTGACCTGTTGTTGCCCGTGCAGCCGACGGGATAGGGCGAGGTTCGTCTGGGCGCGGCGCTGACCCGCCGCGGGCGAAGGTCGGGACCGTTCGCGAGGGCAGTCGAGGTCGAGACCGCGGGCACGGCGGTCGGGACCGTTCGCGAGGGCAGTCGAGGTCGAGACCGCGGGCACGGCGGTCGAGACCGTACGTACGGTCACGGCGGGTCGGGACCGTCGGGGTTGCGATAGAGGTCACGCCATGACGCGCGGCGGCGTCGTCGACGTCGGCGAAATGCGCGTAGGTCGGCGATCAGCCGCCGCGCATCCTCGGCTGATCTGTCGGGCGGCCGCCCTCTGGAACGGTCGCCTCTGGAACGGTCGTCTCTGGCGACCGCCTGGCCGTCAAGGTCACCGTCATCAGGCTTGATGTCAGCCTTGTCGTCTGGCTCAGCAGGATGGTTCCCCTCCGGCTCAGCACGATGGCGCCTCTTGGAGGAGTCGACGAGGCCGTCGATCTCGTCGATGGTGGCCCGTTCGATCTCCCGTCGTCGGTCTCGCAGGACGCCTCCATAGCGGTTGGCGTGAAGCCACTCGCCATGGCCGGCGGGGCGGATGATCAGAAGGCCGAGGTGGATCAGGTGGTGGCAGCGAGTGCAGTATCCGCGCAGGTTGGCCATGTCGGTGCGTCCGCCCTGCAACCAGCCGCGCATGTGGTGGATCTCGAGCCGCGTGTTGTCGCAGCCGGGGTTGAAGCACCGGCCGCCCTGCTGGACGAAAACGGCCTGCCGCTGCTTCAGCGTCGCCAGTCGGGAGGAGCGACCAACGTCGAGCACATGGGGGTACGCCCCGGGCCGGTCGACGATGACGGGGGTGATCGCGCAGTCGCACGCCAGGCGGGCGGCAAGCCGCGGGCCAATCGTTCCATACCCGTGCAGCACCGGTGGGTCACCCGCCGCCGATGCCGTCGTACCTCGACCCTTTGCCCAGTCGAGCGTGGTCGGATCGGCAGTGAGCTCGGCCAGCCGGTCGGCGGTGATGGTCACGAACAGGTGCGGTCGCAGGCCACGGTCGGTCGGGAGCCCGTGGTCGAGCACCGACCGGCACAGCTCGTTGAGCGCACCGACCCGACGCTGGCCGGCCGAGCGCTCATCATCCGGGCTGGTCGGTTGCGCGCCGGCGTAGAGCACCTGGCGAAACATCACACCGGTCTCAGGATCGACAAAGCCGTTCACCGCGAAGCCATCGCCGACCTCTGCAACCTTCAAGTCACGCCGCTCGAGCGCTCGCACATACGCCTCGTCGGCGGCATCGGGGTCGAGGGTGTCACGTAGCCGTGTCATCGCCTGCGCCACCGCGTCGGCATCGCATGCCGTCGCGACGTCGAGCAAGGTGGATTCGAATGCGGCAACCACATCGACGCCGAGCTCGTCAATGCCGCGGGCGATTGCGTTCACGTGCGATGCGCCGATCGCGCCGTCGACGAGCGCCTTTCGGGTCGCGGGCAGCTGTCGCAGGACCCGACCAGCCTTGACCCGGCGGGACGCCTCATAGCCCGTCACCCGCAGATGCTGGCGCATCCACGAACCGATCGTCGGTGCACCCGCGTCGTTCGGGCCGCCCTGCTCTTCGAAGCACGTCGTCCACTCCGACGAGACCCCGGTCAACACGTCGATCTGCTGCTGGAGGCGTACGAGCTGGGAACCGAGATCGGCCGGGCTGCACCAGTACGGCTCCGCGTCGGTGAGCATGGTGGCCACTGCGCCTGCCATCCGCAATGCCGGCGCCGGATCGGGCATCGACACGGAATCGAGAACGTCGACGACCACGTCCACCAAACGGTCCGGATCGGCCGCATGGAGCTCGCGCAGTGCTCCGGCGGCAGCGGCGGCCAGGTCGGCCGGATCCCGCGAGCCGGAGCGCTGCGATGGTGTCGACATGCACCTGACGGTACGGGCCCCTACCGACACTCCAGGCCCAAAACCCCTTGTTTCACAGGGATGTGGGAAACTATTTCGACTATTTTCCGTCACCACACATCACCGACAGTCACGGTTCCGCTTCTCGACTTGAAACTGACGCGACATTCTCTCGACCGGTGGTGTTCACTGTCCTCGGCAAAGTGTGCACACTTGTCTCCGACACCGGGGTGACTTGTAGTCTCCGACACCGGGCTGACTTGTGTCTCCGACACGGGCACACTTGTGTTTCGACACGCGGCGCGAACGTGAGCGATCACGAACCGCCCGCGCGATGATCGGACGAGCAGCCGAAAGGAGGCGAGCATGGTCGACCACGTTCTCGTACTCAACGCGGGCTACGAGCCGATGCACCGTGTCTCCGTTCCCCACGCCATCCGGATGCTCGTCAGACAGGTCGCCGTGATCGAGGAGCACGGCGAAGCCACCATCGGGCCGTTCATGGTGCCAAAGGTGCTGCGTCTCGTGCGGTACGTCGTGATGCGATGGCTTCACAACGGCGTACCCATGTGCACCAAGGCGGGGATCAAGGCCCGCGATCGCCACTGCGGATACTGCGCCGGCCCGGCGGACACCGTCGACCACATCCTGCCGCGTAGTCGCGGTGGAACGCGGACGTGGGAGAACTCCGTCGCGGCATGTTTCAAGTGCAACAACCGCAAGGCAAACCGCACCCCGAAGGAAGCCGGGATGAAGCTGCTCGTGACCCCTCATATCCCCAAACGGACGGCCCACGCCTTCTGATCGTCGTCGAGAACGGGATCTGACGCGACCATCAACGACGAGACCAGGCTGGACGAGGTCCCTGGCAGTTTCACGGTCATCCGTCAGCGTGTAGACGAGCCGGGAACGTGACGCGGCGTGGTCGCGCGAGTACGCAGCGAACTCCACTCGCCGACTTGGCGGTCAGTGCCCCACATCGTTGGAGACACGCGGAGGAGGCCACGTGCTGCGGTCCGCCCCTGACCGAATCTTCGACAAGGATCCGCTGGCGTTACGGGAGCGAACTTGCGTTCAGGCCAGGGTTATCCACAGCCGAGTGCTTTGGGGGTTTCGTACGGACGCGTACTTCGCTAAGTTCCGGACAACGTTCAAAGCCCTCGGGAGCGCGTATGCCGGCACGGATCACCGCCGCGACCGTGGCCGCCGTCGCTGTCCTCGCGCCCGTCCTCGTCGGCTGCGGCGGTTCCGCCGACCCCGGCCCGAAGAGCTCGTCGGGTACGACGGAGTCGACGACTCCGATCACCAGCAGCGATCCTCCGACCACGACGTCGCCCACGACCACCAAGCCCACCGGTCCGGTCGAGCCCTCGTATCCAGACGCGGCGAAGGCCAACACCCGCAACGGCGCGCGCGCCTTTGCCCGCTATTACATTGCCGTTGCCTCCTACGCTCAAGTGACCGGCGACACGAAGACACTCAAGAAGGTCGCTGCGGATACCTGCTTCGGCTGCGCACGTCTCGTGTCGAGGATTTCCGACATTTACAAGAGCGGGGGATGGATCCGATCGAAGCCGTTGATGGTGCTGTCTTTGAATGCCGCACATGAAGACGGATTAAAGTTCCGCCTCGATCTGGCGGTTCGCTTCCCCAATCAGTACCTGAAGCAGCGACGCGGGGAGAAACCGAAGTTGACCAAGGGCGCGCGTGAGCCTCTGGTCCTTCATCTGATTTGGAAGGGGTCGAGATGGCTTGTCTATGCCAGCGGCGGCTGAAGGCGCACGGTCGCCTCCTACTAGCCGGATTCGCGATCCTCGCGGGAACCATTAGCCAGGTGCCACATGCTCTGGCCGAGAACCCGACATGCTCCCACTCGACGGGATCGGGTGCGGGCAGTGGACGATTTGTAGTCTCGGAAGCGCTTGACTGTGAGCAGCAATCGCACTTGGACTCGCCGATCGGACCAGCGGCTACCCAATCCAACCAATGGAATGTCTATCTGTGGCGTCAGCCATGCGGCAACTACTTGTCCCCGGGCGGCTTCGCCGACGAGGATTGCCGAGCCGCGCACGACACCTGTCCACCACGAATGTCGCGTTATGCGCTCCTCACGCAGGTGGTCAGTCGCGCCCAGCCGAAGCCGACGGGCTCCTGGACCGTCGTCGAGACGGGTTGTTATCCGAACAACCCAGGAAGCACG
>JBBSHE010000036.1:0-24758 GCA_038253325.1 Propionibacteriales bacterium
CGAACTCCCAGCCGAAAGCGATGCTCGTACGAGCGCGAACTCCCAGCCGTCAGCGATGCAACGACGATGGCTGGGCATGCGTGGGGTACTGCCTCGCGAACTCCCAGCCGAAAGCGATGCTCGTACGAGCGCGAACTCCCAGCCGTCAGCGATGCAACGACGATGGCTGGGCATGCGTGGGGTACTACCTCGCGAACTCCCAGCCGTAAGCGACCCGGCGTCAGACCCCGGGACCCTTGGTGCGGACCTCGTCGACCTTGGAGAGTGCGTCGCGGATCTCCTGGAGCCAGTCGTCCGTGTGCTTGCCCACGAGGGCGACGCACCAGGCGACCGCCTCGCTGCGGCTCCGGGCGACACCGGCGTCGACGAGCGTGTCGAGCACCTGGCGTTCGGGTTGACGGAGCCGCGTCATGACGGGAACCGCGATCGTCGTGAACAGCTCGCTGCGGTCGCCACAGCGCGCTCCCCACGCGACCTTCTGACCGGTGCGGTGCTCGAGTTCGAGGGCGATCTTGATCCGTTCGTCGCGGGTGTCCTCGCGAAACTTCTTGATCCGACCGGCGAGCGCGGCACCACGTTGGTCGTCGCTGGCGTCCTTATCGGCCGCGGGCTCGGCCAAGGTCCCGATCACGATGATCTCTTCACGGTCGATCCGTACGTCGGGCGCCTCGGTGAACCAGTCGTCGGGAAGGCGGCCTTGCAGCCAGCCGACCACGTGTTCGGTGGAAGGTATGTCGCGCTCGACTCGGCGATCGGAGCCGCGACCATGGTGATGTTGTCTCATGTAATCATAATTACACGATTACCGGAACGTTTCAAAGGCGTAGAAGTACGCACCGTCGTGTCTTGATTGCCAAGGGTGGGCTTCGTCAAGGCCGCGAGCATCCTGTTCGAAGACGCCACCCGCCGGGAATGGTCGTCGATGCAGAGGGCGCGCCGCTTGCCTCAGACCCGGCGCATCACCGTGACGACCTTGCCGAGGACCACCGCATGCGTACCGTCGATCGGGTCGAATGCGTCGTTGTGGGGGAGCAGCCATACCTTGCCGGCCTTGCGTTGGAACGTCTTGACGGTGGCTTCGTTGTCGAGCAGAGCGGCCACGATGTCACCGTTGTCAGCCGCCGGCTGCTGGCGGACGACGACGTAGTCGCCGTCGCAGATCGCCGCGTCGATCATCGAATCGCCCTTGACCTGGAGCAGGAACAGCGTCCCGTCGCCGACCAGCTGTCGCGGCATCGGGAAGATCTCCTCGACCCGTTCCTCGGCAAGGATCGGCCCGCCCGCGGCGATCCGCCCGACCATCGGGACGAAGACGGCGTCGGGCCGGGCGTCCAGAATGCCCGTGTCGTCGAACGTGCCCGGCTCGGGCAGCAGCACTTCAACCGCCCGCGGACGGTTGACGTCGCGCCGGAGGAATCCCTTGGTCTCGAGCGTCCGCAGCTGATGAGCGACGCTCGACGAGCTCGCCAGTCCGACGGCGTCGCCGATCTCGCGCATGCTGGGGGGGTAACCGCGCCCCTCGACGGAGTCGCGGATCACCTGGAGGACGCGCCGCTGCCGCGGTGTCAGTCCGGTCTCGTCGGGCGGTCCGTCGGGGAGCTCGTGCACGGTGCGGTCGTGGTGTCTCGGCATGGGTACCTGCTTCATCCGGTCCGGTCACCGATCAGGTGATGATCTGACGTTAGAACACGTGATCGACAGTTTCAAACACCTGTTCGAACGGCGTGTCGCGACGCGGTGCAGGATCGGCCTCGTGGGAGTCGCGTACGCGACCGATCGCGTCCTCGCCCGGGGAAGTCGCCGACCGACGACACGCCGGTCGAATGTGTGTTCGATCCCTTGACCGAAAATGTCGTGCGCAGGTGTTAGCGTTCGTACATGCGTTCGATCGAACACGTGTTCGTACCGGTCCCCGATGGGGTTGTCGGTGCCGGGGGATACGACGGTCGGCGAACGTTCGACACCGATTCTGACCGACGACGAGTCGGCACCCTTCCCCGGAGGCACCCGATGAGCACCACCCACCCCGATCTCGGTCACCCGACCACCGTCGCGGATCTGACCCAGCGCCCCGGCCGGCGTCAATCAGCGGGCTACCTGCAACTGACCCGTCGCGGCCAGATCGTGATGGTCATCGCTGTGCTCGGCCTGCTCCTGCTCGGCTGGGTCGCGCTCGGCGCCCCGACCGTCGCGACCGATCATGCCAACCATGCGGTCACCCGGACCGTGGTGGTGGAGCCCGGTCAGACCCTCTGGGACATCGCAAGCACGGCCGCCCCGGACCAGGACCCGCGAGTCGTGATCGCCGACATCGAGGACCTCAACGCGATCAGCGACCCCGGCGATCTGGTCGCCGGGCAGCCCCTCGACATCCCGCTGTACCGCTGAGCGGCCAGGGTCTGTCGCCGACCCTCAGGCTCCACCGCGGACCCGCCAGGGTGTCGCCGACCCATCGCTAAGCCGCCAGGCTCGTCCGGTCCGACCTGCGGGCTATCGGGTCAGGCCAGATAGGCGTCGTGGACGAGCATCGCGCCGAGGTGAAGTAAGGCGCACCGGAGCGTACGCCAACGGCTGGGACTTCGCGAGGTATTACCTCACGAACTCCCAGCCAATCGGATCGGGGGCGGGCACCGAACGCTGTACAGCGGCGAGCGGCGGGCCCGTCCCGGCCAACGGATCCACGGGACTGGCCCGCGCTCGACCGCAATCTCCGCTGGACATCCCTGCGAGTGCACCGATCGTGCCCACCGGCGAGCCGAACCCCACCGGGCGAACCTCGAGCGAACCTTGCATTGAACATGCAAGCGAACCCGCGCCGGCCGGCGAACCGGCGAGCGAACCCCCTCCGGTGAAACCGGCGACCAAACTGCCGCGACCAGCGGTTTCGGTGACCCTGAGCGAAACATTGGTCACCGAGGGCTCCGGAACCTAAGAATCCCGCGGCTTTGCTAACGGGGACGGCGCGCTGCGGCCATCGTGGGAGCACCGACGACCGAACCAGGTTGGCATCTGGTTCGCAGCATCCGACCCATCCCACGCAAGGAATGAACCGAAATGTCTCAATGGTCACGTCGCGACGTCTTGCGCGCCTCCGGAGTCACCGCCGCCGCGGTACCCATGGCCGCGCTCGTCACCCCATCCGCCAATGCTGCACCGGCGCCGACCCCGGCCGCCTCGAGGGAAGAGCTCAATGCCTTCGGGTCGTCCCAGGTCATGTTCGCCATCCACGACGCCAGGCGTGGCGAGGTGTCGATCCTGCACGGCGAGCACGAAGTCGTGGTCCGCGACCCGCAGCTCGTCGCCCGGATCGTCAAGGCCACCAACAGCGCCAAGAAAGCGGGGTGACGAGTGCCATGTCATCGCACCGCGAAGCCCCCGAGATCTCCAAGGACCCCGTTGCCGACAGCACGGACACGTACGCGTTCGTGAGCCCCGACCGGCCTGACACGGTCACCTTGATCACCAACTACATCCCGCTCGAGGATCCGGCCGGTGGGCCGAACTTCTTCGAGTTCGGTGACGACGTGCTCTACAAGATCAACGTCGACCACACCGGTGACGGTCACGCCGACGTGAAGTACGAGTTCCGTTTCACCACGCATGTCCGGAACCCGAACACGTTCCTCTACAACACCGGCCCGATCGACTCGATCACGAGCCCGAACTTCAACCGCTACCAGACATACACCGTGACCGAGGTACGCGGGGGCGAGCGCAAGGTCATCGGCCGGAACCTGTTGTCGCCACCGTGCAACATCGGACCGCGGTCGACCCCGTCGTACGCCCACCTCGCGAACTCGGCGATCCACGAGCTCGACGGCGGGATGAAGGTCTTCGCGGGCCAGCGTCTCGACGGTTTCTACGTCGACCTCGGCTCGATCTTCGACCTCGCCGACCTGCGCCCGTTCCAGAACCTGCACCTCATCCCGAGCCCAGCGATGCACGGGGTGGATTCGTTGCGCGCGTTCAACGTGCACAGCATCGCGATCCAGGTTCCGATCCGAAAGCTGACCCGCTCGGGCCGGCGGCCGACCAACCCGATGTCGAGAGACGCGGTTGTCGGCGTATGGGCGTCGGCACTCCGGCAGAAGGGCACGCTGCGTACGCACAGGGGCGTCGTTCAGTCCGGCCCGTTCACGCAGGTCTCCCGGCTCGGCAACCCGCTGTTCAACGAGGTGATCGTGCCGATGACCGAGAAGGATCTCTGGAACACGCGGTCACCGGCGTATGACAGTGCCTTTGCGAAGTACGTCGCGCATCCGGAGCTTGCGAAGCTGATTCCGGTGCTGTACCCGGGCGTGTTCCCGCATCTGGCAGGGCTGAAGCGTGCCCGTGCGGACCTGCTCGCGATCCTGCTGACGGGCATCCCGTCCGGCATCATCGACGGGTTCCAGAACTACACGGGGTCCACCCAGGCGGACGAGCTGCGGCTCAACGTCGCGATCAAGCCGACCGCTCACCCGAACATCAACGGGATCCTCGGCGGCGACCTCGCCGGGTTCCCGAACGGGCGGCGGGTCAGCGACGACATCGTCACGATCGAGCTGCGAGCGATCGCCGGCGCGACCGTGCCGCTGGTCGACCCGTCGTACAAACCGGACGGCGCGGCGTCGCTCGTCACCGACGGGGTGACCCCGCCCGGAAACGTGAGCTACCTGAGCCGGTTCCCGTACCTCGACCATCCGGTCAGCGGGTACGACGTCAAGCCGCTGAGCGCATGACCACGAGAACCGAAGGTGGCGCGGCCACCGGCACTGCCGGCGGTCCCGACCATGCGCACGGCGACACGCGGGACCGTGCGCATGGCGACACGCGGGACCGTGCGCACGTACACGCCGATGGCCACCGTGCGCATGGCGACACGCGGGACCATGTGCACGTACACGCCGATGGCCACCGGACCGACCACACGCATGTGCACGGCCCGACTCACGACCACGGTCCTCTCGAGTCGTACGACCACGTCCAGGGCGGCGCGCCGGTCCTCGACATCGGCGGCGACATCGGTGCGCTGGTTGTGACGACGGAGGTTTGGGCGGCCGGCACCGAGCTGCACCTGCGCTCGGAGCACGAGCCCCCGATCGCGGTGCACACGGGGGTGTGGAACCGGAGGTTGGGTGACGGGACCGTGCCGGCCGCGGTGTTCATGGAGCTGGTCGAGGGCACCTATGCCGTCCTCGACGCGTCGGGAGACGTCGAGCGGAAGGTGACCGTCAAAGGCGGTGAGCTGGCGCAGATCGACCTGCGCAGCTTACCGAGCTGAGCTGCGGGGCCTCGTCGAGCAGGGATTCCTCGACGGGGCCTCGCGACCGACCAGCAATCGGCCGAACCGTCGGAGAAGCACACGGCGGAGCCCAGCGCGCCGCGGAGACCCAGCCCACCGCGGGGACCCAGCCCACCGCGGGGACCCAGCCCACCGCGGGGACCCAGCACTGCGGCGACCCAGCGCACCGCGGAGACCCCAGTTCGCGTTGACCCAACGGCAGGGCCGAACCCCGCCGTACCCGAACGGCGGGTTGTAAGGTCGGAAGCCGGCGGCCAATCCCGCATCATCAGCATCCGAAGGAGGGGACAGCACCGTGGACGTTCCCACCCCGATGCCGATCCTCCCGCGGGTTGTCGGAGCCGCCGTCGCCGCGCTCATCAGCGCCGCGATCGCTGTTGCCCCCACGGCCAACACCGTGACGATCAACCGTGACGACCGCCCCTGGCTGCTGCGAACCGGTGGACGACCGCCCGACGACTGATCGACGAACCCGGCGTGTCGACGAGGTACGCCTCGAGCAGGCTCTGAGTGGACCGCTGGCGCCGCAACGGCGAGACTTCGGTCATGACCGACGATCCGTCGACCCACGAGGGGCCGCGCAACGTGCTCGGTGGGCCGTTGGAGCCATGCGGGACCGACCCGCTGACCGGCTTCTATCGAGACGGGTCTTGCAACTGCGGTCCGGACGACCGGGGACTGCACGCCGTGTGCGCCGTCGTGACCGAGGAGTTCCTCACCCATCAGCAGGCGGTCGGCAACGACCTGAGCACACCCCGCCCGGAGTGGGGGTTCCCCGGGCTGCATCCCGGTGACCGGTGGTGCGTGGTCGCCGTGCGGTGGGCCCAGGCGTACGCCGATGGGGTAGCGGCACCGGTCGTCCTTGCCTCCACCAACGAGCAGGCGCTGAGCGTGGTCCCGCTCGAGGCGCTCCAGCAGCACGCCGTCGACGTACCCGGTGACCTCAGCTTCCTCGAGCCGTGAGGTGGATGCGCTCACCCGAGCGTCGTCGCACTGAGTTGTCGGTCGCTCATCGGGCTATGACCCGATGAGCGACCGACAACTCGGCGTGGAGGCGGGTCAGAGGTTGATCGTGTCGGCGTAGACGAGCCGCCTCTCCCAGACCGGGAAGCCACCGATCGCCGTCGGCGCGTCGGCCGGTGCCGGCGGGTCTCCGGGCAACGCCTCCCACTCCTCGACCGTGACCCGCCAGGCGGACGCCGATCCGACCTCGGGTCGCACCAGCGGGATCAGATGTCCTGCGTCGAGCTCGCCGACCCACGCCAGCTCCTCGACCGCGCCGCCCTGACCACGGATGACGAGCCGCCTCGCGGCGACGGTCTCCCAGCCGAGGTCGGTGTCGATCACGTCGTCGCGACGTTGGAGGCGCGCGACGACGAGCCGGTTGCGGTCCACGGCGCGCGCAATGTCGTCCAGCGGACTGTCGGAACCGCGCTCCAGCCGGCCCCGCAATCCCACCGGGCCGCTGACGACGACCCGTACGTGCTGGTCGT
Organism: Propionibacteriales bacterium; assembly: GCA_038253325.1. Classification (GTDB taxonomy): domain Bacteria; phylum Actinomycetota; class Actinomycetes; order Propionibacteriales; family Nocardioidaceae; genus JBBSHE01. The sequence goes on from JBBSHE010000036.1 coordinate 6,778, forward strand.
CGGTGCGGCTGACGCTCGTGGTCCGCTCCGGCGGCAGCTGGACGACGTTGCAGCGGACCGGTGCCGACAGGTGGCATCCGGCGACGCTGTCCGGCTGGTAGCGCGCGACCGCGAGCTGGACGAACGGCCAGAACGACTCGGCCGGGTTCAGCGCCACGTCGACATACCAGAGTCCGCGCTCGAGGTTGAACTGCGGCCGGTAGCCGACGACGGTCACCGTCGGCTGCTGAGGCACGGACGGGAGCGGCAGCTGCCGCGGTGGGGTGACGGGACGCCCCGGCTCGGGTCGGTCGTCGAAGCCCGCCAGGTGCAGCAGGTTGTCCAACGTGACGGTGGGAAGGGCACGTGGCGTCACCGTCGAGCTCTGCCACATCGGATCCTGTCCCCACTTGCTGACGTACGGGAAGCCGGACGGGTCATCAGGGGTGGTGGCGAACGTGTCGTCGCTGGTCGGTGACAGAAGTACGCCGAGCAGCTCGTCGTCGCCGCTGCTGAACCACGACCGTTCGAGATAGATGCGTACGCCGGCGCGCCGGGTGTGCCGGCGGGCCATCGGCTGCTCGGCCTCGGTGCCGTCGGACCAGCGGAACAGCGGGATCACCGAGTGCACCACGGGCGCCGACGGGGGAGCACTCGACGGCACGGAGACCTCGACAACCGGACCGACCACGCTGCGGCCGTCGTCGAGCGGGTCGTTTGGGTCGGGTGCGAGCAGCTCGGGGCGGAAGTACTCGCGGAACCGGCTGGACGCCCGAAAGCGGTACTGCACGACCCGGTGCTTGGTGTCGCCGAGCTGGTGCACCGCCTGGTGGATGGCGATCTTCCCGAACCCCGGGATCGTGCCTTCGGCGTCGACAACAGACAGCAGCGCGAGGTCCTCGTACGGCCGGACGTGGGTGGTGAATGCGACGGCGTTGTTGGGTCGCGCCTCCCACATCGGCAGCGACAGGTCGTCGACGGGGTCGGTCCAAGTCGCAAACGCGGTCAGGTTGTCGGTGCTCGGCCCGTGTACGTCGACGGCGCCGACCAATGTCACGGCGTTCGACCCCGCGAGCCGGAACGGGTGGATCTTGGTCGGGCGCGGCGGCTCGAGCGGCCGGGGCACGGCATGGATAAGGAGCACGTCCTCCGATGGCGTCAGCCCCCACAGCCACCCGTCGTGGGCCGCCTCGGTGACGTCGGCGTTGGCTCGAACGGCCGGCGGCATGCTCTGCCACGGACCGAGCACGTCGAGGGCCTCGTCGGTGATGCTGCTCGACAGCCGGAGCCGCTGCTGGTCACCGGGTGGCAGGTCGACGATGACGCGCCGGCCGGTCACCTTGCCCGACAGCTCGGAGCCGCCGCGCAGCGTAAACCGGAACGCCCGGATCTCCGGCCACCTTCCGCGGTACGCGGCCGTGAACCCCTCGGCACCGAACGGGAACGGGATCGACCGGTCGAGCCCGGCCTCCGGGAACACGATCGCGACACCGGCTGCCAACGGGTCGGGGAGATAGGGCAGGCCGAGGTTGTCGACGTCGTGCACGACGTACTGGCCCGGTGCCGGTGCCTCGCCCGGCGGAATCGGCAGGGTCTTGAGCTTGGCCTGCGGCGTCACCGGCTGGTGCTCGAGCCGGACGCCGGGCTGCGGGATCCGGTCCGGCGGGTTGTCGATGTCGGCCCGGTCCCGGTCGAGGAACGAGCCGTCCTCTCGCAAGGCCCAGCCCAGCATCCGGCGCTGGTTGGCGGCGCTGGTCGAGCCGATCGCGAGGTCGAACCTCCCGTGCAGCTCCGCCTGGACCTGGCTGGTCTTGGGCGGCGCGAGATGACGTTCGGTGACCGCACCGTACCCGAGGTCGAGCGTCGGGTGGGCCGTCTCGACGGCGTTCGCGTAGTCCGCCGGGGACACCGCGGTCAGTGCCAGGGTGTCGGGATCCTGGACGACGCCGGAGCGTACGACGAGCACGCGCAGGGACTCGCCGTCGGTGTAGCGGCGGCGGGGTACGACGGCGGGGCTGGGCACTGGGTCCCAACGCAGGAACGGCCGCAGCGGCGTGACGGTTTCGAGTGCCTCCGCCGCGGCTTCGGTGAGGAGGCCGGCGACGGCGCCCGGCGACAGCGAAAGCTGCGCTCGGACGAGGTCTGCGACGCCTGCCGGCGTACGGACGGCGGTGTCGGTGACAAACGGCTGGGACGCGTCTCCGACTGCACCGGACACGGCGGTGGCGACCAGCGACCGACGGTCGAGCGCCGTTGCGCCGACCGGTTGCGCACCCCGGGACGGCCGGCGTTCGCGGATCCGCCCGAGCACGTGCTGGCCAACGTTCGGGTCCTCGAGCAGCCCGTCGACGGGTGCCTGACCGGCGTCGGTCGGCTCCGGTGCGAGCCGTCGGGTCTCCAGGGCCGAGTGGGTCGCGGCCCGCAGGTCGATCGGCACGCCGGCGGTCACATCGCGCAGGTCCGGCGGCATCGACGTCACCAGCGCGGCGACGACGGAGTCCTTGGGCGGAAGGGGTTGCGGGTTGAGCTCGTGTGCCCGGGAGTTGCCGGCCAGGTCGACGCCCCAGGCGCGGAACGCGTACGACCGGCCGAACCGTAGCCGTGGCAGCGTCCCCGGCGCCACCTCGTTGCGGACCAGGATCGGGTGCGTCGGTGAGGTCGCCGGTGCGGTCGGCGTGTTCTCGACGACCTCGTCGGCGCGGCCGTCAGGATCGGTGGCGTCTCGCGGGACGTGCCGGACCCGTTTGCCCGGGCGTTCGGCCGACAGGCTCCAGCCCTCCCAGCCGAACAGCGCGTCGTGGACGTGGATCGGGCTGTTTTCGACATCCGGCGTCTCGTGTGCAGCCGTGCCCTGGATGAAGCCGTCCTCCTCCAAGTCGGCGAGCACCACGCCGTGCCCTTCGACGGAGACGTCGGTGAGCCGCCGGTGCAGGGACGACCAGTGCTTTGCCTTGTCGTCCCAGACCTCGACCCGTACGCCGCGCGCGACGTCCTCGGTCGCCAGCAGCGCCGGCGTCCCCCCGGTGAAGGTGGCCTGGATGTCGTGCTGCCGGTCGAGCCGATCCTGGATGTTGATCGCCTGCTGGGTGTGGGCGACCGTGAACCCGCCGGCTCGCAACGCGGGAGTGGCCGCGTTGACCGGGCCGTCGTTGTCTTGCACGCGCATCAGCCGGGGAATGGTCCACAGGAACCGTTCTGTCTTGATCGCGGTTCCGTCGGCGTCCAGGTCGAGGACGGTGAACAACGTCTCGTCGCCGAGCCGCAGCGCACCGGCCGACCAGTCCGCGGTGTCGGGTACCGAGACGAGATCGTCGCCGACCGCCTGGCATCGGACCTGGGTCGAACGGCAGGCGCTCGCGTCGCCGTCGAACCCGACCCGGGCCGACAGCCAGCTCGACTGGCGCAGCCGCGACGGGTCCGTGACGCGCAGGTCGACGACCAGGCCGAGCCTGCGCATCAGTGACGGGTGATCGCCCGTCATGCCGCAGCGTTCGTGGAACTCCGGTGACTGCTGCGGGAGCAGCTTGGCCTGCACGGACGGGTCGGGGCGCTCCTGGTAATCGCCCTGCGACTCGGGCCGCTCGTAGTAGCGCCGGCAGCGGTGCAGCTCGAGCGCGATCTTGCCCACCCAGTTGTCGACGTCGGCGATCTCCCGTTCGATCTCGCGCAAGGACCTGCCGTCCTCGACCAGCTTGTCGAGCTCGGCGGTCGCCATCGACTCGTCGTAGCGGGGTCGCCGTTCGTACTCGTCGTCGGTTCGGTCGTACCGGTAGTACGCCCGGGTGAGCTGCATCATCGGGGTGGTCAACGGGTGCTCGGAGGGCAGCGGTGGGCTGGTCGGGTCGGTGTACATCGTCGCCAGGTGCACGGCCTTGCCGATGTTGTGGACGTGCTGGGCGTTGAAGCTTCGCCACTTGCGGTCGTCCCACTCGGGAACCTGGTTGGACCTGACCGGGGTGTCGGGCGGGAACGCCGCGTCCCACACCTTCGGCTGCACGATGTCGACGATGGGTGTGCAGTCGATGACGCCACCCTGGTCGAACAGCTGGACCTCGAGCGCGTGGCGTACCCGGTCGCCCCAGTGCGGGAACACCGACCAGTCGCCGAGCTGGCTCGGGTCCTGGTCCGGCGAGATCTTCGGTGCAAAGAACAGCGACACGTGGAAGTCGCTGGACGTGCCGCAGGAGTACGGAAGGGCGGTGACGACGTAGAACTCGCTGGCCATGGTTGGTCACTCTCCGGCGAATGCCAGGCAGTAGTCGGACCAGGCCGGTGAGGTGCCCGACTCGGCACCCATGACCTGCTTGAACGAGGGGTCGCCGTTGGATCCGGCGAACTGGCGCTCGGCGCTGATCTGCACCGATGCCGAGAAGCACAGCACCGAGACCTCGACCGTGATGGTCGCGCGGCCGACCATCTTGCCGGTGTCGAAGTGGTACGCGAGCTCCATGTAGAGCTCGATCGACGCGGAGATGAGACCGAGTACGTCGACCTCGCCGCGAAGCCGGAAGTAGCCGGTGAGCGAGCCCTTGTCGCCCTCCAGCCGCATGTAGATCCCGATCATCGCCGAGATCGAGCCGGACGCGACGCCGAGGTCAACGGCAAGGCACGCACCTGCCTCGAGCCCGACCTCGAGCAGGTCGAGCCCGTCGGGAGAGAGCCGGATGCAGAACCAGCCGCCGCCGCCGAGGAAGACGACGGCGAGAGTGAATGGGCGCTCGCGGGTACAGAAGTTGAAGCCGACCGTGACGGCCTTGCCCAGGAACGGGACCTGGAGGTCCGCGCCGAGCGACATGTTCGAGAGGTTGAAGACGCCGATCGCCACGCTCGGGAGGCTCAGTGTGAAGCCGGCGCTGAGCCCGGACTTGTCGACGTCGAGGTACGGCGGGTCGGAGAACCCATCGAACGGGATCAGCTCCTTGATCACCTCGACGAACGAGAGGATCCCGGCGAACGTGATGTCGCCGAGAACGACGTCGACCTCGGGCTTACCGGTCGAGCCCGCCTTGAACGACAGGTGCTCGAACGGCACATGCACCAGCGGCGTACCCGGGAGCAGGTGCAGCGTGAAGTCCCGGATCTCGGCGAGGGCCTCGACGCTCATCGGCCCCTTGCCGCTCGCGTGGCCCTCGACGGCGAGCACGAGGCTGTCGTCGTGCTTGACCTGGAGGATCGGATCCGTCCCGCCGAGGAACGGGTGGTCGACCGACGGCCAGGACTGCACCTTGGGGTGCCACTCGAAACGGAAGCGGACCTGAAGGCTCGACGGGTCGAGGCCGTTGATGAACCGGATGACGTCGGCGACGAAGTCGACGTCGTCGAGCACGGTGTTGAGCACCGCGGTGATGGTCGCGATCTGGTTACGGATGAACGGCGGCAGCTTGGGACCGAGCTTCTGGAGGTCGCCGAGGGCGTTGCGCAGGCTGAGGAACGGAGCCTTGACCGCGTTCTGGATCTCCGTGTCCGACTTGTGTGAAAGCGACCCGATCAGGCCGGGGATGCTGTCGATGACGCCGACGATCGTGTCGCGTACGTTTTCGGCGGCAGTCAGGGCCGCGGCTGCCTCGGCCTGAAGCTGACCCGTCTTCGAGCTGGCCCGGTCGATCATCTTGTGAGCCTCGTCGACGGCCATCAGGATCGCGGCCTTCGCCCGCTCGAGGTCGGCCATGAACGCGGTGACCCGGTCGAGCGCCTCCGAGACGATGCTGGGGATCTGGAGCGGCGCGCCGGTGACCTCCTCGACGAGGTCGACCAGGTTGACGATGCCGAACAGCTTTGGCGCGGCGTCGCGCAGGAACTCGACCGGGTCGAAGTGCTGGCTCGCCATGCCGGCGGGATCGCCGACCGGACCGGCGGACCGGGTGAGGCCACGGATCGGCACGTCGGGCGACACGAAGCCGCCGGCCTTGTCGCTGCCCGACGGTGCGCCGTCGCCGAACTTCAGCTGCGGGAGCGGCTTGACCAGGTCGGTCGGGTGCTCGGCCTGACCCGAGTCGGTCAGCACCTGCGCCCAGAGCCCGCCGGTGTTCGAGCCGCCGAAGCCGCCGGACTTGTAGAGCGGGTCGTAGTGGATCGGGATCGGCCCGGTGGCCGAGAGCTGCTGCACGGCGGGGATGGCGACCTCGGCGCGGCTCATCCGTGGTGTGGACGTGCCGAGCGCCTCCGTACCCCGGAAAGAGATCGTCGCCGTCTCGGCGGCCGTGTCGCCGCCCTTGATCCGTGGCGCGAACGCGATCTTCTGTCCGTCGGCGTCGACGAGGCGGCCGGGGTCGTTGTCGTACGCGTCCTGGACGGCCTTGAACGGGACGGGGCCGTTGTATTGGTCGGCGACCCAGATCAGCGGCATCTCGAGGCGGATCGGCCGGCCTTCGTGGTCGAGCGTGTCGACGACGAACTTGATCCGCTGCCCGGCGATCGTGGGCCAGAAGAAGGTGTCCTGGGAGTCGCCGACGGCGCCGCTCGGCTCGTCGATCGGAGGCGTCGCGACCGGGCGGATGGATGCTTGGGTGAACGGGAGGTCGTCGCGGTTGTCGAACGTCCGCAGGCGCTGGCCGAGGACGAGGATCTTTTTCTGGTAGAGCGCGGCGACCGACGGCGAGACGTCCTTCATCTTGCGTTCGGTGATCTTCACCAGCGCGACCTTGTGGCCCCACATGTGGAAGTGCCCGGGATAGACGACCCGGACGTACTGATCGCGTCCGAGCGGGGCGATGTGGTCCCACGACATGATCGAGGACATCTGCACCCCGGAGTACGGGTCGGTGTCCCACCCGCCGTGCAGGTCGAGCCACGCGCCGAGCCCCGACAGCCACAACGCCTTGGCGCCCACGGGGACGGGCTTGATGCCCGCACCGGTCGCGTCCGTCCAGGTCTCCGCGCTCTGCCGTACGAGCATGTTTCGGTCCGCGCGGTCCAGTGACATCCGGAACGGAAGGTTGTCGTGGCCGAGGTTCTGCGCCGGATCGGTCCAGGCGTCGCCCGCGTAGTCGCGGTCGCGTGCCCAGACCGCCCGTACCGTCCGCCGCTGCGGGTCCGTCTCGTCGGGCTTGAAGCTGTGGTCCTGCTGCTCCTTCGCGACGCCGAGTCGGCTGTGCCAGAGCTCGACGTGCCGGGCGTCGTCGCCCGCGGGGACCGGGTGGTCGGCGTGCGCCCAGAGGGACTCGGCGCTCGGCGAGATGACGAGCCGGTACGGTGCCTCGATCGCCGTCTCGTCCGCGGTCGGGGGCCGGCTGAGCGTACGACGCGGTCGCGGCCACCGGATCGGTCCGGTGACGAGACCGCCGAGACCGAAGACCGGGGATACGTCGATCGTGGCGTCACCGATGGTGACCGACGGCGTATGAGAGCTCGCTTCCGGCAGCGTCGTACGTGCGGTAGCCGTTGCTGCCCGCGACTGGAGCAGGGCACGGGCCCGGCGTAGCTCGAGCGCCTCGAACACCGTCCGGGCCGCACTGCCGGACTCCGGTGCGCCGAGGTCGCGTAATGTCCTGGCGCTCGCCCTCGTCACCTCGACCCGATCGGCGAGGACCCGCCCGATCAGACCGCCGGGGAGCACGATGACCAGGCCACCACCGGGCGTACCCTCCTCGGGCGCGTCACCGGGCTGGGCCAGCGGGTGTACGACGAGGCGCAGCCGGCCCATCGCCGCGAGGATCCCGGCGGTCGAGAACTCGATCCTCTCGTCGGTCGGCACCGTGAAGACCAGCCGGGTGCCGCGGGCCGGGATCACCTGGACCGGGATGCTGGGTCTCGCGTCGGGGCCTTCGTTGTCGGCGGGGATGGCCGGTGGCTCGAACTCCGGAGGCGGGGGAGGGGAGCCCGGCGGCAGCGGATGCGGCCGAGGGTCGATCTCGGGTGCCATCGGGATGGACGTCCCGACCTTGAACCCCTCGTACACCGCCTCCTCGGTGGTGTGCTGGAAGGCGTACTGCACGACCAACGTGGCGGCGGCGTTCTTGCGCGGCCTCAGCCGAGCTGGGTTGGCGCCGCCGGCGACCAGCTCACAGTTGACCGCGTCGATGCTGAGCGAGACCAGGTCGTCGGGGCGGACGATGTCGACGTGGACGGTCGGCGCGTCGGGGGTGGGATCGAGGCCGAGGTCGGGGGCTTCGACCAGTTCGCTCGGACGGTTGGCGAGGATGCGCAGGCCGTTCGCGAACCGCATCGGGTCGAGCGTGACGACCCGAGCCCGAGACCGCGGAGGTGACGGCGCCGGCGTCGCCTTTCGGGTCGACGGAGGTGACGGCGCCGGGGTCGCCTTTCGGGTCGACGGAGGTGACGGCGCCGGGGTCGCCTTTCGGGTCGACGGAGGTGACGGCGCCGGGGTCGCCTTTCGGGTCCGGCTCGTTGAACGTGTGCGCGGCTTGCGACCTGGCATCGGCGGCCCCTAACTTCGTCCCGAGTTTCCCACCGGCAAGACCGCTGTCAATCAACTCGGCGCTATGCGCACCGACGCGCCAAAATGCGTCATTCGTTCCCAGTAGCCAGCGTTTTCGCCGGTCAACGATCGGAGTTGTCGGTCTCTGGTTGGGCTATGACCCGATCAGCGACCGACAACTCAGCTTGAAGCGGCAGGCAGGTCCTTGTGGTGCTTGCGTCCGAAGAGGGGTGCGCTATTGCGCTCGGCGGTTCGGACGTACGGCGTCCCGGTCGTACATCATCCGACTTGTCGGTCCGAGGTTGGGCTATGACCCCATCAGCGACCGACAACTCTCAGCCGGTCGGGCGACGGTCGGTACGGAGCTGGCCGGTCTGGGTCCCAAGGGCTCTCGACAGCAAGGTGATGCGGTTGCGCGCGCCGGTCTTGGCGAAGATCGACTTCAGGTGGTCTTGCACCGTGTGCTCGGACAGAAACATCTGCTGGGCAACCTCGCGGGTGTCGCCGCCGGTCGCGAGCAGACCGAGCAGCTCCGACTCGCGCGCGCTCAATCCGTACGCGCGGGCGAACACATCGAGCCGGTCGACCGGTGACGTCTCCTCGATCGTCACGGCGATGCTCGCTCCGGCGTCGGTGCGGTTGAGACGGGCGGCGCGGAGGGTTACCCAGAACCCGTCCGCCAGATGCACGCGTGCGTACGCCTCGTTGTCGTCGATCCCGTCCTCGACGGCGAGCAGTTGCGCGGCGACGTTGTAGACACTCGCCGGGATGGCGGGTTCGGCCGGCCGCGGCGGAATGAGGACGTCGAGCCACTGCTGGGACGCCTCTGTACGGCTGACCACCTCGAGGTCGTCATCGAGCAGCATCACCAGCGGACCCAGGTCGCGCCGGTGCGGCGTCGCCGGCTCGGTGAAGGTACCCGCCTGGCACCTGCGGAGCCCCTCCGTGAGCGGACCGGCGATGTCGGACAGCAGCGCGGCGTCTTCGTTGTCGTAGACGGGCGTGTCGCGATAACGCCAGAGGTCGAGGAAGCCCCAGCACCCGAAGCGGTCAGCGAAGACGACCGATGCCACGTCCCCGATGTCGTAGCGGCTCATCACCTCACGCCACACCAGGCTCCGGCTCAGGTCGCCGCCGACCGCGCGATGTAGCAGTCCGGCCGGCGTAGGTTCCCTTGCCAACACCGTCCAGCGGTTTACGTCCGTGGCGTACTTGCACTTGATCAGCGTCGGCAGCTCTGACAGGCATGGCACGTCGGCGAGTGGAGCTGCGCCTACGGAGCTCACCGGATCGGTGAGCAGCCAGACGTACGCGTCGAAGCCGAGCGTGCGCCGGAGCACGTCGAGGACCTGGAGCCGCAGTGTCTTCGCGTCAGGGCCGTCGGGCCCTTTCGTCACGGCACACACCGTCTCGATGCGCTCTCGCGCTCGGGGCAGGTTGCTCGCCACGAGCCGACAGTACGCGTCGGTGGTACGCGCCGGTGGTACGCGCCGGTGGTACGCGCCGGTGGTACGCGCCGGTCGGTAGCTTGACGACGTTCGAGCGAACGGGCGCAGAACCGGAGGTGAGCGACACGAACCCCAGACATCTGGGATGGGAAGCGGCTCGTGCTCTGCCTAGCGTGGGCGCATGACCACCTTGCGCATCGAGCACGAGATCCACGACTACGCGGCATGGAAGGCGGCATTCGACCGCGATCCCGCTGACCGCGTCGGCTCCGGCGTACGCAGCTTCGCCGTGTACCGCCCGATCGACGACGAGCACTACATCATGATCGACCTGGACTTCGACGGCACGCGTGAAGCCGAGGCGTTCGTCGGCACCATGCAACGAATCTGGCGGTCGCCGCAGGCGGCTCCCGCGCTGAAGGGTGCACCGCACACCCGGATCATCGAGACCGTGGACGGTCAGCACCTCTGAAGGCGTTCGGTCCCGCTGAGGTCGTCCGGGGTAGGAGTTGTCCAGCGTTCGACGAGGGGTGCGCTACTGGGCTCGCTCCTTCGGACGTTGAGGTGGAGCCGGGTACGGGTTGTCCAGCGTTCGACGAGGGGTGCGCTATTGGGCTCGGTTCGTCGGACGTTGAGGTGGTGCGGGTCCGCGGTGCGAGCGTCCAGCAAACCCGAGCACGAGTCACACCCAGTGGTTGTCGTGGCGCAGATAGAACGCGGCGCGCTCCTGCTCGCTCATCGCGTCGCCCTGAGCCAGCTTGAAGAGCGTCTCGAAGTACTCCTCCCGCGGTGCGCCCGGCGTGAACAGCAGCAGCATCGCCGCCGGCTCTCCCGACTCGTTGCGGAAGCCGTGGATGCCGCCCTCAGGCACGTACATGAAGTCACCGGGCGTGCCGTCGACCCACTTTGTCCCGTTGTAGAGCCGGATCGTCCCGGACAACACATAGAACGACTCCGAGATCGTCTTGTGGAAGTGCGGGTCGGGACCGCCCGGATTAGGCCCCATCTCCCAGCGGTACAGCCCGAACTCGCCGCCGGTCGACGCGCCGCGCACGAGGTAGTGCACCGTCGTACCGCCCGGATTGATCAGCTCCGGCTCGTGGCTGTCGGGCCGGAACACGGCGCTTGCCTCACCGCTTTCGCCCTCGTACCGCGGCGGCGGGTACGAGTCGAGGTCGTGGTGTTCGGGGTACGACATGGGCTGCTCCTTCGTGGGGCCGACGGATACTCAGTCGACCGGCTACTCGGCCGACGGCACCGGGGCGTCGAGGAACGGTACGACCATCGGCAGCAGCAGGTCGGCTCGGTTCACGATCGTGATGTGCGTCGTACCCGGCAGGATCGCCAGTTGGGAGCTCGGCAGCCCCACGATGTCGCCGGCCACCCCGCCGCCGAACAGCCGGAAGATCTCGACCGCGTGCTCGGGCCGGATCACATCGGAGTCGCCGAGTACGACCAGCGCTGGCGCCTGCACGGACGCGACGGTCTCGGCGGGGATCTCGGGTACGTCGCTGTCCAGCTGCTGGACCTTGCGGATCAGGTTGGGCCAGTCGTCGGGGTTGGGGGCCGTCTCCTGGTACTCCGCCTCGAACGGTGTGCCGGCGAGCGCCTCGGGCGTCATCTGCTCGATGCCATCGAGGATGCCGGGATGGAAACCCGCGGCGCTGTACGCGACCGAGATCAGCACCATCTTGCGTACCAGCTCCGGCCGCCGGAGAGCCAGCTCCAGCACGATGCCCGCACCCATGCTGTAGCCCATGAAGTCCGCGTTCGCGACGCCGAGCTGGTCGAGAACGGCGGCCGTGTCGGCGGCCATCTGATGGTACGACAGCGGGCGGTCGACGTCGGCGGTCCGGCCGTGCGCCTGTTGCTCGACGGCAATCACCCGGCGGGTCTTCGCCAGCTCCGGCAGCAGCAGGCCGAAGGACGTCTGGGTGGCCGACAACGCGCCGTGCAGCAGTACGAGGGGCTCGCCGGTGCCGTGGATTTCGTGGTACATCCGAAGCCCGTTCACCTCGGCGTACCCGCTGGCGACGTCGGGATCTCCGCTGGTGGCTTTGGCGCGCCCGCTCGTCGTCTCGGCACCCAGATTGCTCGCGGTGGTTGGTTCGGTCATCGCGTTCTCCCTCTGTCGTGGTCACGCTTCAATCCGTGGTGGTCACTCTTCCATCAGCCCGCCAGCCGGGCCGCGCCAGCACTCGGCAGGCGGGCAGCCGGAGGACTCACCAGGGCGCGTCGTGAGTAAGTCAGCGGCTCCGGTGTTCTTTGAGCACGCTGACCGACGTGTCGATGCGCCGCTGCCGGGTCTCGGCCGTCTTCGCTCCCTCGACCGACAGCACGTGCCACTGACGCATGCCGTAGGACAGGCCGTCGAAGAACCTGCAGGCTTCCGGCTCGCGGTCGAGGGTGGTCGCGAGGTCGTCGGGAACCGTGAGCTCGCGGGGAGCGGTGTCGAGCTCGAGGGTCACGTCGACCTCGTCGCCGGCGGCGACATCGGCTCGCTGCCGGTTCTCCGCGCTGACGCCGACCATGAACCTGCCGCCCATCACCGCCACCGTGCTGGCGTACGTGTGTGTGCCGATCGTGACGCGTACGGGTGGCCGTTTGCCGTGTCCGAGCTCTTCGACGGCCTCAGGCGGGACCACGATGCCGGTCGGTCTTGCCGGCGGCGAGGAGCGTGGTGTGGAAGGTCACCCGAGGCGTATCGCTTTCAGTGTCGGACCCTGCGGCGTCTTTGCGTGCCATGTTGACTCCCAGCTGCATACGTGAGTGAGGACTATAGGGGGGTGTCGCGCCCGCCGCGATTGGCTGACGAACCGAGCCCGATGACGCCCGATTCGTCAGCCGAAGGCGTTGCGCCGACTATCGGCTGACGAACCGAGCGCGATTGCGCCCGATTCGCCAGCCAAAGACGTGTGCTCGAGTTCCGTCGAGTGTCAGACGATGCGCGCCGGCCACTTCCCGAGTTGTCGGTACGTGGTCGGGCCCTGACCCGATGACGCACCGACAACTCGGGGGACAGAGGCGAGAACTACCGCTGCGGGCCGTCGGCGAGTTCCTGCTCCGCGGCCTCCGCCGTCTCCCGCGCGTCGTTGATCACGGCGACGTCGTCGTCGGCGAGCTCCCGGTGCGACGACATCGTGTAGAACCGCACCTCGTGCCCGTCGGGGTCATGCAGCTCCGGCAGGATCCAGCCGATCGAGGCGAAGTGCACGCCGGCGTGCCGTTCTCCGAGCTCGGTCAGGTGGTCGGCCAGCTGCTCGATCGCCTCACCGTCCGGCACGCCGATCGTGAAGTAGTCGAACCCGGCCGCGGCGGCCGCCCTCTCGGGATCCAGGCGCAGGGCAAGCTCAGGACCGCCGTTCGGGTGGCGCATGCCGATCCCCATCCGAGTGCCGCCCTCGACGAACTCGACGGCCAACGTGTACCCGAGGCGTGACTCGTACCACGCCTGCGACCGGGCGAGGTCGCTCACGGGGAGCTTGAGGTGGTGGATGCCGGCAAGAGTGGGAATCATCGGAGTGTCCTTACAGTATGACTGCAATAATGCAGTTATACTGCATCTTGTGTCAAGCCGTGTCAACCGAGAAACCGACGTCGTACGTACGTCGGACCTCTCATCCGACCTGTCCCCCGCCGACCTGCGCCCTGCCGACCTGCGCAGTGTGCGGAAGGCCGACACCGAACAGCGGATCATCGACGCGGCGGCCCGGTTGTTCGTCGAGGAGGGATATGCGGCGACGACGTTGACCGCCGTCGCTCGGGCAGCCGCCGTGGGGGACCGCACGGTCTACGTACGGTTCGGCACCAAGGCCGCGCTGCTCAAACGGACAATCGACGTCGCCATCGTCGGAGACGCCGAACCGGTCGACCTGATGGGGCGCGAGTGGCACCACGTCGCCACCCACGCGCCCACCCTGGCCGAGCGGATCGACGCGTTCGCCTCCGCGTCCGCTGCCCTTCAAGCCCGCGCCGGTCCACTCATCGCCGTCGCGCGTGAGGCCGAGCCGAAGGAGCCGCTGATCGCTGCTGCCGCGCAGGCCGGCCGCGAGGCCACCCTGGACGCCATCCGGGGGTTCTGGGAGTCGTTGCGGGACGACAACTTGATGAGCCCGGACGTCGACCTCGAGTGGGTGGTCGCGACCAGCAGCCTGCTCGCGCACGCGGAGACATACCAGCTGATGACCCGCACGCTCAGGTGGGACGTCGAGACGTACGAGCGGTGGCTCTACCGGACCTGGATGCACCTGGCCACCACCCCCGGTCCCGCCTCAACCGCCTAGCTCTCGCGCTTCAGCTTGCGCCAGCCGCCGGCGCGGTTGTTGGCAATGATCTGCTTGAACATGGCAGTGAGGGCGGGCGCGTTGATCGGTTCTCCCTGGGGGACGGCCACGGTGCGGGCGGTCACGTTGTCGTGGCCGGCGGTGATGATTCCCTCGGGATCAGGGACGATGGCGCCGTCGTAGAGGAATACGTTGACGTGGTCCTTCGCGGCCAACAGGGCGCAGATATTGCCCTCCAGCACGAAGTACGGGCGGTCGGTACGCTCGATGGTTTCGGTAACCTCTGGGTCGGCGCCATGGACCAGATCGCGGACCTCGCAGCAGATGGCCTGTTGCCATTGGGGCAGGGCATCGATGTAGGCGTCAACGCGTCGATCGGCGATGTATGTCATGGTGGTCCACCCTAATTCGGTCAACCGCGTTAACAGCCGCCACCGCGGCTCTCAGGCGCCGCCGCCGGGACGACGCACGTGCGGCACACGAGGAGGGAGGTGCACCCGGGCAAGGACGTCCGCGGTGGACGTCGTACGGTTTGCTCCGTGGACTTGGAGCTGCTGGGCGGTGGACGGTCGGCGCAGGTGTACGCACTCGACGACGAGCGGGTCCTGCGCCGGTACTTCGACGGTCTGGACACCACCGCCGAGGTGGCGGTGATGACGTACGTACGCGCGCACGGCGTACCCGTCCCGCGGGTGATCTCCTCCGCCGGATCCGAGATGGTGATGGAGCGCGTCCACGGCCCGACCATGGTCGAGGCACTGCAGTCGGAGTCGCTCCCGCTGGCGGACGCGGCCGGCATCCTCGCCGATCTGCATCAGCGGCTGCACGCCGTACCGTCGCGGACCGACGACCCGGCGGCGCGGGTGCTCCACATGGACCTGCACCCGCTGAACGTGCTGATAAGTGCGGATGGGCCCGTACTGATCGACTGGTGCAACGCCCGCGACGGCGCACCCGACCTCGATGTAGCGATGTCGGCGCTGATCCTCGCGGAGGTCGCCGTCCCCGAGGGCGGTCTCGCGGCGTTCGCCAGGGACCTGCTCGCGGCGTTCCTGACGGCCGTCGGCGGCGATCCGGTGAGCCAGCTGGCCGAGGCGGTACGGATCCGCTCCGACAACCCGACGCTCTCGCCGGGTGAACTGGAGAGCCTGCCGTCGGCGGCCGACCTGGTCCGCACCATCGCCGGCGCCCGCTGACGGCTGCTTTGACGGCGAAGGCAGCCGCCACTTCGGAGTTGTCGGTACGTGGTGGGGTCCTGACCCGGTGACGCGCCGACAAGTCGAGCAAATGAGCCCACCAGTTCGGAGTTGTCGGTACGTGGTGGGGTTCTGACCCGATGAGGCGCCGACAAGTCGCGGGGGGAAGCGGGCCGGGAGGCGGGCCGGGAGACGTGCCGAAAGACGCGGCCGCAAGACGAGGCCGCGCAATCGCGGTCTGGAAGGTGCACACTGGAGAGAGGAGTCCGCCGACGTCGCGATGAGGTGCCGTATGCCGACCAGCCAGTACAGTTCGCCAGCCCTGCTGCCCATCTTGTCGCGCGGCAAGCACCGCAGCCCTCGAAAGGGCGCGTGCTTCATGGAGATGGCGTCGTTCCTCGCCGGTGAGCGGTGGAGCGATCATCCGCGATGCACCCATCCGCTGCTCGCCGGGGTTGCCCGGCTGGTCAACGACCAAACGACCGACGAGGGTCGCCCGTCGCTTGCGCCGCTCATCCCGTCGGTGATCGGGCTCACCAGCACCGATCCGCGGGTGGACGTCGACATAGCGCTACGCTGCGCCCGCACCGCGATCCCCGTTGTATCCGCGGGGTGGCAGAAGGTGATGGCCGTGACGGTCCTCACGGCCGACCGCCTGCTCGCCCTGATGGAAGGAAGGCCGCTCGACCACCTCGCCGAGGAAAGCCACGTCGCGCTGGAGAGCGCGCCTGCCGCGGCGCAATGGGCGTACCGCTTCACGCTGAGATCGAGCCTGTCCGTCGATCGGTTCCGCCGCTCCGGGGCACCAAATGCCGTGCGGTGTGCCGTCGAGGGGATTGCGGACGCGTGCATCGACGATCCCGATGCGATGCTGCGCGATTTGCTGTTGGACGCGATTGCGGTGACCCGTACGTTGGCGGCGGGTGGCGACAGCGGCGTCGGACCGTTCGAGGTCGACGACGAGTCGTGGCGCGCGGCATGTCGGCTTCAGGTCCGCTGACGACTGGGGTACGCGGACGGCTCAGAGAATCGACGCTGCGCAAGCGCAAACCCGCCCGATGTCGATTTTCTTTCTCCAATCACCGTTCAGACCCGGCCCGACGATGCCCGAGATGCCGTGCGGTGCCGTGCTCAGCCATTGGCGAGTTCGCGCTCGGCGGCCTCGGTCGTTTCCCGCGTGTCGCTGACCACGATGACTTCGCCCTCGGCGAGTTCCCGGTGTGCCGAGATCGTGTAGAACCGCACCTCGTGCCCGTCCGGATCGTGCAGCTCGGGAAGGATCCAGCCGATTGATGCGAAGTGCACGCCCGCGTGTCGTTCTCCCAGCTCGGTCAGGTGGTCCGCCAGGCGCTCGATCGCCTCCTTGTCGGGTACGCCGATCGTGAAGTAGTCGAAGCCGGCGGACGCGAGCGCCCTACTTGGGTTCAGGCGAAACGCGAGCTCGGGACCGCCATCGGGGTGCCGCATGGCGATGCCCGTGAGCGTTCCGCCCTCGACGAACTCGACGGCCAGCACGTACCCGAGGCGCGACTCGTACCAGGCCCGCGACCGGGCGAGGTCGCTCACGGGAAGCTTGAGGTGATGGATGCCGGCGAGGCTGGGATCATCGGAGGTGTCCTTACAGTCCGACTGCAACAATGCAGGCGTCTGACTGGAGGACCCGTGGCCTCCGCACTGATATCCCTCGAGCCAACGACGTGCCGTACCTGGACGCATGCCGACGAGACGGTCGACATCGGCGTAGGAGTAGATCGCGCGGTCGAGGAGCGAGACTGGCACGTAGGTGATTCGCCCATGAGACATCGACAATCAAGCGTTGGTTTCGCTCTTGGCGCGAGTGCAAGCGGTGCTGCGCAGGAGGGTCAACTACCGTCACGCGTTGGGGATGAGGTCCAATGCACGAGCGCATTGCCTCGCACGAGGCCGAGATCGCGGATCTCGCACGGCGTCTTCACGTGCGTCGGCTCGGTCCGTTCGGCTCGTCGGCGGCCAACCGATTGTTGTTGGCGCGTCAGTCCTCCCAGGGTGGCGTGTCGCCCATCTTGCGGTAGTACTTCGCGAGGTGGCTCCTGACCCGGTCGGCGTCCGACGTCGGCAGGTCGACACCCCCGCGTCCGCCCTGCAACACGTTGGCGGCTGCGCGAAGTCCACGCGGGACGGCGTACAGCCGGCCCTTGACGACGTCGGCGTAGAGCAGCTTGTAGGCGGTGAAGTTGTCCTTGTTCTCGGCGTCGTACCACAGGTGGGCGTCGCGGTACTTCTGGTTCGGCTCGTTCTCGGCGCCGGCCCAGCGGCGTACTCGTTTCTCCGCGGCGTCGCCGTCCCATCGCCGGTCGCTGTCGGCGAGTGGCAGGTTCTGGAAGCTGGTCACGGCCATGGCGGGCTCCTTCGGTCTGTGCTGTTCCAGGAGGTACCCCATTTCTCGTCCCGGCCAACAGTTGTGCCTTGGCGGCGTGCGGCGCATGGTGGAGGAGACACCGATGGGAGGTAGCGCGGTGCAGGCGAATGTGGGTGACCGTGTGGTCATCGAGAGCAGCAAGGTGAGCACGCCTCGGCGCGAGGGTGAGGTGCTGGAGGTGCAAGGACCCGACGGCGGTCCGCCGTACGTCGTGCGGTGGGGTGACGGCCACGAGGGCGTGTTCTTCCCCGGTGCCGACGCACACGTCGTCACTCGTGACTGAAGCGCGCGTGGTCACTC
>JBBSHE010000037.1:0-23529 GCA_038253325.1 Propionibacteriales bacterium
CTGTCCCTAGTACGAGAGGACCGGGATGGACGAACCTCTGGTGTGCCAGTTGTTCCGCCAGGAGCACGGCTGGTTAGCTACGTTCGGAAGTGATAACCGCTGAAAGCATCTAAGCGGGAAGCACGCTTCAAGATGAGGTTTCCCACTGGATAACCAGGTAAGGCCCCCAGGAGATTACTGGGTTGATAGGCCGGAGGTAGAAGGCAGTAATGCTCGGAGCCGACCGGTACTAATAGGCCGAGGGCTTGTCTTCATCCATTTCTTTGCAGTTGACCGCGTCCACTGTGCGGTTCCCGAGTTACGGTCGGGAACCCACGAACTCGTGCCGAGTTCGCCGATCACAACTCGAAAGCGTTTCGGCGACCATGGCGAAGGGGAAACACCCGGCTCCATTCCGAACCCGGAAGTTAAGCCCTTCAGCGCCGATGGTACTGCGTGCGGGAGCGCGTGGGAGAGTAGGACGTCGCCGGACATACTTGCTTGAGGGCCGCCACGCGCGGCCCTCAAGCACGTTCTGGGGACGATCGACGGCGACGTTGGCACGCCATCCGCACGCCGAGGACGCGTCACCAGCGACGCTCGGCACTGGCGCCGCGCCGCGGTCCTTGTCAGCGATGTCAGACGCACGGAGTAGGCTTTCGTCGCGTCCGTGCCGGCCGTCCGTTCGTGGTCTCGCGCAGCACGTTGAGCGTGGGGCGGCGCAGGGCAGCAACCTCGGTGCGCAGTGAACAGGCGGCCGGTGACATGTGCGCAGTGAACAGGCGGGCCAGTGACATGAGCGCAGTGAACGGGCGGGGCAGTGACCGGTGAACGCAGTGACCAAGCCGCGCGAACAGGCACATCCGACGTGAAGACCGACAGGCTCGAGAGCCGGCAGGAGTGCGGACGTGGCTGAAGACTCCGCTCGGCCCGATAACGGTGACCCGCGCCGGCCCGACGACACCACTTCGTCCGGCGCTCGCGACCGGTCCGAGCCTGGCCGCGGCGACGGGGCGGCGTCGGCCGGCGGGCGAGACGAGAGTGAACGTCGAGCGGCCCATGAGGCAGGGCGGCGCGGCGACGACCGGCGCGGACCACGCCCCCGCCACGGGGAGGTCCGCGGCCAAGGTGGCGGCCGCGGCCGAGACGACGCCGCGGGTGACGCCGGCGCGTTCACACCTCGAGCCACCAAGGCGTCCTGGGACCGTCGGTCAGGATCGGCTGGCCGGGCAGCGGACGGCGAGAGCCGAGCGACCGGTGGTTACAAGGACCGCCCGGCACGCGAATCGACCCCTGACCGACCCGATGTCGCGGCAAACCAACGGACCGTTCGTCCCGCCGCCGAGCGGACACCAGACGTCGGGACGCGCGGCTTCGGCCGTCGCGCCGGCGACGGCGGATACCGAGGCAGGGAGCGTTCACCCGACGGTGGGCGCCGCAATCGCTCTGGTCGACCGGACGACCGGCCTTGGGACCGTCGTGCCGGCGGCCTGCCTGACCCCGACGCTGGCAGCGAGTTCCGTGGGCCCAACCGGGTCGACAAGGACGTCTACGATGGTCCGCCGCTGCCGGATGAGGTCACGGGCAAGGAGCTGGACCGCAACGTCCGCGCCCAGCTGCACGCGCTTCCCGAGAAGCTCGGGGCACGGGTCGCCCGGCACCTGGTGGCCGCCGCCCAGATACTGGACGACGATCCCGACTTGGCGTACCGCCATGCGCTGGCCGCTCGAGCTCGGGCGTCGCGGGTGCCGGTCGTACGCGAGGCCGTCGGGGAAGCAGCGTATGCATCAGGACGGTTCCGCGAGGCTTTGCAGGAGTTGAAGGCCGCACGCCGCATCGGTGGGGAACAGGTCTATCTGCCGATGATGGCCGACTGTGAGCGCGCCCTCGGGCGGCCCCAACGAGCCATCGCCATGGCCAAGGACGCGGCCGTGGGCCGGCTCGACGAGGCCGGACAGGCGGAGATGATGATCGTTGCCGCCGGCGCGCGTCGAGACCTCGGCGACATCGAGGCGGCGCTCCGGTCGCTCGACGGACCTCGGCTGCACAGCCAGAGCAGAGCACCGTGGGTTGCGCGAATCCGGTACGCGTACGCTGACCTGCTGCTCGCAGCTGGTCGACGAACTGAGGCCAGGGAGTGGTTCGAGCGGGCCGAATCTGCAGACCTCGATGGCGCAACGGACGCGGCGGCACGGCTGGCCGCCCTTGCTGACGTCGAGACAGACGAGCCGGGCTGAGGCCAGCGGGCTGTCCACATCTCCCATCCACACCGGGACCTTTCCACAGCCGGCTCGCCGGCGCGGCAGGTGGCTACGCAGCAGGCGATGCTGCTGGGCG
This sequence comes from Propionibacteriales bacterium, assembly GCA_038253325.1. Lineage (GTDB taxonomy): Bacteria > Actinomycetota > Actinomycetes > Propionibacteriales > Nocardioidaceae > JBBSHE01. The sequence continues at coordinate 2,317 of JBBSHE010000037.1, forward strand.
AGGAGGTGTCCGATGACAGGAACGCCCGGTCAGCCGTTGCAGGGCCAGCACGATCCGCCTGCCGACGCGGTCAACGAGGTTCGGCTTCGGGGTCGCGTGGGACGGGCAGCTGTTGCGCGAACCCTTCCGAGTGGAGACGTTCTGGTGACGAGCCGGCTGATCGTCGACCGGGACCCGGCGACCCTGAGACGGTCGCGTCAACGCGTCGACACGTTGGACTGTGTCGCCTGGGCACGGCGGGCGCAACGTTCGTTGCTGACGTGGGTTCCTGGCGAGATCGTCGAGGTGGAGGGCGCAATTCGGCGCCGTTTCTTCCGGGACCAGACTGCACCGGTGAGCCGGGTCGAGGTCGAGGTACGCAGCGCCCGCAAGATTGCTTCGCGACGCGAGCCGGGCAGGCATCCTTCGGGGCCCTAGCGACGCTAGCTGACCTCGTCGTCGAAGTGCCGCATCACGATCCCCATCCGCGGCTTCGGTCCGAACGATGTCGACTTCCGGGGCATCATCCGGCCCGAACGAGCCAGCTGCATGATGTGCTCGACGGTCGGTGGCGCGAGCAGAACGGCAACGCCGGCGTCGACCTGGGCCGAAGTGAGCGTCTGGGCGACCTCGTGGTGGAACGTCACCCGGCTGTCGGCGACGGACCAGGCCGGCAACACGACCTCGTTGAGGATGTCGATGTCGTCGCGTTCGTCGCCCGCGTCGACAGGTCGGGTGAGGCGTCGGACCCCTCGACCGTCGGTGACGGTCATCGTGCCGCGTCGGGGCGGCGGAAGGTCCGTCGGATCGTCCACCGGATACGGATCGGACATCGTCAGGCCGGGAGGTGAGCGAAGGTCGGAGAGCGTCATGTCCGCGATCGAGCGATGAATGGCGCCCAACGTGAGCGGGTGGTGGGACTGGTCGATCAGCAGAGCCAGCCCGCGGTCCCACGGGCCGGCCAGCTGACCGGAATGCCGCCGGTGCTGACGCATCAGGCGATAGGTCGCGTAACGGTGGTGTCCGTCGGCGATCAGCGCCTGCTGCCGCGCGAGCGCTCGGCGAATCGCGACCAGGCGCTCCGCGTCGGTGATGGCCCACAGTCGATGGAACGTTCCGTCGGGTCCATTCACGTCCACGAGCGGCTGTCCGCTTCGGGCCGCCTCGACCGGCTCTGCAGTCGCGCCGTCGCCGTCGTAGACCAACAGGATCGGTTCCAGGTTCGCCCGGGTCGATGCCAGCATGGCGAACCGGTCTGCGACGATACCTCGCGTCACGCCCTCGTGCGGCAGGATCACACGCGCCTTCGGCGGCCGCAGCCCGAGGGCACCGACCAGGCCGCAGACCGAGTGCGCACGGTCGCCGTACTCGTAGACGTAAAGGCTCGGCGTCTCGTCCGTGACGAGGACCGACTTCGCCCGCCACCGCTTGAGCAGGTTTGCCGCCCGAGCATAGGGATCCGCCTGGTTCGGGTCGCTGACGAGTCGGGGCAGGATCAACCGCACGATGTTGTACGGGTGCGCCCGCAGGGCCTCGTCGACACTGGTGCGATCCATCACGTCGTACGGCATCGACGTCACCGACCCCAGATCCTTGACGACCGAAGGGTTGTAGCGCATCCCCCGAAACGGGTACAGCCGAAGCGGGCGCCGAGTCGGCGGGTCGGACGGCGTCGCGCCGGGATGCATGGTCGATGGTACGACGCGAGGCAAACGGGGGAAGAATGCCGACATGACGTCGTCCTCCCAGGCCCGAGCGCCGGGGTTACAGGAGAGTCGCAGGCCACTGTCGTCGGCCTACGACTGCGCGATGCTGGATCTCGACGGTGTGATCTACATCGGGGCCAACGCGGTGCCAGGTGTGCCCGACGTGATGGCTCGGCTCCGGCGATCGGGTATGCGAATCGCTTTCGTCACGAACAATGCCGCCCGGACGCCGGCGAGCGTCGCCGAGCACCTGACATCCGTCGGCGTGCAGGCTTCGGCGTCCGATGTCGTGACCTCGGCCCAGGCGGCCGCCCGTGCACTCGAAGGCCTCGTTCCGCCATCTTCGAGGGTGCTGCTGGTCGGTGGTGAGGGGCTTCGGGAGGTGCTCATGGATCGCGGCTTCGTCCCCGTCGACTCCGCTGACGACGATCCCGCGGCGGTCGTGTCGGGCTTCGATCCGCTCATCACCTGGAAGCAACTGGCCGAAGGCAGCTATGCCGCGAGAACGGGCCTGCCGTGGGTGGCGTCGAATACCGACCTGACGATCCCCACCGCTCGAGGGATCGCACCAGGGAACGGCACTCTCGTCGACGCGGTTGCCGCCGCCGCCGGCCGCCGGCCGACCTCGGTCGCCGGCAAGCCGTTCACGCCGTTGTTCGACGAGACGGTCGCGCGGGTGGGCTCCGAACACCCCATCGTCGTCGGGGACCGCCTCGACACCGACATCTCGGGGGCCATCAACGCCGGAGCCGACTCGCTCCTGGTCCTGACCGGCGTCACGGACCTCGACCGACTGTGCCATGCGGTGCCCGAGCAGCGTCCTTGTTACGTGTCACGGCGTCTCGACGGTCTGCTTCGCAGCCATGCCGCGCCGAGCGAGGCGGCGGGCGGTGGCACCGAGCTGGCCGGCTGGATGGTCCGGGTCGTCGGCGGGACGCTCACGCTCGACGCGAAGGGCGACGACCCGGACGACGGGGTTCGCGCGGTGGTGCAAGCCGCCTGGTCGCATCTCGACACCGCTTCGGGGGCTGCCCGCTTCGAGGGACTCGCCGAGGTCGCAGCGGTGCTCGGCGTCGCCGGATCGGCCACGTAGGTTGACCGGTCAGACGACCGCCCGGATGAGCAGGGTGGACCGGATCGAGCAAGAGGTGTACGCCGTGACAGCACAACCATCACCCGGCAGAGTCCGATCGTCCGACCTTGACCCGATCCGGTCCCAATCCGGTTCGGATGGCGTGCATTCGCACTCGACCACCGGCGACGACGACGTCGACGACTTGGTCGCCCGGCTGGCCGAGCTCGACGATGCACCGCTGGCGGACCACCGGGTCGTCTATGCCGATATCCACGACCGGCTCGCCGGAGTGCTCGACCGGGACTTCGGGGACCAACCGAGTCCGGACGAGGTCACATCGGCGAACGCGGGCGGTGAGCGGCCGAGTACGGACGGTACTGCGACGACGGGCTGATCCTCGGTGGACAATGGGACCGCTCGCGCGGCCGCGTCCACACGCGAACGACGGGCGGTGATCCGGAGGCATCGAGGTGGAAGGCGACATCATGCACAATGACCGCGGCCGACGGCGGTGAGTGCGACGAGTGGGCCCGGTGTGCCGGGAACCCGCGGCGTGCTGCTCGTCGCCCACACCGGGCGGCCGGTGGCCATCGACGTCGCTCGTGACATCGGGACTCGGCTGCTGGACGCCGGGTTGGCCGTCGACGTGCTGGCCGAGGAAGCCGATGAGCTGGCCGTTCCAGGATCCCGCGTCGTCGCGGCCGAGGAGGCCGGCGCGGGACGGGAGGTCGCCATCGTCGTCGGCGGGGACGGGTCGATCCTGCGAGGCGCAGAGCTCACCCGCCCGCACGGGACCGCATTGCTCGGCGTCAACCTGGGCCATGTCGGATTCCTCGCCGAGGCGGAGCCGGACGCCCTTCCGGCCATGGTCGACAAGATTGTCGGTCAGCATTACACGGTCGAGGAGCGGATGACGGTCGACGTGGAGGTGAGCCACCTCGGAGGGCGGGTGGCCGCCGGTGGCTGGGCCCTGAATGAGGCAAGCGTCGAAAAGGCCGCTCGGTCCCGGATGCTGGAGGTCGTCGTCGAGATCGACGGTCGTCCCTTGTCTCGCTGGGGTTGCGACGGCGTCGTCTGTGCGACCCCGACGGGCTCGACGGCGTACAACTTCAGTGCGGGCGGTCCGATCGTCTGGCCAGAGGTCTCCGCGCTGCTGCTCGTGCCGATCAGCGCGCACGCCCTGTTCGCCCGGCCGATGGTCGCTTCACCGGACTCCGTCCTGGCCGTCGAGTTGTTGCCTTCGAGCCCGGCCAGCGGGATCTTGTGGTGCGACGGCAGGCGTCAGCTCGACCTGGCGCCCGGCGCGCGCGTCGAGGTGCGCCGCGGGCATCGACCGGTCCGGCTCGCTCGCCTGCACCAGGCGCCGTTCACCGACCGGTTGGTTGCGAAGTTCGGGCTGCCGGTGAACGGCTGGCGCGGCACCAGACCGTATCCCGGCAGCGATGCATCCACCGTGAGCGAGCCGGGCGGCGACCGTGCTTGAGCTTCTCAAGATCTCGTCGATCGGCGTGATCGACGGCGCGGAGATCGAGCTGCGGCCTGGTCTCACGGTCCGGCACCGGTGAGACCGGTGCCGGCAAGACGATGGTCGTGACTGCTCTCGAGCTGTTGCTCGGTGCGCGGGCCGACTCCTCGTTGGTACGCGCCGGAGCGACGCAGGCCAGTGCACAGGCGATCATCCGGGCCGACGCGGACACCTGTGCCGTCCTCGCCGAGACCGGCGCCGCTGTCGACGACGGAACGGTCGTCGTACACCGGAGCGTGACCGCATCGGGTCGGTCGCGGGCGCGATTGGGGGGTGTTCTGGTACCCGTCTCGACGCTCGGCGAAGCGCTCCGCGGGCTGGTCACCATCCACGGCCAGTCCGACCAGCAGCTGCTGCTGTCGCACAGGGCGCAGCAACGAGCACTCGACCGTTTCGGTGGGACGTCGACCCGTCGGGCGGTGGACGCCTATCGAGAAGCGTTCGACCGGCTCGCTGGAGGCGAACGGCTCCTCGACGAGCTCACGACCAACGCGCGCGATCGGGCCCGACAAGCCGACCTGCTGCGGTTCGGTCTGGCCGAGATCGAGGCCGTCGACCCCCATCCGGGCGAGGGCGCGCGGCTGCGTGAGGAGGCAGCGCGGCTCAGCCACGTCGACGCGCTCCGGGCCGGCGCGACGACCGCCCATCAGCTGCTGACGGGTGGCGACGAGGATCTCGGCACGGACGTCCTCAGCCGGTTGGCGGCCGCCCGCAAGGCGGTTGGCGACGTCAGTGCCGACGACACACAGCTCGGGGTCTTCGCTGAGCAGCTGGCAGCCGCCTCGTACGCGTTGTCGGATTGCGCCGCCGACATCGCGTCGTACCTCGCCGACCTCGAGGCAGATCCACTCCGGCTGGCTGCGGTCCAGGACCGGCTGTCCATGCTCGCCACCCTCACTCGCAAGTACGGCGACTCGGTCGACGACGTCTTGCAATGGGCTCGAACCTCGGCAGCCGCCCTGACGGCTCTCGAAGCAGACGACGACCGGCGCGGTGCGATCGAGGCCGAGATCGGCGCGTTGCGTTCGACGCGCGACGATGCCGCGGCGGCGCTTACTGCGGCCCGGAGCACCGCCGCCGGTGCGCTTGCGGCGATCGTCACGAGTGAGCTCACGGCGCTCTCGATGACCCACAGCGCGCTGGTGGTGAGCGTCGAACCGGCAGCCCGGGCCGGGCGCGACGGATACGACCACGTCGAGTTCCAGCTCGAGACCACGGGCGGAACGGAGCGGCGAACGCTTTCGAAAGGCGCCTCCGGAGGAGAGCTGGCGCGGGTCATGCTCGCGCTCGAGGTGGCGCTCGCCGGTAGCAGCCCAGGTCGCACAATGGTGTTCGACGAGGTCGACGCCGGGGTCGCGGGAAAGGCCGCTGTCGAGGTCGGCCGCCGGCTGGCGCTGCTCGCCCGATCGGTCCAGGTCATCGTCGTGACGCACCTGCCGCAGGTCGCCGCCTTCGCCGACGACCATGTCACCGTCGTGAAGGACGAGTCGGATGTGGTGACGACGAGCGGCGTCCACGCCCTTGACGGCCCGGGTCGGCGCCGCGAGCTGTCACGGATGCTGGCCGGCCTCGAGGACTCGGAGACGGCGCTTGCGCACGCCGACGAGCTGCTCGAGGTCGCCCGCGAGGGGCGCCCGACCACGCCCTAGCCGGATCCGGAGTTTGCGACATCGGCGTGGTCAACGGCTAGCCTCCCCGGATCCGAGGGTCGGCGCTGGCAAAATCGGGATCGATGAGACTGCCTTCCGCGCTTCGCGCCCGACCGAAGCCCGAACCGGGGATCATCGGCGTTGCGCGCGCCGACAAGCGCACCGCCCAGCTTCGTACCCGCTTGCATCGCGGCGACATCGCGCTCGTCAACCACGTCGACCTGGACCGGGCCGCCGCAGAGTCCCTGGTCGAAGGTGGCGTCGCGGTGGTCCTCAACATTGCACCGTCGATCTCCGGCCGCTACCCCAACCTCGGACCCGCGTATCTGCTCGACGCCGGTGTCGTCCTCGTCGACAATGTGGACGAGGACGTCTTCGCGGCCGTCGACGACGGAGACATCCTGCGGGTGGACGGCGCGGACATCTACCGTGACGACGTCCTGGTCGGGAGCGGCACCAGGCAGACGAGCGCATCGGTACGCGAGGCGTGGGAGAGCGCAAAGGACGGTATCGCGACCCAGATGGCCGCGTTCAGTGCAAACGCGGTCGAGCACCTGCACCGGGAGCGGAGCCTGCTGACCGACGGCGAGGGCATCCCGTCCGTCTCCACGCCGATCCGCGGACGCCACGTGCTGGTCGTGTCCCGGTCGTTCGACTACCGGGCCGAGCTCGACAGCCTGAAGAGCTACATCCGCGAGCACGCGCCGGTCCTGATCGGCGTCGACGCAGGCGGTGACGCCCTCCTGGAAGCGGGATACCGCCCCGACCTGGTGGTCGCCGAGGTGGAAAAGGTTTCCGACCCGTGTCTGCGTTGCGGGGCCGAAGTGGTCGCCCACGCAAGCCGCGTCGACCATGCGGGTACGACTGACCGGCTCGAGCGACTCGGTGTCAACCACGCGACATTCGTGTCGACGGGCACCTCGAACGATGCCGCGTTGTTGCTCGCTCACCACGCGGGTGCCGGGCTCATCGTCCAGGTCGGTTCCCACGGATCGCTGATCGAGTTCTTCGACCGCGGCCGGTCGACCATGGCGAGCTCGTTCCTGACCCAGCTCGTGGTCGGCGGGGATCTCGTCGACGCCCGGGCCGTCGCCCGGCTTTACCAACACCGGCTGCGCGCCCGTTGGATTGTGCTCATCCTGCTCGTCTGCGTCGCCGTCGTCGTCGGTGCGCTGTTGACCACGCCCGTTGGCCAGGACTGGTACGACCAGGTGCGTGGCTGGTCCGTCTCTGCTTACGACTCGGTCCGGGGGACGTTGTCGTGATCGCGCTGCGGCGAGTCGCGTTCAGCCTGCTCGCCGTCTGTGTCGCTTTCGCCGCCGGCCTGGCGCTTGGCAACGGGCCACTTCAGGGGAGCAACGACCAGGTCGACCTGACCGGTGCCAACCGGTCGCTCGCCACGCAGGTGAACGACCTCCGGCAGGCCGGTGCCTACGACGATGCCTTGGCCCGTGCGACCGCGCCGGGTCTCGTGAAGGGTCGCCTCACCGGCCGGGTCGTCACGCTGGTCGTGCTGCCCGGCGTGGATCCGGCGACCGTCGGCTCCATTCGCTCGCTCGTCGCGACCGCGGGTGGTCAGGTTGCGGTCACCGTCCACGTCGCGACCGGGCTGATCTCGGTGGGCAGGAAGGTGTTCGTCGACAGTGTCGGCAGCGACTCCATCAAGGGGGTTGCCGGACTCCGGAGGCTGCAGAAGACCGGCACATATGCACGGATCGGGGTGCTGATCGCCCGCGCGTACGTCGCGAAGAGCTCGGGGCCGTCGACGTTCGACCCCGTCGCGTCTAACGTCAGCGACCAGCTGGAAGGAGCCGGACTCGTCCAGACCGACCAGCAGCCGGCGCGCCGCGGCAGCCTGGTCGTGATGCTCGACCCGGGTATGGCCGGGCAAAGCTCCGACCTCGAGGCGACCCGGGTGATCGAGCGGTCGATCCTGCTGGCCCTGCTACGCCGGTCGGACGGTGTGGTGGTGGCAAGCGCCGCCCGATCCGATGCCCCCGGTGGGCTGGTGGCAGCGATCATCACGGACTCCCGTCTCACCGCGGTTTCCACGCTCGACACTTTGCCGAGCGCAGCCGGCAAGGTCGCGCTGGTCTATGCGGTTGCTGCCACCGCGAACGGTACGACCGATGGACGCTACGGGACGGTGGGGGGCAGGTCCGTCCTGCCACCCGGTCTCGCCCCCGCGAGTTGAGCGCAGGACCGTCGTCGCGGTTTGGTAGGCTGAAACCCCGTGGAGGCGGCGCAGTTCCAACCCAGTTGGCCCGCCATCGAAAGAGGACCGCGGGAGATCACCTTGGCCGGACAAGTGCAGACCCGTCATCTGTTTGTGACCGGGGGCGTCGCCTCCTCGCTCGGTAAGGGCCTCACCGCCTCCTCGCTCGGTCGACTGCTCAAGTCGCGAGGGGTTCGGGTCACGATGCAGAAGCTCGACCCGTACCTCAACGTCGATCCGGGCACCATGAACCCGTTTCAGCACGGAGAGGTCTTCGTCACCGACGACGGGACCGAGACCGACCTCGACATCGGCCACTACGAACGGTTTCTCGATGTCAACCTCAGCGGACAGGCGAACGTCACGACGGGACAGGTCTACTCGTCGGTGATCGCCAAGGAGCGGCGCGGCGACTATCTCGGTGACACGGTTCAGGTGATCCCGCACATCACGAACGAGATCAAGGACCGGATCAAGGCGATGGCCGGTGCCGACGTCGACGTCGTCATCACCGAGATTGGTGGCACGGTCGGTGACATCGAGTCGCTTCCGTTCCTCGAGGCGGCGCGCCAAGTGCGTCATGACGTCGGACGCGACAACTGCTTCTTCCTCCACGTGTCACTCGTGCCGTACATCGGTCCGTCCGGTGAGCTGAAGACCAAGCCCACCCAGCACTCCGTTGCGGCGCTGCGCTCGATCGGTATCGCGCCGGACGCGGTCGTCTGCCGTGCCGACCGTGAGATCCCGCCGTCGGTGAAGAAGAAGATCTCGTTGATGTGCGACGTCGACCAGGAGGCGGTGGTCGCCGCGGTCGACGCAACCTCGATCTACGACATACCCAAGGTGCTGCACAGCGAGGGCCTCGACGCGTATGTCGTACGCCGGCTCAACCTGCCGTTCCGCGATGTCGACTGGACTCGGTGGGACCGGCTCCTCGACCAGGTGCACCACCCCGAGGAGGACGTCACCGTCGCGCTGGTGGGCAAGTACATCGACCTGCCCGACGCATACCTTTCCGTCGTCGAGGCGCTGCGCGCCGGGGGGTTCGACAACTCCGCCCGGGTCAACGTCCGCTGGGTGAGATCCGACGACTGCTCCACGCCGGAGGGAGCGCACGACAACCTCGGCGACGTCGACGCGATCTGCGTGCCCGGCGGGTTCGGGGTTCGGGGAATCGACGGCAAGGTCGGCGCCCTGTGGTACGCCCGCACCCACCGCATCCCCACCCTCGGCCTCTGCCTCGGCTTGCAGTGCATGGTGATCGAGTACGCCCGTAACGTCGCCGACCTGCCGGACGCCGGCTCGACGGAGTTCGACCCGGACAGCTCCGAACCCGTGATCGCCACGATGGACGAGCAGCTCGACATCGTGTCCGGCGACGGAGACCTCGGTGGGACGATGCGGCTCGGCCTGTACCCCGCGGATCTGCTGGCGGGCTCGGTCACGGAGCGCGCCTACGGACGCAACCGGGTCGAGGAACGCCACCGGCATCGCTACGAGGTGAACAACAAGTTCCGCGGACACCTCGAATCCGCGGGCATGGTGTTCTCGGGAACGTCACCGGACCGCGAACTGGTCGAGTTCGTCGAGCTGCCCGGCGATGTCCACCCGTACTACGTCGGGACCCAGGCCCACCCGGAGCTGCGGTCACGACCCACCAGCCCGCACCCGCTGTTCGCGGGCCTCGTCAGGGCCGCCATCGCGCGGCAGCGTGAGCTTCGGCTGCCGGTCGACGAGACCGGCCTCCGCCGCGCCGACGCCGTCTACGAGACGACCCCGCCTCGGTGAGCGACCTCGCCGACGTGCCGGCGGCGTGGCCGGTGCTGGACAGCAAGACAGCATTCCGTGGTGCGGTGGTCAGCGTGCGGACGGACGAGGTCGAGGCGCCCGACGGGAGCAGCCACGTCCGTGACGTGGTCGTGCATCCGGGTGCCGTCGCCGTGGTCGCTCTCGACTCCCAGGATCGCGTCCTGGTGATCCGCCACTATCGGCACCCGGTCGGGCTCCGGGCGGTCGAGCTGCCGGCCGGTCTCCTCGACGTGAGGGGTGAGCCGGCGATCCGGGCGGCGCAACGCGAGCTCGCCGAGGAGGCCCTGCTCCAGGCCACGCGCTGGAGTCCGCTGGTGGAGGTGAACACATCGACCGGGATGACGACCGAGCGAGTCCACATCTTCCTGGCCGAAGACGTGTCGACGGTGGCGGCACCGGTGCACTTCGAGGCGCACGCGGAAGAGCTGGACCTCGACCCGGACTGGGTGCCGTTGCCAGAGCTGGTGGACAAGATCATCGCCGGCAGGGTTGCGAACTCGTTGCTCATCGCCGGTGTCCTGACGCTGTGGGCCCGGCGGACCCGACGGGCTTCCTGACAACGGTCCTGCGCCATCGCGCATACAGTAATGTGCGGAGCGACCACGGTTGCCTCGAGAAGGTGTGCAGATCGATGAAAATCGGCGTACCGAAAGAAGTCAAGGTCCACGAGTACCGGGTTGCGATCACGCCGTCCGGGGTCCACGAGCTCGCATCTCGTGGTCATCAGGTCTTCGTCGAGGAGAACGCCGGATCGGGATCCGGGATACCCAACGACGCGTACGTCGACGCGGGCGGCACCATCGTTCCCACCGCAGACGACGCCTGGGCCGAAGGCGAGCTCGTCTTGAAGGTGAAGGAGCCCGTCGGTGAGGAGTACCACCGGATGCGGGAGGGTCAGACCCTGTTCACCTACCTGCACTTGGCGGCATCGCGGGAGTGCACCGACGCGCTGCTCAAGCACGGGGTGACGTCAATCGCGTACGAGACGGTACAGACCCCGGACCAGGCGCTGCCGCTGCTCGCGCCGATGAGCGAGGTCGCGGGGCGGCTGGCACCGCAGGCCGGTGCGTACCACCTGATGCGGCAGGGCGGCGGCGGCGGCGTCTTGATGGGCGGGGTGTCCGGGGTGTACGCCGCGAAGGTGGTCGTGATCGGCGCCGGAGTGTCGGGCATGAACGCGGCGGCGATCGCGCTCGGCATGCAGGCCGAGGTGCTGCTCCTCGACCGCAACATCGACCGGCTGCGGGAGGCCGACCGGATCTATCAGGGACACCTACAAACCGTCGCGTCGAATACCTTCGAGGTCGAGCGGGCGGTGCTCGATGCCGATCTGGTGATCGGTGCGGTGCTCATCCCTGGTGCCAAGGCCCCGATGCTGGTCTCCAATGATCTGGTCGCGCGGATGAAGCCGGGCTCGGTGCTCGTCGACATCTCGATCGACCAAGGTGGGTGCTTCGAGGACTCCCGGCCCACCACGCACGCCGAACCGACGTACCTCGTGCATCAGTCCGTCTTCTACTGCGTCGCAAATATGCCCGGTGCCGTACCCCACACGTCGACGTACGCACTGACGAACGTGACGCTGCCGTACGCCGTCGCACTCGCCGACAAAGGTTGGAAACGGGCCCTCAGGGAGGACCATGCGTTGTCGCTGGGCCTCAGTACGTATGCCGGTGACGTGGTCTCCGAGCCGGTAGCGAGCGCTCACGAGATGCCGTTCCGGCCGCTCGCCGAGGCGCTGGGTTGACGTATCGGGCTGAGGTGCCGGGCTGAGCGCGGCTGATCTGGATCACGCGGTCCGCACCTATCTCGACCATCTGAGCGTCGAACGAGGTCTGGCTGCGAACACGCTCGCGTCGTACCGGCGAGACCTCCGCCGGTACGTCCGCTTTCTGCACGCCCGCGGAGTCGACCGGGTCGATGCGGTGGCAACCAGCGACGTGACCGACTTCCTTGCAGGGCTGCGTTCCGGGGACGACGCGCACACTGCTCTCGGCTCGGGCAGTGCGGCCAGGACGCTGGTGACGGTTCGCGGGTTTCACCGGTTCGCCGTCCGGGAGCAGATCTCCGCGACGGACCCGGCCGAGACGGTCAGGCCCCCGGCTGCCCCGAGACGGTTGCCGAAGGCACTGTCGCTGGACCAGGTCGAGCGCATCCTGTCCGCCGCCGGTGCCTCAGGCACCGCGCTCGCGTTGCGTGATCGGGCGCTTCTCGAGCTCTTGTACGGCACGGGCGCGCGGATCTCGGAGGCGACCGGGCTCGACCTCGACGACCTTGACCTCGACGACGGGTCGGTGCGACTGCTGGGTAAAGGGCGCAAGCAGCGCGTCGTACCGGTCGGACGGTACGCCACAGAAGCGCTGAACGCTTATCTTGTACGCGGACGACCCGCCCTGTCGGCGGTCGGGCCGACCGTAGCCGCCGTGTTCCTCAACGCGCGGGGTGGGCGGCTCTCTCGCCAGTCGGCGTGGACGATCCTGCGTAAGGCCGCGCAGAGCGCCGGCACCGCCGTCGGCGTCTCTCCGCACACGCTCCGACACTCGTTCGCGACCCACCTGCTCGACGGTGGCGCCGACGTCCGGGTCGTCCAGGAGCTGCTCGGCCACGCCTCAGTGACCACGACGCAGATCTACACCCTCGTGACGATCGACAAGCTGCGCGAGGTGTACGCGAGCTCGCACCCCAGAGCGATCAGCTGACACCCGATGCTCGATCGTCGTTGGCGAGCAGACCGGAGGGTGTTGGCGAGGATGCGGTAGACGTAGGCGTCCTGATCGTCGGTCTTGCTCACCTTCGACCACGAGACGTAGCACGTGACCAGGGTCGTCTGCGCCCAGTCCTCAGCCTCGTTGGCGTCGCATCCCATCAGCGTCGCCGTCCGAACAAGCCGTGCCCAGCGGCCAGTGACGAATGCGGTGTACTCCTCGTCACGCTCATGACCACCGGGCTGCCGCTCACAACCACCATGACGCTGTGGAGTCAGCATTTCGTGCCATCGACGTGGTCGCGGCCCGCCGGTCCTCGTCGAGGACGGCCGCGTAGAGCGGTCGTCATCGCCGAAGCATAATCAGGTCCGCTCGGCGCGTCGCCGCGGCGATCGGGACGGCTCGGCGCAGGATCGGACTAACACGCCAGGTGACTTACCGATGTGTCGACATGAGAGGAGGACGCGCTGTGTCCCAGCCGTCTTTCGTACCACCGCGGGAACCGGCGCCGAGCGGGGATGATCAGCAGGTGCCGACGCCGGCGTACGCGACGATGCCGGTGATTCCAGCCGAGTATCAACGACCCGCGCCGGTGGCGCCCGGACCGGAGGGGCCAACCGTCCCCGAAGGGGCCCGGACCGGTCCGGCGACGACCACGGCGGGCCCCACGCCACAACCGATCGCACAACCGGTTGCAGAGCCGGTGGAAGCAGGTGGCGTCGGGGAGGCGGTCGCCCCGCCGGGGCATGCGGTCGTAGCGCCGGCCACCGTCGAGGAACCGGCACCGGTCGCGCTCGGGCCGACCGGTCGGCCGGTCGTGGCATTCCCGGAGCCGGGTCCGCGGACCGGTCGCGATCATCCCGTCGTCATCGCAATGTGCAACCAGAAGGGCGGCGTCGGAAAGACGACGACGACGATCAACCTGGGCGCGTCGCTGACACAGTTCGGTCGGCGCGTGCTGCTCGTCGACTTCGACCCGCAGGCGTCGCTCTCGATCGGCCTCGGCGTGGGCACGTTCGGAGATGACGACACGATCTATCACCTGCTGATGGACCCTGGACTCGACGCGGGTGAGGTCATCCGTTCCACGTCGCTGCCCGGAATGGACTTGATCCCGTCGGGAATCGACCTGGCCGGCGCGGAGATGCAGTTGATCAACGAGGTGGCCCGAGAGCAGGCGCTGACGCGGACATTGGCGCCGGTGATGGACGACTACGATGTCGTCCTGATCGACTGCCAGCCGTCTCTCGGTCTGCTCACCGTCAACGCCCTTGCCGCCTCGGACGGCGTGATCGTCCCGATGGAGTGTGAGTACTTCGCACTGCGCGGTGTCGCCATGCTCAAGGGCACGATCGACAAGGTCAAGCGGCTGATCAACCCGCGGCTCAAGATCATCGGGCTGCTCGGGACGATGTTCGACGGACGTACCCTGCACAGCCGCGAGGTGATGCAGACGCTCGTCGACGGTTGGAGCGACGACGTGTTCCACACGGTCATCCGCCGGACGGTGAAGTTCTCCGAGGCAACGGTCGCCGGTGAGCCGCTCGCGGTGTACGCCTCCGACTCACCCGGCGCGACGTCGTACCGTGACCTGGCCAAGGAGGTGCTGTTCCGGTGTCCCGACGCGTGAAGCTTCCCGGCGCGGATGAGCTGTTCGGCGGTGGATCGCAGGTCGTCGACGAGATCTCGCCCGTCGACAGCGACGCAGCCGAAGACCGTGCGCCACGTGGATCGACCGGTCGGGTGCGCCATGACGAGAAGATCACGGTGTACATGTCCGAAGACGAGCTGCTCGACCTCGAACACGCGCGCCTCACACTGCGCCGGCACTACGGCCTGGCGGTCGACCGCGGGAGGATTGTCCGGGCGGCGCTACATCTCGCGATCTCGGAGGTCGAGGTGATAGGTGACGAGAGCGCACTCGTCCGCCGGTTGAGCGAGCCTGCGTGAGCGCGGTGCTCGCGGAGCACGACGTTGCCGACACGGGCCGCGGTGCGTCGCCGTACGTCGCGGCGTCCGCGGAGGGCGGCCCTGGCGGGTTCGCGGTGCACCTGGACAACTTCGAGGGACCGTTCGACCTGCTGCTCCGGCTGATCGCCAAGCACCGGCTGGACATCACCGAGGTCGCGCTCTCGCAGGTGACCGACGAGTTCATCGCCAACCTGAAGGCGATGGGCGACGGCTGGGAGCTCGAGGAGACGACGTCGTTCCTTGTCGTCGCGGCGACCCTGCTCGACCTCAAGATCGTCCGGCTGCTGCCGTCGGCGGAGCTGGAGGACGAGGAAGACCTCGCCCTGCTCGAGGCGCGAGACCTGCTCTTCGCTCGGCTGCTCCAGTATCGCGCGTTCAAGCAGGTGGCCGCGGTGATCGCCGAAAGGATGGCGGCCGAGGACCACCGGGTGCCGCGAACAGTCGGTCTCGAGGACCGGTTCGCAAAGCTGCTTCCCGACGTCGTGATCACCGTGGACCCGGCCGAGTTCGCCGCGATGGCTGCGGTCACCCTGGCGCCACGTGACGTACCCACGGTTCCGATGGCGCATCTGCACGCTGCGCGGGTGAGCGTCCGTGAGCAGGCAGAGTGGGTTGTCGAACGGCTGCGGCGGGTCCAGACCACGACGTTCCGAGCGCTCGCTGCCGAGTCGCCCGATGTGCTCACCACGGTGGCGAGGTTCCTCGCACTGCTCGAGCTCTACCGCGACGACATGGTGGCGTTCGAGCAGGTGAAGCCCCTGGGAGAGCTGGGCATTCGGTGGACGGGGGCGGGCGGCGACGCCGTCCAGGTGTCCGACGAGTACGAGCAGGAGGCGACGAGCGACGATGCCCCAAGCTGAGGGTGTCCCGGGCGGCGTCGACGCGGCCGCCTTGGAGGCGCTCTTGATGATCGCGGACGAACCGCTCGACCACGTCACGCTGGCGCAGGTCGTGAAGGCGCCGCCGGGAACCGTACGAGACGCGCTGGTGATGCTGGCGCAGCAGTACACCAAGGAGGGCCGGGGGTTCGAGCTCCGCGACGTGGCCGGCGGATGGCGGTACTACACCCGGGAGCAGTACGCCGACGTTGTCGAGCAGTTTGTCGTCGACGGTCAACAGGCCCGGTTGACCCAGGCGTCGCTCGAGACGCTGGCTGTCGTCGCGTACCGGCAGCCGGTGAGCCGCTCGCGGGTGTCCGCGATCCGCGGCGTCAACGTCGACGGTGTGATGCGGACGCTCGTTCATCGGGGCCTGGTCGAGGAGTCCGGTCACGACCCGACGTCCGGCGCGGTGCTCTACCGAACCACCAGCTATTTCCTCGAACGGATGGGTCTCAGGTCGGTCGAGGAGCTGCCGGAGATCGCGCCGTTCCTTCCGGACCTGGCGGACCTCGAAGACATCGATGAGCCGGTCGACTTGGCCGTCGACGAGACCGGATGACGGATCCGCCGCAAGGCGTACGCCTCCAGAAGGTGCTTGCGGGCGCCGGTGTGGGGAGTCGGCGCGCTTGTGAGCAGCTGATCGCGGCCGGTCGCGTCGAGGTGGACGGTCGGGCCGTTACGCACCTGGGCACGAAGATCGACCCGGAGGCGGTCGTGGTCCGGGTCGACGGTGTGCGCATCCCGGTGGCGGGCGCGAAGGTGTATCTCGCCCTGCACAAGCCGCGAGGCGTGGTGAGCTCGATGGCAGACGACCGCGGCCGACCCGACCTGCGGTCGCTCCTGTCCGGGCAGACCGAGCGGTTGTTTCATGTCGGGCGTCTGGACACGGACACGGACGGACTCCTGATCCTCACGAACGACGGTGATGTCGCGCACCGGTTGGCCCACCCGTCGTACCAGATCGCCAGGACGTACGTGGCCGTCGTGCAAGGTCGGCTGACATCGCAGGACCGAGACCGGTTGCGCTCCGGCGTCGAGCTCGACGACGGGCCGGCCGCCGCCGACAACCTGACGATCCGCGGCGCCCACGGCGAGCAGTCGATGGTGGAGCTGACCCTGCACGAGGGACGCAACCGGATCGTGCGGCGGATGTTCGAGGCCGTCGGCCACCCGGTCGTACGGCTTTCGCGCACGCAGTTGGGCCCGGTGCGACTCGGTACGCTGCGGCCGGGAGCCCACCGCCCTCTCACCCCGACCGAGCTCGGGACGCTCCTCGATCTCGTCGACCGCTGATCGCTTGCTCGGCAAGGTGCGCGAACCTCGCGACGATCGGACTATCTTCGATCGGTTTCCCGCGGTCGCGCGCGGAGAAGTACGGGGTCGCGGGAGACGTACGCGGTCGCGCGGAACCATGGGCGCGTCGGGCGCCATTCGGTTGACTACGCTGGTTCGGTGCCAGAGCCGCTCGCGCCGGACGCCTTGTCTCCGGTCCTGATCTGCGGGACCGGGTTGATCGGCACGTCGGTCGGTCTGGCGCTGGCACGGGCCGGAATCGCGGCGCGCCTGTCGGACACGAACCCGGCGGCGCTCCGGGTGGCGGCCGGCCGGGGGGCGGGACGTCAGGCAGACATCGACGGATCCGACTGCCCTCCACGTCTGGTCGTCGTCGCCACGCCACCCGCCGACCTCTCCGACGAGATCGTCGGCGCCCTGAGGGCGCATCCCGATGCCGTCGTCACCGATGTGGGCAGCGTCAAGGCTGAGCCGCTCGCGGAAGTGACGGCCCGGCTGGGCCGGCGCGACTGTGCCAGATACGTGGGCGGACATCCGATGGCGGGCAGCGAACGCTCCGGCCCGATGGCGGCTGCCGCCGACATCTTCGACGGCCGGTCGTGGGCGGTCACCCCCGCTGCCGAAGCGGATCCGGCGGCCGTCGCCATGGTCGAGCTGTTGGCCGTCACCTGCGGGAGCGCCGTCGTACGGATGGCTCCGGTCGATCACGATCGTGCGGTCGCGCGGATGTCGCACCTGCCACATCTGATGGCAGTCCTCACCGCTGCTCGATTGGTCGACGCGCCGGACTCCCACCTGCGGCTCGGCGGCCAAGGCATCCGGGATGTCACCCGCATCGCGGCTGGAGATCCCGTGATGTGGCGCCAGATCGTGGTGGCCAACGCCGCACCCTTGCGTGAGCTGCTCGCCGACCTTCGCGTCCAGCTCGAGATCCTGGACGGCAGCCTGGCGGGCCCGAATCTGGAGGCGGCCGACACCGGCGCGCTCGATGCACTCCTGGCGGCGGGCGTCGCGGGGACAAACCTGCTACCGGGCAAGCACAATCGTCCGGCCCGCCCCCTCGTCACCGTCACGGTCCAGATCCCCGACGAGCCGGGTTCGCTGGCTGCCCTTTTCACGACGGCAGCAGCGGCCGAGGTGAACATCGAGGACCTCCGGATCGACCACGACCCCGGTCGCGCGTTCGGCCTGGTGGAGATCGACGTGGTCGAGGACCGCGCCGACGCTCTCATCGCGGCGCTAAGGGACAACACCTGGCCGGCGCACCGGTAACGTTCCTGTCGTGTCGGCATCGGGTTCATCCTTCGTTCTGGCGATCGACGGCCCGAGCGGCGTGGGCAAGTCAACGGTAAGCAGGCGGGTCGCGTCGGCGCTGGGGTTGCGCTATCTCGACACCGGTGGGATCTACCGCGGCCTGACCTGGAAGGTCCAAGCGGAGGGGATCGACCCAACAGACGTCAATGCGGTCACGACCGCCGCCAGGTCGACCGCGATCGTTTCGGGAACTGACCCCGACACCCCGACGATCACTGTCGATGGCGTCGATGTCGCCAGCCAGATCCGGACGGCGGCCGTCACGTCGGCGGTGAGCGCGGTCAGCGCCATCCCCTCCGTACGCCTCGTGTTGGTGGAGCTCCAGCGTGACGCGATCGGGTCGGGTGGAATCGTCATCGAGGGCCGCGACATCGGTACGGTCGTCGCCCCCGACGCTGACCTCAAGGTATTCCTGACGGCCCATGAGAACGTCCGTGCTCGCCGCCGGTCAGGCGAGTTGCCGGACCCGTCCCGGACCGCGCTGCACGAGGTCCGGCGCGAACTGGCTCGACGCGACGCGTACGACTCCGGCCGAGCAGTCTCACCGCTGGCCAAGGCAACGGATGCGGTCGTCGTGGACACCACCGATCTCGGCCTCGACGATGTCGTCCGTGCCGTCGTCGACCTCGCGGTCGCGCGCGGCGCGGAGCTTGTCGATGTCTGAGCAGCTCACAACGGCGGTCCACCTCGACCTCCCACGCACCGACGACCTGGCACCGCCGCGAGCTCGTTGGCAGCGGATCGGCCGGACCACCGTCCGGGTCCTGAAAGTGATCCTCCGGATCGAGATCACGCTGCGCGGCGACGAGCAGATCCCGCTTGACGGGCCGGTGATCCTGGCGTCCAACCACATCGGCATCGCCGACGGTCCGGTGCTGTGGGCGACCGCGCCCCGGACGCTGCATGCGCTGACCAAGGTCGAGATGTTTGAAGGTGCCCGGGGGACGCTGCTGCGCTCGATGGGGCAGATCCCGATCGACCGATCCGTCATCGACCCACATGCGGTCAGGCTGACGCTGCGCGTGCTGCGCGACGGCGGCTGCGCGGTCGTCTATCCGGAGGGCGGTCGTGGCATCGGGGACGTCGTGGCGACGAAGGCTGGTGCCGCGTACCTGGCGCTGGTGACGGGTGCCCCGGTGATTCCGGTGGCGTGCCTCGGTACCCGAGCCGACGGCGCCGGCATCTCGTCGTCTCCACCGCGGAGGTCACGGATCGACGTCGTCTACGGCGAGCCGATGCAGTGGCCGGCCGAACCCTGGCCGCGCACGAAGGCGCGGGTGAGCGAGGTACGCGCGGTGATCCAGAAGCAGCTGCACGACCACGTCGTCGAGGCTTGTGAGACGACAGGTCAGCACCTTCCGCCGCTCGGTGGGCAGAGTTGAGCATCGTGACAGCAGAGTCCCTTTCCGAACCGGCGCCCGCGGTCGGGGTGGTCGCCGTCGTGGGACGCCCGAACGTCGGGAAGTCGACGCTGGTGAACCGGATCCTGGGTCGGCGCGAGGCGGTTGTCGAGGACGTCCCGGGCGTGACCCGCGACCGAGTCGCGTACGACGCGAACTGGAACGGGCGACGTTTCACCATTGTCGACACCGGCGGGTGGAATCCCGACGGCCGCGGGCTTTCGGAACGGATTACCACACAGGCCGAGATCGCGGTGTCGTTGGCCGATGCAATCCTCTTCGTCGTGGACGCGACCGTCGGCGGGACGGACGACGACGAGCAGGTCGTCAAGGTTCTCCGCCGGTCCGGCAAGCCGGTACTTCTGGTCGCGAACAAGGTCGACGACAGCCGGGGCGAGTCCGACGCGTCGGCGCTGTGGAACCTGGGGCTCGGCGAGCCTTACGCCGTGTCGGCGTTGCACGGACGGGGGAGCGGGGACCTGCTCGATGCCCTGCTGCGCGTGCTCCCGCCGCTCCCGCCGGAGGTGTTCGACGAACCGGCTGGACCCCGGCGGGTGGCACTCGTCGGCAAGCCGAACGTGGGCAAGTCGTCGCTGCTGAACCAGCTCGCCGGCGCCGAGCGCTCGGTCGTCGACGAGGTGGCGGGTACGACCGTCGACCCCGTCGACGAGCTCGTCTCGCTCGGCGACACCGAATGGCTGTTCATCGACACTGCCGGGATCCGGCGTCGCGTGCGGGTGGCCAGCGGGCATGAGTACTACGCCTCGCTGCGTACGGCCGCCGCCGTTGACCGCGCCGAGGTGGCCGTTGTGCTGATCGATGCATCGGAGTCACTGACGGAGCAGGACCAGCGGATCCTGGCGACCGTCGAGGAGTCCGGCCGGGGCGTGGTGGTGGTCTTCAACAAGTGGGACAAGGTTGACGAGGATCGGCGTCGAACCCTCGACCGTGAGATCGAACGCGACCTGCAAAGGATCACATGGGCTCCCCGGATCAACCTCGCTGCTCGTACCGGCTGGCACGTGAACCGGTTGCTGCCCGCGATCGAGGCCGCCCTGCACGGCTGGGAAACGCGGGTCGCGACCGGGCCGTTGAACGCGTTCTTGAACCGGATCACCGCGGCCCACCCGCACCCGGTACGCTCCGGCAAGCAGCCGCGGATCCTGTTCGCCACGCAGGCCTCGGTGGCACCCCCGACGTTCATCTTGTTCACCGTGGGAACCCCCGAGAGCGGATACCTCCGCTTCGTCGAGCGGCGGCTGCGGGAGGAGTTCGGCTTCGTCGGTACGCCGATCAGGTTGCAGGTCCGCCCTCGCAAGAAGCGCTCGAGCCGTTGAGGTGGCTTCGAGCGTCGCTCGAGTCGAGGCGGCGTTGAGGAACGGCTGACGATCTGAGACTCATACCGCTCGTATCTTCAGCCGTTGTGTCCTTGCGATAGGGTTTCCTGGCTCTGGCTCGCGCGCGGGCCGGTAACGGGCTGTGGCGCAGTTTGGTAGCGCACTTGACTGGGGGTCAAGGGGTCGCAGGTTCAAATCCTGTCAGCCCGACCGTGTGATGTCTCAAGACATCGGCGACAGCCGGACCTACGAAAGTAGGTTCGGCTGTCGTTCATTTCGGGGGTCTGCGGGTGGGGCCTTTGGGTGCGCCGGTGGGCTGGTAGTCGCGGCTGGGGTCGAGGACCAGTTCGCGGA
>JBBSHE010000038.1:0-22485 GCA_038253325.1 Propionibacteriales bacterium
CCATTGGGCTGATCGTGCGGAGTCTCCCAAGCGATCAGGCCACCAGCACGTCGAGCAATTGACGACGCCGGCGATTCAGCCACGCCCGGACCCGTCGACTCCTGGCTCGGTGAGACCGTTGTCCATGCCACAGACATCCGGTGGCGTCGTCCACGTTCGATGGACGGTTTGAGCTCATCGCGGCTCTTCGATCTCGAGCGGACTGAATGTGGCTTGGCAGTGCTCCGAGCAGAAGTAGACCGTTCGACCATCGTGCTCGGAGACGTAGGCCTTCTTGCGGTCGACCTTCATGCCGCAGACCGGGTCGGTCTCGCCGCGGCGCATCGTGAGGTGGATGAGAGTTGAGAAGATCACGAGGCCGACGATGTTCAAGAAGAGCTTGTAGTCGACCTGGATCGATCCGAAGACGTCGGCTCGCGTCGGGCGCACCTGAGGGATCAGGTCGGTGATCGAAAAGAGGCCATCGACGATCAGGGCGGCAATCACCATCGTCACGAACATCAGCCCGATGATCCGAAGCGCGAACGTCGTGCCGTAGTACTTACGGTAGATCAGCATGATCGGGATCACGATCAGGTCGGCGAAGATGAAGGCGATCACACCGCCGAACGAGATTCCGCCGGACCAGAGCACGGCGGCCAGCGGGATGTTGCCGATCGAGCAGACAAACGACAGGACGGCGATGACCGGCCCAATGATCACGTTCTCGATCGTGCGCACACCACTCGGAGCGTCGCTCAGGAAAAGGGCGTTGAAGAAGTCGTTGCCGAGTTGGGCAATGAAGCCGGCGAGCAAGAAGCCAGCGGTGATCTCCTTCCAGAGCATACCCCAGTCGTTGCGGAAGTTGTGGGCCACGTCGGACCACGCCGACGCCGACAAGAGGCGCTCCTTGAGGCTCGCCCGCTCGTGCGCGGTGTGGTGCTGGTGGCCCGCCTCGGCTTCCAGTGCGTGGGCGCGGGCCTGCTCCTCGAGCTTGCGCGAGACGAACATCCTGAGCATCACGGTCATCACTACGATGAGGACGAGCCCACCAACGAACTCGGCAAGCGCAAACTGCCAGCCGATCAGCAACCAGATCACGACACCCAGCTCGATGACCAGGTTCGTCGAGGCAAACTGGAACGCGAGAGCGGAGGCGGCCGACGCGCCCTTCTGGAAGAGCGACTTGGCAATCGCGATCGCCGCGTACGAGCAGGATGAAGACGCGGCACCCAGCCCGGTCGCGCGCGCGATCGGACCGACTCCCCGGCCGCCGAGGCTCGCCTCGATTCGCTCTCGCGGCACCCATGCCTGGACGATCGCCGAGATCGCGAATCCGAGCACCAGCGCCCACCAGACCTCGTACGCCATCAGGAACGCGTCCTTGAACCCGTGGCCGATGACCGGCAGCACCTCGCTCATCATCTGATCGTAACATACCGGAGGGGGGTATCAGTCAACCTCGCCGCAGGAGCCGACCGACGGCGGCCATCAGCTCTTCGGTCTTGGCTTCCTTGTCGTCACCGGTGGCGCCGATCACACAGTGGTGTGCGTGGTCGTCGAGCAGCCCGAGGGCGACCTTGTCGAGGGCCGCCTGGATGGCCGAGATCTGAGTGAGGATGTCGATACAGTAGCGGTCGTCGTCGACCATTCGCTGGATGCCGCGTACCTGACCTTCGATCCGGGCGAGGCGCGCAGCGAGCTCCTTCTTCGTAGCCGAGTACCCGCGCGGCCGCGCGTCGCTCGGGGGGGACGTGCGGGCGCGCGGTGATCTGGTGGGCATACCGGAAGTCTAGCCCGGTTTACCCCTGTGGGGTATATCCGCCTTCCCCCCTTGCGGTCCCCGCAGCGGGACCATAGGCTCGCGTCGATTCTCGACCTGGAGGCGACGTGAAGACTTGCACGCGTAGACGAGTGGTGGGATCGGCGTTGGTCGGGATCGGTGCGCTCACCGCCGGCCTGCTCGCGCCGCAGGCAGCGACCGCATCGACACCGCATCGGCCGATGTCAGCCCATCATCAGGGCAGTGCTTGCGAGCTTGGGCGACATGGTCAGACGAAGCACGTGATCTATCTGACGTTCGACAACGTGCACCTGACCCGCGACAACCCGAACGTGCCGTCAGACCTCCAGCAGATGCCCAACCTGCTGCATTTACTGAAGCACAACGGCAGCCTGGTCACCCACCACCACACCCCGCTGATGTCCCACACGGGCACCGACCTGCTCACCGCCGCAACCGGCCTGTACGGAGACCGGCACGGCCAGCCGATCAGCAACAACTACCGGTACTTCCACCCAGACGGCACCAGTTCCCTGGCGAACACGTTCACCTACTGGACGGACAGGGTGTACGACGGCACAGCCACCACCACGGACACCTCGTACAGCCTGCTCACCCGCCGTGGTACGAACACCCCGGCGCCGTGGGTTCCCTACACCCGCGCCGGCTGTGACTTCGGTGCCATCGCATCCAGCAACGCGATCGTGGAGAACCCGACCGCCGATGTGCCGAAGATCTTCGGTCCGAACTCGCCCGAGGCGCAGCAGGTCAAGAACGACCCGGATCCCTACAAGGACTCCGAGGTGGCCGACTACGGCGGCCTCGCCGTCCACTGTGCGAGGGGCAGCGCCCTGTGCGCCGGGAAGCACGCCGTCCGCGACCGGCTGCCGGATGAGCCCGGCGGATACGGCGGCCACAAGATGCTCGTCGGAAACAAGTACATCGGCCCACACCTGACCGCCGATCACTCCGTCAACGTCAAGGACATCTTCGGCAACACGATCACCAACCCGTACGCCACCGGCCCGGACGGCCAACCGAAGCCCGGTTTCCCCGGCTTCGACCAGATGACGGCGGCGAACACGCTGGGCTACGTGGCCGCGATGCAGGAGGCCGGCGTGCCGATCACCTACGCGTACCTCTCCGACGTGCACGATCCACACTCCGACCCCTCCCACCACGGCTCCTACGGCCCCGGCGAGGCGGGCATGGAGGCCCAGCTCAAGTCGTACGACGACGCGTTCGGGACCTTCCTCAGCCGGCTTCGGCAGGACGGCATCACGACCGCCAACACCGAGTTCGTGGTCACCGCCGACGAAGGCGACCACTTCATCGGCGCCACCAAGTCCGACTGCGACGGGGTCCACGTCCCTTGCACGTATGGGCCGGGGCAGATCGGTGAGGTCAACACGAACATTCAGGGCCTGCTCGAGAGTCAGCGTGGCAACACCACGCCGTTCGACCTGTACGCCGGGGTCGCCCCCGCGTTCTACGTCCGCGGCAACCCACCGGCTGCCGCACCGGCGACCCGTCAGCTCGAGCGCGACACCCTCGCAGTCACCGCGACGAACCCGTACACGAACCGGCACGAGACGGTGAACCGCTATCTCGCCAACCGGACGGAGCTGAAGCTGCTGCACATGGTCACCGCAGACCCGTTGCGCACGCCGACATTCGTGGCCTTCGGACGTCCGGACTACTACGAGTGCCAAACCGGCTTCGGCTGCCCCGCGGCCCCGTACGTGCAGATCAACCCGGCGTACGCATGGAACCACGGCACCGTGTCGCGCGACATCAACCGGACGTGGCTCGGAATGGCCGGACCAGGGATCAAGGTGCAGGGACTGGACCAGCAGACCTGGTCGGACCAGACCGACATCCGGCCGACGATGCTCGCGCTGCTCGGCTTGAAGGACGACTACCGAAGTGACGGGCGGGTGCTGGTCGAAGACCTGACCAACGCGGCAACGCCGTACGGCGCCAGGGGTCGCCCACTGCTGAGGCTGATGCGCACGTACAAGCAGCTGAATGCCTGCGTGGGCGCCTTCGGGCTCGACACCCTCCGAGCCGCCACCCACGCCGCTGCGACCGGCTCGACCGCAAGCGACTCGACGTACACCATCAGGAACCGGCAGCTCGCCCATCTCGGTCGGCACCGCGACCAGCTGGCGCGGAAGATCAAACGGGTGCTCGACCGGGCAGACTTCGGTGGACGACCGCCGCGGCTCGGAGTGGTCCGATCGCTCGACCGGCGGGCGCACCACGTGTTGCATCGAGCACACCGGCTGTCGCTGAGCTAGACGCCTCACCGGCGTTCGCCGAGTGACACGAGACTGTCGACGACGATCTTCACGCGGTCAGCCGCCATGTCTCAATAGTCATGGCTTTCAACGAGCTCGACGATCGCCGTACGGGGCTGGCCGATCTTCGCCGGCGCCTTTGCGGGGTCAGGCCAGACCTTGGACCGCATGGTGTCCAGGAAACCTTGCGCGGCGGACGCATCGTCGAAGTCGCCGTCGAGCATGACACGGTACGGGTCGTCGACCGGCCGGAGGATGCGGTAATTGCGCATGCCGCGCTCGGCGCGGCCGCCGGCGTCTTTGCCGAACGCCTCCCGCCACAGGTCGTAGTCGCGGACCTCGAGCTCGAGCCGGAGTGTCACCATTGAGCCTCCTACTGGTTGCCGGTAGCGTTAGGCTACAGGGGTCAAGTAATGATGTTAGAGGTAATGTAGCAAAATGGCCGACGCTGTCAAGCCCGTACGTGTCTACGTGTCACCGCGCCGCAAGGAACAGGCGGCCGTCACCCGAAAGGCGATCCTCGACGCGGCGCGCCGGTTGTTCGAACGCGACGGCTACGCGGCCACCGCGATGCCGTCAGTGGCCGCAGAGGCGCGAGTCGCTGTCAAGACCGTCTACCTGGCGTTCGGGACGAAGCCAGAGCTCCTGCGCACTGTCTGGGACCACCGCCTGGCCGGCGACGAGGCCGCGGTGCCGGTGCTGGAACGATCCTGGTACCGGCAGGTCGAAGCCGACGACAGCGCGCAGGCAAAGCTGCGCCTGCTCGCCCGTCAGTCCGGCGGCGTCAAACGCCGGACCGGTCGGTTGCTCATCGTCATCCGCGACGCGGCGTCCGTGGACCCGGAGATCAGCGCATTGTGGGAAGAGATCGAGACAAAGCTCCATCAGGTATCGCGTGCCGTCGTTGACCAGCTCGTGACAGCCGGGGCGCTCGGGCGGGATCTCGACCCGTCCGCCACCGCAGATGTGCTCTGGACGCTCAACCATCCCTCGACCTGGCACCTGCTCGTCGTACGACGAGGGTGGTCCGACGAGGCATACCAGACATGGCTTGAACAAGCCTTCCTGAAACAGCTCCTCCCCTGACCCGGCCGAGGCGCGCTTGTTACTCAGTCGACAGCGAGCGACGTTGACCTGGTCGCGGCCCGCTGAAGTCGCTCGGCGAGGCGCCGTACGGCGGCCACCAGCTCGTGGGGCTCGACGACGTCGAACTCGTCGCCAAGCATGGCCAGGCGGATCGCGATGGCGTCCAACGAGTCCGAGCCGGTCACGAGTTCCGTGCGGTCTACGCCGACGTCCGTGACCGTGCCGGCGGTCGGCGGCACCTTGGAGCGTACGGTGGCGGCGGCTGCATGGACAAGCACCCGCGCCCGGTACGCATACGGCGCGGACCCCACCGAGAGTGACACGAATGCAACGGCATCGGGCGGATCGCTTCGTGCGAACCGCTGGCCGGCCGGCTCCGGATCAGCGATCCGGTCGATCCGAAAGGACCGCCAGTCGTCGCGGTCAACGTCGCGTGCGACGAGATACCAGCGCCGGTTGGTGGGCACCAGGCGGTACGGCTCGACCCGCCGGCAACTCGCGTGCCCGGACCTGTCGACATAGTCGAAACAGAGCACCTCTGACGCCTGGCAGGCCCTGGCGATCGTCAGCAGGTCGCCGCCGCCGACGGATTCTACGGATGCAGACAGTGGCACGGTCGCATCGCGCAATGCGGCGACCTGATGCCGCAACCGCCACGGAAGCACCTGGTCGAGCTTCACCAGTGCCCGCAGCGAGGCCTCGTGGATACCCTCGACGCTTCCACCGGCGGCGGTGCTGAGGCTGACCGCGACCGCGATCGCCTCTTCGTCATCCAAGACGAGCGGCGGTATCCGACCCCCGCGGCCCAGCCGATAGCCACCGCCCCGACCTGGCACGCTGTCGACCGGGTAGTCGAGCGCACGGAGTCGGTCGACGTCGCGGCGCAACGTACGTGGTGTGACGTTCAGCCGCTCGCTGAGCTCCGCACCGGACCACAGCGGTCGCGTCTGCAGCAGCGTGAGCAGAACGAGCAGGCGTGACTCCGGCATCAAACACCCGTTCCTTTTCCTATGCGGACCTGAACTGTCCGCATAGGTGCTTAGCCTAGCGGGATGCGCATTCGATGGAACGACCAACTGACCGACCAGCTGGACTGGCACTGGCGACACCAGTTGCGTGGACGCTTGTCCGGCCTGACCGACGACGAGTACGGCTGGGAACCGGCGGCGGGTGCCTGGGGCGTGCGTCCCCGCGGGACCGGCACCGCGCCGATCCAGGCCGGCTCGGGAGACTGGACGATCGACTTCGCCGTCCCCGAACCAGACCCAGCGCCGGTGACGACGATCGCCTGGCGCCTCGGGCACATCATCGTCGGTGTCCTCGGGGCAAGGAACGCATCCCACTTCGGGGGGCCGGCCGCCGACTATGAGTCGTTCACCCACGCCGGAAGCGCCGACGAGGCACTTGAACAGCTGGACGCGCAGTACGCGACCTGGCTCGCGGGTGTGCGCAGCCTCGGCGAAGACGGGCTGGGACAACCGTGCGGCCCCGCCGAGGGACCGTTCGCCGAGTGGCCGATGGCTGCACTCGTGCTCCACATCAACCGCGAGATGCTGCACCATGGCGCCGAGATCGCATTGCTGCGTGACCTCTACGCGCACCGCTGAGGCATGGAACTCGTCGAGTCATCCGATAGCGGAACCGATGCAGACCAGGATGAAGCCGATGAGCAGGAGCCAGGATCGGAGCCCTTGGAAGAGTTCCCACCGGTTGCGGGTCTGCTTCCAGTCGGGTGGTGGGTTCTCGGCGTCCCACTTGCCAGTGGCCAGGTTGATCGGCACGTTGAACACGATCGTCGACGCCAACGCCAGCATGAACGCGACGGCTGCCAGCCAGCGCCAGAGCTGCGAGTCACCGTCACCCCTAGCCGCTGACGAGATCGCGAGTACAACGCACAGCGTCATCCCCACCGGCATCACCCGGCCGAAGGTCCGCAGCAGACCCTGCTCGACCTCCAGGTGTGCCGTTGCCGGCAGGCGCCGAATCACCGGATGCACGAACGCGTACGACCCGAATTCCGCACATGCCACGAAGCCTGTGATCACCAGGGTCGCGAACTCCAGGACCTTCATCCGAGCCTCCTCGTCATCGGCCGACAGCGATTGCTTGCCGCAGGTAGTCATCCGTCTCGGCCGACTGGACGAGAAGGTCGGCCAGCTCGCTGCGGACAACGAGCCCGACCCGTCCGCGCTCCCCCTCGCGAATCACCCGAGCCCGGCCGCGGGAACCGAAGCCGATGAACGTGGGCGGACGCACCAGCACCCATTGCAGGCTGCTGTCGCGCACCACCGCCTCCTGGTTCTCCTTGTCGGGCACCATCGGAGCGAGCACGCGGAGAATGATGTGGCGATACAGCAACGCGGTATTGGCGCGGCTTTTCCCAACACCCAGTAGCGTCACGCACACCAGCCGTGGCACCTGCATCCGCGTCATGACCGCGACCAGATTGGCGGTTCCCTGCTCGAGCAGGGTCGTTGCCTTGCGGGGGCTGGGCGTACCCAGTGTGCAGACCACCGCGTCTCGTCCGCTGACGGCTGGCTCGATCGACGCTGGATCGAGCACGTCGCCCTGGATGGAGTGCACCCCGGCCGGCAGGTTGGCCGTTTGCGCGTTCCGAACCAGTGCGCCGACGTGATGGCCTCGCGCCAATGCGCTAGCCACCACGGCGCGTCCGAGACCACCGGTAGCGCCAACCACGAGCAGCCGCATGTCCTGTCCTGTTCCGCCAACCCTGATTTCGGCGCGCTAGCCGCCAGGTTATTTCTACCCGAACAGTCGATAGGTTATCAGTCGTTAACCTGATGCGAGTACCAGGAGGCAGAAAGACGCTCGTCAACAGCCGAGCGTGGGCAGACACGACGAGGCGTCACGGCAGCTGAGTCCTTGATGCCGCTCCCAGCGGCACTATATTCCGAGAATGGCGAAGTCGTCGGAGCAGGGGGAGCCGTCTCGCGCCACCATGCCATCCCAGCCTCGGAGACGTCGCAACCGCCGGGGCGAAGGCGAGTTTCTTCGCGACGAGATCCTCGAGGCGGCGAATCGGCTGATCGGGCAGATCGGTGACGCGGAGGCGCTGTCGATTCGGATGCTGGCCAACGACGTAGGCATCACACCGCCGTCGGTCTATCGACACTTCGACGACAAGGCAGCGATCTTGAGGGCAGTGGTCGAAGGGCGGTTCGCGGACTTCGCAGACAGGATGAGCATGGCCGAGCAGGCGTCGCGCAGCCCGTTCGTCTCGTTGCGCCGCCGCTGCGAGGCGTACCTCAGATTTGCTGACGAACAGCCGGGACATTATCGGGTGCTCTTCAGCGCGGCGTCACTCGGCCCGGTCAGCATCGGTGTGACGGACCGCCCCCATCCCGGCGCACCCTCCTTCCTCGCTCAGGTCTCGTCGGTTCAGCGGTGTATCGACGCCGGAGCCAGGCCGGAGGGCGATGCAACATTCATCGCGATCATGCTCTGGTCGACTCTGCACGGCTTTGCCGACTTGCGCATCGGGAAGCCCGAGATGCCGTGGCCAACCCCGCAAAGAGTCGTCGACGACACCCTCAAGCGCCTCCGGCTGGACCGCCGGCGGTCTACGAAGTCCTAGCGGCCAGCGGGCCGCAGTCGGCGGCTGGTGACTGGATCCTCAACATCGGCCTGGTCTACTACATGTTCGCGTTGACGGTCGACGCTCGCGTCCGGGTCCGTCCTGCTGGCCGCGATCGCACCGCAGGTCTTGCTCGGTTCTGTGGCGGGCGTCTTCGTCGACCCTTGGGACCGCCGCCGCACGCTTGCATCCCGGGAGCCGACGCTGCGGGTGATCTTCGTCGTTGCTGCGTGCACGTCCCTCGGAGAGGGAATCATGGCAACGTTGTTCGCGGGAACGGACGGGTAGCCCGCATTCCGGCGAGTAGCGTCGGTCCATGACGCATGAGCTCGACCGTCGGACCCTGCTCGCCGGTGGTGCGCTCGCCATGGCGGCCGTCGGAGCGTCGACTGTCACCGGCTGCTCGGGAGCGGTCGAACGGGACGACGGCCGTGCGACCCCGCCATTGACGCCTACGGCGACGGCAACTTTCGACCCGTACGACTGGCAGCATGTGCAAGCTCAGTTTCCGCTCGATCCCCGACTGGCGCAGTTCGCCGCGTTCGTGCTCGCGGCCCATCCACGTCCCATCCGGCAGGCGATCGACCGCGTACGGATGCAGCTCGACCAGGACACGGAAGCCACCCTGGCAACGGATCAGCAGCGCACCGCTGTGGTCCGTACCGGGATCGCCCATTACCTCGACGTGATACCGGAAGAGGTCGCCCTGACGGACAGCACGACGATGGGGCTTGCACTCACCTACCGAGGCCTGCGGTTGCAACCCGGTGACCACGTGCTCACCTCGACCCACGACTTCTACTCGACGTCGGAGTCGTTGCGGCTGGCCGCGGGCGCGACCGGTGCGAATGTGACGCAGGTACCGATGTACGACGACCCCGCGCGAGCGAGCGCAGGGCTGATGACCACGCGCGTCCGCGACGCGATCCGGCCCGAGACCCGCCTGGTCGCCCTGACCTGGGTGCACTCGAGCACCGGGGTGCGAATCCCGGTACGCGCCATCGCAGATGTCATCGCCGCGATCAATGCCCGCCGGCCCTCAGCGCAGCAGATCCTGTTCTGTCTCGACTCCGTGCATGGGCTCGGTGCCGTCGATGCGACCGCGCCGGAGCTCGGCTGTGACGCGATGATGTCGGGGACCCACAAGTGGATCTTCGGTCCACGCGGCACCGGGTTCGTGTGGGCAAACGCCACGGCGGCAGACCGGCTCGGACCGATCATCCCGACGTTCGAGACCTTCTCGCCGTTCGGCCCAGGGTTCACGCCCGGCGGATACAAGGCCTTCGAGCACCGCTGGTCGGTCGCCGCCGCGTTCGACTTCCATCGAGCGATCGGCAAGCACCGCATCGCCTCCCGAGTGACCGAGATGGCGACCCAGCTGAAGTCCGGTGTTGCCAGGCTCCCCCACATCCGTCTCATCACCCCTCGCGACCCGGCAATTTCAGCCGGCATCGTGTGTTGCGATGTCGTCGGCCTGCCGCCCGAGGTGGTGGTTGCTCGGCTCCGACGGGAGCACCAGATCGTCGCCAGCAAGACGCCGTACGCGGTGTCGTACGTCCGATTCGGTACCAGCATCGCCGTCAACCCAAGCCAGGTCGACCACCTGGTCGAGGCTCTGTCGACGCTGAGATGACATCCGCTACGGTCTGGCGGCGCTCACTGCGGGAGGTGCACCCCTGACGAGGACGGGAAGGGACTCGATTCCGTAGACGATTGACAGCTCTCGGAACGACAGGTCCTTCGGGTCCACCGCGAGCCGCATGTCCGGAAAGCGTCGAGCGATGGCGCGGAACGCGATCCGAAGCTCCATCTTCGCCAGCTCTGCGCCGATGCAGCGATGGAAGCCATGACCGAAGGCCAGCTGCTGTGGTCCCTTGGGCCGATGCGGATTGAATTCGTGCGGGTCGGAGCCGAAGGCAAGGTCACGGTTGGCTGCGGTGAGCGAGCACAAGAGGACGTCTCCGGCCGCGATCTGGTGCCCGAAGAGTTCCAGGTCCGTTCGGGCGAATCGGCCGAATGCGACCTGGACCACCGTGAGGAAGCGGAGCAGCTCCTCGACGACGGAGTCCACGCTGTCCGGGTCTCGGTGGATCAGGGCATAGGCCTCAGGGTTCTGCAGGAGTACGAGCGTGCCGAGGCCGAGCATGCTTGCCGACGTCTCATATCCGCCGAGAAAGAGGCCGTCCGCGAACCCGCCGAGCTCGAAGTCTTCGATCTCGTCGCCGTGCTCCCTGACCATGGAGCCGAGCAGACCGTCACCGGGGCAATCACGCTGGCGCACCGCCTCGGCGAACAGGAACTCCCTCGCCTTCGACGCGGCGCCGAATGCGCCGACCATGCCCTCCGACGCGTCGAACCGTTCGTGTCCGAGCTGGCGAAATCGCTCGCGTTCGGTCTTGGGGAGACCGAGTAGCTCACAGATCACGAGGAAGGGCACGGGGAAAGCAAACGTGCGCACCAGGTCCGTCACCGGACCATCAGCCTCGACGACATCAAGCTGGCGCTCGACGATCCCGGTGATCGTCGGCTCGAGGCGGGCAAGCCGACGCCTGGTGAACTCGGGCGTCAGATACTTGCGCAACCGGGTGTGCTCGGGCGGGTCGGTGAAGCCGAGCCCCCCGATGGCATCCGGACCAGTTGCGTTCGACTTCCCGAGGAGCGACCGGATGTCGGTGCTGTAGCTGACCGTGTCCGAGAGCACCGTGCGAACCTCGTCGTACCCACTGACGAGCCAGATCCCCATCCCCATCACGTTGGCGAGCCGCTTGACCGGCTCGGTCTCGGTGAGGCTCGCGAGATCAGGCGCCGGGTTTACGCCCACGCGCCGCAGCGGCAAGGTCAACGGGGCAGGGATCGTCCGGAGCTTCGACAGGTCCGGCGTCGTGAGAGCCTTGTTGACGAGACGGCTGGCGTACCATCGCTTGGCCCACTTGACAGTCACACGAACCCCTCGGAGGTGGTCTTCCGCTTGCTTCTCCGAGGATCATCCCGCACGAGGCGTCAGGACAATCAGGCATCACCCTGATTTGACCCGTGTCGAACCTGTCGATGTCTAGTAGATGCCCGGCCCGGTGAGCTGGGTGGCGAACGCGGTGTGAACGCAGCTACCCGAGTTCGTGGTCGCCGCCCTGCAGCTCGGTGCGTTCGGATTGCGGGCGTCGCTCGCACGGAACTGGTCGTCGGTGTAGACGATGGATGCCATGCCGGTCGTGGGGCTGGCGGCGACACCGAAGTCGTCGTAGAGGTCTCGGTTCCCGGTGCAGCCGACACCGCTCTCGCAGACGCCGCCGTAGTGGTTCACCGGGCTGGCCGCGACCTGCGTGAATGTCGAACCTGCGGTGGTCGCGTTGAGGTTCTGCGCGAAGTAGACGTGCCAGGCAGCCGACGCCGGGTAGTTGTCAGGCGTCTCTCCGGCCGCGGGTGAGTGCGACGTCCCGTAGTAGACCACGTCGAGCTTGCCGCTGTCTCCGGACACGCTCCACGGGAAGATCGCCGTGTTCGCGGGCGTCCTGTTGACTCGGAACGGACCCTGCCAGGTCGTCCCCTGGGTCGTGGAGAAGCTGTAGAAGATATTGTGGTTGTCGCTGTAGACGGCGTACACGTTGCCCGTACGATCCACGCTGACGTTGGTGAACTGGTGACCGTAGCTGACGTTGACATCGGGATTGATGTGGACGGGGTAGTCAGTGAATGTCACACCACCGTCGGTCGAGACTCCCATGTACACCGCGTTGTAGCAGGTGAAACCTCCGCACGCGATGTCTCCGGCCAGGTCCTTCGGGCCGCTGAAGATCTGGTAGAGAGTGTGGTTTCCCTTGGTGTGGTCGCCCTCGAAGGTGTCGCGTGCGATGGCGAGGTTGCCGATCGCATTGTTGGCGACGAGGTACGCGGCGTGGGACGGGTCGATGGCGCTGCTGTGCTGCGGGAACAGCAGGCCGCCGTTGTAGTCGCAGTCGACGCTGATGTTCTGCACGGTGTCGTGGTAGGAGATGCAGACCTTGTCGCCGCCCTCGAGAGGCACCTTGAAGGGGCTCTGGTGTGAGTCGTCGGCGGCGATCCACTCCCGGTCGTCGCCAACCATCTTGGCAGCCGCCGGCTGGAGCACGAAGCTCTTCCCACCGTCCTGGCTGTTGCTGACGTCGATGTTGGCGAGGTTCAGGCTGGCGATGTGGAGCGGCACGAATCCCGCGCTGTTGGTGTCGTCGCCGACAGCCACGTCGACGTCACCGCCTCCGGGCGCGATGCCAGAGTCGTTGCCGGTCGAGACGGCGTTGGGGGATGGCAGCGTGACATAGTGCAGACCGCCGTCGGTGGACTTCCACGCCTCGGTGCCCGCGCCCAGACCGTTCTCCGAGGCTGCATAGAAGTTGCCCTTCTCGTCCGCGCGGATTGCCGGCTCCCCGGCGACGTTGTAACACTTCGACGGGCCAGCGCCGGGACACTTGGTTCCAACGCTGCCGCCGCCCTCGTCCAGGCCAAACGTCTTGAGCCCGGCTGGTTCGAAGTTGGTGAACGTTGCGGCACCGGTTCCCGCCGGCGCTGGGGCAGTACTCCCCGCGGTCAGAGCGGCGATCGTCAACGGTATTGCGGCCGCGACGACGATGCGTGGGCGAAGATGTGAGCGCACTCTGTGCCTCCTGTAACAGCGACCGTATGCGGCCATTTTGACATGGTATGCCGTGATCGCAAACTAACCCATCAACGGCATTCGTGTCCACCAGATGCGCCGGGGCCGCGTCCTCGTTCGGTCCCGGTCATTCGGGGGCGGCCGCCAGGTGGCTCACCAGGCCGACGAGATTCCCCTCGCTGTCACGGAGGAACGCTTGCCACTCGTCCGTGCCGGACGGGCCGAGCGTGTCGTCGTGGTGATGGAAGATGAGGTGCGGGTCGCTATCGATCACAACGTCGCTCGCGCGAAGGCGATCGACCGTCTCACGAACGTCGTCGACGCGAAGATAGATCGTGGCGGACGGTGCCGCGCCCTCGAGCATGAGCCGCACACCGCCGAGGTCGAAGAACAGCAAACCGGGCGGGTCGTACCTGGCGATCGGCGGCTGTCCCAACAGGTCCTCGTAGAACGCCGCGGCGCGGTCGAGATCATCGGCGTGTTGGGCGATCTGAACAACATTCAAGATGGTCTGCCTCCGGAGCAGATTAGCAAGGAGCGACGTCAGTTGGCGTCCCATTGGAAGAACCGGGTGGCGATCGCCGTGATGACGACAGCGAATCCGAGCAGGATCCCGATCTGCGGCAGACCGACGGTCCAGGACTCGCCCCGCACCATCGTGTCGAGCATGCCGTTGTTGGCGTGGGTCAACGGCAACACGGTCGAGATCGTCCGGATCCAGGACGGCGCACTGTCGAGGGGGATGAAGCTTCCGGAGAGGAATGCCATCGGCAGCACGATGACGTTCACCAGCGCGACCGTCGCTTCCTCGGTCTTCGCGATCGCTCCGGCAAGAAGCCCGATGGACAGGAAGGCGAGCGTCGCGGCGACCACGATCGGGATCGCCATCCACCAGTCGGCAGTAAGCTTCAGCCCGAACGCGAGCTTCCCCAGCCCGATGAAGATCGCCGTCTGGATCAGCGCGATCCCCAGGCTCACGAGCACCCGGGCGGTCACGACGATGCCGGTTGGGACGGGCGCGAGCTGGAGCCGGCGGAGCAGCTTCGATCGACGCCAGAGAACGAGGGACATCGCGGCGCCGAACGTGCCCGACGTCGCGACAGCCCATCCCAGCAGTCCGGGAAGGACGTACTGGATCTGTTTGAGCGACTTGTCCTCGACGGCGCTGAAGGTCAGCTGGTACTTCGGCGGAGAACCGGTCGCCCGCTGGTTCTGCTCGCCCACGATCGATCCGAGTATCCCCTGCGCCGTCCCCGCCCGAACGGCATCCGTCTTCGTGTAGTGGGCGACGATCGTGCCGCCGCGCTGCTCGACGGCGGCGACGTAGTCACCCTTGCGGACGGCGTCCAGCGCCTTGCCGAGATCGGTGTAGTGCTTGAGGGTCAACGCGTCGTGGTACTGCTTCTCTACCTGGGCACTGAGGATCGGTACCTCACCGACCTCGACGACGGCGACCTTGGAGCTGCCGAAGTTGAAGACTCCGCCGAAGAGGACCAGAAACATCAGCGGAAAGAAGATCGCGAAGAACAGCGATCCCCGGTCGCGCACGAAGCCCAGAAACAGTGCCCGGCTCAGCGTGAGCAACTTCTTCACGCCCGGTACTCCCGACCGGTCAGTGACAAGAATACGTCTTCCAACGTCGCGCCACGCACCTGGAGACCGTCCAGGGCATTCGCGTTCGCCAGCGCAGCCAGGACGTGAGCCGGCTGCTTTGTCTGAAGCACCAGGCTGCCGGCCTGATCGTCGACCGAGTCGACACCAGCGACCGCGGCGGCCTGGTCGGGACTCAGTACGCGCCTCTCGACGCTGATCCTCGTCGGCGCGTCCAGGTCCCGGACGAGGTTGACCGGTGCATCGAGCTTCAGCACCTTCCCGTGGTCCATGATTGCGACCCGGTCGCACAGGGCCTCCGCCTCGTCCATGTAGTGCGTGGTCAGGACCACGGTCTTGCCCCCCTTGTTGATCTCGCGCAGCAGGTCCCAGAGGTTACGCCGCGCCTGCGGGTCCAGCGCGCCCGTCGGCTCGTCCAGGAACACGACGTCAGGGTCGTGCACCAGTGAGCAGGCGATCGACAGTCGCTGGGCCTGTCCCCCCGACAACTTCTCGGTACGCGTGTTCGCCTTGTCGGTGAGGCCGACCACGTCCAGCATCTCGTCGGCTCGTGCGTTCGACAGGTCGTACAGCGCAGCGAAGGTACGCAGCTGCTCGCGGGCAGTCAACCGCTCGAAGAAGCTGGAGGCCTGCAGCTGGACGCCGATCCGCCGCGTCAGCGCCTCGCTGCGGGGCCACGGTGACATGCCGAGGA
The DNA here is from genome assembly GCA_038253325.1 of Propionibacteriales bacterium. Classification (GTDB taxonomy): domain Bacteria; phylum Actinomycetota; class Actinomycetes; order Propionibacteriales; family Nocardioidaceae; genus JBBSHE01. The sequence continues at coordinate 15,676 of JBBSHE010000038.1, forward strand.
CCGAGACCGACCCGCTGTCAGGGATGCGGAGACCTTCGATGATCTCCAGCAGTGTCGTCTTGCCGGCACCGTTGGGTCCGAGGATGCCGAAGAACTCGGCGTCAGCCACGTCCAGGTCGACACCGTCGACAGCGCACAGGTCGCCATACGTCTTTCGGATGCCTTGAACCGAGATGATCCCCACGAGGGGCCACCCTAGGGCACAGACGTCACCCCTATGTCAGCAGGGAACGGATCACTCGCAGACCCACCGACAGACGCGCGAGCTCGGCGTCCTCCGACGAGATCTCGCGCAGGGTGGACACTGCCTTCTCGAGCGCGGCACCCTGGTCAGCGATCCATTCGGCGAGTCGTTCGCGGATGGTTCCGTTCCCGGTACTGCGCGAGATGATCTGGTCGGTGAGCGCCGCGTGTACCGCGTACACGTCGTCACGCAGTGCCGCGCGTGCCATCGTCCGCCAGCGGTCGTCGCGCGGGAGGGCAACGACCTTGTCGAGGAACTCGCCGAGTCCGAGCTTCTTCGCGAGCGCCGAATGCAACCGAGCGACCTCCACAGGGTCGATGTCGCGTTGTCGGGAGATCTCGACCACCGACATCAGTGGGTACGCCGGCGGCAGCACGGCGATCTTGACCGCCAGCTCGACGGGGACCCCACTCTTGAGCAGCCGGTCGCGGGTGTGCTCGAACGCATCGACGACGACCCCGGTCATCACGTCGGGCATCGCGGTCATCACAATCCGCACCTGGTCCCCGAAGAAGTCGACAGTGCCTTGCGAGTCGAGCGGCGGACGACGGTTGGTGACCAGCCAGCGAGTCGCGCGCTCGACCAGCGTCCGCACCGCAAGCCGCATCTCCGTCTGCACCTTCGCGTCGATCTGGTTGTCGAGGGCGGCGATCTCGGTGAGCAGATCGTGCGTCCCGTACACCTCACTGCACACGAGATGTGCGCGAACCAGATCGACCTCGCTCGCACCAGTCTCCTGGCTCAACCGGTGGTAGAACGTGATACCGGCAGCGTTGATGAGCTCGTTGACCACCTGGGTGACGATGATCTCGCGACGCAACGGGTGCTGGTCCATCTGGATGCGAAACCGCTCCCGCATCGGCGTCGGGAAGTAACGGTAGAGCCGGTCGTGCAGGAACGGGTCGTCGGGAAGGTCGCTGTCGAGCAGCACCCGCTCCAGGACGATCTTTGTGTACGCCAGCAAGACGGCCAGCTCCGGGGCGGTCAAGCCGATCCCGTTCGCGATCCGGTCCTGGAACTGTTTGTGGGTCGGCAGGAACTCGAGTGCCGGGTCGAGGAGTCCCTGCTTCTCCAGCCTCCGGATCCAGTCCTCGTGCACGTGCATGAGCGGAACCGCCTGAGACACGGAGTTCGCCATTGCGAGGTTCTGACCATAGTTGTCGGCCAGGACCAGCTGTCCCACCTCGTCGGTCATCGACGCGAGCAGCTCGTTTCGCTGCTTCATCGTCATGTCACCGGACTGGATCACCTGTCCGAGCAGGATCTTGATGTTGACCTCGTGGTCGGACGTGTCGACGCCGGCGGAGTTGTCGATCGCGTCGGTGTTGATTTTTCCGCCGGCGAGTGCATACTCGATCCGCCCGAGCTGGGTGAGGCCGAGGTTGCCGCCCTCACCGACGGCCCTCGCCCTCAGGTCCCCGCCGTCGACCCGGATCGCGTCGTTGGACCGGTCGCCGACGTCGCTGTTGCTCTCTGTCGACGCTTTCACGTAGGTACCGATCCCGCCGTTCCACAGCAGGTCGACCGGCGCCAGCAGGGTCGCCTCCATCACCTCGTTCGGTGTCATCGTCTCGACACTCGAGTCGATCCCCAGCGCGGTGCGGATCTCCGGGCTCACCGGGATCGACTTCTGGGTGCGAGGGAAGACGCCGCCGCCTGCGGAGATCAGACTGCGGTCATAGTCGGCCCAGCTCGATCGTGGAAGGTCGAACAACCGTCGCCGCTCCACGTACGACGCCGCCGGGTCCGGATCGGGATCGACGAAGATGTGCCGGTGATCGAACGCGGCGACCAGCCGGGTGTGCTCGCTGAGCAGCATCCCGTTGCCGAACACGTCTCCACTCATGTCACCGATGCCGACGCAGGTGAAGTCCTCGTGCTGGCAGTCGATACCGCGCTCGCGGAAGTGTCGACGCACCGACTCCCACGCTCCGCGTGCAGTGATCCCCATCGCCTTGTGGTCGTATCCGGCCGAGCCGCCGGACGCGAATGCGTCGTCGAGCCAGAACCCGTAGTCGCGAGCCACACCGTTGGCAATGTCGGAAAACGTCGCGGTCCCCTTGTCTGCCGCAACCACGAGATACGCGTCGTCGCCGTCGTGTCGGACGACGTCGGGCGGCGGGACGGTCTCACCCGACACCAGGTTGTCGGTCAGGTCGAGCAGCCCGCAGATGAGCGTCTTGTAGCAGGCGACACCTTCCGTCAGCCAGGCCTCACGGTCTGCGCCGATGTCGGGCAGCTGCTTGCAGTAGAAGCCACCCTTCGAACCGACGGGCACGATTACGGCGTTCTTGACCATCTGTGCCTTGACCAGGCCGAGGACCTCGGTCCGGAAGTCGTCACGGCGGTCGGACCAGCGCAGCCCCCCGCGCGCAACCGGGCCGAACCGCAGGTGTACCCCCTCTACCCGCGGCGAGTACACGAAGATCTCGAACATCGGCCGCGGCTCGGGCAGATCCGGCACCTCGCGCGGTTCGAGCTTGAACGAGGTGTAGACCTTCGGTCGGCCGTCGGCGTCGCGCTGGTAGTAGTTGGTGCGAAGCGTCGCCTTGATGACGGCAAGATAGCCTCGCAGGATCCGGTCCTGGTCGAGGCTGGCGACGTCGTCGAGCGCCGCGACGATCTTGTCCTCGATCTGCTCGCACTGTTCGGCCCGGACGTCCATGGCGTCGTCGTTCGGCCGAAACCTGGCCTCGAACAAGGACACCAGGAGCTGGGCGATGTCCATGTTCGCGACCAGAGCCTGTTCGAGGTAGTCCTGGCCGAACGTGGAACCGCCCTGTCGGAAGTACTTCGCGTAGGCGCGCAGGATCGAGACCTGGCGCCAGTCGAGTCCCGCCCGCAGGACGAGCGCAGAGAACCCGTCGCTTTCCGCCCGGCCCGACCAGACCGCCATGAAGGCGTCCTGGAACAGCTCCCGCGCTCCGTCCCGGACGCTCCCCGAGTAGCGCAGACCGAAGTCGTAGATCCACGCCCGGCTCGCTTGCTTTGCCGTGTCAGCCGATCGCGACAGCCGACGCAGGGCGTACGGCCGTTCGTCGATCACCTCCGTGCCGAGAGCGGTGAGCACGGGAAGCACCTGGGACAGGCTGAGCGGCGACTCCTCTCGGTAGACCTTGAACCGCATCTGGTCCGCGCCCGCACCGACGGGTGAGTAGAGCGAGAGCCCGACCGGCTGGTCGCCGATCTCCTCGAGCCGTCGCACGTCAGCGACGGCGACTCGTGCGCTGAAGTCCTCCTTGTACGCCTCGGGGAAGGCGTCGCCGTATCTGCGGAGCAGGTTCGCGGCACGCTCCTCCCCGAACTGCTCGAGCATCGCAGTCTCGAGATCGTCGCTCCACGAGTGCGCAGCCTGCGCCAGCTCACGCTCGAGCCCCTGCTCGTCATAGTCGCGCAGCATCTCACCGTGGCGGGCCCGGACCACGAAGTGCAGCCGGGCCAGGACCGACTCGCTGACGCGAGCAGTGAAGTCCACCTGGTCCCCGCCCAACGTCCGGGCTAAGATCTCCTGCATCTTCTCCCGGACCTTGGTGGTGTACCGGTCGCGCGGCAGGTAGACCAGGCAGGACAGGTAGCGACGGTACGGATCGCTGCGGGTGAAGAAGCGCAGCTGTCGGCGCTCCCGCAGGTGAAGCACCGACTCGGCAACCGGCAGCAGCTCGCTGACCGGCGTCTGGAACAGCTCGTCCCGCGGATAGGTCTCGAGGATGTCGAGCAGCGCCTTGCCACTGTGGCTGTCGGGCGTGTATCCGGCCAGGTCGAGCACTCCCGTCATCTTCTGCCGCAGGACCGGGATCCGCGCCAGGCTCTCGGTATAGGCAGCCGAGCTGAACAGGCCGAGGAACCGCCGTTCACCGACAACCTGGCCGTCAGGCCCGAACACCTTGATCCCGATGTAGTCGAGGTACACGGGGCGGTGCACGGTAGCCCGGGAGTTCGCCTTCGTGATGATCAGGAGCTCCTTCTCCCGTGCTTTCGCGCTGACGGCGGGCGGCAGCTTCGCGGACGTACGCGCGAGGTCCTGGTCGGCGCGCAGGATGCCCAACCCGGTGCCTGCAACCGCCCGCAGGATGTCGGCTCCGTCCTCGGTCTGAAGGACGTACTCCCGGTAGCCGAGGAACGTGAAGTGGTCGTCGGCCAGCCACTCCAGCAGAGCCTTGGTCTCGTCGACCTCGTCGGCCGGCAACGGCGGCGGGTTGTCGGTGAGGTCCTCGACGATTCTCATGGCTTGGGTGTGCATCTTCGTCCAGTCCTCGACGACCTCGCGTACGTCGCGCAAAACGTCGAGGAGAACCTGCTCGAGGCGTTCCAGCTCTTTCGGGTCGGTGTCCTTGTCGATCTCGATGTGCATCCACGACTCGCGGATCCGCCTCTGGTCGTCATCGCCCTCGACGTCCTCACCGTCGCACGTCTCGCGCATCTGCCCGGTGACGTCGCGACCGACCATGATCTGCGGATGGATCACGAGGTGGATACCACGATGTTGTCCGACAAGGGCCATCGTGATCGAGTCGACGAGGAAGGGCATGTCGTCGGTGACGATCTCGATCACCGTGTGACCGCCGGCCGACCACTCCGTGTCCTCGACGCTCGGAGTGAACACATGAACGTTCGACGTACCTTGCAGGCGGTTCGACGCGAGCCGGTAGTGGCTCACCGCGGCTCCGTACAGGTCGAGCGGGCTGCGGTCGAGGACGTCCTCCGGTCCGACGTGCCGGTAGTACAGGTGGATCAGCCGCTCGGCGTCCTCGGCGGGCAGTCCTCCGGCGCCTCGACTTCGGGTGGCGAGATCTGCGGCTCGGGAGAGCAGCTGTTGCTTGGCGTCTTCTGGCGACGAGGACATCGGTCTTCCTGGTTACTGCCCACGCGACGGCAAGACACCACCGCGGTCCGCACTTCGTCGGGCGGCAAATCGAGCCTATCCCCGGGTGCCGCACCCTGCGACACCACTCAGAGGAACGAGCGAAGCTCCCACAGCAGCGGGTAGTACCTCAGCGGTAGCCGACTGCGTAGGTAGGGACTCCCCGACGACCCCCCGGTCCCCGACTTGGTACCGATCATCCGCTCGACCATGGTGACGTGTCGAGCCCGCCAGGCAGCCGCCAGCTCGTCATGCTGGAGCAATGCCTCGGACAGCTCCCAGACCTCTGAGTACGCGGCCCGGTCGTGCGCGACCGTCCGCAAGGATGTCCGTATCCCGTCGTCTCCGTCGGCATCGAGCCCGCACGCGCGGAGCACCTCGACGAACGCGTCCCAGATCGTTGACTCGTCGAGGCGCCGCCTGAGTCGTTGCTCCTCCGCGGCGTTGAGGCCGCGAAACCGGCGGACGAACGACGCGTCCTTCGCGCCGGAGATGAACTCGAGCTCACGGTACTGGACCGACTGGAAACCGCTCGCCGGCGAGAGCAGCTGGCGAAACGTCAGGAAGTCCTGCGGTGTCATCGTCTCCAGGACGTCGATCTGGTCGATGAGGACCCGTTCGATCACGTGCACCCGGTGGAGCAGATGCTTGGCCCACCACAGCCGACCGTCGGTCATCGCGTTGCGTGCCGACTCGACCTCGTGCAGGAGCTGTTGGAACCACAGCTCGTAGACCTGGTGGATCGTGATGAACAGCAGCTCGTCGTGAGCTGGTGGTTCCGACTCGAGATGCTGGGCGGAGAGCAGCTCGTCGAGATGCAGGTAGCCGCCGTACGTGAGCTTGGCGCCCTGCTCACCGAAGCTGACGTCCTGGTCGGACGGGGCTGCTGCCCCGGCGGCCTCCCGCGACAGCTGTGCGTCGGACCACTGGCCCACGACCGCATCGTTACTCATGGTCCAAGGGTAGAGCTCGAAATGCCGGCGGCTAGTGTCGCCCGATGAAGCTCATCGCCGACATCGACCACCCGACGGCGACAACGGGGAGCGTGATGGCGATGATGCTCGACCCGACGTTCCGAGAGCGGGTCTGCCAAGCCACCCGTGCCTTGGACTACAGCGTGGACATCGACGCGAACCAATACGGATCCGCCCGGGTCGTCATCGACCGGGTGATGGCCTCCGAGGTGTCGGACTTCGCGAAGAAACTCGTCGGCGAGAAGGTGTCGATCCGGCAGACCGAGGAGTGGTCGGCTGCGCGTCGCGACGGATCGCGTACGGCCGAGCTCACGATCACGATCAAGGGGCAACCGGCGCAGATGCTGGGCACCATGACCCTCGGGCCATCGGCCGACGGCACCGGCGTTCGAATCCATGTCCAAGGTGACGTCCAGGTCAAGATCCCCCTTCTTGGAAGGAAGGTCGAACGAGAGTTCAGCAAGGGCATCCTGGCCGCGATCGAGAAGGAGCAAGAGGTCGGCGCCAGCTGGCTGGGCGATCACTGACCAGCGGTCAGCGACGCCGACCGCGAGAAGGCCGGCTTGCTGTTCCATGGCGCCGATGACGCTGCGCCGATCTGCCGGATGTGGCCGATCTGCCGGATGTGGCTGATCTGCCGGATGTGGCTGATCTGCCGGATGTGGCTGATCTGCCGGATGTGGCTGATCTGCCGGATGTGGCTGATCTGCCGGATGTGGCTGATCTGCCGG
>JBBSHE010000039.1:0-22067 GCA_038253325.1 Propionibacteriales bacterium
TACCGGACCATCGGCGACATCATGCGGTCGCTCAACCCGTTCACCGGTGAGTTCTACCGGGAGGCGCTGCAGGTCAGCCGCTACACCCGCGAGATGTTCTGCCTGATGGAGGGGCGGCACGTTCACCCGTCGACGCTCTATCCGGGCGGTGTCGGGACGGTCGCCACGATCCAGCTGATGACCGACTACATGACCCGGCTGATGCGCTACATCGAGCACATGAAGAAGGTCGTGCCGATGCACGACGACCTCTTCGACTTCTTCTACGAGGCGCTCCCGGGCTACGAGCAGGTCGGCAACCGGCGCATCCTGCTCGGCTGCTGGGGGTCGTTCCAGGACCCGGAGTACTGCAACTTCGAGTACAAGGACATGACCGACTGGGGCCGCAAGATGTACGTCACCCCCGGCATCGTCGTCGACGGCAAGCTGGTGACGACGGACCTGGTCGACATCAACCTCGGCATCCGGATCCTGCTCGGCTCGTCGTACTACGACGACTGGGAGGACCAGGAGACGTTCGTCACCCACGACCCGCTTGGAAACCCGGTCGACCGGCGCCACCCGTGGAACCAGCACACCAACCCCCGCCCGCAGAAGCGTGACCTCGACGGCAAGTACAGCTGGGTGATGTCACCACGCTGGTACGACGGAAAGGACTACCTGGCGCTCGACACCGGCGGTGGCCCGCTCGCACGCCTGTGGTCGACCGCACTCGCCGGCCTCGTCGACATCGGTTACGTGAAGTCGACCGGCAGCAGTGTGCAGATCAACCTGCCGAAGACCGTGCTCAAGGGCCCCGTGTCGCTGGAGTGGAAGGTTCCCCAGTGGAGCAACACGATCGAGCGCAACCGGGCCCGGACGTACTTCCAGGCGTATGCGGCCGCCTGCGCGCTGCACTTCGCCGAGAAGGCGCTGGTCGAGATCCGCGCCGGCCGGACCAAGACGTGGACGCCGTTCACGGTTCCCGAAGAGGGGATCGGCGTCGGCTTCACCGAGGCGGTCCGCGGAGTGCTGTCGCACCACATGGTGATCCGCGACGGCAAGATCGCGAACTACCACCCGTACCCGCCGACTCCGTGGAACGCCAACCCTCGCGACAGCTACGGCACACCGGGTCCGTACGAAGACGCGGTGCAGGGTCAGCCGATCTTCGAGGAGAACGACCGCGAGCACTTCAAGGGCATCGACATCATGCGCACGGTCCGTAGCTTCGACCCGTGTCTGCCGTGCGGCGTGCACATGTACCTCGGCGGCGGCAAGAAGCTCGAGATGCTGCACTCGCCGACGCAGTCCGTGACCGGGGAGTAGCAGCCAGGATGGCTCAGACCGAAGCAGCCGTCAGCAGATCCGACCAGCTTCGGGCAGCCGGCGACCGCATCGACACTCTGCTGGACGCGAGCGCGTCCGGCGGAGCGGTCGCGCGCGAGCGCGCCGAGGAGTTGGTCCGCCTGGTCGCCGACCTCTACGGCGCCGGACTCGAGCGGGTGCTGACGATCGTCGACGACGCCGGTCATCTCGATGACGACGTACTGGCGGCGCTGGCCGCAGACGACCTGGTCGCCAGCCTGTTGCTCGTGCACAACCTGCACCCGTACGACGTGACAACGCGCGTCGAACAGGCGCTGGTGAACGTGCGGCCTTACCTCGGTTCGCATGGTGGAGACGTCGAGTTGTTGGAGGTGAGCGACGACGGCGTCGTCCGGCTGCGGCTGCTCGGCAGCTGCGACGGCTGCCCGTCGTCGTCCGTCACGCTCAAGCTGGCAGTCGAGGGAGCCATCGAGGCCGCCGCTCCGGAGATCTCCGCCATCGAGGTGGAGACCCCGAGCGAGGATGGCGGGCTCGCTGCGGGCGGGTCGCTGATCTCCGTAGACGCGCTGCGTTCACGGATCGGCGCACCGTCGCGTGCCGACGAGATTGGCGAGCATGGGTCCTCCTGGCAGTCCGTTCCCGAGCTGGCCACGCTGGCGCCCGGCGCCGTCGACGGACATCTGGTGGGACAGACGCCGATCGTCGCCTGCCGGGTTGGCTCGGACCTGTATGCGTTCCTGGACCGGTGCGCGCGTTGCGAAGGCACCCTGGCGGGTGCGTCCTTGGCGCGCCGGCTCGGCGGTGCGGTCGGTGACGCCGTGCTTCGCTGCCCGACCTGTCGGGCGCACTACGACGTACGACGTGCCGGGGCGTGCCTGGACGCGGACGAGCTGCATCTCGATCCGCTTCCGCTGCTGGTCAACGACGACGTGGTGTCCGTCGCCGTACCGGCCCCGGTGTCGGCATGAGCAGTGCGCGCGCACCGGTGACGGGATGAGCGACGTCCCATCGCCCGGTGTGCGCAGCGGCGCACCGCTGTCCGTGCTTCGGCGGATCACGGCGGCCCGGCCGCCGCCGGTCGTAGGTGAGCGGTGCGAGATGTGCGCCGAACCGATCGGTGAGGTTCACCAGCACGTCGTCAACCTCGAGAGCCGTGGCCTGGTGTGTGCCTGCCGAGCCTGCTACCTGCTCTTCACGGCACAGGACGCGGCGCTGCGTTACCGCGCGGTCCCTGAACGCTACCTGTCGTTTCCCGAATTCGACCTCGATGGACGGCAGTACGACGAGCTCGAGATACCGGTGGCCCTGGCGTTCCTCTTCAAGAACTCCGTGCTGGGGCGAACCGTCGCCTTCTACCCAGGCCCCGCAGGTGCGACCGAGTCCGAGCTGCCGCTCGAGGCGTGGGGCCGCATCGTGGATGCACACCCGGAGCTCGACGCCCTGCTCCCGGACGTCGAAGCGTTGCTGATCCGGGGAGCAGACCGAGCGGGTAACAGCTTCTCGTGTCATCTGGTCCCGATCGACGCCTGTTACGAGCTGGTCGGTCAGCTGCGCCTGCTCTGGCGCGGGTTCGACGGTGGCACGGAGGTCCACGCCGCGATGGACCAGTTCTTCGACAACGTGTCGGCGCGCAGTCGCCCCGCACCTGCCGCCCAGGGAACGCCCGCGTCATGACCGATCTCACCCTGTCGGTCGTCGATGTCTTCGCCGAGCCGTACGCGGCAGCACCTCAGCTGACAGCGCGGCTGCGCATCGTGGAGTCCACCGAGCAGGTGATCCATACGATCGCGCTGCGCTGCCAGGTACGCATCGAGCCTCAGCGGCGGCGGTACAGCGAAGATGAAGAGAGCGGCCTGCTCGACATGTTCGGCACCCGCGACCGGTGGTTCGACACGCTCAAGCCCTTCATGTGGATGCAGTGCAGCACAATGGTCCAGGGTTTTCGCGGCATCACCGAGGTGGACCTCCCCATGCCGTGTACGTACGACTTCGAGGTGACGTGGTCGAAGTACCTGCATGCGCTGCGAGATGAGACGATCCCGGTGGTTTTCTTGTTTTCCGGCACGGTCTTCACGCGCGGCACCAACGGCTTCGGCGTGGAGCAGGTTCCATGGGACCGAGAGTCCAGCTATCAGATCCCGGTCACGGTCTGGAAGGACATGATCGGCCACTACTTCCCGAACACCGGCTGGCTGCGACTGAGCCACGACACCCTCGAGAGCCTGGCACACTACAAATCCGTGAGAGGCCTGACCACGTGGGAGGCGGCTGTCGAGTCGTTGCTGGAGAAGGCCGGGTCGACCTCATGAGCATCGAGCAGGCGCGGATGGTCGCCGATGCCGTGCTCTACGAGGGCTACCTGCTGTACCCGTACCGGGCGACCTCGAGCAAGAACCAGGTCCGCTGGCAATTCGGTGTCCTCGGCCCGCGCGGCGCGGCCGAGGCAGGGATCGGTGAGGACTCGACGCTGTCGGCCGACTGCCTGGCTCGCGCCGGTACCGACGCCCGGGTCACCATGCACGCGCGCTTCCTCCAGCTGCAACGACGTACCGCCGAGCGCCTCGAGGACAAGACGTTCACCCCGGTCGACGAGCTCGTCGTCGAGGACGCGCGTTGGCTCACGTGGGACGAGGCGGTCGAGTGCGAGCAAGAGCTCGCAACCGTACGCTTGGCGGACCTGACCGCGTCGGCGCAGCACCTGGCGGTCCATGTCCCTGCGGGGCGCGACGTCGAGCACGTCCACGACTTCACGGGCTCGCTCTCCGGCCGCCTGGTCCGCCGTCGCCAGGAGCTGAGCGCCGTTCTGCACGTACGGGCACAACCCGTCGACGGCCTCGTCCGCCTGAGCCTTCGGCTCGAGAACGACGCCCCACCCCAACCGGACAAGGACGCCGCGATCGGCGTGTCGCTCATCGGCGCCCACCTGCTGCTCGAGATCGAGGACGGCGAGTTCGTGTCCACGGCCAACCCGCCCGACGATGCCGCCGATGCGGCAGCCGGCTGCCGCCAGCACCGGTGGTGGCCTGTGCTCGCCGGACCGGCCGACGAGTCACAACTCCTGCTGGTCTCACCGATCATCGTCGAGGACCATGCCGAGCTCGCACCGGAGAGCGCCGGCGCACTATTCGACTCGACCGAGATCGACGAAATCCTCACCCTGCGGGTGATGACGATGACCGACGCGGAGAAGGCAGAGGCTCGCGCGACCGACCGCCGGGCGGCCGAGATCATCGACCGCTGCGACGCGATGACTCCCCAACAGATGCAGGACCTGCACGGAATCCTGCGCAACCCCCACAGTGCTGCGGCGGCCGTTGCCGCGGACCCGTTCGCGTTGCCAGACGACTTCGTCTGGGACGCCGGCTCAGAAGATCACCCGGTCTTCACGACCGACGCTCCATGGTGGGACCCGGAGGCGGACGCAAGTGTGGCCCCCGAGACCGACGCCGTGATGATCGCCGGCGTACGCGTCAGCAAGGGGAGCCTCGTCACGGTGAGCCCCAACCGCCGGGCCGACGCCCAAGACCTGTTCTTCAACGGCATGACGGCCAAGGTCGCTGCCGTGCTCAGCGACGTCGACGGTGACACGCATGTCGCCGTCACGCTTGTCGACGACCCGGCCGCGGAGATGCATGACTGGTACGGCCGGTACCTCTACTTTGCCCCCGACGAGCTCAAGCCGCTACCTACCGAAGCACAGCCAGACCATCGAGAGGAGAGTCGATCATGAATACGCTTGGCAAGGCGACCGCAGCAGTGTTGACGGCGGCGACCGTCGGCGCCGTTCTACTCGGGGTGCGTTCGCTCCCCGACATCCGTAGGTATCTCAAGATGCGCCAGATGTGAGCGGCGCAGGCAACTTAGGAGGCACAATGAGCGAAACACCAGGTGAGCACCTCGAGGAAGAGCCCCAGGACGAACGTGGGCCGGAGGGCTCACGCGACACCGGCTCGGACGAGCCCGGAGGAGGTCCTGTAGACCGGCCAGAGGGAAAGATCGGCGACGAGAACAACGAGACCTCGGTGGACTCCAAAGGTCCTCGCGATGAAAACATGCCGGACCTGCAGACCGGTGACGCCGGCGGCTGATGGGCACACTGCGACAACTTCAACCCTCCGAATAGGAATATGTCATGACTGAACCGAACGAATCCAACGAGTCCAGCAGCCAGACCGATCCCGACGACCCCGACACCGGAGGTCGCGCCATGCCACCCTACGAAGGCCGCCGTGAGAGCGCCGATGTCGAAGGACAGGAGAAGTCCGAGAAGGACGGCGCGAAGACGGGCGGTGCCACCGGTCCGGTCGAGGACGACGAGATGAAGGCCCCTGAGCCCGACGACACCGACCGCGGCGCGGTCGCATCGCCGGCCGACGAGCAGCCCGCAAGCGAACAGCCCGAGACCGACCTCGACCCGGACATGACCGGCCCGTCGCACATCGAGGGAGTTCCGCGCGGTGAGGACTCGCGCGCCTGAACACTGCTACGGTCACAACCTGACCCCGCCCCGGTGAGCTCGTCTGGCTCACCGACGTGGGGCGCGGGTCAACCACCACAGAAGGAGACCACTATGAGCGTCGTCGGATACATCGCAGTAGCTCTCGTCGCTGTTGGAGTACTCGTTGCTCTGGCGGTCCTGGTCCGCTCGATACCCGACATCCGGCGCTACTCGCGCATCCGAAAGATGTGATGTGACCCCGACGATCCTGGTCGCCGGAATCGGCAACATCTTCTTGAGTGATGACGGCTTCGGACCTGAGGTCGTCCGTCGCTTCGCCGCCACGCGTCCCGAAGTCCCCGGCGTACGCGTCGTCGACTACGGGATCCGCGGCATGCATCTCGCCTACGACCTGCTCGACGGCTACGACGCCCTGGCGATTGTCGACGCGGTCCCCGGCAATCCGAGTCGGTCCCAGGGTCGGCCTGGGTCGATCAGTGTGCTGGAGGTCGGGCCGGCTGACCTGGGCGAAGGCGAGTTCGACGCCCACGGCATGAACCCCGTCGCGGTGCTGGCAAATCTTGGTGCCCTCGGTGGCGAGCTCCCGAGGACGTACGTCGTGGGCTGCTGTCCCGACAACGTCGAGGAGGGCATCGGCCTGTCCGACATCGTCTCGGGTGTCATCGACGACGCGGTGGTCCTCCTCGGTCGCCTCGTCGAGGATCTCAGCGCGTCCCCTCGTCTCCGAGCGGGGTGAGAGCGGATGTGCCTGGGAATTCCCGGCCGGGTGATCGGGCTGCTCGACGGCTACAACGGTCAGCTGGCCCTCGTCGATGTGGCCGGTGCGGAGCGCAAGGTCAACATCGGAATGCTGGACGAGATCCTGGAACCCGGTGACTGGGTCCTGATCCACATGGGCTTCGCCGTGGACCGCGTCGACGAGGACGGCGCCAACAAGGCGATGGAAGGCCTCGAGCTCGTCGGTCGTCCCCGCGACCCACGGATCCGCAAGCGTTTCGAGGTCCGCGGCCTCGTCCAAGGCGTCGGCTTCCGGCCGTTCGTCTACGTGACCGCGGCCGACCTGGCGTTGTCGGGATCGGTGGTCAACGACGCATCCGGTGTCCTCGCCGAGGTCGAGGGTCGGCCGGCAGCCATCGACGCGTTCGCCGAGCGCCTGCGCACAGAGGCGCCGCCGCTCGCGGTGATCCAGTCCATCCGGATCACCGAGCTCGACACAACCGGCGGCACGGGGTTCGTCATCGACGACTCCCAGCACGGTGCTGGGCCACGTACGCTCGCCAGCCCTGACGTGGCGACCTGCGACGACTGTCTGGCGGAGCTCGCCGATCCGGGCAACCGCCGTTTCCGCCACCCGTTCATCACCTGCACCAACTGCGGTCCGCGGTTCACGATCATCACCGACCTGCCCTACGACCGTCCGACCACGACGATGGTCGACTTCCCGATGTGCTCCCAGTGTCAGGACGAGTACGACGAACCGGCTGACCGGCGCTTCCATGCCCAACCGATCGCCTGCTCCGACTGCGGACCGCGCCTCGAGTTCGTCGACTCCGACGGCACTGTGGCAGGTGATCAGGACAGTCTGGCGCTCGCCCGGTACCGACTTGCGACCGGTGCGATCCTCGCCGTCAAGGGGATCGGCGGCTACCACCTGGTCTGTGACGCCGAGAACGAGGAGGCGGTCAGCGAGCTGCGCCGCCGCAAGCGGCGTGGCAGCAAGCCGTTCGCCATCATGGTCGCCGACCTGGAGGCGGCGCGTGAGGTCGTGGCCATGGACCACGGCGAGGAGAAGCTGCTCGCCGACCGCAGGCGGCCGATCGTGCTGCTCGCCCGCAAGCCGGACCCGCCGGTGGTAGTCGCCGCGAGTGTCGCTCCCGACACGCGCGAGCTCGGTGTCCTGCTTCCCTACAGCGGGCTGCACGTGCTCCTCCTCGGGCTGGCCGGCGACGCGCCCGGTGCACGTGTCCTCGTGATGACCTCGGGAAACCGCGGGGGCGAACCGATCGTCACCGACGATGACGACTCGCTCGGACGACTTGAGCCACTCGTCGACGGGTGGCTGCGTCACAACCGCCGCATCCACGTGCCGTGCGACGACTCGGTCGCCCGGGTGGTCGACGGCGCGGAGCTCCCGATCCGCCGCTCGCGAGGCTACGCCCCGATGCCGATCGCGCTGCCGTTCGACGTACCGCCGACGCTCGCCGTCGGTGCCGATCTCAAGAACACCTGCGCGGTCGCCGAGGGCAGACATGCGTGGCTCAGCCAGCACATCGGCGACATGGACGACGTCGCGACGGTCGATGCCTTTGACGCCGCGGAGCGGCATCTCGAGATGCTCACGGGTGTCCGGCCGCAGGTCATCGTGTCCGACGACCACCCCGGCTACCGGTCGACCGGGTGGGCGATCGCTCACAGTGCCGGGCGTCCGGTCGTTTCGGTCCAGCACCACCACGCACACGTTGCAGCGGTCATGGGCGAGCACGGACGGGACGGTACGTCGCCCGTCATCGGGGTCGCCTTCGACGGCACCGGTTACGGCCCGGGGAGCACGATCTGGGGCGGTGAGGTGCTCATCGCGGACTACAAGGGCTACCGTCGGTTCGCCCACCTCGCGTACGTCCCGCTCGCGGGCGGCGACGCCAGCGTCGAACGACCGTACCGGATGGCATTGTCGCATCTGCGGTCGGCCGGCATCGAGTGGTCCTCCGACCTGCCGCCGGTGGCCGCCTGCCCCGATGCCGAGCGCAGCGTCCTTGCGCATCAGCTGGACACCGGCTTCGGATGTGTCGGCACGTCGAGCATGGGTCGGTTGTTCGACGCCGTTGCATCGCTGGTCGGAGTCCGCCACGTCTGTGACTACGAGGCGGAGGCCGCCATGGTCCTCGAGTCCGTCGCCGATGCCGACCCCGGTTCCGGCGGCTACCGGTTCGGTTTGTCCCGCTCAGAGCATGGTGACCTCGCGATGGACCCGGCGCCGGTGATCGGGCATATCGTCGGCGACCTGCGCGCAGGCAGGCCGGTCGGACAGATCTCCGCACAGTTCCATTCGGCGGTGTCCGACGTCGTCGTGGCCACCGCCGTACTCGCCCGCGAGGCACACCTCGACGGCGTGGACCTGACGACCGTGGCGCTCGGCGGAGGTGTCTTCCAGAACGCGCGCCTGCTCAGCGAGTGTTCACGCGCGCTGCGCTCCCACGGCTTCGAGGTCCTCGTACCGCGACACCTGCCGCCGAACGACGGAGGCATCGCGCTCGGCCAGATTCTCGTCGCGAACTCCGCATAGCCGGTCGAAGCGCTTGGGCGAAGATCTTACAACTTCCGCCCATCTGGCGTATAACGGAGAGCGCAAGAGAGGAATTGCCCATGTGCCTAGCAGTACCCGGTCGGGTCGTCAGCATCGAGGAGCGCGACCTGACACCGATGGCCGAAGTCGACTTCGGCGGTGTGAAGAAGGACGTATGTCTTCAGTACATACCTGACATCCAGATCGGTGAGTACGTCATGGTGCATGTGGGCTTCGCGATCCAGCGGATGGACGAGGCAGCCGCGCTCGAGACCCTCGCGAACTTCGACAAGCTGGGGATCTTGGAAGAGGAGTTCGGTGACGGATTCGCGCTTGCCGCCAAGCAGGCAGGCGAACCATACCCACCGGAGGAGGAGTCACGATGAAGTACCTCGACGAGTTCAGCAACCCGGATCTGGCCAAGAAACTTCTCGACCAGATCCACCAGGTAACGACTCAGCCGTGGGCGATGATGGAGGTGTGCGGCGGCCAGACCCACTCGATCATCAGGCACGGGATCGACCAGCTGCTGCCCGACGAGCTCGAGCTGATCCACGGCCCCGGTTGCCCGGTGTGTGTGACACCGCTGGAGATCATCGACAGGGCGCTGGCGATCGCGGCGCGGCCAGGTGTGATCTTCTGCTCTTTCGGCGACATGCTTCGCGTACCCGGCAGCTCGCAGGACCTGTTCCGGATCAAGAGCGCCGGCGGTGACGTGCGTGTCGTGTACTCACCGCTCGACGCACTGAACCTGGCTCGCGAGAACCCTGACCGCGAGGTCGTGTTCTTCGGCATCGGCTTCGAGACCACGGCACCGGCGAACGCGATGACCGTCTACCAGGCCAAGCGGCTCGGTATCAAGAACTTCTCGCTGCTCGTATCCCACGTGCTCGTCCCCCCGGCGGTTGCCGCGATCATGGAGTCGCCGACCTGCCGCGTCCAGGGATTCCTGGCGGCTGGCCACGTTTGCAGCGTGATGGGGACCCAGGAATATCCGCCGCTCGCGGACAAGTACCAGGTCCCGATCGTCGTCACCGGGTTCGAGCCGCTCGACATCCTCGAGGGCATCCGCAAGACCGTCATCCAGCTCGAAGAGGGCCGGTACGAGCTCGAGAACGCCTACCCACGGGCCGTATCGGCCGAAGGGAACAAGGCAGCGAAAGAGATGCTCAACGACGTCTTCGAGGTCACCGACCGCAGCTGGCGCGGCATCGGCATGATCCCGCAGAGCGGGTGGAAGCTGTCCGACAAGTACCGCGAGTTCGATGCCGAACAGCGGTTCCAGGTCACCGACATCCACACGGACGAGTCGACCCTGTGCCGCTCAGGCGAGGTCCTTCAAGGGCTGATCAAGCCGCACGAGTGCGCGGCGTTCGGAAAGGAGTGCACGCCACGTAACCCGCTCGGCGCAACGATGGTGTCGTCGGAAGGTGCCTGCGCCGCGTACTACCTTTACCGCCGCCTCGAGCTGGTGGAGAGCTGAGGATGGCGCAGCCGGCGGGGGAGGCGGGCGACCTCGACTTCGACGCGTGGGTGTGTCCGGCGCCGCTGCGGGACTCACCCACGATCGTGATGGGGCACGGCGGTGGCGGAGCGCTATCGGCCGAGCTGATCGAGCATCTGTTCCTTCCGGCCTTCGGCGAGGCCGCAGATGCACAGCTCGGCGACTCCGCGATCGTCGAGATCGGTGGCACCCGGCTGGCGTTCTCGACCGACTCGTACGTCGTGAAGCCACTGTTCTTCCCCGGTGGGTCAATCGGCGACCTGGCCGTCAACGGGACAGTCAACGACATCGCGATGTCGGGTGCAAGCCCGCTCGTGCTGTCCACCGCCTTCATCATCGAGGAGGGCACCGAGCTCGCCGAGCTCGGTCGGGTTGCCGAGGCGCTGGGAGCAGCGGCGCGGAAGGCCGGAATCAAGCTGGTGACCGGTGACACCAAGGTCGTCGACAGCGGCAATGGTGACGGTGTGTTCGTCAACACGGCAGGGATCGGGGTGCTGGCGGACGGCGTCGACATCAGGCCGGAGCGGGCGAGCCCCGGAGATGTCGTCATCGTCAGCGGCGAGATCGGCGTGCACGGCGTGGCGGTGATGAGCTGCCGGGAAGGTCTCGAGTTCGGCACGACCGTCCGCAGCGACTCTGCTCCGCTGCACGGTTTGGTAGCAGACATGGTCGCGACCGGAGCCGACATCCATGCACTCCGAGATCCGACCCGCGGGGGTGTGGCCGCCTCGCTTAACGAGATCGCAAAGGCCTCCAAGGTCGGCGTGACACTCGTCGAGCGCAGCCTGCCGATCCCACAGACCGTGCGGGACGCCTGCGGGTTGCTCGGGCTCGACCCGCTGTACGTCGCCAACGAGGGCAAGCTGCTGGCGATCCTCCCGGCCGATGATGCCGACCGCGTCCTCGAGGCAATGCACGCTCACGAGTACGGCTGGGACGCCTGCATCATCGGCAGCTGCATCGATGCCCATCCGGGCATGGTTGTCGCCCAGACCGGGCTCGGCGGTACCCGAGTCGTCGACCTCCCGCTTGGCGAGCAGCTGCCGCGGATCTGCTGAACCGACCGATGATGGACCGGATGCGGGCCCCCGTGTCGGGGCCGGACCTGTTCGCGCGTTATGCCTATCCACCAAACGAGCTCGGCTACTGCGGGCCCGACGATCCCCGCGGGCTCCTGGTCCGCGGTACACCTGAGGCCGCCGCCGAGATCGCCCGTCGAGCCCGGGCGTTCGAGGGCGCCTGGGTCTACCTCGAGCTGATCGCCGCGTCCGCTGGGATCACCGACCCGCTCGACGCACGCGTTGTGGAGGCGTACTGGCTGGGCAACCAGCTCCTCGAGTCCGTGGACAGCACCTGGTTCCTCGACGAGCTTCGCGACCGCTTCCGTGGTCAGACCGGTGGGCAGTGGGCCGGCGGCATACCCGACATCGAGGCGACGGTGCTCCCCCATCACGCGTTCCACGTGTTCGCCGTCTATCCCTGGGTCGGGCTGCTGCACAGCGACACCGACGTCCCCCGGTCGATTCTCGACCAGTGCCGGATCCGTACCGGCGTCGTGGAGTCCGTCCGCGCAGAGGCCGCAACGGTACGGACTCGGGCATTGGCGTGGGACGGCCACCGGCTCTCGATCGGTGACAGCAGCCTGCTCCAGACCCGATGGAGCGCCAACGGCAGGTCACTTCTCGACGGTGTCAACGAAGGGGACGTGGTGTCCGTTCACTGGGACTGGATCTGCGACGTCATCACACCGGATCAGGCAACAGCGATCGAGGCCTACGAGGCGCGCCAGCTCGAGGTGACGAACCGAGTGCTCGCTCTGCCCGCCTGAACATGGGGTCAGCTGACCTCCATCCGGTATCCGTGCCCCCGCATCGTGGTGATCGACGGGACCCGGTGCGGCGGATCGGAGCGCCCGGCTGCCTCGCTCAACCGCCGGCGCAGGGCAGCCATGTGGACGTCGAGCGTCTTGGTGGAACCGAACCAGTTCTCGTCCCACACGTCGGCCATCAGGGCCTCCCGACTCACCGCGGTACCGGCCGAGGCGGCTAGCCGGACGACCAGGTCGAACTCCTTGGGACGAAGTACGACCTCCGTCCCACCGACGAGACAGCGGCGGGCACCGGTCTCGATGTACAGGTCCCCGAGCTCGTACGCGTGCGGCGGCTGTGACTCCAAGACGCTCTCTCGTCTCAGATGAGCGCGCACCCTGGCGAGGAGCTCCGTGAGTCCGAAGGGCTTGGTCAGGTAGTCGTCGGCCCCTGCTTCCAGGCCGACCACGACATCCATCTCTTCTCGTCGCGCCGTGAGGATCACCAGAACGCTTCCGGGCTGGTCTTGCCTGAGCCGGCGACACAGGTCGACGCCATCGACGTCTGGAAGCCCGAGGTCGAGGAGCACCAGGTCGAAGCGGTGCTGCTTGATCTCCTCCAGAGCACTAATGCCCGTGCGCTGCCACGACACATCGTGACCGCCCGCTCGCAGTGCCGACTGCACCAGGTGGCCGATCGTGCTGTCATCCTCAACCAGGAGCAGAGCGGCCATGACCAGAGCCTAGTGTCGCGTATCAGAAGCCGATCGCCTGATCACAGCTCCCGCAGCTGCTCGTTGACTCGCTGGCGGGCACGACTGGAACTCAGGACTGCTGCCATTGCCATCGCTCCCACGGAGCACACGACCACCAGACTGAGATAAGCCCAGGGAAACGCGAGATGTGCGGGTGGAGGGTCGAAGACTCCGGTCAGTACCTTCACGAGCATCTCCGACAGTCCCCAGCCGGCAAGACCACCCGCCAACAACCCCACGATGGCGACAAATGCCGACTCACCGATCGTGAAGCCCTTGAGCTGTCTCGGCGTTGCGCCCAACGCGGACGCAATCGCGAGGGTTCGACGCCTTTCCGCGAGGCCAAGGGCCAATACGAGTCCGCCGGACGCGGCCACCAGGGCGATCGCAAAGGCCAGCTCGACCCGGGTGAGCCCGGACAGGTCAACCGATGTCAGGCTGGACCCGACAAGGTTGCGGCTGCTCTGAATGTCCGTGACCTTCGCCGTCGTCCCCACCAGGCGCTGGATGCGGGTGGCAACCTGCTTTGAGCCCTGCCCACCAGTGTTCACGAGAAATGCGCCGACCGCGGTGCTCCCGGTCTGCCGGGCGACGTACGACGAGTTCGCCACCAGGAAGCTGTCCTTGGGTGCGGTGGGAAACTCGTTCACGATCCCGACGTAGTGAAACGGCACGGTTGTGAACTTCTGTGTCTGCCCATTCTGGAGCCTGAGGTTGACCGTGTCGCCGAGCGACAGCTGGAAGTCGTTGACAGTCTCCGAGCTGAGCAGGACGCCATCCGGCCGTGCGTTGAGCCGCGACAGTACTTCAGACGCTGACGCGCCCTGGAAGTAAGGGTCTTGCAGCGTGACCGCATCAGAGATCGTCCGGGCGTTGATCCCGTAGAGATCTTGGAGGTCCGCACCGACGTAGGCAAACCGATGTTGGAGCGGCTGGACCGCCTTCACACCCGGCACTTTGGCCAGCGCAGCGGCTGCCGACGGCTGTACGTTCGCACCCGGTGACTCGGTGACCGTCACGTCGGCGCCGTTGGTGAGCTGGGCGTCGATCTCGGCCTGCTGCCGGTACGTCGAGTTGAATGTTGCCGTCGACACCGCGAACGAGATCGCGAGACCGACGAGAACAGCAGAACGGGTCAGAGCACGGCGCTGCCGGTGCATCGTCGAGGCAACCGTCGAAGATAGGTTTCCCGCAGCGGGCCTCAGCAGACGGCTCACCAGGGGACGTCCACGGTCGAGGATCATGTCCGCCACCCGCCACGACAGCAGAGCCAAGCTGATCCACAACAGCGCAGGTCCCAGGAACGCCCAATAGCTCACCGAGATGGTGGGGACGCCCTCCGGTGCAAGCACCAGTGAGTACTTGCTCCTGCTGGTCGCGTAGAAGACGGCGAGAGAGCCGGCCAGCAGCAGGAAGTCGAGCCCGAACCTCATCCACACCGGTCGCCTGGGCCGGCCAACACTCAACCGTGCTTGCATCGCAGTCGCCTCGCGAAGGTCGCGCCTGGCGGGTGCGACGATCGTGACGGCAGCAACGGCGAGGCCTACCAGAACCGATGCCACTGCCCAGCCCATCGCGCTGGCCGTGCTGGCCCCGAACCTCGGCGAACCGAACATCGTGGCCCCAATCGCGGCTGCGACTCCCAGTCCCGCTACCGATCCGAGCACGCCGATGACGGCGGCCTCGACCACGATCAGGCGCAACAGGGCGGTCTGGGAGGTTCCGCGGGTTCGCAGCAGGGCCTGTTCCTTCCGCCTCCGGTTTGCTCCGGTCCCAGCCACCGCGGAGGTCAGAGCGGCGGCCAACAGGGCGCCCGGAGCACCGAGGAAGAGAAATAGGACCTGCGAGTACAAAGAGTCCTCCCGCGCGGCTCCGAGCGCGGCACCCAGGTTGTCCCCGACCACGCCTGCGCCGGATACCGCCGCCTCGAAGTTGTTTGCCTGCTGGGTAACCGTCGTATAGGCGGCCGAGGGATCGGCTGGCAGAACGTGGGATCGCCGTACGTGGATCTGCGTCGTCACCAGGTCCGGCCGGGACCGGGCGAGTGGATCGAACGCCGCGTGAAACGTGGACAGCGGGAGCAGCACCACATTGTCGGGCGGTGCCTGAAGCTGGCTTTGCGGGGGCGCGCCGACAACCTGAAAGAGCGAATCGGCCTGTGGCAGATCCACGACACCGGCGACCGTCACCGTGAACGGCGACAGGCCCGCCCGGGCGATCTTCACCTTGTCTCCGGGAGCGACGTGAAGGTTCGCAGCAGTCTGCTGCGCGACCACGACACCGGTGGACGACCCGGTGAGCAGACGAACGGATCCCGGGAATGTCTTGGGGTACCCGCCGGGAATGCCCAGCACCTTTCCGGCCCCTGTGGTCTGGGTCGTGCCGCCGGCCGTGGCCGTCAGCCCCTTGGTGTCGGCGAACCCGACGGGCATCGCCTTGACCGTGCCGGAAAAAGCGCTGAGCGCCTTCGTGATGGTGGCAGGCGTGCCGTTTCGCTGCACCTCGACTTG
This sequence comes from Propionibacteriales bacterium, assembly GCA_038253325.1. GTDB lineage: Bacteria > Actinomycetota > Actinomycetes > Propionibacteriales > Nocardioidaceae > JBBSHE01. Next base: position 15,627 of record JBBSHE010000039.1, read on the forward strand.
CCAGTCGACTGCGACGCTTCCGGCCGCGCGATGGGTCATGGTGGCCTTGGAGGCCGCGAGAAAGCTGCCGAGGCTGGCCAGCATCGCAACGGCGAGCGCTATTCCGGCTGCGGCTGCGGCCAACCGGCCCGCACGGCGCTTGACCAACCCTGTCGACCACAGCGCGAGCGTCCTCATCTCGGCTCTCCGCTGGCTTCCATCGCGGGAGAGTCAATCATCAGAGATCCCTCGTGCATCGTCCAGATGTTGTCGAGATAGGCAGCGATCGACGGGTCATGCGTGGAGACCACGAGCCCAGCCTCCAGCTGGTCGGCAGCAGCCAGCAGGACGGCCATGACCCGTTCGGCGGCGACGTGGTCAAGCTGCCCGGTCGGCTCGTCGGCAATGATCATCGGGCGGCCGGCAGCAAGCGCCCGAGCAACCGCTGCCCGCTGCGCCTGCCCACCGGACAGCTCCTCGGGTAGTTTCGCTGCCAGGTCTTCGATCCCCAGTGTGGACAGCGCCTGGTGCGCCTGCTCCTGTGCCTGTTCGTCGGAGACCCCATCGAGAACGAGCGGGAGTGCGACGTTCTCGACGACGGTCAGCGGCGGCATCAGGCTTGGTCCCTGAAAAACCATCCCGACTCGGGCAGTGTGGAAACGGTCGTCACCGGCGAGCGCAGGCCAGCTGATCTGCCCAGAGGTCGGCGAGTCGATGCCGGCCATCAGATGCAGCAAGGTCGACTTCCCGGAACCGGACGGTCCGACGACGGCGATCCGTGCCTCTTGCTGCACAACCGCGGTCGCGGCGTGGACGGCCACGACTGCGCGTCTGCCGGTGCCGAAGGTGCGTGACACCTCGACAAGGCGAACCAAGGGTTCGAGACTTGTCATCCGAGCCTGCCATCTCGAAGGATGATCGCTCGGCCGGCTGCCTGCCGTACGGCGTCACTGTGGCTCGCAATCACGACAGCGGCGCCCGCTCTGGCCCGATCGCCGAGCAGCTCGAGAAGCCTGCTTTCGGAGTCGCCGTCGAGTTCGCCCGTCGGTTCGTCGGCGAGCACGAGATTGGGTGAGTTGGCCAACGCGACAGCGAGGCCGGCCCTCGAGGTCTCGCCGCCGGACAGCTGCGATGGGTAAGCCTTGGCGCGTTGGGAGATTCCGAGAGAGCCCAGCAGATCGGAAACCGACTCCGAGACGGACCTGTCCGTCAGAGACCGCACCAACCGGACATTGGCTTCAACCGTCAGGTGCCCCAGCAGATTGTCGGCCTGGAAGAGCATGCCGACGTGACGCGCACGCAATTTCGCCCGGGCTGCCTCTGGTTGGTGGGAGATGCGATGCCCGGCGACCCATACGGTGCCGCCCGACGGCTCGTCCAGGCCAGCCAGGCAGGCCAGCAATGTCGACTTCCCGGAACCGGACGGTCCGACCACGGCGACGATCTCGCCCGCATTCACCTCAAGCGAGACGTCCCGAAGGGCCAGTGTCTCTTCGTCGCCTGCGCGAAAGAACCGGTAGAGGTCGCTCGCCCGTACGGCAGGGCCGGCCGTGTGACCATCGATCGATGGATCGGTGCGGGTTCGAGATGGCCGCGTCGTGGACCTCACGGTCATCACTTCCAACCCAACGAGTCGCTGATCGTGCGCCAAGGATCGACGTTGTCGGCGTTGATCGGACCGCTCAGGGTCAGGATCGCTTCATGGCCCTGGTGCCAGAACTCGAATCGTTCGACGGCATCGCGAACGACCTTGTTGGTCACCGGATCGGGTGGCGAATCCTGCTGGTAGGCGATGAGGACGGCGCTGCCGCCGGCCCGGGTGGTCGTCGTGACGCTGCCCAGCTTGAACTTCGAGACGGCGGCCGCGAGGGCCGGAACCTCGTTGGTGCGCGCCGACGAAATCGTCGGAGCCTTTGCTGCCGTCACGTCCTTGACGCTGACCGTGTTGAGCTTGTCGGTGAACGTGGTCGTCCCGGACCTGCTCGACCTCGCCCACCCTTCCGGAACCCTGAGGACGACATGCGAGTTTGGCACCGAAAACTTGACGTAGACCTGGGTGTCGGGGATGTCCCCGGGCGGATTGAACTCGGTCGCGTGAGACGTGGCGGGTTTCGTGGTTCCGGAGCCCGGCCCGGTCGATGTGGGACTCGAGCTTCCACCCGGTTTCTGCGCGGTCGAACTGTGATGTGACGAGGACGGCGGAGGGGCCGTCGTACTGCTGCCACCGCATGCCGCCAGGCCGGCGAGGGCGACCGATGAGAGTGCAACCGCTGTGAACCGGTGGGTCGAACGCATGATCGCTCCTGGCCGATCGTCGGGGACCGGCAGTTGATGGTCGAATGTCGTACCTTGACCGTACGAAGACGCCGGTTAGCGCAGGGAAAGCGCGACGCAAGGGGAGGGTAAAGACAGGCGTGCGCGTGCCCGCCGGCCGGTACGAACTGCCACGATGAGAGTCGCCGAAGGGACTGAGCCGATGCGCGAGCGGATCGTCAGGGTCGCCCTGGCCGCTGTCGTCCTCGCCGTGGTGCTGTTCGGTGTCCCCTTGGCGGTTGCCGTTGAACGCACGATCCGCTCGGACGAGCGCAGCGAGCTGGAACGCTCGGCCCTCAGGGCCGCGGCCGCGGTGTCGCCCGCGTACCGGACTCATGATCCGGTGGAACTGCCGCCGTCCGGATCCGAGATAAGGGTGGGTTTGTACGACACATCCGGCCGCCTGGTTGCCGGAGCTGGTCCGTCGAGCGCCCGCGACTTGTTACGCGTCACTCCGCGACGGGTCACCCAGATCGACACCTCCAGTGACATGGTCGTCAACGTGCCCGTCACCTCGGGCGAGACCGTGATCGCGACGGTTCGGGCGTCATCACCGCTGTCAGTCGTGCGAGCACACGTCTGGCAGGCTTGGGGGATCATGGCGGCGATTGCGCTCGTGGCCGCCCTGTGCGCGGTGACGCTGGCCGCGATCGCCGCCCGACGGTTGACCCGCCCACTGATCCAGCTCGAGAATGCTGCGACCGACGTTGGAGAGGGCAACTTCGGAGTGCGGGCTCGGCTCAGCGGCGTGCCCGAGATCGACCGCGCCGGACGTGCATTGAACAAGACCGCCGAGCGGATTGGCGACCTGGTCGCCCGGGAGAGAGCGTTCTCGGCCCACGCCTCGCACCAGCTCCGCACCCCTCTCACCAGACTTCGGCTCGAGCTCGAGTCGGCACTCGACGGAAACCGGGCGGCCCTGCCCGGAGCAACAGCCGAGGCCATCGTGTCGATCGACCACCTGTCGCGGACGGTCGACGATGTTCTGAGCCTGGCCCGGGGCTCAGCCGTCGGCGGCGGCTTCGACGCGCGTGATCTGATCGACGATCTTCGCGACCGGTGGCACGGAACGCTCGCGCGACAGGACAGGCCGCTTCGGATCGCCGTCGAGGACCCGCCGCGGTCGACCGCCTCGATGGCGGCTGCCCGTCAGATCGTCGACGTGCTGGTCGACAACGCGCTCAAGCATGGGCAGGGGGCGGTGACCGTACGGGCCCGGGAGATGGCCGGCGCACTCGCGATCGACGTGATCGACGACGGACGCGCGACGTCGGTCCGGCTCCCGGAGGCTGGGCCGACGGTCGACTCCACCCGAGCCGGCGCCGGAGGCATTGGTCTCGGGTTGGCCTGCTCATTGGCTCGAGCAGAAGGTGGCCGCGTTGTCCTTGCGAATGGTGAGCCCAAGACGAGGTTTACTGTTCTGCTACCAGCCCAACCCGACTCGATGTGAGCGTCGCGCGGCTCATGTCGATCCACGGCGACCTCTACGCACCACCCGACGTCGACTCTCCCCTCACGGTCGTGCCGGGCGTCAGCGGCAACGTGACCACGAACGTCGCGCCCGCACCCTCGACATCGCGGGAGCCGACTGTGATGCGCCCTCCGTGCACGTCGGCGATCTCCTTCGCAATGGGCAGTCCAAGGCCGACCCCGGCACCCAGGATCGGCCTTGTGCGGGCCTCATCGAGGCGGCCGAACCGCTCGAAGATCTTGGTCTGTTGCTCGTCGAGTATTCCAGGACCATCGTCAGCGACCGTGATCACCGCACAGTTGTCGTCGACCCGCAGCCCCAACTCGACGGTACGCCGAGCATGTGATGCGGCATTGTCGCCGACGTTTCGGATCATTCTCGCCAGGTCTCGCCGCGATCCCGTCACTCGGATCGCTACCGGACCATCCACGACCACGTCCACTGTGCCCAGCTGTCGCAGACGGTCGGCTTCTGCCAGCACCAGCTCGTCCAGGTCGACCGACTCCGTTCGGCGGTCGGCGCCTCGCTCGTCAGCGCGCGCCAGGAAGAGCAGATCGTCGATGAGTCTGCTCATCCGCTGTGTTTGGTCTGCGACTCGAGCCAGCACGTCTTTGGTGTCAGCCAATCCTGGGTGGAGACGAGCAACGTCGACCAAGGCCTGCATCGCGGCCAGTGGGCTGCGCAGTTCATGCGAGGCATCCCCAACGAAACGGCGCTGGCGAGTGGCCGCGTCGTCGAGGCGGGTGAGCATCTCGTTCATCGTGACCGCGAGCCTCGACACGGCGTCGTCGCCTCCCGGCACCGGTACGCGGGCCTGCAGATCCGAGCCTCCAATCGCCGCAGCCCGACTCCTGATGAGCTCAACCGGACGGAGCGCTCTGCCCACCGCCACCCAGGTCGTCAATGCCAACACCGCGAGGACAAGCGGCAAGCCGACGACCAGCAGCGTCTCCACTCGGCGGACGGTGGCGGTCACGTCTGCTTCTGAGATGGCGACATATACCCAGCCCTCTCCGGAGGACAGCGTCACCGGCTGACGAAAGATCAAGAACATCTCATCGGATGAACCGATCGGCAGCTTGGTCCGGTTCACCGTGGTCGCCTTGCGAGAGGTCGGGCGTGCCGTGAACGCAGGCTCTCCTGCGATGTTGGGACTCGAGGCGAGGACTGCACCCGATGGCCCGATCACCTGCACCACGGAGCTCTCCTCGGTCGAAGACGCCACCAGACGGGGAGGCCGGCCGGAATGGACCAGCGAGACCACATCTCGTGCCCTGGTAGCCGCCGTTGACTCCAAAGCCGCCGTCAGCGAGCGGTCGAGCATACCCACCAGCGTGATTCCACCGAGCAGCAGAGCCACGGCCGCCACGGCCGTGGCCGCGATCGTCGTGCTGAGGCGGACCCCTAGATACGTTCGCCGCCGATCGTCACGTCGTCCCATCCGGTGTCAATACCTCTCGGCTCATGGTTTCGGTCATCCGATAGCCAGCCCCTCGCACCGTCTCGATGCTGGCCACCGCGAACGGCTGGTCGAGCTTGCGCCGCAGATAGCCTAGATACACTTCGACCACGTTGGAGTCGTCGCTGAGATCTGGCCCCCACACGTGGTCGACGATCTGGTTACGGCTCAGCACCTGACCCTTGTGCCGGATGAGGAACTCCGCAAGGTCGAACTCGCGGGCCGTCAGCGCCACCTCGACCTTCCCGCGCCAGCAGCGTCTCGCGGAGGGGTCGACGCGCAAATCCCCAGCCCACAGCACAGGCGCACGATCAACCAAGCCGCGGCGAAGCAGGGCCCGCAGCCGCGCCACCAGAACCACGAAGGAGAAGGGCTTCGTCAGGTAGTCGTCGGCACCCAGGTCGAGCGCATCGGCCTCGTCGTACTCGCCGTCCTTGGCGGTCAGCATGAGAACAGGCACTTGCGAGCCCGCCGCCCGCAGCCTCTTGCACACCTCGTAGCCCGACAGTCGCGGCAACATGATGTCGAGGAGGACGACGTCGAACGACTGCTGCTGTGCCAACCACAGTCCGTCGACCCCGTTGGTCGCAACCTCCGAGACAAAGCCTTCCGCCGCCAGCCCACGGGACAAGGCCTCGGCAAAATCCTGCTCGTCCTCGACGATCAAGACTCTCATCAGAGACCGCCTGCCAGACCAATGTTCATCCCGGACATGAAACCACTGTGAGGACCGTCCTGGGCGTCAAACTTATCTTCCGCTTACCCGCGCTTACCTCGCCCTTAGCTTTGCCGCGCAAACTCGATGACGTCATCAGAACACTACGGAAGGAATCACCATGATCAAGTTGAAGCTCACCGCCGCGGCTCTCGCGGCAATCGGTCTCGGCGTCGGTAGCGCGGGGACGGCCGCGGCCTCGCCCGCCCTCGAGACCCCTGCCGTCGCTCATCACTCGGCACTGCACCCGGTTGTCTCGACGCACGCCGCCAAGCCGAAGTCGTACAAGACCAGCACGGACGAGACGGAGTCCAGCACGGAGTCCGAGCAGTCGAGCCCAGAGTCCGACGGCCCTGGGGGACACCAGGACGTTGGCAATGTCGATCACCAGTTCAACGGGGAGGAGTAACAGGCGAGCACACCCAGGCCAAGGAGTCGAGCAGCGCACGTACCTCGGCTTCTTGGCCTGTCGTCCCCGCCCCTATCGGTCATCTCATCGAGGGA
>JBBSHE010000040.1:0-22013 GCA_038253325.1 Propionibacteriales bacterium
TGCCGCACCCGGTTGCCGCAACAGCCACCTCGAAATCCACCACCTCAACTGGTGGTCCCACGGCGGCAACACCGACCTCAACGACCTGGCCGGCTACTGCACCCGCTGCCACCACCTCATCCACCAACGACTGCTCATCGTCAAACCAGGCGACGACGGCAACTGGATCCACCTAGACAGACGCCGGCGACGACTCCACGACCGATGGCGCGGCATCGACCAGACCAACCGCGACCACCTCGACAACCTCGCGCATCAGATCTTCAACCCACCCGATCACCCGGTCGAACCAGACCACGAAACAGACCGAAAACCGCCGACCGACGCAGGCAACATCGACCCGCAACGACTACACGACCAGCTCCAACGACATCGACGACGCGTCGACCGCCCGTGCCGATGGCGGCGCCAACAAGGCGACGGCGACTAGCCGAGCCTCCTTTACGGGGTGCGGTGCAAGACCGCGAGCGCTAGCGGTGATCCGGAAGGACGATGTCGTCGACGTCCGCGTTGCCGAGCTCGTCGAGATCCGAGCGGCCCTGCAGCCGCTCGCGGCCCCGCGAGACCGCTTCGAGCGTCTTGCTCAACGTGATCTGGAAGTTCGCCAGCTTGATGTCGACATACTCGTCGGTCTCGCGGCGCAGCGCCTCGGCCTCGGCCTGTGACTCCTTCCGGATGCGGTCTGCCTCACCAACCGCCACCCGGTGGATGTGGGTGCTGTCGATCAGCCGCTGGCGCTCCGCGTGAGCGTCGGCCATGACCCGCTCGGCTGCAGCCTTGGCTTCGGCGTACGTCGCGTTGGCCCCGCCGCCGGAACCGATCGACGCGGCGACCCCTGGGATCGCCTGCTCGATCTGCGACAGCAGGTCGAGCAACTCGGACCGGTTGACCACCGCCGAGGACGACATCGGCATCGAGCGGGCATTCTCGAGGGTCGACCGGAACTGAGCGATCAGCCGCTCGACGGTTGCCCGCGGGTCATCTGCCCCCGTCATCAAGATCCCATCATCGGTTGTTCGGTCATCGCCCTAGTCGATCATGCAAGGGGCCGCGGACGACAGGGGGTACGAGCGCGGAGACATCGCCGCCGAGCGCGGCCACCTCCTTCACCAGGCTCGACGAAACGAAGCCGTGATCGCCGCTCGCCGGCAAGAACACCGTCTCGATGCCGCCGAGGTGACGGTTCATCTGTGCCATCGGTTGTTCGTAGTCGAAGTCGCCGGCCACTCGCAGGCCCTTGACGACGGTCCGTGCATCCTGGGACAGGCAGAACTCGACGAGCAGCCCGCGAAACGAGGCGACGCTGACACCCGGAAGGTCGGCGACGACTGATCGGAGGAACTCGAGTCGTTCGTCCACGGAAAACAGTCCTTGTTTGGACTCGTTGACACCCAACGCCACGACGACCTCGTCGAAGCAGTCCGCCGCCCGGGTGATGATGTCGACGTGCCCGTTCGTCACCGGGTCGAACGAGCCGGGACACACGGCCTTGGCCATCGGAACCTCCCGGACGAGCTCACCGGCCGGTCCTGGCCGGCGGCGAGACGTTGCGACCGTACCAAAGCGTGGTCTCGCCGTACGCCTTCCACCGCATCTCCTCCAGACCGTCCGGCCATGTCCACGGGGCGGCCCGGGTGGCCCGCTCGACGATCACCAGAGCACCCTGTGCAAGCCAACCCGTCACCTGAAGGCGACCGACGACAGCTTCGACGTCTGCCGTCGCAACGTCGTACGGAGGATCGAGGAACGCAACGTCGAACCCGGAGGCGGGCGGTGGCCGGCGCATGGCCCGCTCAGCCCTCGCACAGATCACGGTGAGCGCGTTGAGCTGCAACGCGCGGGCGTTTGCGTGGATCATCGACGCGGCACTCCGGTCGACCTCGACCAGGGTGACCGCCAGAGCGCCGCGCGACCGCGCCTCGAGTCCAACCGCGCCGGAGCCGGCGTACAGGTCGAGGAATCGGAGGCCTTCCAGCGATCCCTCGGACGCCTCGATGGACGAGAACAGCGCCTCCCGGACTCGGTCCGTGGTCGGTCGGGTGGCCCGCCCGGTCGGTGTCTTGACCAGTCGACCGCCCGCGACCCCCGCGATGATCCGGGTCACGAGCGCTCCAGGAAGTCGGCCGCCTCGGACCGCACCAGCTCGGCAACGGCCGCCGCCAGACCGGGGTAGCCGGACAGCTCGGGATCTGAGTCGACGATCGCCTCCGCGTGCTCGCGGGCTTCGACGATGACCGCCTCGTCGCTGACAACCGAAAGCAGCCGGAGGCTCGACTTGCGGCCGGCTTGGATCGCGCCGAGAACATCGCCCTCCCTGCGGTACTCGAGGTCGAGCTGTGACAACGCGAAGCCGTCTCTGGTTGCCGCGACCTGCTCGAGACGTTCCCGTGACGACGACCCAGCGGGTACGGCCGTCACGAGCAGGCAGAGTCCCGGCGCGGAGCCCCTTCCGATCCGGCCTCGCAACTGATGGAGCTGGGAGACGCCGAACCGCTCGGCGTCCATGATGACCATCACCGAAGCGTTCGCCACGTCGACTCCCACCTCGATCACCGTTGTCGACACCAAGACATCTACCGCACCGGCCGAGAACCGCTGCATGACGTCATCTTTCGCCTCACCGGACATCCGCCCATGCAGCATCTCCACGCGCAGCCCGGCCAACGCTCCGTCGCGCAGCCGCGCCGCCAGCTCGACGACCGCCGTCGTCGGTAGGAGCGTGTCGGCATCCGGTGCGGTTTCAGGCTCGTCGCCGATCCGGGGACAGACGACGTATGCCTGGTGACCCTTCTCAACCTCCTCTCGGATCCGGACCCACGCGCGGTCGAGCCAAGCCCGGTGCTCGGCGACGGGGACGACGGTCGACGTCACGTCCGCACGGCCGGCGGGTAGCTCGCGCAGCGTCCAGACGTCGAGGTCACCGAACACGGTCATCGCAACGGTCCGTGGTATCGGAGTGGCGGTCATCACCAGGACATGAGGTGGTGCAGTCAACGACTTGTCCGTGAGCCGCGCCCGCTGCTCGACCCCGAAGCGATGCTGCTCGTCGACGACGACGAGCCCGAGGTCCGCGAACTGCACCTTCTCCTCGAGCAGCGCGTGAGTGCCGACGACGATCCCCGCGGCCCCTGACTGGACGTCGAGCAGGGTGGCCCGTCGGGCGCTGGTCGCCTGTGAGCCGGTAAGGAGCGCCACCCGGGTGGCGACATCGCCTGAGCCGAGCATGCCGGCCTCTGCCAACGGTCCGAGCAGCGTCGTCAGCGATCGGAAGTGCTGCCGCGCAAGGACCTCTGTCGGCGCGAGCAACGCCGTCTGCCCACCGGCGTCGACGACCTGAAGCATCCCGCGAAGCGCGACGACCGTCTTTCCGGAGCCGACCTCGCCCTGCAGGAGACGCTGCATCGGATGCGGTTCAGCAAGCGACGCAGCCACGTTCGCGCCGATCTCACGCTGACCGGACGTGAGGGTGAACGGGAGCTGGCCGTCGAAACGCTCCAGCAATCCGCCGCCGATCACGGGTCGCGGCACGGCACCACGCTGCCGCGCAAACCCTCGACGTTGGGCCAGCACGGTCTGGGTCACGAACGCCTCGTCGAACCGGAGGCGACGGCGGGCGGCCGCCCAGTCGTCCATGGTCTCGGGTCGATGGATCAGCTCGATCGCGCGGCTCCACTCCATCAGGCCCTGCTCGGCCCGGATCTCGATCGGAAGCGGGTCCGGCTCGGCGGCGGCCAGATCGAGAACGGTACGGACAGCCTTCGCGATGTCCCATGAAGAGATCGCCGCCGACGCCGGATAGATCGGGATCAGGCGCCACCTGAGGTACTCGTCCAGGCCGTCGACGTCCCCGGACGAGTCGAGCATCTTCAGGTTCGGGTGGAGGAGCTGGCGTTGCCCGTTGAATACGTTGACCCGACCGGCGAACAGACCGGTCATGCCGACCTGGGCGGTCCGCTGAACCCAAGGCTGGCGAAAGAACGTGAGGATGAGATGCCCGGTGCCGTCTGTGACAGAAACCTCGGTGCGGATCGGCGGCCCCTTGCGCTTGGCGTCGGCGGGCTTGGGGTGGAACCGGCTGATCTTGATGTCGGCCACCTTCGCCATCACCGTCACGTGTTCCCCGATCTCGAGCTCACCGAGGTTGGTGAGGGAGCCGCGGTCGGCGATCCGGCGCGGATAGTGCAGCAGTAGCTCGCGGACGGTCTGCAGATCGAACGCCTTGTCGAGCGCGCCGGCCGTCTTGGGTCCGACGAGTCGGTTCAGCCGCTGATCGAGAGCACCCATCACTCGACCCCGATGAGCAGCGGATAGCGCTGTTGGCCACCGGAATACGTGACGACCTCGATCTGGGCCCGGTCACGCGTGACCGCTGCCTGGACAACGCCGGTCAGCTCCTCGGAGCCGCCTTCGCCTGCCACGAGGGTCACCATCTCACCGCCTCCCGACAACAGCCGTTCGGTGACCTCGACTGCGACCATCGCGAGGTCAGATCCGACGATCGCAAAGTCGCCGTCGACCACACCAAGGATGTCGCCGACCTGACATGGCCCCGCCGTCGTGATCGCGTCCCGGGTCGCAACGGTGACCGCGCCGTGCCGTGCGTGCGCGGCCGCTGCCGTCATGGCGACGACGTCATCACCGAATCGCCGGCCGGGGTCGTGCACCGCAAGCGCCGCGATGCCTTGGACCTGCGCTCGGGTCGGCACGATCGTGGCCGAGATCCCTGCATCCCGGGCCGCCTGCGCTGCCGCCTCGGCCACCGCGATGGAGCCGGGGTCGTTCGGGAGAACGATCACCTCACCGCATCCGGTCGCTGTGATCGCGTCGAGGATCTGCCCAGTCGAGCGTCGCCTGCCCGGCCCACCGTCCAGGACGACCGCACCCGCGTCGGAGAAGACGGCTCGCAGCCCCTGGCCGGCCGCGATGGCGACCACGCCTCGGCCGGGGGATCGGGCTACCGGTCGCCGGGTCGCCCGTCGGATCTCGGCGGCCAGGTGCGTGACCCGCACTCGGTACGGGCGGCCTGCCTCGATACCGGCCTCGACTGCCGCACCGGCGTCATCGACGTGGACATGAACGCTCCACAGCCCGTCACCGCCGACCACCACCAGCGAGTCACCCAGCCCGGCGAGCTGCGAGCGAAGCGTGGGTATCCGGTCGTCATCGGCGTCCAGCAGGAACATCACCTCGTACCCAGGGACCTCAGTCGGAACATCCACGGCAGGTTCGGCAGCGACGGGCGTCTTCGTTGTGTCTACCCGATCGACATACGGAGGTGGCCTGCTGCCGGTCAGAGCCGTCTGCGCCGCGTCGAGAATGACACACAACGCGCGCCCGCCCGCGTCGACGACGCCGGCGTCGCGAAGCACATCCAACTGCTCCGGCGTCCTGATCAGTGCCTCGCGGGCCGCCCGTGCCGCCGCCGTGATCACGACGGCCATCTGCTGCGTCACGTCGTCGGGAAGGGTGCGCGCGGCTTTCGTGGCTCCCGCCGCAGCCGCTCTCGCAACCGAAAGGATGGTTCCCTCGACCGGTTCTGCGACCGCCGCATAGGCTCCCTCAGCCGAAATCTCGAGAGTTCCGGCGAGAAGCTTGCCGGGCTCGAGCGGGTTGCCGCGGAGCAGGCCCTCGGATCCGGCCCGCAGGAGCTGCGACAAGATCACGCCGGAGTTGCCACGGGCACCGAGTAGCGCGCCACGCCCGAACGCGTTGAGTGCCCGACCCAGGTCGTATGGGCCACTGTCGACGAGTGCCTGCCGCGCCGCCTCGAACGTCAGGTAGACGTTGGTGCCCGTGTCACCGTCGGGCACGGGGTAGACGTTGAGCGCGTCGATCTCACCGCGCGCCGCGCCGAGCGCCTCCACCGCCAGGTCAGCCCAGCGCCGCAACAGCGCCACCGGTGCGGACGGCTCAGTCACGTGTTGGCTTCCCTGCTCTTGTGCGCTGCGGGCCGAGACGGCGTGCCTCCCACACCTTAACGGTGCGTCTCTCGTTGTCCCCGGCCAGGACGTGGGGTCAGGGTTCCTGACCTGGACCCGATTCGCCTCGAGACGCGGTGACCGGTATCCTCATCCGGTCGCCGAGATGTCTCGGCATACGCCTTCGTACCAACCAGCAGGAGTTCGCCGTGGCCGCTGTCTGTGACATCTGCGCCAAGGGTCCGGGCTTCGGGCACAACGTGTCACACTCCCACCGTCGGACCAAGCGGCGCTTCGACCCCAACATCCAGCGGGTCCGTGCCGTCGTCAACGGCAGCCCGAAGCGACTCAACGTGTGCACGTCGTGCCTCAAGGCCGGCAAAGTCACCCGCTGATTGACCGCCCCTCAGACCCGGCCGGTAGCCCTGGACTCCTCGAGGCGGTAGCCCATTCCGCGGACCGTGTGGATCCGGTCGGCGCCGAGCTTCTTTCGCAGATACCGAACGTAGACGTCGACGACGTTCGACGACGGGTCGAAATCATAGCCCCACACGTGTGACAGCAGCTGCTCTCGCGACAGCACCTGACCGCTGTTGCGCAGGAACACCTCGGTGAGCGCGAACTCCCGCGCCGACAGGTCGACGGTGCGCCCTCCGACCGAAGCGCGCCGGGTCCGCAGGTCGAGGCTCAGCGACCCGTGCGTGAGCACGGTGATCTCGGCCGTACGGTCCGAACGCAACCGTAACCGCACCCGTGCCAGCAGCTCGTCGAACCGGAACGGTTTCGGCATGTAGTCGTCTGCTCCACCTTCGAGTCCCGCGACGGTGTCGGACACCGAGTCCCGGGCGGTCAAGATGATGACGGGCAGCTGGCTACCCGATGCGCGCAGCTTCCGCAGGACGGTGAAGCCATCCATCGACGGCAGACCGATGTCGAGGACGAGCAGGTCGAAGTCGCCGGTGACGGCGAGACCGAGGGCGGTGGCACCGTCGCCGCAGACGGTCGACGTGAACCCGTTCGCGCGGAGGCCCTTCTCCACGAACGACGCGATCCGGCTCTCGTCCTCGGCGATCAGGATGCGGCTCACGGGACCTCCATACGCTCGGTGCCGGCGGCGGACCCGCTCCGGGTGACGACGGTCGGCGCGATCCGGCGTGGGATCGTGATCACGAAGGTCGCACCGGTGCGGCCCCGAGGGCCGGCCTGCCCGTGACCGTTCAGGAGATAGGCCTCACCTCCATGTGCACGCACGATCGCGCGGACGATCGAGAGCCCCAGCCCCGAGCCGTCAGCATCCTGGGGGTTGTCGCCACGGGTGAAGCGATCAAAGATTCGGTGCGCGTCGTGCTCCGGTATGCCGGTGCCTGCGTCTCGCACCGTCCAGCCGACCTCACTGGACGTTGCCCACGACCCCAGGCCGATCTCGTCGCCTGGCCCGGTGTGCGCGACTGCGTTCTTGGCAAGTTGGACGAGCGCCTGGGTGATGCGCTGCGGATCTGCGAGCAGCTGGCCCTCGGCGCGCACGTCGAGAACCCAGCTCCTGTCACCGAGGGCGCTGACCTTGTCGAGGACGTTGTCGGTGAGCGCCCCTGCGTCGATCGGCTCGAGCTTGACGAAGTCCGGCCGTTCGGCCTTGGCGAGCACCATCAGGTCGTCGACCAGCCGGCTCATCCGGTCGAGCTCGTCGATGGCGAGCGCCTTGGTCGCCTCGACGTCTGCCGCGTCGGCCGGGTTGGTGAGCTCGAGATGTCCTCGAACGATCGTGATCGGCGTCCGCAACTCATGGCCGGCGTCGTCGAGGAACCGGCGCTGGTCGGCGAACGACGCCTCCAACCGAGCAAGCATCGCGTTGAATGTCCGGGCCAGGTCACCAAGGTCGTCCCTGGACGCGACATTGATCCGACGACTGAGGTCGGACTCGGAGATCTCCTGCGCCGTCTCGCGCAACAGCCGGATCGGACGCAACAGTCGACCTGCAGCGAACCAGGCGAGCGATGCCACGATGATGGCGAGAGCCAGCGCAATCAGCGCGTACATCTTCATGGCCGTGTTGAAGGACGCGGCCTCGTGGTCGACGAAGAAGCTCACGACATACGCGCCGTTCTGTCCCGGCGAGCTGACGGGCTTGACCGCGACGATCGCCTCACCCTGCGGCGTTTCGATCCGACGTGTCCCGCCCGTGTCGTAGAGCTTCCGGACGACCGCGAGGAATGCCGGGTTTTCGTACAGCTCGAACCCCACCGAGCCCTGTTGCGCGATCGCCCGCCCGTTTGCGAACGCGACGATCACCTCGTTCTCGGTCGTAGCGTTCCGCGTCATGGATACACGCATCGCCTTCACGGCCGACCCCAAGCGCAAGCCGGTACGGGGGTCCACACCCGCGGCCATCAGGACGTCGAAGTTGTGCATCTCCTGCGCGATGACGCCGTTGGCCGAGCGATCGACCCGACCCGCTTCGAGCAAGTACGCGACCGTTCCGGCGCCCGCCAGGCAGAGCACGGTCACGACGACGAGGGCGAGTACGATCCGGGCCCGAACCGATCGGCCGTGGTCCATGATGCGTGCCCAACCCGAACGCGGGGCCTCATCGGTGGTCATCCGAGCCGCTGTCATCGCTTCCCTGACTTCGAACCGTGGTCTCTTCCGCTGTGATCGCTACTACCATTGTGATCGTCACCACCTGCGTTGTCGTCGCGGCTGCGGCTGTGCGGGCCGTTGAAGTGCGGCCTGACGGGGATCGTCGTCACGTTGTCATCGCTGCCGGAATGCGGCGGCGCCGTATCCATGGTCGATGCGGGTTGGGCCGAGGCCGGTGCCAAGCTCACCGGTGTGGAGACGTCCGCAGGAAGCGGATGGGGTTGCCGAGCGACTCCGATCGCGATGCCGACCGCGCCGGCGAGGATCGTACCGGCCGCGGCGAGGTACACCGGGGATGGCATAGCCACCACCTTTTCCGTGAAGGGCGAGACCTGCATGATGGCTGAATGAGAATCTTCTCATCCAGGGGTCGGGTGAAGGCAGCTGAGGCAGAGCTCGTTCCCTTCTGGATCGGCGATGGTCACCCACGCGTGGGTACCCGGCCACGACAACGCCGCTAGCGGAAGTGCTGGTGTCCCGCTGGTCCAACGTATGCCGCGCCGTCGACCGTCACGCCCGGATCGCCCTCGTAGACCGACCCGACGACGCGCCACGAGTCGGGCAGCTGTGCCGGCGAGGCAAACGTCGCGGCCAGCGCATAGTCGTCGCCGCCGTTGAGCACGAAGCTCAGCGGGTTCACACCGACGGCGGCCCCAACGGCTTGGAGGGGTTCGTCGATCTCGAACGACCTGGAGTCGATGTCGATGGCGACCGCACTGGCGACCGCGACGTGTCCGAGGTCGGCGACCAACCCGTCGCTCACGTCGACCATCGCATGTGCGCCGAGGCGGGCGGCCTCCGGGCCGGCATCGTACGGCGGCCGGGGGCGCTGGTGCGCCTCGACGACGACCCGAGGTGACCGGAATCCCCGGCTCAGCACGGCGAAGCCGGCCGACGCCCAACCCAGCCTGCCCGCGATCGCAACCACATCACCGGCCTGTGCTCCCGACCGCGTCACGATCCCGTGGACACAAGTACCGAGCGCGGTCACGGCGATGACGACTGTGTCGGCACCGGACACGTCACCGCCGACGACACTCGCGCCGACACGGGATGCCTCCTCGGCGATCGCGTCGGCGAATTCCAGTGCCCAGGCCGTCGGTAGGTCCGCAGGGATACCGAGTCCCACCAGCAGGGCAGTGCCGACTCCCCCCATCGCGTTGATGTCGGAAAGGTTGCACGCCGCAGCCTTGCATCCCACATCCTCGGCAGAGGACCAGTCGCGGCGAAAGTGACGGTTCTCGAGCAACAGGTCCGTCGACACCACGACCTGGCCGTCCGCCACGGAGAGCACCGCGGCGTCATCACCTGGACCGAGAACAACATGAGTCCCTTGCGGAAGGCGCGCGGTCAGCCGGGCCAGCAGCCCGAACTCCCCGATGCCGGCCACGGTCTCGTCGCCCACGCTCCGTCCTCCAGATGTCGACATCCCAGTGGTGTGTCCCAATCGACTGCGCGCCTCGCAACGCGAACCCGATTGAGAGATGCACCACTGGTTACTGTTGCACGCATCCACGCGGTAGCGTGACCTTGGGTCGTCGCCGCTCAGGGTGGACGGCAGGACTGACGACAAGCCGGGAGGACATCGTGGTTGTTCAGGCGTACATCCTGATCCAGACCGAGGTCGGCAAGGCCGCCGACGTGGCCAGGGAGATCGCCGACGTCAAGGGTGTCACGCTCGCGGAGGACGTGACCGGTCCGTACGACGTGATCGTGCGTGCAGAGGCACGCAACGTCGACGAGCTCGGAAAGCTGGTCGTGGCGAAGGTTCAGGGAATCGGTGGCATCACCCGCACCCTGACGTGCCCGGTCGTCCACATCTGAGTTCCGAAGGGCGACGCGTACGCATCCTCGCCGGAGCCACCGGGGTCGTCTTGTTCGCGGCCTGTGGAGCCAGCCCGGTCTCGATCTCCGCTCCCGCGCCCCGGGACGGACAGCGCGTCCAGTGCCGCCATCTCCTCGACGCCCTGCCGTCGACGGTTGACGAACAGCACCGCCGTGATATCTCGCCGTCGACCGCACCGGCAGCCGCGTGGGGAGAACCGGCGATCGTCCTGCGGTGCGGCGTACCGAGACCTGGTGGCCTCACCGCGCAGTCGGCGTGCTACGGGGTCAACGGCGTCGGCTGGTACGCCTCCCAGCGTACGGATGGGATCGTCTTCACGACCGTCGGCAGAGCCGTCTACGTGGAGGTCACCGTCCCGCATTCGTACAACCCCGAGGCCGACGTGCTCACCGATCTCTCGTCCGCCGTCAAGTCGTCGACCCGCGAGCTCCGTCCCTGCGTTTGACCCAGCGACTTTGACCCAGCGACTTGACCCAGCGACTTTCACCCAGCGACTTTCACCCAGCGACTTTGACCCAGCGACTTTCACCCAGCGACTTCCACCCAGCGACTTCCACCCAGCGACTTCCACCCAGCGACTCTTACGCAGCGACTCTTACGCAGGGCGCTCGACCAGGGCGTTCGACTCAGCGCAGCCCGACGGGTCGACGCAGTGCCAGGCTGATCAGCCGGTCGACGAGCTCGGAGTAATCAACGCCGGACTCGGCCCACATCCGCGGATACATCGACGTCGGCGTGAAGCCTGGCATCGTGTTGAGCTCGTTGACGACGAGCCGTCCGTCGTGGTGCAGGAAAAAGTCCACCCGCGCCAGCCCTTCGCAGCCGAGCGCCGTGAACGCAGCCAGCGAAAGCCGTCGTACCTCCTCGGCCTGCTCGTCTCGAAGCTCCGCGGGCAGCCGGAGTACGACGCCCTCCTCGTCGAGGTACTTGGCTTCGAAGTCGTAGAAGTCGTGGCCGCCGTACTGCTCGATCTCGGCAACCACACTCGCCGCTGCACCGCCGTCGAGCTTCTCGAGGACCCCGCACTCGAGCTCACGAGCACCCTGCGCCGCCGCCTCCACGAGCACCTTGGGGTCATGCTCACGCGCGTACTCGATCGCCTCGCCGAGCTCGTCGCGCGATGCGACCTTGCGGATGCCGAGGCTGGAGCCACCGCGGGCGGGCTTGACGAAGACGGGATAGCCGAGTCCACTGACCGACTCCTCGACGAGTGCTCGCTCATCGGGCCACTCGCGTGGGCGTACACAGACGTACGGCGTGACCGGCAGACCACTCGAAGCCATGACCAGCTTCATGTACTCCTTGTCCATCCCGATCGCCGAGGACAGCACGCCCGACCCGACGTAACGGATACCGGCCATCTCCAGCAGGCCCTGAATCGTGCCGTCCTCGCCGAATGGTCCGTGCAGCAGCGGGAACACGGCGTCGACCTGTCCGAGCGCGCGCGGAGGTTCCCCCGGCTCCGAGACCACGAGCTCGCGTCGCCCGGGATCACCGTTCAGCACGACGGCGGCGTCGCTGGCAACCTCGGGAGTCTGTGCCGCCGTGAGTCGGAGACGGTCGGGGTCGTCGGACTCGAGCACCCACTTGCCCCCTTGCGTGATACCGATCGGGATCACGTCGAAGCGCTCCCGGTCGATCACAGACAGCACCGAGGCGGCAGTCGAGCACGAGACGGCATGTTCGCTCGAGCGACCTCCGAAGACGACTGCGATCCGCGGTCTCACCTCGTCGGCCATGCGTCTGACCCTATCGTCGGACGCCTGTCCCGACGGGCCGGCACAATGCCCGACACAATGCCCGGCACAATGATGGCCATGGACTGGACGCTCGACACGATCGCGGTCACCGCCGGACGGCCCTCGCGGAGCCCGGATGCTCCGCTGAACCCGCCGATCACGATGGCGTCGACCTACGTCGCGGAGGGTGAGGTCGAGTACGGCCGGTACGGTAACCCGACCTGGTCGGCGTTCGAGACCGCTGTCGGCGCGCTCGAAGGCGGCCGCGCGCTCGCGTACGCGTCCGGCCTCGCGGCGGTCGCCGCGGTGCTCGACCTGGTGGCCCCCGGCGAACATGTCGTTGCGCCCCGGCACTGCTACAACGGGACCCTGGCGCAGCTCGCGACCTTGGAGCAGCGCGGTCATGTCCGCGTCACGCTCGTCGACGTCGAGAACACCAACGCGGTCGTCGGAGCGTTCACTGAGGACACAGCACTCGTCTGGCTCGAGTCACCGACGAACCCGATGCTAGAGATCGCCGACGTCTCGGCACTTGCCCGGGCGGCCAGGCAGGCCGGTATCCCGGTGGCCGTCGACAACACGTTCGCGACCCCTCTGCTGCAACGCCCGCTCGACCTCGGAGCTGACGTCGTCGTCCACTCGGCGACGAAATACCTCAGCGGTCACTCGGACCTGTTGCTCGGCATCGTGGTGACCCGTCGCGAGGATCTGTGGGCTGCCCTCGAGGATCGGCGTCGTGCCCTGGGATCCGTCCCGGGGGCGTTCGAGGCCTGGTTGGCGTTGCGTGGCCTGCGTACGTTGCACCTGCGGATCGAGCGATCCCAGTCCAGCGCGGCAACGCTCGCCGAGCGGCTGGCCGACCATCCGGCCGTGGCGCAGGTGCGCTACCCCGGCTTCGGCTCGATGATCGCGTTCGAGCTGAGCGCCGGCGGCGACGCTGCCGATACGGTGTGCCGCAGCACGCGCCTGTGCGCGTACGCAACGAGTCTCGGTGGTGTGGAGACGACGCTCGAACGACGACGCCGCTGGCCAGGCGAGCCGTCGACCGTGCCGGACGGCCTGGTGCGGCTCAGCGTCGGCATCGAGGACGTCGAGGACCTGTGGCGGGACCTCGACCAGGCGTTGCGTGCAGCGTGACATGCGCCGACCGGCGCCCGCCCCGGCCGTTTGCCATGCCAACACGGCAAACGGTCGGTTTCCTGCCTGATTTGCCCGTTTCTGGCGACCACGTGCCGTGCCAACGCGCGAAATCTGGTGAGGGTCGCGAGCTCAGTGGCGTTCCGGCCGGGCGGCGCGGGAAATCAAGCTGACGACCATCTCGTCCGGTGACAGATCGCCGTGAATGAGCGCCGCCACATGGTCGACGATCGGCATCTCGACACCGTGCCGGTGGGCCAGGTCGCGGATCGACTCGCACGACTTCACGCCCTCCGCGACTTGGCGGGTCCCCGCGATGACCTCCTCGACCGTCTCCCCCTTGCCGAGTTTCTCTCCGAACGTACGGTTGCGCGACAACGGCGACGTGCACGTGGCAACCAGGTCACCGAGACCGGCCAGCCCGGCAAACGTGTAGGGGTCGGCACCGAGAACCGTGCCGAGGCGCGACGTCTCTGCCAAGCCGCGGGTGATCACCGAAGCGGTTGCGTTGTCACCGAAGCCGAGACCGACGGTCATGCCGACCGCCAACGCGATGACATTCTTGGTCGCGCCGCCGAGCTCGCAGCCGAGGACGTCGGCGTTCGTGTACGGGCGAAAAGTCGGGGTGTGGCACACGGCCTGAAGTCGTTGGGCCACGGACTCGTCCGTGGACGCGATCACACTTGCGGCGGGTTGGCGAGCAGCGATCTCGCGCGCAAGGTTGGGACCCGACAGTACGGCGATCCGAGCTCGGTCTAGTCCGCCGACCTCCTCGATGACCTCACTCATCCGCTTGGTCGTCCCGACCTCGATGCCCTTCATCAGACTGACGACGACGGCGTCCGACGGGATGTCGGATGCCCAGTGCTCGAGATTGTCGCGAAGTGACTGTGACGGGATGGCAAGAAAGACGATCTGTGCGCCGTCGAGTGCTGTCAGCGCGTCATGCGTGGCCGCTACCTCTGCCGGAAGCACGACACCGGGAAGGTAGTCGGGGTTTTCGTGCGTCTCGTCGATCGTCGTCGCGAGCTCGTCACGCCTTGCCCAGATCACGACATCATTGCCGGCGTCGGCGAGCACGATGGAGAACGCGGTTCCCCATGACCCGGCACCGAACACGGCGACCTTGGTCACGCGACCTCACCCTGGTCGTTGCGACGACCGCCATATGGGTTACCGATCTCGGCGACGCCCTGGACCCGCGGGTCGTAGCGCTCCGCCGGAGCCGTTTCGCCGCGGATCTCCTCCAATAACCCGACAACGTCGGCCATGATCTTGTCCATCGCTGCTCGTAGCACCTTCGGCGTGAGTGGCTGGCCGACGTACTGGCTGAGGTCAACCGCCGGCCCCGCGCTGACATGAACGATCTTGCGGGGAAACACATGAGGGCGCTTGGCGTAGGGGGCGAGAATGTGGTTCGATCCCCACTGCGCGACGGGGATCACCGGGCAACCGGTCGCGAGGGCGATCCGCGCGGCCCCGGTCTTTCCCACCATCGGCCACAGGTCCGGGTCCCGCGTCAGCGTGCCTTCGGCGTAGACGATGACGCACTCTCCCCGGTTGACCGCATCGACGGCTGCGCTGAAAGCGGCCGCGGCGTCGATCGAACGGCGGTAGACCGGGATCTGGCCACAGGCAGCGATCAGGCGGCCGACCACGGGCCACTTGAACACCTCCACCTTGGCGAGGAACCTCGGCAGCCGCCCGTTGTCGTACGTGAAGTGCGCAACCACCAGGGGGTCGACTTCGGACAGGTGGTTGACGACGAACAAGCATCCCGCCTCGGAGGGAATGTTCTCGACACCGCGCCAGTCCCGCTTGGTGAGAGCCATCATGAGCGGCCTCAGAACGACCACAGCGAGCGAAAACGCGAAGCCGATATTGCGCCGCACCACGTTCATTCCTCCGATGGTCAGGACCGTCCAGCAAGCATGACAGTATCGGCGTCGATGCCCACGCACACCTCGAGGGAGCCGACGTGGACCGTGGTCGTCCCCGTCAAGAGACTGGCGATCGCAAAGTCCCGGATGGGTTCGTTCGCCGTCGGTCTGCGCTCGGAACTCGCCAAGGCGATGGCGCTGGACTGTGTCACAGCGGTGATGTCCTGCTCGGAGGTGAGCCGGACCGTCGTCGTCACCGATGACCCGGCCGCCGTGGAGTTTGCCGCACTGGGCGCCGCCGTGCTGGCCGACGAACCCGACGCCGGCCTCAACCCCGCGCTGAGGCATGCAGCCGACGTCCTTCGGCAAAGGCACCCGCGGTCGCCGATCGCTGCCCTCTCTGCCGACCTGCCGGCCCTTCGTCCCGCTGAGCTCGCCGAAGCCCTGCGATTCGTCTCCGGTCGGCGGGTCGCGTTCAGCGACCACACCGGGCGGGGCACGACCATGCTTGCGGCCGGACCCCGGCACGACCTCGACCCGCGGTTCGGGATCGACTCGGCAACCACGCACCGCGCATCGGGCGCGGTCATCGCCGACGCACTGACGTTCCCCGTCGTACCATCCGTCCGCCAGGACGTGGACACCGTCGCGGACCTTGCGGCCGCGATCCGGCTCGGGGTCGGGAGCCGTACGGCTTTGGTGATCGCGCGTCTCGAACAGAACACCCGGATAGCGTGAGGGACGTGCAGGCGACCGTCAGCGAGTTCGACCAGACGACCGGCGCCGGCGCTGTGATCTTCGACGACGGCCACATCTCTACGTTCTCGGCCAACGCGTTCGCCAATAGCGGCCTGCGGATCC
This sequence comes from Propionibacteriales bacterium, assembly GCA_038253325.1. Lineage (GTDB taxonomy): Bacteria > Actinomycetota > Actinomycetes > Propionibacteriales > Nocardioidaceae > JBBSHE01. The sequence goes on from JBBSHE010000040.1 coordinate 16,019, forward strand.
TCCGACCCGGCCAACGCGTCCGCCTCGAGATGGACGGCGCCGACATCGTTGCCCTGACGATTCACACCCTCTCGTTTCCACGGGACACTCGATGAGCGAGCCTCAGCTCCGCTTCGCTGTCGACTTCTTCGCTGTCGACTTTCTCGCCGTCGACTTCCGGGCGGTCGTCTTCTTGGCCGGTGCAGCCTTGGCCGCCGTCTTCCGGGCCGTCGTCTTCCGGGCCGTCGTCTTCTTCGCCGGTGCGGCCTTGGCAGCAGTCTTCTTCGCGGGTGACGCCTTGGCCACCACGACCTTCGGGAGCTTCTTGGCGCCCGACACGACGTTCTTCAGGTCGGCGCCGGCCCGGAACTTCGGGATGGCGGTCTTCTTCGCCCTGATCCGTTCGCCAGTCCTCGGGTTGCGCACCCAACGCGCGTCCTTGACGACCTTCTCGAACGCGCCGAAGCCCGTGATGGCTACCTTTTCGCCTCGGGCGACCTCACGTGTGATGGTGTCGAGGACCGACTCCAGCGCCCTCTGGGCCTGTTTCTTGTTTCCCTCGAAGTGATGGGCGAGTGCGTCAATGAGCTGACTCTTGTTCACAGAACTTCCCTTTCGTGAACTCCGATGGGTCGAGCCCGTTGCTCGACGACAATCGAAACCGTATGCAATCAGATCACGTCGCGCACACTCGACACACCCCGGATGCCTTTGTTTCTTTGGCTTCTCAGCCAACTCACGGTTTCAGGGTGACTGGCATGAACGTGCGGCGACGGGACTCGTACGCCGTGATCTGGTCTTGGTGCGCCAATGTGATCCCGATGTCGTCGAGGCCCTCGAGCAGACGCCAGCGCGTGTAGTCGTCGATGTCGAAGGAGTCCTCGATCGCATCCGGTCCAGATCCAGACCTGATGGATCGCTCGCGCAGATCGACTGTTACCGATGCGCCGGGATGCGAGACCAGATGCGCCCACAGTCGTTCGACCAGCTTCTGGTCGGCCTGCGCCGCGAGCAAACCGGACTTGCCGGCATTGGTACGGAAGATGTCGCCGAACCGGGCGCTGATGACGGCCCTGAACCCGTAGTCCCGTAGCGCCCAGACCGCGTGCTCGCGCGACGACCCCGTCCCGAAGTCGGGACCGGCGACCAGAATGGTTGCCCTCGAGTAGGCGGTCTGATTGAGCACGAAGCCGGGATCGTTGCGCCAGGACGCGAACAAGCCGCTCTCGAACCCATTGCGGGTGATGAGTTTGAGATACACCGCAGGGATGATCTGGTCGGTGTCGACATTGCTGCGCTGGAGCGGCGCCCCGATCCCGGTGTGCACGCTGAACTTCTCCATGGTCAGTTCCGCACCGCCGGCGCGGGAAGATCGGTCGGTGCGGCGAGATGACCCACGACGGCCGTCGCTGCCGCGACGAGCGGTGAGACCAGGTGGGTGCGGCCACCCTTGCCCTGTCGACCCTCGAAGTTGCGGTTGGACGTCGATGCACTGCGCTCGCCGGGGCCGAGCTGGTCGGGGTTCATCCCGAGGCACATCGAGCAACCGGCTCCGCGCCATTCGGCGCCCGCTTCGGTGAAAATCACGTCGAGCCCCTCGTCCTCAGCCTGCAGCCGGACGCGGGTCGATCCGGGCACAACGAGCATCCGGACGGAGTCTGCGACGTGGCGGCCCTCGATCACCGCGGCCGCCGCCCGCAGGTCCTCGATCCGTCCATTCGTGCACGAGCCGACAAAGACGGTGTCCACCGCGATGTCGCGCATCGGTGTCCCAGCGTCGATCCCCATGTACGCCAATGCGCGTTCGGCAGAGATCCTGTCCGGGCCGTCGTCGAAGTCCCTTGGGTTGGGCACGTTCGCGGCGAGGGGCACGCCTTGGCCTGGATTTGTTCCCCAGGTGACGAACGGCGTCATCGTCGACGCATCCAGGAGGATCTCGGCGTCGTACGCGGCGTCTTCATCCGACCGCAACGTGCGCCAGTAGCCAACGGCGTCGTCCCAGGCGCCACCGTCAGGGGCACTCGGACGACCCTGGAGATATTCGAAGGTCGTCTCGTCCGGCGCGATCAGGCCCGCCTTCGCCCCCCACTCGACACTCATGTTGCAGACCGTCATCCGGGCTTCCATCGACATCGCCTCGATCGTCGCGCCGCGGTACTCGACGACGTATCCCTGCCCACCGCCCGTCCCGGTCTGGGCGATCAACGTCAGCACGAGGTCCTTGGCGGTCACACCTGTCGGCAGTGCGCCGTTGATGGTGACCGCCATCGTCTTGGGCTTCGACTGCGGCAGCGTCTGGGTCGCGAGGACGTGCTCGACCTCGCTCGTACCGATGCCGAACGCCAGCGCTCCGAAGGCGCCATGCGTGGACGTGTGCGAGTCGCCGCACACAACGGTGACGCCGGGTTGGGTCAGCCCAAGCTGGGGTCCCACGACGTGAACGATCCCTTGTTCGACATCACCGAGGGAATGCAGCCGGATGCCGAACTCCGCACAGTTCGCGCGCAGCGCATCGACCTGGGCGCGCGAGACTGGATCGGCAATCGGCTTGTCGACGTCGGACGTCGGAATGTTGTGGTCTTCGACCGCGATCGTCAGATCCGGGCGACGGACCCGTCGTCCGGCCGTTCGCAGGCCGTCGAACGCCTGCGGACTGGTGACTTCGTGGACCAGGTGCAGGTCGACGAACAGCAGGTCCGGCTCGCCTTCGGCGGACCGGACGACGTGCTGTTCCCAGACCTTGTCGGCCAACGTTCCGGACATCAGGCGATCTCCACTTGCATATCACGATCTGAGACGGAAGTATCGAGTCATGGACAACTCTAGCGGTGTCGGCGTCCTCGACAAAGCGTCCCTTGTGCTGACCGCTCTCGAATCCGGCCCGTGTACGTTGGCGAGTCTGGTGGCGGGCACCGGACTCGCCCGGCCCACCGCGCACCGTCTCGCGGTCGCGCTCGAGCACCACCGGCTCGTCGCCCGCGACATGCGGGGCCGCTTCATCCTCGGGCCGCGGCTGAGTGAGCTCGCCGCCGCCGCTGGGGAGGACCGTCTGCTGGCCGCCGCCAGCCCGGTACTGGCTCGTCTGCGCGACATCACCGGCGAGTCGGTGCAGCTGTTCCGACGCCAGGGAGATCACCGGGTTTGCGTTGCCAACGCCGAGCGCCCAGCGGGTCTGCGGGACTCGATCCCGGTCGGCTCTCAGCTCTCCATGCTCGCTGGTTCGGCCGCTCAGATCCTGCTCGCGTGGGAAGACCCCGAGCGGATCAACCGGGGATTGAACGGCTCGAAGTTCGACGCAGCCACCTTGTCCAGCGTGCGCCGGAGGGGTTGGGCCCAGAGTGTCGGCGAACGTGAGCCCGGCGTCGCGTCGGTCTCCGCGCCGGTCCGTTCCCCGTCCGGGAAGGTTCTCGCGGCCGCGTCGGTGTCGGGACCGATCGAGCGGATGAGCCGGACGCCAGGACGTATGCACGCGCCGGCGGTGATGGCCGCGGCCGAACATCTCAGCGAGTCGCTGCGTCGCGCGGGCGACTAGAGATGGTGCGCGTGCCCTCTCGTCTGGGAGCTACCGCGCCCTCTCGGAGTGGCAACGTGCCAACTGGTGCCCTTCGAGGCACGTTGAGCCGGAGGGGCCTCGCTGTTGCTGGTCGCTGCGTCTGCTGAGCCCTACGTTGGCGCGTTGCCACTCCTACCGCCCTTGCGAATGCGGCTCGGCCTCGTTGTTTCTCTTCGCCCCTTGCTTTCCGCTTGGCGACAACTCGTTGAGGTGATCTGTTTACAAGAGCGTGGTGGTGGGGACGTGGTTGTTCATCTCGAGGGTGAGCAGCAGCTGCTTGCGATCGAGCCCGCCGCCGTATCCGACCAGCTTTCCGGTTGCCCCGATGACCCGGTGACACGGGACCACGACGGGAATCGGATTGGCGCCGTTCGCGAGACCGACCGCGCGGCTGGCTCGCGCGCTGAGCCCGAGAGCCGACGCCACCTCGCCGTACGACCAGGTCTCGCCGTACGGGATCTCGAGGAGCTGGCGCCAGACGCGACGCTGGAAAGCCGTACCCCGCGCATCGACGGGCAGGTCGAATTCTTGCAGCTCCCCTGCGAAGTACTCCGATAGCTGTTCCGCGGTTCCCGCGAGGACGGGGTCGCTGGTTGCATCAACCATCTCACCCGGAAGGTGGTCGAGGCGGTCGGCGAAGGCGACCTGGATCAGGTTCTCGTCGTCGGAGACAAGTCCGAGGTCGCCGATCGGTGAGGTGACGATCGTGCGGTTCATGGTGATCCCTTCGATAGTGGGTCGTTCAGGTGGTGCCAGAGGTGCATGACGGCGTACGACCGCCAGGGGCGCAAGGTGTCGACGAGGTCGGGAGAGAGTCGTTGGCCGTGGCCGAGTGCCTCGAGAGCGCGGATCACGCCGAGGTCTGTGCCGAGCCAGACATCGGGATCCCCGAGTGCACGCATCGCGATGTAGTCCGCCGTCCACGGCCCGACCCCCGGCAGGGCGAGGAGGGCATCGCGCACGTCGTCGCGGTCGGCACCGCGGTCGAGCACGACAGCGCCGGCCGCGACCGCGGCCGCAACGGCAACCAGGGCGCGCCCCCGAGCGCGAGGCATCGGCAGCGTCTCAGGGTCGGCCTCGGCCACGACGGCGGCCGTCGGAAAGACCCGTGGCACGCCGGAGTCGGTGTCGTAGTCCGTGCCGAAGCGCTCGACGAGACCTCGGATCACGGTCCGCGCGCCCGCGACAGACACCTGCTGGCCGACGACTGCTCGGACTGCGACCTCGAAACCGTCGACATGGCCTGGCACCCGCAGGCCCGGCCTGGCGGCGACGAGACCTCCGAGAATCGGGTGGCCGACGAGCTGCTCGGCGATCGCGACCGGGTCTGCATCGAGATCGAACGTCCGGCGTGACCGCTCCACCGCGGTCGCGAGGTCGCGCAGATCGGTAAGTGCGAACTCGGCTCGAACCGAGTCGGCGCCGAGCGTGAGCGTGACTCGGCCTGGGCCGTGAGGCAGCGACATGGTGCGCTCGTACGTCGTGGCGTTCACGGCTTCGACCCCGGGAACCGCGCGGGCGGCAAGGAATGCGAGCAGGCGTCGACCGTCGAATGGCCGGCGAACCGGCAAAGACACCGTGATCGAACCGACCCGCCCGCGGGCGGCGGAGCCGCGTCTTGCCGAGCGCAGTTGCGTCGGCGTCGCGGCGTACACCTGGCGAACCGTCTCGTTGAACTGCCGGATGCTGGCAAACCCGGCCGCGAACGCAACGTCTGCGAACCCGAGGTCAGTCGTCTCGATCAGGATACGTGCGGTGTGCGCGCGGTGGGTGCGGGCGAGCGCCAACGGGCCGGCTCCGAGCTGATCCTGGAGTAACCGGCCGAGATGCCGGGGGGTGTACCCGGTGCGTGACGCGAGCCCGTCCACCCCTTCGCGCTCAACGACGCCGTCGGCGATGAGCCGCATGGCACGGCCCGCGACATCTGCCTTCATGTCCCACTCGGGCGAGCCCGGTGTTGCGTCGGGGAGGCAGCGCCGGCAGGCGCGAAAGCCGGCGTGCTGGGCGGCCGCAGCCGACGCATAGAATTCGACGTTGCGCCGCCGAGGCGTGATCGCGGGACAGGACGGACGGCAGTAGATGCCGGTTGTCTTGACCGCCGTGTAGAACACGCCGTCGAACCGCGGGTCGCGGCTGCGCACGGCGCGGTAGCACCGATCGTCGTCGGTACGTGTCACTGCGGTGGTCATGAGTTCATTCAAGCCCACCCCACCGACACTATCTAGCGGGATTCGGACATCAGGATCCGCTGATCCGTACGGCGGCGCTTGCCATGTTGCGCTGCATCGCACCGAACACGAAGCGGTGGAACGGCTTGATCGACCACCAGTACGCGTGACCGAGAAAACCACGAGGATGGAACAGTGCCCGCTGGTGAAGCGTCGTGATCGCATCAACCGTCGTCACCGAGAACTCGAGCCAGGCAAGGCCTGGCAATCGCATCTCAGCCCGCAACCGCAGGAA
>JBBSHE010000041.1:0-21710 GCA_038253325.1 Propionibacteriales bacterium
CTCGATCTCCGCGCGGTCCTCGGGATCGAACAGGACGCGGTCACCGACCTCGACCGTTCGCACGTTCGTGCCCACGGCCGCAACCCGCGCCCACGCAAGCCGACGGCCCATAGTGGCGGTTGCGGGGATCACGATCCCCGACGACGACCGTCGTTCACCCGATTCGGAGTCGAGCGTCACCAGGATCCGGTCGTGCAGCATCCTGATCGGAAGTTTCTCGTCGGCGCGATGTTGATCCTTCTTCACGGACACGCCTTCGCGGCTCAGCCGACGACCTTGCGGAGAAGGACGATGGCAGCGACGACACCGACGACTATTCCGGCAGCCTTGGCGATCGCGTCGACCTTCGGCTTGCCGTTCGGGTCGACGAACCGGGCCTTGATGCTCGCGACCTGCCGGTTCGCCACGGTCTTGGGGTTGGTGCGGTAGGCGAGCTGGTCGATCGTCCCGGCGAGCCGATCTCGCGTCGTCGCGATGTCGGCGGCAATCTGCTCCGGCGAGCGTGCTTGCGATGCCACGGTTCCTCCTGATTGCCAACGTCGTGCCCAGTCTCGCATGATCCGCTCGGCCGCGGTGGGCCAGGTGGGAGCCACAAGTTCCCACGACACAGCTTCGTGGCAGGATCGGTTCGTCGGCACCGTTGTACGACATCCTCCCCGCAGGCCACCTCGGTGGTCGCCCGACCATCTCGAAGGACCTCCCATGGCTCGACTGGAACCCGGAGATACCGCCCCCGCGTTCACGTTGTCGGACGACACCGGCAAGCAGGTCAGCTTGTCGGACTATGCTGGACGCGACGTGATCTTGTACGTCTATCCCGCCGCCATGACACCGGGATGCACCACACAGGCGTGCGACTTCCGCGACTCGCTGGACTCGTTGTCGGCCGCCGGTTTCGTGGTGCTCGGCCTCTCGGGTGACTCACCGGCCAAGCTCGCCGAGTTCCGTGCCCGTGAACACCTGACGGTCCCCCTGTTGTCCGATCCGGAATTCACCGTTCTCCAGGCGTACGGTGCGTACGGCGAGAAGAAGTTGTACGGAAAGACCGTCGTTGGGGTGATCCGTTCGACGTTCCTCATCGACGCCCAGGGCAAGATCGCCAAGGCCATGTACAACGTCAAGGCGAGTGGGCACGTCGCCAAGCTGCGCCGCGAGCTGTCGATCGCCTGACGGCTCTCGCGGCCGTAGCCCAATTGGCAGAGGCACAGGACTTAGGATCCTGCCAGTGTGAGTTCGAGTCTCACCGGCCGCACCGGCGTCACCGACTAGGGTCGCCGCATGCAGATCGAGATACGCCACAACCCGGGCTTCGCCGCAGCCCGCTGCCTGCTGGCGCCCGGGGAGTCCATCAAAGCCGAAGCCGGTGCCATGATGGCGACGTCCGCGGGCGTCGCCATCGAAGCCAGGGCAACGGGCGGGATCATGAAGTCGCTGAAGCGCAGCGTGCTCGGCGGCGAGTCGTTCTTCATCACGTCATACACGGCGCCGCAGCAAGGCGGCTGGGTCGACTTCGCTGCCCGCCTTCCCGGCGATGCGGTAGGGCTGCCCGTGACCGACGGCCTCAACATCACCCGCGGGAGCTATCTCTGCTCCGAGGGTGGTATCGAGATCGATACGTCGTGGGGAGGGTTCAAGAACCTCGCCGGTGGCGAAGGCGGATTCCTTGTCCGAGCCTCCGGGCAGGGCCAGGTCGTGCTGGCGGCATACGGCGCGATCGACGTGGTCGACCTCGACCCGGACGAGACGATCGTCGTCGACTCGGGTCACATGGTCGCTTGGGACAACACCGTGCGCACCGCGCTGCGGCGCGCCGCGCAGGGTGGGCTCGTCCAGTCGGCGAAGAGCGGCGAAGGCTTCGTCTTCGACCTGATCGGGCCGGGACGGATCTGGACCCAGACGCGCAACCCGAGCGAGTACATCGCCTGGCTGACGAACGTCCTGCCGTTCAGCCGGCAGTAGATCCCACGTCCCGGCGAGATCAGAGCTTCGCGAGGTACGGCAACATGGCGCGCAGGGCCTTTCCGCGGTGGCTGATCGCGTCCTTGTCCTCGATCGACAGCTCGGCGGTCGAGACGTCGTACCCGTCGGCCGCGAACACCGCGTCGTACCCGAACCCGCCCTCGCCACGCTTCTCCTGCAGAATCCGCCCTCGCATCGACCCGAACGTGAGCTCATACGTCCCATCCGGGTGACACAGTGCGACGGCGCACCGGAACTCGGCACCGCGGTCCGGCTCGGCGACTCCGTCGAGCTGGGCAAGCAGCAACGCGTTGTTGGCCTCGTCGTCCCGATCCGGTCCTGCCCAGCGTGCCGAGCGGACGCCCGGCATCTGGTTGAGGGCATCCACGCACAGCCCACTGTCGTCGGCGAGACATGGATGTCCGGTCGCTTCGACCGCGAACCTGGCCTTGAGGAGCGCGTTGCCCTCGAACGTCGGCTCGGTTTCGTCCGGCTCATCGTACGACCCGACGTCGTCGAGGCCGACCACGGTCAGCGGCGTGATGGGCTCGACGATCCGCCGCAGCTCATCGAGCTTCTTGAGGTTGTGTGAGGCCAAGACGAGCTGGGTCACGAGCCGAGCGCCTCCTGTTGCAACACCGTGAGCCGCGCGCATCCGGTGGCAGCAAGGGCGAGGAGCGCGTCGAGGGTCGGCCTCGCGAATGGCTCACCCTCGGCGGTTCCCTGCACCTCGACGAACCGCCCGTCGCCGGTCATCACGACGTTCATGTCGGTGCCGGCACGAACGTCCTCCTCGTACGGCAGGTCGAGTCTCGGCTCGTCGTCGATGACGCCCACCGATACTGCGGCGACCGATCCGGTCAGTGGCTCGCCGGCGAGAGCCCCCTTGGCATACAGATGCGCGACCGCGTCGACCAGCGCAACGTACGCACCGGTGATTGCCGCGGTGCGGGTGCCGCCGTCGGCTTGCAGGACGTCACAGTCGACAATGATCGTGTTCTCGCCCAGCGCCTTGTAGTCGACGACTGCGCGTAGCGACCGGCCGACAAGCCGGGAGATCTCGTGGGTCCGCCCGCCGATCCGGCCCTTGACCGACTCCCGGTCCGAGCGGGTGTTCGTCGAGCTCGGCAGCATCGCGTACTCGGCGGTGACCCAGCCCAGCCCCGAGCCCTTGCGCCATCGGGGTACGCCGATCGACGCGCTCGCCGCGCACAGGACCCGGGTCCGTCCGAACTCCACGAGGACGGACCCCGCGGCGTGGTCGAGCCAGTGCCGGGCGAAACGGATCGGGCGCAGTTCATCGGACTGCCGGCCATCGGCTCTCGTCATGGTCTCCGGACCCTACTCTCAGACTTGTCGGCGCGTCATCGGGTCGGGACCCCATGGCGTACCGACAAGTCGGGTCAGACGTCGTACGTCGCCCCGGCCACGGTGACCTCGAGGTCCCCTGAGTACGCCGGACGCGCGTCCGCGAGCACGTCGGCGGCGTCGTACCACGGTGGGACGTGGGTCAGCAGCAGCCGCCCGACGCCGGCTTTGGTGGCCGCCTCGGCGGCCTCGCGACCGGTGAGGTGGATTCCGGGCGGATTGTCCTCGCCCTCGAGGAACGCGGACTCGGCGAGAAGGAGGTCGGCGCCATTGGCGAGGTCGACGAGGGAAGAACACGGTGCGGTGTCCCCGGAATAGACGAGCGAGCGCCCGCCGGCGCTGAGCCGGAGCGCGTACGCGGTGACGGGGTGCTCGACCCGGCTCACTTCGACCGTGAAGGGCCCCACGGCGAACGGGTGCTTGGGATAGGGACGGAAGTCGAACTCGCCGGTCATCCCAGGCTCGGAGTCGAGTCCGTACGCCTGCGCGAGCCGTTCGGCGGCAGCGTCCGGGCCCCAGACGGGCAACCGGGCGAACGGCCCGTCGGGATGGTACCGGCGAAGCACGTAGTACGCCGTGAAGTCGATGCAGTGGTCTGGGTGGAGGTGCGACAGCAGAGCGGCGTCGATGTGCAGGGGGTCGACGACTCGCTGGAGCGCGCCCAGCGCACCGTTGCCGAGGTCGAGGAGCACCCGGTAGGTGCGCCCCTCGAACGGCGCCTCCACCAGATAGCAGCTCGCGGGTGAGTCGGGACCCGGGTACGAACCGGAGCATCCGACGGTGGTGAGCCTCACACGCCCACCCACGAGAACTGGTCCACGACCTGGAGCTCGGGACCCAAGAAGCGCCTGCCGATCGCCGCGAAATCCGCCGGTTGTCCGGTCGTGAGGAATCGGTGGACCGGTGGCGGCAGGCCGGGATCGCGCTCCAGGCCGTTCCGGACGAGCAGCGCGTAGACCTCCTTGGCCGACTCCTCGGCGCTGGACACCAAGGTGACCTCGTCACCCATCACGTACGACAGGACGCCCGTCAGCAGGGGGTAGTGCGTGCAGCCGAGGACCACCGTGTCGACGTTGGCGGCCAGCAATGGGCGGAGGTACTCGCGCGCAACCCGGATGAGTTCCGCACCGCTGGTGACGCCCGCCTCTACGAACTCGACGAACCGCGGGCACGACTGCGTCACGAGCCGGATCTGCGGTGCGGCAGCGAACGCGTCGTCGTAGGCCATCGACGAGGCGGTGGCCTGCGTGCAGATGACGCCGACGCGGCCGTTGCGGGTCGCGGCAACGGCCCGACGGGCAGCGGGCAGGATCACCTCGACGACCGGGACGTCGTAACGCTCGCGGGCGTCGCGCAGGACGGCGGCACTCGCGGAGTTGCACGCGATGACGAGGGCCTTCACACCGTGGGCCACCAGGTGGTCGAGACACTCGAGGGCGTACTCGCGCACCTCCCCGATCGGCTTCGGGCCGTACGGCTGACGCGCCGTGTCACCGAGGTAGACCACCGGCTCATGCGGCAACTGGTCGAGTACGGCGCGCGCAACGGTCAGACCGCCGAACCCCGAGTCGAAGATGCCGAGCGGTGCGTCTGCCACTCCCTGAGCCTACGGGGCGACGGGACGGACACGGTGCAGATGGGAGCAATGCCACACCGTCGAACCCGGGTTGAGGCACCGCGGAGCAGCGATCAGTGGTGAGAACGATCTTGCCGGGTCGGCTAGCGGACCACGACCCATCATTGGCAGAGTCTCGTGGCGCGGTGCCCGTGGCCGGACCGAACGCTTAGCACTGCTGCGCGAGTTGACTGGCCTCCCGGGCGCATCCCCAGGACAGGCTCACGCCACTGCCGCCGTGCCCGTAGTTGTGGACGCAGTGCGTCCCATCAAGTGATTCCGCCTCGACGCGCACGGCCGGACGGTCGGGGCGTAACCCGACGACGGTTTCGATCACCTTGGCGGCGCGGAGCCGGGGCTCGACCTGGCGGCATCGTTGCAGGATCCGATCGGTCACCTCGGGGTCCGGGCTGCGGTCCCAGCGACCGGCGATGCTGATGCCACCGCAGACCACGCGTTCGGGGTGGGGGAAGTAGCTGGTCCATTCCGAACCCGTGCTCAGCTCCATGAACAGTTGATCCAGGCCGGGGTTCGTGAGCACGACGTGTTGGCCGAATACCGGGCGCAGCGTGTCGTCGTGCGCCAGTTCGCGAGCGCCGAGACCGGCACAGTTCACCACGATCGGTGCGAACTCGGCGGCCTCGGTCAGTGACCGCACCGGATGGGTCTCGATCTCGCCTCCTGCTGCGGCCAGTCGCCGGGTCAGATAGTCGAGGTAGCGGGGCATGTCGATCAGGGGCATGGTGGCGCGGAACCCGGCGCTGAAGCCTTCGGGCACGTCGATCGGATCGGCCGGCGCCAGGTCGGGGATCAGCTTCACCGGTGGCGGGATATCGCCGGTCGCAGGCAGCTCACCGACGGTCAATGCCGGTGCCATGCGCACGCCGGTGGCGGGGTCCTGCGCCAGTTCGCGGAATACGCGCAGCGAGTGTTCGGTCCAGGCCAGCGTCTTGGCGACCGGTCCCTGGAAGGCAGGGCCCCACAGAGCGCCGGCCACGGCCGACGTCGTCGCCTGCGGCAGGTCGGCCGTCCATACCCGCACCGGCCGCCCCTCCTCGGCCAGGCACACGGCGGTCGTCAACCCACTCACTCCGGCGCCGACCACCACGACCCGTTCAGCAGTGTTCGCCATGGCGTCAGATCGACGGTAGGTCGAACTGCTCACGATCATCGCGGGCGACCAGGTCGAGGTCGTCGGGGTGCTTTCGCAGGTACGCGGCCACGAACGGGCAGTAGGGGCGTACCCCGAGGCCGGCGCGCCGGGTGTCTTCGAGAGCATGGCGGACCAGTACCGAGCCGAGCCCCTCGCCTGCGAACCGCGGGTCGATCTCGGTGTGCGTGAACGACCGGACGCCCGCGCGGTCGCGATACGCGGCGACGCCCGCTCGATCGTCTCCCACCGACACCTCGTACGCTCCGGCATCCGGGTTGTCGCAGACGACGGGTGCACGTGCGTTGGGGTCTTCCCGCGCTGTCGCCACGGTTACAGCTCGTCGGGCCAGGGCAGCTTGGGCTGCGGCGGGCCGTGCGTCGGGTCGACGCCGTCGAAGAGGCTGCTGATCGACTCCCCCATGTGGATCCGGCCGATCGCTGCGGCGAACAGCCCGGCCACCGACCGTACGCCGAGCTCCGGCCAGTCAGCGGCGATCGGCACGGTGTCGGTCGTGATCACCTCACTGATCGATGGGTGTGACTGGAGCCGTTCGACCGCCTTCCCGACGAACAAGCCGTGCGTACACGCGACCGCGGCCTCGTGGCAGCCGCGGTCGTCCAGCCGGTCCATCAGCTCGACGATCGAGCCACCGGTGGCAATCTCGTCGTCGAGGACGATCGCCTTCTTGCCCTCGACGTCGCCGACGATCGAGTCGATCACAACCTTGTCGTCGGACAGCCGGCGCTTGCTGCCGGCCGCGACGGGCAGCCCGAGCAGCCGCGCGAACAGGGTCGCGGTCTTGGCGTTGCCGAGGTCGGGCGAGACGACGACGTGGTTCGAGAGATCCCAGTCGCGGAAGTGGTCGGCCAGCTCACCGATCGCGGTCAGGTGGTCGACGGGTACGGAGAAGAAGCCATGCACCTGCGGCGCGTGCAGCGTCATCGTCAAGATCCGCTGTGCACCGGACGCCACCAGCAGATCGGCGACGAGGCGTGCGCCGAGCGAGATCCGCGAGGCGTCCTTCTTGTCCGACCGTGCATAGGAGTAGTACGGGATCACGGCCGTGATCTGCGCCGCCGAGGCGCCCCTGGCCGCATCGAGCATCAACAGCAGCTCCATCAGGTGCTCCTGCGTCGGCGGCACGAGCGGCTGGATGATGTAGACGTCACGTTGGCGGCAGTTGGCCTGGAGCTGGACCTGGAGACAGTCGTTGTTGAACCGGTTGACCTCGACCGGCGAAAGGGGGACACCGAGGGCGTCGCAGATGCGACGGGCGAGTCGTAGGTGGGCGTTGCCACTGAAGACGACGATCTCTCGCAACGGCTGGTCCTGACAAGAGTGCTCGGGCCGACGTTGGGAACACTACCCGGCGTCAGGAGGTTCCCATACCCCGACGCGACGGCAGGCACGTCCGACCCCGAGCCGACTACCTGCGAGGGTTCCCCCTGTGAACGGCTCGGCCCTGGCGCTCGTGCTCGCGGCCGCACTCCTGCACGCGCTCTGGAACCTGATCGCCAAACGTGTGCCGGACGGCGGCGCCCAACTCGTCTTCCTCTACTACACGGTCAGTGCCGTCGTCGTACCGCCAGTCGCGGTCGTCGCGGTCGTCGCGAGTTCCCAGCGCCCGACCTGGACGTGGCTCGGCGCGGCGGCCGTCACCGCGTTGCTCCACGTCGCGTACGGCGTCGTGCTCCAGCGCGGGTACGACGAGAGCGACCTCAGCGTCGTGTACCCGCTTGCACGTGGCAGCGGTCCACTGATCGCCGTCGTCGCGGCGGTCGGCCTGCTGGGAGAGCGCCCGGGATGGGTCGGCGTGGCCGGAGGCCTGCTCATCGTCACGGGCGTCTTCGCAATCGGGTTCGCGAGTGACGTCACCACGGACCGCGAGAAGCGACGCGCCGGCATCCGGTACGGGCTGCTCACCGGCGCCACGATCGCGGCGTACACGCTCTGGGACGCCCACTCGGTGAACGGCCTGGACGTACCGCCACTCCCGTACCTCGCCTGCGGCGTCGTCCTGCAGAGCGCCACGATGGCCCCGTACGCGTTGCGCGGCGTCCGGACGAGGACGCTGTGGCGTTCGCACTGGCAGGCGGCGACGCTCATCGGTGTGCTGTCGCCGCTCGCGTACGTGCTCGTCCTGTACGCGATGCAGATGGCTCCGGTCAGCCTGGTGGCACCGGCGCGGGAGGTCAGCATCGTGCTCGGCGGCCTCGCCGGCTGGCTGGTGCTGCGCGAGCCACATCCGGCCCGGCGGCTCGGTGGATCAATCGTGGTGCTCGTCGGCATCGCAGCGATCGCACTGGGCTGATCGCGCCGGACTGATCGCATTGGGGTGAGAGCACTGGGGTGAGAGCACTGGGGTGAGAGCACTGGGTGATCGCGTTGGGAGCAGTCGGGCCCAGAGCAGTCCGGCCCAGAGCAGTCAGGCCCAGAGATCGCCTTCGAGGCGTTCCTCGGCCTCGTCGATGGTCCCGGAGTAGGCCCCGGTGGACAGGTACTTCCAGCCACCGTCGGCGACGACCACCGCGATGTCGGCGGCCTGCCTGGCCTCGGCGCACTTGACGGCCTGGACGAGTGCCGCATGCAGGATCGCCCCGCTGGAGATACCGGCGAAGATGCCTTCCTGCTCGAGCAGCTGTCGGGTCCGCCGGATCGCGTCTCGCGGACCGACCGAGTAGCGAGCGTCGATCAGCCTCTCGTCGTACAGTTCCGGTACGAAACCCTCGTCCAGGTTGCGCAGCCCGTAGACGAGCTCGCCGTACCTCGGCTCGGCGGCGATGATCCGGACCTCCGGCTTCGCCGACCGGAAGAACCGGCCGACACCCATCAGCGTCCCCGTCGTCCCGAGTCCGGCCACCACATGCGTCACCTCAGGGAGGTCGGCCAGGATCTCGGGACCCGTGCCCTCGAAGTGCGCGTCCGCGTTGGCAGGGTTGCCGTACTGGTAGAGCATCACCCAGTCGGGATGCTCGGTTGCTACGGTCTTCGCCACCCGGACCGCCTCGTTCGACCCGCCGGCGGCCGCCGACGTAATGATTTCCGCATCCCACATCTCGAGCAGCTGGCGCCGCTCGGGCGACGTGTTCTCGGGCATCACGCACACGAGGCGGTATCCACGCAGCTTCGCCGCCATCGCCAGCGAGATCCCGGTGTTGCCCGATGTGGGTTCCAGAATCGTCGCACCGGGCTGGAGCCGGCCGTCCTTTTCCGCCTGGAGGAGCATTCCCAGAGCCACCCGGTCCTTGACCGACCCCGTCGGATTCCGGTCTTCGAGCTTGGCCCACAGGCGGACGTCAGGGGCGGGTGACAACGTGGGCAGCCCGACCAGCGGGGTTCCGCCGACCGAGTCCAGCAGCGAGTCGAACCTCATTCGTGCCTCCGCGCCCGGACTCAGCCGCCCGCGACCGCGGGGAGTACGACGACGACATCTCCGTCCGTGACGACGGTCGACAGTCCGTCGAGGAATCGGACGTCCTCGTCGTTGACGTAGACGTTGATGAACCGCCGCAGGTCGGCACCGTCGACCAGGCGCTCCTTGAGTCCCGGATGGTCGGCGTCGACATTGTCGATGACGGCGCCGAGAGTCTCCCCGGAAGCCTCCACCTGCTTCGCGCCTCGGGTGTAGGTCCGCAGGATCGTGGGGACATGGACTTCAACGGACATCGGGCACGACCTCTACTTCTTCTTCGGTGACCTCTTCGTCAACAATCCGGAACGACCGAAATTCCTCGGCGTGGTCGCCGGTCCCGGACGGCCGGGTGGAGACGATGACGTAGTGGGCGTCCGGTTCGGATGCGAGGCTGAGGTCGGTACGCGACGGGTAGGCCTCGGTCGACGTGTGCGAGTGATAGATGACCACCGGTACCTCGCCCCGGTCATCCATGTCACGCCAGACCTTCAGCTGTTCGGTGGGATCGAACCGAAAGAACGTCGGGGACCTCTCCGCATTCGTCATCGGTACGAACCGAAGCGGGTCGTCGCCTCCCTCCGCGCCGGCAACCAGCCCGCACGCCTCGTCGGGGTGGTCCCGCCGCGCGTGCGCGACGATCTGGTCATGGACGGACCGTTCGATGCGCAGCACATCGCCAAGGCTAGGTCGCGGGCATGCGTCCACGAAGTCACCGACCGTACATCCATATCCTGAGACGGCTCAGTCGATCGCCTCGACGATCGACTCGAGGACGAGGGCAAGCCACCCGTACACGTGGTAGACGACGACTTGGGGGTCTTCCGGGTCGAGCGTCAGCCAATGCTCCTCGTCGCCCTGGGTGATCTCCAGGCGTTCGGCGATCGCAAGCCTGATGTCGGTGATCGTCCGCATCCAGTCTCTGGCGGTGTCCTCGTTGAGCTCTATCTCGACAACCGCCGCGGTCGGATCGTCCACTCCACTGTCGGCATAGTCGGCCAACGCCGCCTCGAGATTCTCGTGGACCACCATCGCGTGCCGGATCTTCCCACGTCGCAGATCACTCTCGGTGAACCGGCGGAACTCCGCTGACGCCTCGGAGTCGTCCGGTCGGCCATCCGGAAGCAGCCGCCGGAGCACTGGATCGTCCGGAGGGTCGACGGGCGGGTTCGCCCGGAACAGCTCGCTGAGAGGGTCCAGGTCCAAGTCGGTGACCGGAAGGCCTTCGCCGAGCAGCTCGACCAGCTGGCCCGCGAGCCCGTCGAGCATCTGCGCCTCGGCGACGGTGAGCTCAGCGTAGATCCGCCCGCGCCCGATGGATGCGAACCGGCTCACTCGTCGGCCTTCTGAAGGGTCGCCCACAGGCCGTACCCGTGCATGGCGTGCACATCGCGCTCCATCTCCTCGCGAGATCCGGTCGCCACCACGGCCCGGCCCTCGGTGTGGACGGCCATCATCAGCCGTTCCGCGTTGTCGCGGGCGTACCCGAAGTACTCGACGAAGACGTGCGTGACGTACGTCATCAAGTTCACCGGGTCGTCCCAGACGATCGTCACCCATGGCACGTCCGGCAGAACGGTTTCGTCCGTCTCTGGCCGGTCCAAGGTCGTCGACGACGGCTGGGCAGTCACAGCGCCCATTGTGTCGTACGACGAGCGGGAGCGACGTTGCCCTCCGCGGCCCACGGAGCACCCCCCATCCGAGCAGGCGCAATATGCTGCCGTCGTGGACTCGACAGCGTTGCTGACCGACCATTACGAGCTGACGATGCTGCAAGGCGCGCTCGCGGCCGGGACCGCTGACCGCACCTCGGTGTTCGAGATGTTCGCTCGGCGGCTCCCGCCCGGCCGACGCTACGGCGTGATCGCAGGCACCGGGCGCCTCCTCGACGCCCTCGAGGCGTTCCGCTTCACCGACGAGGTCATCGACGACCTCCGAACCCGGCAGGTCGTCGATGAGGCGACGCTCGGCTGGTTGAGCGCCTTCCGGTTCAGCGGTGACATCTGGGGCTATGGAGAAGGCGACGTCTATTTCCCGGGCTCGCCGTTGGTGATCGTCGAGTCGACGTTCGCGGA
Source organism: Propionibacteriales bacterium (assembly GCA_038253325.1). Classification (GTDB taxonomy): domain Bacteria; phylum Actinomycetota; class Actinomycetes; order Propionibacteriales; family Nocardioidaceae; genus JBBSHE01. Next base: position 11,580 of record JBBSHE010000041.1, read on the forward strand.
GGGGGTTCTGCTCGAGACGTTGCTGCTCTCGATCATGAACCACGACTCGGCCGTCGCGGCGGCCGCGGCCCGAATGGTGTCCGCGGCTGAGGGCCGCCCGTGCATCGAGATGGGTTCTCGGCGTACGCACGAGTGGTCGGCGGTGTCGGCTGCTCGGGCTGCGTACATCTGCGGGTTCGCCACCACGTCCAATCTGGAGACGGGTCGGTCCTACGGCGTGCCGACGGCGGGGACGAGCGCGCACGCGTTCATCCTGCTCCACGACACCGAACGCGCCGCCTTCGAGGCGCAGGTGGCGGCACTCGGGAAGGGCACGACCCTGCTGGTCGACACGTACGACGTGGCCGAGGGCGTCGACACCGCGGTCGCGGTGGCGGGCACGTCCCTCGGCGCCGTTCGCATCGACTCCGGAGACCTGCCCGTGGTGGCCCGGCAGGTGCGACGTCAGCTCGACGCCCTCGGAGCCGAGGACACCCGAATCATCGTGACCAGCGACCTCGATGAGTACGCCATCGCGGCACTCGCTGCCGCACCCGTCGACGGGTACGGCGTGGGTACGGCACTGGTCACCGGAAGCGGCGCGCCGACCTCCGGGTTCGTCTACAAGCTGGTCGCACGAGCCAGCTCCGATGCTGCCGGCGCGCCCCTGCGCGGGGTGGCGAAGAAGAGTACCGAGAAGCTGTCCGTCGGCGGGCGCAAATGGGCCCTGCGGCGCATCGACGCCGACGGCGTCGCAGAGGCAGAGGTGATCGGCATCGACGAGCAGCCTGTCGACGACGGCAACGACCGCCCGCTGCTGTGTCCTCTCGTCCGCGGCGGAGACGTCGTCGGCCGCGAGCCGCTCGATGACGCCCGGCGCCGCCACCAGGCCGCCATTGCCGAGCTCCCGGTATGGGCAAACCAGCTGTCTCGCGGAGAGCCCGCGATCGACTCGGAGTACACCGGAAACCGATGGCAGCCCTCGACCGGCGAAGGAGGGAACTGATGACCAGCCTGATGACCAGAGCCCTGATCGTCGTCGACGTGCAGAACGACTTCTGCGAAGGCGGAAGCCTTGCGGTCGAGGGTGGCGCGGACGTGGCGTTCCGGCTGAACCTGCTGCTCCGATCCTGGCACGAGGCACGACGGGAGGACCGCACGTACGACGTCGTGGTCGCCACCCAGGACCACCACATCGACCCGGGTCCGCACTTCTCCGACAAGCCCGACTTCGTCAACTCCTGGCCGCCGCACTGCGTGGTCGGGACGGACGGCGACGCGTTCCATCCGAATCTGGATCCGCAACCGTTCGAGAGCATCTTCTTCAAGGGCGAGTACGCCGCCGCGTACTCGGGTTTCGAAGGCCGTAACCGCGACGGGATGCTGCTCGGCGACTGGCTGCGGCAGCGTGGTGTCGACTCCGTGGACGTCTGTGGGATCGCCACGGACTACTGCGTGAGGGCGACCGCTCTGGACGCGGCGAGGGCAGGCTTCACCACGACCGTCCTGGTCGATCTCAGTGCCGCCGTGGCGCCCGACCGGGTGGACGAGACGCTCGACGAGCTGCGTACCCGAGGTGTCATCGTCGGCGACAGATGACCAGGGTCCGCCCCGGGGAAACCCGGAGGAAATCGGGGGGTCACGCCCGCTACCGTTGGACGCGATCTTGGGAACTGATTGGGGAAGGGACCCGAAACCATGACCCGAACCTTTGCCAACGTGGTCTGTGGGCGACGCTCGAAGTACGTCGTCCTCGCCATCTGGGTGCTGGTGATCATCGGCGCCGGGCCACTCGCCGGCAAGCTCTCCGGAGTTCAGGACAACCAGGCCACCTCGTGGCTGCCGCACAGCGCGGAGTCGACCAAGGCGTACGCCGAGCTCTCGACGTTCACCGATCGCGACAGTTTCCCCGCGATCATCGCCTACGAACGCACGAGCGGCATCACCCAGGCTGACGTCGCCAAGGCCAAGCACGATGCGAAGAGCTTCTCGGCGATCGACGGGCTCAGCGGCCACGTGGCGGGGCCGTTCAAGTCGACGGACGGCCAGGCATTGCAGACGATCGTCCCGATCCATGTCGACCCGAAGTCCGGCTGGAACGACCTGCCCGACGTTGCCAAGTCCCTCGAGAACACCGCCACGTCCGGTGCCAGCAGTGGCCTGAGCGTCCGGGTTGGTGGACCCGTCGGCCTCGGAGCCGACCAGGCGCTGGCGTTCTCCGGAATCGACGGCACCTTGTTGTTCTCGACCGTCGGCATCGTGATCATCTTGTTGCTGCTGACGTACCGCAGCCCGACCCTCTGGATCCTGCCGCTGCTCTCATCCGGTGTCGCGTTGACGGCCGCCCAGGCGTTCATCTACCTCCTCGTCAAGCACGCCGGCCTGACCGTCAACGGCCAGAGCTACGGCATCCTGACCGTCCTGGTGATCGGTGCCGGCACGGACTACGCACTGCTGCTGGTCGCGCGCTACCGAGAGGAGCTTCGTCGGCACGAGGACAAGCACGAGGCCATGGCGCTGGCGCTGCACCGGGCCGGCCCGGCGATCGGGGCCAGTGGCAGCACCGTCATCCTCGGGATGCTGTGCCTGCTCGCGGCCGAGATGAACTCGACCAAGGGGATGGGTCCCGTGCTGGCCCTCGGCATCGTCTTCGCCCTGCTGTCGATGCTGACGCTGCTGCCCGCACTGCTGGTCACGGTCGGCCGCTGGATCTTCTGGCCGCGCCGGCCCGGGTTCGGCACCCCCGAGCCGACCGCGACCGGTGTCTGGGCAAAGGTCGGTGGCTTCATCAAGGGCCGGCCCCGCAAGGTGTGGGTGACGACCGCGCTGATCCTCGCAATCGGCTCGCTCGGTCTGTTCAAGCTCGATGCGACCGGTCTGTCCACCGCTGAGTCGTTCATCGGTGAGCCGGACTCCGTCAAGGCGTCGAAGACGATCGACACCCACTTCGCCAGCAACGCCGGTGATCCCGTCTATGTCATGGTCAATGCCGACACGGCGACGAAGACGGCGGCGGCCCTCAAGTCCGACGCCGGGCTGAGCCAGGTTTCGCCACCCCGCACCAAGGGCGACCGGGCCTTGATCACCGCGTCGGTGAGTGGCGACGCCTACAGCCCACATGCCTTCGACACGGTCAAGCAGGTACGCAGCATCGTGCACGGGATACCCGGCACGGGCGCGCTCGTCGGTGGTACCTCGGCGACCACCCTCGACATCGAGGACGCGTCGCACCGCGACAACCTCGTCATCATCCCGCTGACCCTGCTGGTCGTGCTGCTCGTCCTCGGGCTGCTGCTGAGGGCACTGGTCGCACCCGTGGTCCTGATCGCGACCGTCGTGTTGTCGTTCGGTGCGGCGCTCGGCATCAGCGGCCTGATCTTCCACTACCTCTTCGGATTCGGAGGAGCCGACAGCTCGCTGCCGCTGTTCGTGTTCGTGTTCCTGGTGGCTCTCGGCATCGACTACAACATCTTCTTGATGACGAGGGTCCGCGAAGAGACCATCAAGTCCGGTACTCGGCGTGGTGCACTGATCGGCCTGGCGGCGACCGGCGGAGTGATCACGTCGGCAGGACTCGTGCTGGCTGCGACGTTCGCAGTCTTGGCGACGCTGCCGCTGGTTGCGTTCGCCGAGATCGGATTCGCCGTTGCGTTCGGTGTGCTGCTCGACACGATCATCGTCCGGGCTGTGCTCGTGACCGCCCTCAACCTCGACATCGGCTCGCGGATCTGGTGGCCGAGCAAGCTCAGCCGGATCCCCGATCGGCGTGACGACGATCCCGGCCGGCCCGAACAGGTGCTCGAGTCCGCCGAGGTATGAGTGCCGGGGACCGGGTAGCACCGGTCCCCGACCGTTGGATACTGGGCAGATGCCAGTGCTGTCCGGGGACCACGTCGATCGGGCGTTGCGGGTTGCGATCGTCGGGGCCGGGCCGGCCGGTATCTACACCGCTGACGCGCTCAGCGCACAGCCCGCTGTCCCGGTTGACGTGACCGTGCTCGAGCGGCTGCCGGCGCCGTTCGGTCTCGTCCGGTACGGCGTCGCGCCGGACCACATCTCTGTGCGCTCGATCCGCGACACCCTCCAGAAGGTCCTCGAGCGCCCGAACGTGCACCTGCTCGGCGGGGTCGACGTCGGCAAGGACATCGACATCGACGACCTCCGTCTGTCCTCGGACGCGGTCGTGTTGTGCGGCGGCTCGGCCCATCCCCGGCCTCTCGGCATCGACGGTGAGGAGCTGATCGGCTCGTTCACCAGCACCGACCTGGTGAACTGGTACACCGGACATCCGGACGCCGAGTCGGTTCCGCTGACCGACGTACTCGCGCGCGCGGAGACGGCGGTCGTTGTCGGGGCTGGCAACGTCGCGCTCGACATCGTCCGGTTCCTGGCATCGTCGCGTCAGGTTCTCGAGCCGACCGACATGCCCGAGCACGTGCTCGCCAGCCGCGCCGTCGACAAGCTGAGCGACATCCACCTGCTGGCCCGTCGCGGGCCGGAATTCGCCCGTTTCACCACCAAGGAGCTGCGGGAGATCGGTGAGCTCCCGGACGTCGATGTCATCGTCGATGCCGCGTCGCTTGCCGAGGCGATGTCGACCGACCGGGTCGTCAGCCGCAACCTCGACGTCCTCCGCTCGTGGGCGGCGCGGCCGGACGGCGATGCGCCGCGGCGGGTACATCTGCACTTCGGCGTCCGACCGGTCCGCATCGCCGCCTCCGACGGATTCCTGGACGGCGTCGTCGTCGAGAGAACGGTGCAGGGACACCCGGACCCGGCCGAGGACACCACCACGATCAAGGCAGACCTCGTCGTCTCGTGCATCGGCTACCTCGCAGCCGAGCTCGCCGGCCTGCCGTTCGATCCGGACACCGCGACGATCCCGAACGCAGACGGACGGGTGCTGGTCGAGGGTGAACCGTTGCCTCGGATGTACGTTGCCGGCTGGATCAAGCGAGGACCCACCGGCGTGATCGGGACCAACAAGCGCGACGCCCGGCAGACCGCGGAGGCGGTACTCGCCGACGCCTCCGCGCTGCTCGCCGGCGATCCGCCGACATCCGACCTGGATCATCTCCTCGGCGAGCGGGGCATCACGCCGTTCACGATCGACGACTGGCGCCGAATCGACCGGGCCGAACGAGAACTCGGCCAACGTTACAACCGAGAGCGCACCACCCTGCACGAGCGCGCAGCCCTCGCCCGGGCCGCCGGACACGAGAACTGAGGAAGCGACGGCGCGCCCACGGCGTAGACGCGCCTCGTCTGGTGCAGCACCATGGTCACCGTGAGTGTGGGTCACGTGCCGAGCAGGCACGACACCGACGGTCGTACCTGTCCACGCCGTCACGCTCACCGGGGTCGACGACCCGTTGGACATGACTTCAGTCTCCGACCGGCCCACCGCGCCAAGTCGGCAGCGGACGGTCGCCTACGGCGGCGTCGAAGGCGGCGCGAGCGAGCAGGCGGGTCGAGTCCAGCGTGGGCAGAGCAGACGCATCGGGCGTCACCAGGAGCGGGATTTCGGTGCACACGAGGGCGACCGCGTCGCAGCCCCGCGCCGCCAACTTCTCAATGATGCGGACATACGCCTTCCGCGAGCTCGAGGTGAACACGCCGTTCACCAGTTCGTCAAAGATGATTTCGTTGATGATGTGGCGGTCGTCCCCGTCGGGTATCTCGACCGACATCCCGCGAGCCGCGAACGCCCGGCGATAGACCGGGCCCTCCATGAGGTACTTCGTACCGAGCACGCCGACGCGTCTACGGCCATCGCCTACGGCCTGGTCGGCGACGATCTCTGCGATGTGCAAGCCAGGAATCGCGAGTTCCTCGCCCGGCTGTTCGAGAGCCATGTGCGCGGTGTTGTCCGGGCATATGAAGAAGTCAGCGCCCGCGCGCGCGAGTCGCCGCGCGCTCAGCGACAGCGTGACTCGGATCGGGAGGTAGTCCCCTTCGTCCCAGGAGGGCATGCTGCGTGCGAGGGCGATGCAGTCGAGGGTCACATCCGGATGTTCGTGGGGACCAAGTCGATGGAAACCCTCCTGGCAGAAGGCCCGAAAGCACAGCGCGGCCCCTTCGGTGCTGTGCGCGAGGATGCCGACGTGCTTCGCCACGGCCTTAGTGTCTCCTGTCGGCATCATGCAGGGCACGGTTGGAAGGGATCCATTTCGGCCGGCTCGGCCAGTCGGTGAAAATGCGTTTGGATGTGTCTCGCAGATGCATTATAATCGAACACATGATCGATCCCCGTTCGACCTCGACGTCGTTCGCGGCGCGGCTCGACACGCTCAACATCGATCCAAGCGACCCGGATGACGCCGCCGAGTTGCTGACGTCTAGCCACCACCTTCAGACGCTCGCCCGCCTGGCCGAGGCGCACAGCATCGACCGGCTCGGTGCATACGCCGAGACAGTCCAACGCCGCGACACCACCGACCTGCCGGGTCACGAAGCCTTGGTCCGACCGGGAGACGACGGCACCCCGGCCGTCTCCGACTTTGCGCTCGCCGAAGCAGGAGTGGCGTACGGCGTCTCATTTGAGTCAATCTGGGCCAAGGTCGCCCTTGCGCTCAACCTCCGGCATCGATTCCCATTGGTACGAACGCGGATGCTCGCGGGGTCGACGCCGATCTGGCGCGCCCGACGACTGTGCGAACTCGCGCACGACCTGACGCTCGAACAGGCCTTGGTGGTCGACCAACGCGTTGCGCCGACGATCAACCGGCTGGGCCCAAGCCGTCTCGCGGTCGTGATGGACGAGGTCCTCGTCGCCCTCGGCGCGAACGCCCTCGATGACGAGCGCACCAGTTCCGAAAAGTCGGACTACCGTGCCGACGTCTTCCTTTCCGGCGACCCGGGCTGTGGCGAGGCGTTCATTCGTGCCAAGCTCACCGACACGGCCCGGTTCGACCGGGCGCTCGATCACGTTGCTGACCTGCTCAAGATCGCCGGCGACAACAGCCCGCGCGATCACCGCCGCGCCGGCGCCATTGGCTGGCTCGCCCAGCCGGACAAGGTCCTTGCGCTCGATGCGTGGGCCCGCAACTGTGCTTGCCGGCAGCCGAGCGCCGACGCTGACGGATTGGTGCTCGGCGATTTCCCTCCAGCACCCGACGACACCAAGCTCACCGCCTGGCGCGGCGAAACCCCACCCGATCTGAGCGGGCCGCTGCCTTCGCTCGAGTGGCCTACGCTCGCGCTGCAACTCCACCTCGACTACGACACCCTCACCCGAGTTCTCAGAGAACTCGACGACGCCGAGAGGTTGGCGGAGCCATTGACCGACCCACCTGGACTTACCGATCCGCTCGCCGACGTGCCCGCTGACCTGCCCGAACGGGCGCACGCACGTCCACCGGTCGACGCCGGGCTGCCACCCGACTGGTACGACGAACCCGGGCTGCCACCGGACTGGTACGACGAACCCGGGGTGCCACCCGACTGGTACGACGACCCCACCATCGGAGTCCCACCGGACTGGCACGACGATTCCACCATCGGAGCCCCACCTGGTTGGCACGACGACCCCATCATCGGAGCCCCACCGGGCTGGCACGACGACCCCACCATCGGAGCCCCACCGGGCTGGCACGACGACCCCACCATCGGAGCCCCACCGGGCTGGCACGACCCGCCAGATACGAGCCCACCGCGCGACCCCATGGCAGCGAGCGATGCCGCCCCTCCCGCCGACGTCAGCCACCAAGGCAGTCAAGGCTGGTCATCTGGTGTCGGACGGCTTGCTGTCCAGACCCGAACCGGATACCGCGACCTCGCGGTCATCACGGCGCGGCATGCAGCCGAGCTCATCGGCGAGTCTCACGTCACAATCCAGCCGGTGATCGACCTCAACGACATGCCGACCGCCGAGGGATATCAGGCACGCGGACGCCTCAAGCAAGCGGTGATGCTGAAGGCACACAACTGCGCGTTTCCCCATTGCAACCGCCGGGCAAACCTGCAGATCGATCATACGATCCCTGCCCCAGAGGGAAAGACCGAGCTGTCCAACCTGGCGCCGCTGTGCATCCTGCATCACCGGATGAAGACGCATGGCCGCTGGCTGTTCCGTCAACCGATCAACGGGCTCTACGTCTGGCGCAGCCCACACGGGGAGGTCTACGTCGTCGACGGCACCGGCACCCGACCCATCCATCCATACGACTGACCGCCGCCGCCGTCGGCGGCGTTGGCTTGTTCGCTCTCGACCTCGGCCGAAAGAATGATCAGGTGCCAGCCGTTCACCTTGACCCGATGACCGACGCCGAGGTCGCCAGTTATCTCGTCGGGGGCCCGCACCGGATACATCACCGACCAAATCGAGCACGGGGGCGATACCGAGGAGCTTGCGGCCGAAGCCGCCGCCGACCAGGATCTCGCCCGACTGTTTCCCGGAGGAGAGCCCGCGGCCGGCCAATACCTCTTCGTCGCACGCGACCCCAACAGCGTGCGCGTCGGCATGCTGTGGCTCGAGCGACGCGAACGGAAGCCGCGCATCTCCGTCTGGATCTACTACGTCAGTGTGGACGAGCGCCGTCGCGGTCAGGGTTTGGGGGCGGGCCTTGATGGCTGCCGCTGAGCGTTGGGCGCGGAAGCAGGGTGCGGAAGAGATCCGCCGCCCCTGAACGACTTGTCGGCGCGTCATCGGCTCAGGGGCCGACCACGTACCGACAACTCGGCGGGAGCGGTCAGATGTGACGACCGGACCAGGTCCAGGCGTACTGGCCGTCGTCGCTTGCGACCCCGCCCTCGCCGAGCTCGAGCGGGCGGAACGTGTCGACCATGACGGCGAGCTCGTCGAAGTACTCCGCACCGAGCGACGCCTCGATCGCCGACGGCTGCGGCCCGTGGGCATACCCGCCCGGGTGCAAGGAGATCGAACCCACGTTGATCCCGGACCCCTTCCGGGCCTCGTAGTCGCCGGCGACGTAGAACATCACCTCGTCGCTGTCGACGTTCGAGTGGTAGTACGGCACCGGAACCGCCAGCGGGTGGTAGTCGACCTTGCGCGGGCAGAAGTTGCAGATCACGAAGTTGTAGCCCTCGAACACCTGGTGAACGGGCGGCGGCTGATGCACGCGGCCGGTGATCGGCTCGAAGTCCTCGACGTTGAACGTGTACGGGTAGAGGCAGCCGTCCCAGCCCACCACGTCGAACGGATGTGTCGCGTACGTCATCTCGGTGGCGACCACACCGCTCGGGCCCGATCCTCGATGCTTGACGATGACGGGCACGTCCTCGCCGTCGACGATCAACGGTTCCTCCGGCCCGCGCAGATCACGCTCGCAGTACGGCGCGTGCTCCAACAACTGACCGTAGCGCGACAAGTAACGTTTCGGTGGAGCGATGTGGCTGCTGGCCTCGATGGCGTACGCCCTCGTCGGCCCAGCGCCGCTGTCCGGTACCCACCGGTGCGTGCACGCTCGTGGGATCAGGACGTAGTCGCCCTTGCGGTACGACAGGGTCCCGAACAGTGTCTCGACGACACCGGTGCCGTCCTCGACGAAGACGCACTCGTCCCCGATCGCGTCGCGGTAGTACGGCGACGTCTCGCTGGCCACCGCGTACGAGATCCGGACGTCGCCGTTGCCCAGAACGAGCCGACGGCCGGTCACCGGGTCTAGTGCCTTGTGGTCGTTCTCGCCGAACAGCGAGTGCAGCTTGAGGTGCCGCGGGGTCAACGGGTGATTGGCAGTCGTCGACAGATCGGGCCACTCATACGTCGTCGACGCGACGATCGACGACGGGACGCCGACGTGGTAGAGCAGCGACGAGTCGGACGAGAAGCCCTCCTCACCCATCAGCTCCTCGTAGTGCAGGGCTCCGTCCGCCTTGCGGAACTGGGTGTGCCGCTTCGGAGGGATCTCGCCGACCGCTCGGTAATACGTCACGGCGTGCTCCTTTGTATCGACTGCATCGACGTTCTGCTGCCACCATCGCCCCGACTTCCCAGCGTGTCAAACGCAGCCACGCTCCTAGCATCACACCTCGGCGGACGGTGACCCCGGGCCCGTGGAATCCGTCCTCGGTAGGCTCGGACGGTGGGCAACGAGGTGACGCACGACTGGTTCAACCGGCTCGTCGACGACGCAGCGTACTTCCCTCCCGGGAATCTTCCGCTCGTCGAGGCGGTGCCTGCGCACGACGCCC
>JBBSHE010000042.1:0-21680 GCA_038253325.1 Propionibacteriales bacterium
ATAGGCGAGGTAGCCCGCTTCGTACTTCTGCGAGTGCGGGAGATACATCGTGGGTCCGGTCTCCACCGGCATCTCGGAGTGCGCCACCGCTCCCTGCAGCGTGAGCACCGGCGACAACCGGTGGACATGGGCGGGAAACCGCTGTGCCTGTTCGTTGGACATGAAGCCCAGGTGATAGTCGCGGTGCGCGACCTGCGCCGTGCCGCCGGGGTTGACGACATTGATGGTCGAGGTGATCTGGTATCCCGGACCCAGCCAGGCCGTGGACGCCAGCGCGATGAAGTCGTTGGCGTAGTAGTCGGCGAACGTCTCAGGGTCTCTGATCGCCAGCTTGTCGAGTGCTCCCCACACCCGGTCGTTCGCACCCGGTTTGGCGAAGTGGTCACCGCCCGAGACCCCGGCGGCCTTCTGCTCGGCGATCAGCGTGAAGAACGTCTCACTCGCCCGGTCAACCACTGACGTGTCTGCGAACGCACCTTTGAACACGACGATCCCCGGACCGTCCATCAACGCCCGCGCCACCTCTGCCTCGACCGCTCGGCGGGCGTGCGGATCGGCGATTGTAGGTTGCAGGCCAGACCCGTAGATGACGACGTTCTGTTCCACGTGGTCCGCGTGCGGGTACTCGGCAATGTCGGTGCGCTGGCCCACCAGCTCGCCGAACTCATCGAGCCGACAGTGCTCCTCGCCGAGCCAGACGGGCCTTCGGGAATCAACGGCGGCATCAGTCATGGGCGCATCCGTCCTTTCGCGCGACATCAGAAACAGACTACGACCGGTCCGCCCTGGTTGCTCAGCCATGGCAAGTGCACAACACTCGAGAGAAAGTCGCCAGCTTCCCCGACTGATCGGACGGTGGATGAGAATCGGGCTTGCCGGGTGCGGGCGGATCGGCGCCAGGCACGCGCGCGTCCTCGAGAGCCTCACCAACGTCAAGGAAGTCGTCATCGCGGACATCGACCCGGCGCGGGCTGAGGCAATCGCGCAGGAGTTCGAGGTGACCTCGACACCTCACCCCGGCGACTTGTTCACCAGCGGCCTCGACGGGCTGGTGATAGCCACCCCGACGCACACTCACGAGGCGCTCGTCACCTGGGCGGTCGAGGCCGGTCTGCCTACCCTGTGCGAGAAGCCGCTCTCCGACACCGCCGAAGGCGCCATCCGCATCATTGCTGCGGCTGCTCGGCGCGGCGTGCCGGTCCAGGTCGGGTTCCAGCGGCGGTCCGACCCGGGATACATCGCGGCCCGGGAGGCGTTTCAGTCCGGACGCCTCGGCTGGCTGCACACGTTGCGTGCCTGCACCTTCGACGCCGCGCCACCTCCCGCCGCGTTCATCGCCGGCTCCGGTGGCCTGTTCCACGACTGCGGGGTGCACGACTTCGACGCGATCCGCTGGGTGACCGGCCGAGAGGTGGCCTCGGTCCTCGCCACCGGAGCCAACCGCGGAGCTGCGTTCTTCTCCGAGCACGGCGACGTGGACACCGCGGTGGCGATGCTGACTCTCGACGACGGGACGCTCGCGACCGTCTCCCTGGGCCGCTACAACGGACAGGGCTACGACGTCCGGCTCGAGGTGTTGGGATCGTCGGGGTCGGTGGCAGTCGGGCTGGATCAGCAACTGCCGCTCGTGTCCGCGGAGCCCGGCGTCGACTTTCCCACCGGCCAGCCGTGGCACGGATTCGCCGATCGCTTCCGGTCCGCGTACCGGGCCGAGCTGCAGGCGTTCGTCGACCTTGTTCGCGGCCAGGGTGAGAACCCTTGCCCCCCGGGGAACGCGCTGGAGGCGTTCTATGTCGCGGAGGCGGCCGAGCTCTCACGGCGTGAGCAGCGGTCGATCACCATCGCAGAGGTACGACGATGAGTCGGCTGGTCAGCCGAGCAGCATGATTCGGCAACGTGGACCGGTGGCGCCGGCAAAATCATTCTGCTCCTTGCATGTACGTTATACTGTACTAGGATCGCAGCATGCAGACATTGCCGCTGTCCACGGTCCGGGCCAAGCTCAGTGAGCTGGTTGACGCCACGGAGTTCACCCACGAGCAGTTCACCATCACCAAGAACGGTGCGCCGGCCGCGGTGTTGATCGGCGCCGACGAGTGGGAGTCGATCCAGGAGACACTGTTCTGGCTCTCCCAGCCGGGCATCCGCGACACGATCGCCGAGGCGGAGGCCGACATCGCGGCGGGGCGCACCCACAGCGAGGAGCAGATCCGGGCCGAGTTCGGCGTGCCGAAGCGCGATCGTTGAGCCGGGGCGTGTCCTATGACGTCCAGCTAACCGGTCCCGCGCGTCGCACTTTGCAGGGCATCCCGCCACGGATCGTCTCGGCGATCATCGAGTTCGCATACGGCGAGCTGGCACGCGAGCCACGGCGGGTCGGTAAGCCACTCAAGCGCGAGCTGGTTGGGCTGTTCGGCGCCCGCCGCGGCCCGTACCGGCTCATATATCGCATCGACGACGACCAACACCGGGTCTACGTCGTGCACATCGACCATCGGGCCGACGTCTACCGGCCTCGGTAGCAGACGAGCCCCCATGAGCAGCACCCGGGAGACTCGACGACGTCGAGGTCGGCGGCGTGCCGGTCGTAGCATCGCGCGCCCTGGTTGCTCAGCCGCCGGATGTACACAAGACTCGAGCGACGGTCGTCAGTTTCCTACTGATCGGACGGTGTATGAGGATCGGGCTTGCCGGGTGCGGCCGGATCGGCGCGATGTACGCGCGCGTTTTCGAGAGTTTCGTGGAGGCGGCCGAGCTCTCACGGCGTAAGCAGCGGTCGATCACCATCGCAGAGGTACGACGATGACCGGGCTGAAGGTCGCCGGGGCGCCGATTTCCTGGGGGGTCTGCGAGGTTCCCGGGTGGGGCCACCAGATGCAGCCGGACCGCGTGCTCACCGAGATGAGCCAGCTGGGCCTGACCGCCACCGAGTTCGGCCCGGACGGCTTCCTGCCGGAGAGCCCGGAGCAGACCTCCGCGCTGCTGTCCAGGCACGGGCTGATCGCTGTCGGAGGGTTCGTGCCCGTGGTGCTCTTCGACGCCGACCATGACCCGGTGCCTCAGGTCGAGGTCACCCTCCGCCGCTTCACCAGCACCGGCGCTGCGACCCTGGTGCTCGCCGCCGCCACCGGCCTGGACGGGTACGACGAGCGGCCGACGCTCGACGACGGCGGGTGGCGGACGCTCCTGACGAACCTGGATCGGATCCGTGACCTGGCGGGCACGAAGGGCGTCGAGGCCACCATGCACCCCCACATCGGGACGATGGTCGAGAACCGCGCCGAGGTGGAGCGCGTCATCGAGGGCAGCGACATCGGCCTGTGTCTGGACACCGGACACCTGCTCATCGGTGGGACGGACCCGGTCGAGCTCGCTGCCGCCGTACCCGAACGCGTCCGGCACACGCACCTCAAGGACGTGGATGGTGCCCTGTCAGCGGACGTACGCGCCGGGCGGCTGACGTACGCCGAGGGGGTCCGCCGCGGCCTGTACCGGCCGCTGGGGCAGGGCGACGTCGACATCGCGGCGATCGTCCGCAGCCTGGAGCGGACAGGCTACGACGGCTGGTACGTCATGGAGCAGGACACCGTGCTGGACGCCGAGCCGGGGCCGGGCGAGGGTCCGGTGGCCGACGTACGCGCCAGCCTGGAGTTCCTCGAGCGGGTGGCCGCATGACGACCTTCGACGTGCTCACCATGGGCCGGGTCGGCGTCGACATCTATCCCGAGCAGGTCGGCGTCCATCTCGAGCATGTCACCCGATTCGGGAAATATCTCGGCGGCTCGGCGACCAACGTGGCGGTCGCCGCCAGCCGGTACGGCCGGCGCTCCGCGGTCATCACGCGCACCGGGGCGGACCCGTTCGGTCGGTACGTGCACGAGGCGTTGCGGGGGTTCGGGGTCGATGACCGTTACGTGACGGCGGTGGAGAACCTGCCGACCCCGGTGACGTTCTGCGAGATCTTCCCGCCCGACGACTTTCCGCTCTATTTCTACCGCTTCCCGACCGCGCCGGATCTGCAGATCCGCACCGACGAGCTGGACCTGGAGGCCATCCGCACCGCCGGCATCTTGTGGGTGACCGTCACCGGCCTCTGCCAGGAGCCGAGCCGCAGCGCCACGCTGGCCGCGCTCGAGGAGCGGGCCAAGGACGGCATCACGGTCCTGGACCTCGACTACCGCCCGATGTTCTGGGCCAGTCGGGCCGAGGCCGTCGAGCAGGTACGCCAGGCGCTCGCGTACGTCACCGTGGCGGTCGGCAACCGCGAGGAGTGCGAGGTTGCGGTTGGCGAGACGGATCCGGCCGCGGCCGCGGCCGCGCTGCGCCAACGCGGCGTCGACCTCGCGGTCGTCAAGCGGGGGCCAGCCGGTGTGCTCGCGGTGGACGACAGCGGTAGCGTCGAGGTGCCACCAGTGCCGGTTGAGGTGGTCAACGGTCTCGGCGCGGGGGACGCCTTCGGAGGAGCGCTGTGCCACGGCCTCCTCGCGGGCTGGGGGCTCGAGCGGATGATGATGTTCGGGAACGCGGCCGGCGCCATCGTCGCAGGGCAGATCGCCTGCGCCGACGCGATGCCCACCAGCCACGAGGTCGAGCAGAAGCTGAAGGAGGTCGCCCGTGAGTGACAGCCTGATCCAGGACAGTTTGATTCAGGCGCTCGTCGCGACTCGGGTGACCAACCCGGCTGCGATCGCCGAGGCTGCGGCGAAGCGATCGCGCCGTCCGAGCCTGGTGGGGGCTACCGGGCGGCTGATGCTGATTGCCGCCGACCACCCGGCTCGCGGATCGTTGGGCGTCGGCGGCGACCCGATGGCGATGGCCGACCGGAACGAGCTGCTGACCCGACTCCAGATCGCCCTGGCCAGGCCAGGAGTGGACGGTGTCCTCGGCACGCCTGACCTGGTCGAGGATCTCCTCGTGATGGGCGTGCTCGACGGCTTGGTCGTGATCGGCTCGATGAACCGCGGCGGGCTCGCCGGCACCGCATTCGAGATCGACGACCGGTTCACGGCGTACGACGCGGAGTCGATCCAGGCAGCCGGCCTCGACGGCGGCAAGATGCTCTGCCGGATCGACCCTGACGATCCGGCGACCGTGGCCACGCTGGAGGCGTGCGCGAACGCCGTCAGTGACCTGGCCGGACGCAAACTGCCCGCCATCGTCGAGCCGTTCATCTCGCATCGCCTCGACGGGCGCGTGCGCAACGACCTGTCCACCGATGCCGTCGTACGGTCGGCGACGGTGGCGGCTGCCCTGGGTACGACGTCGGCGTACACCTGGTTGAAGCTGCCGGTCGTCGACGACATGGAACGCGTCGCCTCGGCCACGACCCTGCCGGTGCTCCTGCTCGGCGGCGAGTCCAGCATCGACGAGGCCGGCACGTTCGACCGCTGGCGGCAGGCGCTGAAGCTCCCGACCGTGCAGGGGATGGTCGTGGGGAGGGCGCTGCTCTATCCACCCGACGGTGACGTCGCGACCGCAGTCGACAAGACAGTGGACCTGCTGTGACGGCCACGACCGGCAAGGCCCTGCATCTTCCTGCCTCCGGCCCCCATCTCGCCGCAACGGGCACCGACCTGCAGGTGCTGCCCGGCGACGCCGGGTGGACCTACTCCGGGCTGCGCGTCCTCACCCTTGGCGCCGGGGACAGCAGAGCGTTCGCCACCGGCGACGAGGAGATGATCGTGCTGCCACTGGCCGGAGCGTGTAACGTCTCTTGCGGCGACGAGACGTTCGCGCTGCAGGGCCGGGTCGGCGTGTTCTCGCGGGTCAGCGACTTCGCGTACGTCCCCCGCGACGCGCAGGTGACGCTGACCAGCGCAGCAGGCGGGCGGTTCGCGCTGCCGTCGGCCCGGTGCGACCGGCGGCTGAGCCCTCGATATGGCCCGGCCGAGGACGTGCCGGTCGAGTCGCGAGGGGCCGGCGTATGCAGCCGCCAGGTCAACAACTTCGCGGCAGCCGGCGTCTTTGAGGCGGATCGGCTGATCGCCGTCGAGGTGCTGACGCCGGCGGGCAACTGGTCGTCATACCCGCCGCACAAGCACGACGAGGCGCGGCCCGGGAAGGAGAGCGTGCTCGAGGAGATCTACTACTTCGAGGTGGCGGACGGCCCAGGCGGGCCGGGGGTTGGGTACCAGCGGGTGTACGGCACCCCGGACCGGCCAATCGACCTGCTCGCCGAGGTCCGCACCGGCGACGTGGTGACGATCCCGCATGGCTGGCACGGGCCGTCCATGGCCGTACCCGGCTACGACCTCTACTACCTGAACGTGATGGCCGGGCCGGGCGAGGACCGTTCCTGGCTGATCTGTGACGACCCGGCGCACGCCTGGGTACGCGAGACGTGGGACGGCGTCGACGTCGACCCGCGGCTCCCGCTCACGACGGCCGCGGAGAAGGAAGCACGATCGTGACGGAGGACCCGACTCCACAGGACCCGACTCCACGTGAGCCGACTCGCCAGGACACGACCCGCCCCCGCACGGCTCGACAGGACACGGTTCGCCTGACCGTCGCCCAGGCGCTGGTCCGGTTTCTCGCGCAGCAGTGGACCGAGCGTGACGGCGTGGAACGAAGGCTCATCGCCGGGTGTTTCGGCATCTTCGGCCACGGCAACATGGCCGGAGTCGGCGAAGCCCTGCTCGAGGCCGAGCTCGACGACCCCGGCACCCTGCCGTACTGGACCGGGCGCAACGAGCAGGGCATGGTGCACGCCGCGTCCGCGTACGCCCGGATGAACAACCGGCTGTCCACCCTCGCCTGCACGACGTCGATCGGCCCGGGCGCCTCCAACATGCTCACCGGCGCGGCTCTCGCCACGATCAACCGGCTCCCCGTCCTGTTGCTGCCGGGCGACGTCTTCGCCACCCGGGTTTCGAGCCCGGTCCTCCAGGAGCTGGAGGATCCGAGGACGTACGACGTGTCGGTCAACGACGCGTTCCGGCCGGTCTCCCGTTTCTTTGACCGGGTCTGGCGGCCCGAACAGCTGCCGGCCGCGCTGATGGGCGCCATGCGAGTGCTGGTGGATCCGGTCGAGACCGGCGCCGTCACGCTCGCGCTACCGCAGGACGTGCAAGCCGAGGCCGACGACTGGCCGGTCGAGCTGTTCGAGAAGCGGGTCTGGCACGTCCCGCGGCCCTTCCCCGAGCCGGTCGCGTTGGAGCGCGCAGCCGCCCTGATCCGGGGAGCCGAGCGGCCGCTGATCATCTCGGGCGGCGGCACCGTCTATTCCGACGCGACCGAGTCGCTGCGTGCCTTCGTCGAGGCAACCGGGGTGCCGGTCGCGGAAACTCAGGCGGGCAAGGGGTCCCTCCGGTACGACCACCCGCTCGCCGTCGGCGCGATCGGCAGCACCGGGACCACGGCGGCGAACGCCCTGGCACATGACGCCGACGTCGTCATCGGGGTCGGCACCCGCTACAGCGACTTCACGACCGCATCCCGGACCTTGTTCGCCGATCCGGGCGTCTCGTTCGTCAACCTCAACGTCGCTGGCCTGGACGCGCACAAACAGGCCGGGCTGCCGCTGGTCGCCGACGCCCGGGCCGGACTCGACGCGCTGACTGTCGAGCTCGCCGGGTGGGGGACCACCAGCGAATACCGCGGCCGCGCGCGGCAGCTGGCGGTTGACTGGGACGAGACCGTCGAAGGTGCCTACCACCTCGGCAACGAGCCCCTGCCGGCACAGTCGGAGGTCATCGGGGCAGTCAACGACGTGTCCGACCCGCATGACGTCGTCGTCTGCGCCGCCGGGTCGATGCCCGGTGACCTGCACAAGCTGTGGCGGACCCGGGACCCGAAGGGCTACCACGTCGAGTACGGCTACTCGTGCATGGGATACGAGATCGCCGGTGGCGTCGGCGTCCGGATGGCATGCCCGGACCGGGACGTCTTCGTCATGGTCGGCGACGGCTCGTACCTGATGATGTCGCAGGAGCTGGTGACCGCCGTCCAGGAGCACCTGAAGATCATCGTGGTGCTGGTGCAGAACCACGGCTTTGCGTCGATCGGTGCCCTGTCGGAGAGCCTCGGTTCGCAACGGTTCGGTACGGCGTACTGCTACCGGAATCCGGAGTCCGGGCGGCTCGACGGCGACCGGCTGCCGGTCGACCTCGCGGCCAACGCCGAGAGCCTCGGCGTCCACGTGCTGCGCGCGGCGAACGTCGACGAGCTGCGGACGGCCCTCGAGAAGGCCAAGCAGCACGAGGACGGGCCGGTCTTGGTGCACGTCGAGACCGACCCGCTTGTCTCCGGGCCGAGCAGCGAGGCGTGGTGGGATGTTCCGGTTTCCGAGGTCGCGACGCTCGACTCGACCACCGAGGCCCGCCAGGCGTACGACGAGCACAAGACCACCCAGCGGCCTTACGTCTCTCAACCTGGGGGACAACGGCAATCTGGGAGACAAAGGCCGCCCGGTAGCCAACGGAAGGCACCGTCGTGAGAACGATCGAACACTGGATCGGCGGCAGCTTCACCGCCGGCGCGTCGACCCGCCGCGGCACGGTCTGGAACCCGGCCCTCGGTGAGCAGCAGGCCGAGGTCGTGCTCGCGACGGTCGACGACGTCGACGCGGCCGTACAGTCTGCAAGGGCAGCGTTCGCCGACTGGTCACAGTCCTCGCTGAGCCAGCGAGCCAAGGTCCTGTTCACGTTTCGCGAGCTCGTCAACGCCCGAATCGACGAGATCGCCCAGATCATCAGCGACGAGCACGGCAAGGTCGTTGCGGACGCCCGCGGCGAGACCCAGCGAGGTCTCGAGGTGGTCGAGTTCGCGTGCGGGATCCCGCAACTGCTCAAGGGTGAGTACTCAGACCAGGTGTCGAACGGTGTCGACGTGTTCTCGTTCCGAGAGCCGCTCGGCGTCGTCGCCGGGATCACCCCGTTCAACTTCCCGGCGATGGTGCCGATGTGGATGCATCCGGTCGCCATCGCGTGCGGCAACACGTTCGTGCTCAAGCCGAGCGAGCGCGACCCGTCGGCGTCCAACCTGGTCGCCCAGCTCTGGGCCGAGGCGGGACTGCCGGCGGGTGTCTTCAACGTCGTCCATGGAGACAAGGAGGCCGTCGACGCGCTGCTCGACCACGCCGACGTGCAAGCGGTCTCGTTCGTCGGCTCCACGCCGATCGCGCGTTACATCCATGGGCGGGCCACCACCGCCGGCAAGCGCGTACAGGCCCTCGGTGGCGCAAAGAACCATGCGATCGTGCTGCCCGACGCCGACCTCGACTTCGCCGCCAACCAGCTGGTTGCCGCGGCGTTCGGATCGGCCGGCGAGCGTTGCATGGCGATCTCGGCAGCGGTCGCGGTCGGTGGCTCCGGCGACACCCTGCTCGAGGTGGTGGACCGCAAGGCCAACGAGGTGCGGGTCGGCTCGGGTCGCGACGTCAGCAGCGAGATGGGTCCCGTGGTCACCCCCGAGGCGCGCGACCGCATCATCGGCCTGATCGACGCCGGTGAGAAGCAAGGTGGCCGGGTCACGGTCGACGGACGCGGGATCGTGGTGCCCGGCTTCGAGAACGGCTTCTTTGTGGGTCCGACGGTCGTCGACCAGGTGACGCCCGAGATGGACGTCTACACCGAGGAGATCTTCGGGCCGGTCCTCTCGGTCCTGCGGATCGACACCGTGGACGAGGCGATCGAGCTGGTCAACGCCAACCCGTACGGCAACGGGACGGCCATCTTCACGTCGAGTGGGGAGGCTGCTCGTCGGTTCCAGCGCGGCGTGCACGTCGGGATGATCGGCATCAACGTCCCGATCCCCGTCCCGATGGCGTACTACTCCTTCGGTGGTTGGAAGGACTCGCTGTTCGGTGACAAGCATGTGCACGGACCTGAGGGGGTCTCCTTCTACACTCGCGCAAAGGTCGTGACAGCGAGATGGCCGCGCTCCGAGCATAATGAACGCGTCAGTTACCACTTCCCGACTGCTCACTAGCCGAACGAACACCGTCTGCAGGCCACCAGGAGTGCAGACCTCAACGAGGAGGACAAAGATGAACGGTCGCACGAGGGTGGCTGTCGCCGCCCTGCTGGCCATTGCAGCCGCCGGGTGTGGCTCCAGCAGCAAGTCGAACAACTCGGGCGACACTGCGGGCAACGGCGGGAGCGGCCAGACGTACGTCCTCATCCGCCACGGTGCCCCGAGCGACTCGTTCTGGCAGCCTGTGCAGAAGGGCTTCACGGACGCGGGCAAGCTGTACGGCGTCAAGACCAGCTTCCAGGCATCCGGCGACAACCCTTCCGATGAAGCGAAGGCGATCCAGCAGGCGGTCGCGCAAAAGGTCGACGGAATCGCCGTGACGCTGCCCGACCCTGGCGCGGAAGGGCCGGCCATCAAGGCGGCCATCAAGGCCGGTATCCCGGTCATCACGATCAACACCGGCTCGAGCACGTATCAGCAGGTCGGCGCCATCACACATGTCGGACAGGACGAGTCGATCGCCGGCGAGGGTGCCGGCACGAGGCTCAAGTCGGCCAATCTGCACAGTCTGCTGTGCGTCATCCACCAACAGGGCAACATCGCTCTCGAACAGCGCTGCAACGGTGCGAAGAAGACGTTCGGCGGGACCGTCAAGATCCAGTACGTGCCCGGCACGTCGAACATCGCCGCCACGACGTCGTCGATCAAGGCGACCTTGCAGTCGAACTCGTCGATCGATGCGGTGCTGACTCTCGACCCCGACATCGCGCTTGCGGCATCGGACGCGATCACGGCGACCAGCAGCAGCGCGAAGCTTGCGACGTTCGACCTCAGCAATGACGTGCTGTCGTCGATCAAGGCCGGCAAGATCCTGTTCGCCGTCAACCAGCAGCCGTATCTGCAGGGATACCTGCCCGTCGGATTCCTGTACCTGTACCACCAGAACGGCAACATCGCCGGTGGTGGCCTGCCCGTGCTCACCGGCCCGAGCTATGTCGACAGCAGCAACGTCGACAAGATCATCTCGTGTGTCCAGGCAGGAAACTGCTAGCCGAGGCGCGCCGGCCAGTCCGCTGGTCGGCGCGCTGACCGCCGTCAGACAGGGGTGCAACGCATGAGTGTCGAGAACCAGGTCGACTCCACCGGAGACGTTGACAGCGCTGGCGGCGCTGGGTCCGGCGGCTCGAACGACGAGCGGGTGCGCGCCACGAGCACAGCTCATCGGATCCTGGGCAACCCCGGGTTGGGCGCGGTGGCGGGTGCCATCGTTCTGTTCGCCTTCTTCTCGTTGTACACCGCCCAGTTTGGCAGCCTTGCCGGGGCAGCGACCTGGCTGGATCCTGCGTCGACGTTGGGCATCGTGGCGATCGCCATCGCATTCCTCATGATCGGTGGGGAGTTCGACCTGTCGGCCGGTGTGATGACGGGGTCAACCGGAATGCTCATGGGTCTGCTGGCGGTGCACTGGCACTGGAACATCTGGCTGGCGATGTTGGGTGCGCTGGTGTTTGCCGTCCTGGTCGGCCTGCTCAACGGAGTGCTGGTCGTACGCACCGGCCTCCCCAGCTTCATAGTCACGCTCGGGACCTTCTTCGTCCTGCAGGGCCTCAACCAAGGGGTGGCGCAGGCCATCACGAACACCGTCCGGGTAGACGGCATCAACTTGGCCAGCGGCTACGACAGTGCCAACACGATCTTGGGCTCGAGCGTGACGATCAGAGGCGTAGCGTTCCCGGTCGCCATCTTCTGGTGGGTCGGCCTGACCATCGTGGGTGCGTGGATCCTGACCCGGACCCGGCTCGGCAACTGGGTATTCAGCGTGGGCGGCGACGCAACGGCGGCACGCAGCGTCGGTGTTCCGGTCGCCGCCACGAAGATCGGGCTGTTCGTGTCCACTGCGGTCATGGCGTGGCTGGTGGGGATGATGACCGCCCTGCGTTTCACGTCTGTCACCTCCGCCCAGGGCGTCGGCTTGGAGCTGCAGTACATCATCGCCGCGGTCGTGGGCGGGTGCCTGCTCACCGGTGGCGCCGGATCGATCGTCGGCGCGTCGGTGGGTGCCCTGATCTTCGGGATGGCGCAGATCGGCATCCCGTACGCGGGGTGGAACAGCAACTGGTTCTTCCTGTTCCTTGGCGTGATGTTGCTGATCGCCGTCTTTGCCAACGACGTGATGCGTCGACGGTTCAGAGATCGGGGGGCCTGACGTGTCGCCGCAACGCCGCTCGGACGCATTCGACTGTGGTGTGAGGAGGGTCGGCTGATGAGTGAATCGTCGATGGAGCTCGATAGTGTGTCGAAGTACTTCGGCAGCGTCATCGCTCTCAAGGACGTGTCGTTTCACGCCGATCCGAACGAGGTCACCTGCATCCTCGGCGACAACGGTGCAGGCAAGTCCACGCTGATCAAGATCCTGTCTGGATTCCACCGACCCGACGAGGGAAGGCTGCTGGTCGGGGGGGAGGAAAAGACGTTCCACTCCCCCCGCGATGCGCGCGCAGCGGGGATCGCCACCGTCTACCAGGACCTCGCGATGGTCCCGCTGATGTCGATCTGGCGGAACTTCTTCCTCGGCGCCGAACCCCGTAAGGGCCGTTGGCCATTTCGCTATTTCGACCTGGAGGGTGCGAAGCAGATTGCCACCGACGAGATCGCGCGGATGGGGATCATGATCCGCGATGCTGAGCAGCCGGTCAGCACCTTGTCGGGCGGCGAACGTCAGTCCGTCGCAACGGCTCGTGCCGTGTACTTCGGCGCGAAGGTCCTGATCCTCGACGAGCCCACCGCGGCCCTGGGCGTCCGTCAAGCGGGGGTGGTGCTGAAATACATCATCAGGGCGCGGGAGCGAGGCTTGACCGTCATCTTCATCACGCACAACCCATCACATGCTCATCTGGTGGGAGATCGCTTCGTGTTGCTGAACCGTGGCCGGAGCATCGGAGAATACCGGCGAGATGAGATCAGCAAAGACGAGCTGCTGACGAAGATGGCCGGTGGGGCCGAGCTTGACGAGCTGAGTCACGAGATCACCGAGCTCGAAGCGAGCATGAGGAGTGCTGAGACCGGTACGACGAAGGCGTAGCCGGTCCTTCGGGGCCATTGCGTTTGTCAGGTCGGCGCGCTGACCCGGATTCAGGAAACACCATGACCATTCAAACCCTGCGCGTCGGGATCATCGGCGTGGGTGCGATGGGTGCAGACCACGCACAGCGGATCGTCGAGCGGGTGGCGGGGGCGCGGCTGGTGGCGGTTTCGGACCCCGCCAAGGATCGAGCGCGAGACGTATCCGCACGCTTCGACGGAGTGCGCGTCGTGGATGACCCAACTGAGCTGGCTGCCGACGACGGCGTCGACGCGGTCATCATCGCGTCGCCAGGTTGGGCGCACGACGAGCAGGTGATGGCGTGCCTGCAACACGGCAAGCCGACGCTGTGCGAGAAGCCCCTGACCATGGACGCGGAGTCGTCGCTGCGCCTGGTCGAGGCAGAGCGTCGAATCCGGCGCACACTGGTGCAGGTTGGTTTCATGCGGCGGTTCGACCCCGAGTATTCGGAACTCAAGGCCCTATTGGGATCCGGCGAGCTTGGGCGGACCCTGTTGTTGCACCACGTTCACCGCAACAAGAGCGCGCCGCCGGACTTTCGCAGCGAGATGATCGTGCGGGACTCGCTGGTGCACGAGGTGGACATCTCCCGTTGGCTCTTCGACGACGAGATCGACCGGATCACGGTCTTGGCACCGCGGGCCACCCGCAATGTGGAACACGGCGTGGTGGATCCGCAGGTGGCGATCTTCGAGATGGCAGGTGGCGGGGTCGCCACCACCGAGGTCTTCGTGAACTCGGGAGTCGGCTACGAGGTCAGGTGTGAAGCGGTCGGTGAACTCGGCAACGCGACCGTGGGGCTGGGCGCTGGCGTGCTGAGAAGGTCCGCAGGCCGTTGGGGCGGCGTTGTACCAGAGGACTTCCGCGACCGGTTCCGGTTGGCGTACGACCTCGAGCTCCAACACTGGGTGAACCAGGCGAGGCGCGGCGAGGTCTCCGGACCCACCATGTGGGATGGGTACGCCGCCACCGCCGTCTGCACGGCCGGCATGGAGTCGCTCGGGACGGGGCAGCCGGTACAGGTTGAACTGGCGGCGGCGCCCGACGTGCGCGGCGTGCCTTGATTCCGGCGGCTGGCGTTGCCTTATCGACAGGAGGGGTAATGCTGGCGCATTGGACGGCTGCGGCGCGTAGACCCGACATGCGGCCCATCGCTCAACGGCGCACGTTTGCCGGCCCGGTCGCATGCGATATCGCATGCTTCTATGTATACTTGCGTTCATGGCGACGACACTGAGAGTCACTGAGGAAACGCGTGCACGTGCAGCGACTCTTGCACAAGCGGCGGGACGCTCCATCGGCGAGATCGTTGACAAGGCGTTCGACGCATACGAAGACGCAGAGTTCTGGCAAGCGACCCGCAAAGCGTTGGCGGCGCATCCCGAGGCATTGACTGAAGATCCCGCGTGGGAGCGGGGGGTCCGTGACGACCTTGATCGTGAGTGAAGTCCGTCGTGGCGAGCTTTGGATTGCTGACTTCGGCGAGCCGCTCGGTCACGAACAGGGGTGGACTAGACCGTTCCTCGTCGTTTCGTCCGACGAGTGGAATCGGCATGCGTCGGTGCTTACCGGGCTGCCCTTGACGCGTACACGGCGCGGTTTGCCTACCCGGATTGAGATTGAACCCGATGATGAGAACAGGCTCGACGTGGTGTCATACGCCCGTTGCGAGGACATCAGATCGATCAGCGAGCGCCGGCTGCTTCACCGGATCGGCACGTCAAGTCCAGCCGTGATGGCCGTGGTCGGGAGAACCATTCGTCGCTTCCTCGAGATCTGACTGCACCCCGGGCATCAACAGCGCGGTCTCGCACGCTACCGCGAGCTGAGGAGTTCCGCGATGTCGGCGGGTGAGTGGCCGACGCATCCGGGTGCGCCGACGCGGCTGCGATACCTCCACCGAGGGCGGCGACGGTGATCGCCGCCATGGTGACGGTTGTCACTTTCCGGGTTTGTTCATGTGGGCTCCTTCGGCCGTAGGTTTCCTTGTCCATAAAGCCTGCGCGTCGGTCCATGTGGACACCGTGTGCGCTGCATGTGATTCGTCACATCTCGGACCGCGCCGGGCCCTGTCCGTCGGCGAAGCGTGGATCGTCTCGGCGTGCCGGGCCTGCGCCGCGCGTACCGTCGCCTCGTCGGCGGCCAGGCAGTCCAGCAGCGCCGCCGGCGTGCTGCCGGCTAGGGTCACTGTCTCGAATAGGTGTTCTAGTGTCTGTGCGGCCGTGGACGGATGCAACCTGCCCCGGTCCTTTTTTCGTTTCGCCCCGACGTCGGTAGCCGCTCGGCGACCGAGCCCCGATTGCGGCGGAGGCTGCGCGCGCCGTCACCTCGGCTCCGTCCCGAGCTTCGCGGCCCGGCTGTGAGAAACCGATCGCCTGTATGAAACTCAACACCGCAGCGAATTGAAACCAAGGGGTCAAGCCAGGAGTCGAGTAAGCAATGGCACCGGGTGATCAAGGGATTTGCCGATGACGGGCGAGGAGCTCGTGCGCGACGTCTTCGACGCCTCGTACCGTCGACTCGTCGGACAGCTGTATACCGTCTGTGGAGACCTACCAAGCGCCGAGGACGTCGTGCAGGAAGCGTTCGTGCGCGCCCTCGACCACGGGCGCGGCTTCCGCCGCATCGACAACCCGGAGGCGTGGCTGCGGCGGGTGGCGGTCAACGTGCAACGAAGTCGTTGGCGCCGGATGAAGACGTATGCGGGACTGCAACCCAAGCTCGTCGACGATGTGACGCCGTTCGAGCCGTCGCCGGACCACCTGGAACTGGTCAGGGCACTTGCCGGGCTCCCTGAGGTGCAGCGCGAGGCGGTCGTGCTCCATCACCTTGCCGACATGCCGGTGCACGAAGTCGCCGACATGCTCGGCGTACCGATCGGAACCATCAAGACACGGTTGGTGCGAGGTCGTACAACCCTCGCCGGCCTGTTGTCGGATCACGACGAGGAGCGCCATGTTTGAGTCGAAGTTGCGAGCGCTGGCAGCAAGCGCAGAGACCGCAGCGAGGCCGCCCGCCTTCGGCGATCTGATACGCCGAGCTCGGGTGCGCCGCCTCCGGCGTCGGGCCACCGCCAGCTTCGCGACCCTCACGGCCGGAGCCGTCGCCGCCGTCCTCGCTGTCAATCTGTCCGGGACACCACGGGGAACGAGCCCGGTCCATCCCGGCCCCACGGCCGCAACGAGTTCATACGCGACGTCGCCGCCCCCGTCGCGGCACTACCTGCTGAAGCACCCGGTGGCTCTGCTGCATCAGCCGGATGCCGAGATCTCCGACGTGTCGTACGCGGATCCGAACCATGCCGCCGCGCTGTGGTACGTGTGCTCAGCGGGAGGCGCGAACGGCGCATGTCCAGGAGTCCTCACCTGGACGTCCGACGGCTGGCGCAGCTCGCGCGCTATGGTCATTCCGGACAAGCTGAACATCTATGCGCTGCCCGACGGGTCGGTCGTCGTGTGGTTGTACGGGAACAACAGCTTCGTCGTCGCCCCCGACGGCACAACTCGGAAGCTGACCCTGGCTCGGCACCCGATCTCCGCGAGCCCCGGCGGGCCCCTCACCAACCTTCCCGGCATCAACGGCACCCGCCCCGCCGGGATGCTCGACGAGAAGACCGCGACCGTCTACCCGCCTCTCACTGCCCCGAGCACCCGTTGCGAGTACGACGACCATTGGGACGGCCACGGCCGCATCTGGGAGATCGGCACCCCGCGCTGCGGGCCAACGGGAAACCCGACTGTCGCCTGGAGCAGTGACCTCGGTCGAACGTGGTCAACTCACCGGACCGGACAGTCCACGATCTTAGGTCTGGCAGTGAGCCCCTCGAGAACCGCCGTACTCCTGAGCAGAACTCAAAAGGACGAACACGACATCCTTGCCGGCCTGGACGTCACCGAGGACGGAGGTCGCCACTGGCGTCACGCCAGCCTTCCGCCCGACATGATCCTGGCTCCGGGCTCGATAGCGACCACGACCAAAGGTGGAATGTTGATCGCCGACGGTACGTACCTGTGGAAGGCCAATAGTCAGTGGACCGCCTTCCGCAAGCTCTACCCCCGCAAGCTGAAAGCGAGAGCGGTGACCGGCGGAGACCAGGTGCTCTGCGCCTACGGAGGCTCCCCGGACAAGGCGTGGATCTCCACCGACGACGGTCAGACCTGGCGCTCGATAAGTCCCCGACCCTGACCACCCGCTGGCGTTGACGTTTTGTCGGCGGCAACAGACCTGGTACGTGATGGCCGACCCAGAAGGTAATGAGTTCTGCGTCGGCAGTGCCGCCAATGCGAGCAGCGGAAAACCTACGTGCTTCACATCAGATCAAAGGCCAGGCGGATGGCCTCGGTAAGGTGCGGTTCTTGGGAGGGTCGCAGAAAACCGAATCGCTGGGGCATCACGGTCGCGCCCAACATCCCGGTTGCGAGCAACAGGCTGTCGGCGCCGTCGAAGCGCGGGACGACTCCCTCGGCAAGCGCACCCAGACTCACCCCAGCGGCGACGACGTTGTAGAGGAACCCCAGCAGGATGACGCCGAGCAGCCCGGTGATAGCCGTCTCGAACGGACGGTGCCCACGGGTCTGGAGCGTGAGCAGCGCGAACGCGACTCCCGCGGTGATCACGCCGCCGACCAGCAGCGGGACGTCGAACAACAGCTGCAACGCGATGGCGCCGCCCAGGACCTCGGCGAGATCGGTGGCGATCGAGATCGCCTCGGCCTGCACCCAGAGTCCTCGTACCACCGGCAGCGGGAACTGCGACCGGCACAGCTCCGGCAGGTTGCGTCCGGTCGCGATACCTGACTTCGCCGAGAGGTACTGGATGAGCATCGCCATCAGGTTTCCCACGACCACGACCCACACCAACAGGTAGCCATATTTTGCTCCGGCGCTCAGGTTGGTGGCGAAGTTTCCGGGATCGACGTACGCGATGCCGGCGACAAACGCCGGACCGAGCAGGGGGAACGGGCCTCGTACCCGGGCGCGCGCCAAGGGGGCGACCGGCGGCGGCCGCAGGTTCCCAGCCTTCATTGATGCGTCACGGATGGAGTCTTGCAGTGTCGAAATAAACTTCGGCGTCGATCAATCCGGTTCCCTCGCCGTGACGAACCCGACATCAGGAGCCCTCGTCGAGGATTCCGGCAGCATGGCGAAGGGAGGAGTCGGTGCGCCTGCCTTCCACTTCAACGCTTCGGCGAGCGCACCTCTGTTCAGACCCGGCGGGCCAGCGGCCCGCATCTCACAGATCTTTGGAGGATCCGTGTTCGGAAACAAACTAGTCACCAACATGATCGAGCGAAGCGCAGAGAACGAGACGGACCGGCGCCGCTTTCTCCGTAGTGCCGGGCTCGCTGGCCTCGGCGTGGTCGGCGCCTCCACCCTCGTGGGCGCCGATGCGGGCAGCGCGCTTGGTGCCCCGAGCGATGGCGCGATCTTGAACTTCGCCCTCAACCTCGAGTACCTCGAGGCGGAGTTCTACTCGAACGCCGCGTTCGGCCACGGCATCGCCGCCGGCCTCACCACCGGAAAGGGCAATCGTGGCCCGGTCACTGGTGGCCGAGCGGTCAAGTTCTCGTCGAAGGCGATTCGCAACTACGCGACCGAGATCGCCCACGACGAGGTCTCTCACGTCAGGTTCTTGCGGCACGCGCTCGGCAAAGCTCGGGTGGCACGGCCGGCGATCGACATCAAGAACAGCTTCACGGCCGCGGCACGTGCGGCTGGTCTGATCGGCGCGAACCAGACCTTCGACCCGTATGCGAACGAGAACAACTTCCTGCTTGCGGCGTTCATCTTCGAAGACGTGGGCGTGACGGCGTACAAGGGTGCGGCTCCGTTGATTCAGAACAAGACGTACCTGGAGGCCGCGGCCGGCATCCTGGCGGTCGAGGCGTACCACGCCGGACTCATCCGGACCACTTTGTACGGCAAGGGGCTGCAGAGGCCGGCGCGTGCGATCTCGACGGCACGGGACAGTCTCGACGGCCAGAGCGACGACGATCAGGGCATCGGCAGCCTGGACCGGGCCAACATCGTCCCGACGAACAAGTTCTACTCGATCGCGTACAGCCGGACGGCTCCGCACGTGCTGAACGTCGTCTATCTCACCCCCAAGAAGGCGACGAAGGGTGGGTTCTTCCCGCGCGGCGTCAACGGCTCTATCCGTACCAGTGGAGGCAAGTGACCCGCGCATGGCGTCGGGTGCCACCGAATGTAGGAGGAAGACATGACGGAAACGATGGGCTGGCTTGTGATGGTCCTCACGTCCCTGCGCGTGGTGTGGCTGGTTGCAGTCCGCGGACGTCGTACAACGCCCGCGCGCGGCGCAAGCACACCTGCGCACCGCAACGCATCATGACGTCCGGGCGAAGCCGGACCACATCACGCCGCTGAATCGGTGGGATCCGTCGGGCCCGTGTCCGAAGAGACGCCCGGGACACGGGCCCGACGCGGCGCGCGTAGGGACTCAAACTCGGCGCCTCCCTTTGGCGGAATTACCACAGAGATGGCGACCATTAGCGCCGCGCGATCATGATGTGGGCGTAGGCGAAGCGCGCACCAATCCGGCTACAGTCGGCTTCCGAACGACCACTGTGTGCCAACAGGAGAGCCGGGTCTTCGACCTGGAGGAGGACGACGGCTCGGAAGCGGACGATGGGACTGCGCCGAATCGCCGTTCCGACTCGGTGACGGTGCACTGCCCGCGAGACGCAACAGTCGAGCAGACCGCGAAGGCGACGGCGCTGATGGCCACGATGGTGCGCGCGAGCAGTGGCGACCACCAGGCATTCGCAGATCTCTACGACGCCACATCGCGAACAGTCTTCTCGATTGTCCTGCGGATACTTCGCGACCCGACAAGATCCCAGGAAGTCATGCAGGACGTCTACTTCGAGGCGTGGCAGCTCGCACCACGCTACGACGCCACCCGCAGCAGCCCCTGCGGATGGCTGGCAATGATCGCCCGACGGCGCGCCATCGACTGTGTCCGATCCACCGAGCGGACCGCTCGACGCGAAATCCTCTACAACACCCTGGACACCGGCACACTCGATCCCGTCACGAGATGGGAGCACGACGAAGACATGCTTCAGGCGCTACGTACCCTCTCCCGGAAGCAACGCATCCCGCTGGTCCTCTTCTACTACGAAGGTCTTTCGCACGAAGAAGTCGCTGAGATGCTCGACATCCCCCTCGGGACCGTCAAGACCCGGATCCGCACCGCGAAACGGAAACTCCGCACCCTCTTCGAACAAGCGCGCCCGACACACCGCTGTGGAACCAGCGCCTCACACCTTGATGGTCGTCCACGCCAACCGCTGCCGACAGACCCCAGCGAAACGAATGGGGATCCTGATCCGCGCCCCCCGCCCAAGTCCATCGACCGCGAGAACACTCGCAACGCCACATGCAGGAACGGCGCCCTCGCGAAGCCAGTCTCCGAGCCGGGGGCTTGTGCTCACGGCATGTCGTACAAGGTCGCCGCAGACGGGCAGAGGTTCGCCGAGTCGACGGGACTTCGTCCCGGCCAGTTGGTTGCCCGCGAAACACGGGAGCCGGAAGGTGACGTGCACGCGATCCGTCCGGATCGCACCGAGACGACGGTCTGCGGACTCCCCGTGAGCACGCTGTATTCGTTCGGCTGGCTGTTCGAACAGGTGAACTCGAGGATCAAGTGCTCCGACTGCCGTTCTCGTGTCGAGGCCTCGGACGGTTAGATCGTCTCGGCGGCGGTCGACCGGCCCGGCGGATTCTTCGGACGGCGACGGCGCCGCCAACTGGGTACCCCCCGGCAAACGATTTCCGGCTCTCCGACATGAAGCGTGGTAGCCGGGATCGCGACACGACCCTCAGCCTGACGTAGGAGACAGGTCTGGGGCCTCAGAATCCGTAGTCGACGAAGACACGGAAGGGAGGCCCCAGATGGAACAGAAGAGTACCGGTTTGCCCGCGGACGGGGAGCGGGTAGAAACCGCGGCGGTGGCGCTCGGGCTTCCCGAGTTCGTGGTGTTGGCAGCTGGTGAGTACGGCGGTGAGGTCGAGCTGCTCGTCGAGACCCTCGAGTCGGTGACCGGGTGCCCACGCTGTGGGGTAGTCGCCACTCTGCATGACCGCAAGCCACGCTGGGTGCGCGACCTGCCGCTGGGTGCAGACCGGTGGTGCTGGTGTGGTTCAAGCGGGTCTGGCGCTGCGAGGAGCTCAGGTGTGCGCAGCGGACCTGGTCGGAGCGGACCGAGGCGATCCGGGCACGTTCCGTGCTCACCGAGAGTGCCCGGGCCGAGTGCGCCCGCCGGGTCGGCCAGGACGCTACCGACGTCGCCCGGGTCGCGACCGATCTCGGTGTCGGCTGGGGCACCGTGATGCGGGCGGTGTGGGAATACGGCCGCAAGATCTTAGACGCCCAATGGCTGGTCGCCAACGTCACCGTCCTCGGCCTAGACGAAACCGCGTTCCTCAAGGCGACCGCGGTCAGCTCGACCCAGTACCTGACCGGGATGGTTGACCTGCGCCCGGCCGCCGGGGGGCCGGCCAGGCTGCTAGACGTGGTGCCCGGCCGGTCGGGCAAGGTAGTCACCGACTGGCTCGACGAGCGCGGTGCGGACTGGTACACCCGGGTGCAGATCGCCGCGCTGGACCCGTTCCGCGGCTACCAGACGGCGCTGCGCGCC